>CAZYDH010000014.1:0-41987 GCA_964645915.1 uncultured bacterium
ACACCATTATTTAATAGTGTATTAACGGATATATTTATGTTTAAGAGTGAACTCATATAATTATTTAAAGCACCTCAGCCGGACCAAGGATATGTGTCTCCTTTTCGTCTATTATTTATCCACTTTAAAGGTTGCAAATTGCTCAATGAATCATCACCACCTTTTGAGACAGGTTTAATATGATCTATCTCCCAACCATAAATAGAGTTGGTATTACCATGATCTGAATATTTTATTATGCTTCCGCAAATATCTTCACGAAAGATGTCAGGGTTTTCTCTTGGAATTATAGTTCCTTTCAACCACACTATCTTAATTAATAGCTGTTCTGCCTGTAGAAATGGATATTGATCATTCACCTATTTATTTCCTATTTTTATCAATTGTATTAATTATTTCATTTCAGAGATGAACCCGGGCAGGTCATGATCATATATTTCAAATTAAATTGGTGTAGTATAATATGGTTGTGATCATGACCTATTCCCAAATCCGATATTCTGCAATTCTTTTTCATCAAATTGTCTTTTATCCTTAAATTGTAAAAGCGGTTAAGCCCGATTTATCAGGCTTTGACTTATCCGAGTCAATCAATCGCTTTTACAACCCCTTGTTTTGAGCCATCACACTTCTGAGCAAGGGGTTTGTTATTTATCTAATTCCTTTCTGTATACGGTCCCTCAATTATTTTCATCTTCGCCCACACACTGGAATAGCTTAGTTCTAATACATCTTCTAATCGCTTCTTCTGAAATCCGTACTGCTGATACAAGAACCGAAAGATGTCCTTCTCAAAGCGCTTGTGGGCTTCTTTCCAATCAAAATTCATCAAATTGTTCTCAATGTATAAAATAAGTGGGTCTACCTTATGAACCGGATCAAACGGTTTGGATACTTCCTTCATGTTCGGAAGTGTAAAGCTATGTTTAGCCAATCTGGATTTGATTGCAAAGAAAGTAGACTCTTTCATTTCTAACGTTTTGAATAGATCCTCATTTTGATTGACTCTACGTATATGTACAGTTAGTAGATGATATTGAAAAAGGTGAGTGATCTCTTTCCATGCTTTTCCTAATGCAAACTGAAATACATCTTCGGTTGGACTGTCTTTGAATTTGCTGTAAGCTACTTTCTCCAAATACTGTATATAGGCTTCAACCGCTAGTTTTCTATCTCCTGTATAAGAAAATCCCATCTTTAGATGTTCATTTGTGTTCTCAAAACCTAGTTTATAATAGGCTAATGCCTGTCTGGGTTGATTTAACTGATCGTAGCATTTTCCAAGATAATAGCATTGGATGGGAAGTTGCTGGATGACACCGTTTATTTTCGCCAAATTGTAAGCATCTAAAAACTCCTCAGAAGCTGTGGCATAATCTCTCATCAGGTAATAGGCGTAAGCAATGTTTTCGATCATTAAAGTACGAGTGGTATAGCTTTCGGTATCGTTTTTATGAATGTTCAAGTATGTGATTGCTTTATTTAATTGGTTCTGTAAAATATATAAATGCCCAATTGAATTTCGTATATTATATCCAATATGGTTTAGTCCATATTTTTTAGATTCTTTTAATGCAATGCCAAAATATTGACTAGCATTCATGTAATCATTGATATTTTTAAACGCAATCCCAATACGAAAAAGTCCCATAATATATATAGAATATTTTCCAACTTGTTTTAACTGATCAACTTGTGAGATTAGATCAGAAATATATTTTTCATCTTTAGTATGAGGTGAATATTTGAAACTTATATAATTGATTTGAGTGAATAATATTTTTGATTTAACATATGTTAATGCTTTTTCTATATATTTTCTTCCCTTTTTATCATTAAACACAATAAAAAGTTGACTGTATTCAAAGTAGAAAAAAGCAATAATATCGGTATGAATATTTGAAATATTAAATAACAATATTGACTTAGCTTTTATGAATACTTTATAAGCTTCGTCTATTTTTCCTTCTAATATATATTGTTTACCAAGTCCCGTTAAAACCAATACTTGAGTCCCGACATCTTCTATATTATCAAGTCGAAACTCTCCTTTAAGGAATTTCAATTTTTCTAGATCATAAAAACCCACTTCATTATAATAATCTATAAGTGATTTAAAATTTGGAACTATATATTTATTATTCATAGAAAACTATAATGTTAATCCCACTCAGGGCCATCTCCAGGAAATTCACTTTTTGTTTGAATTTCAATCGAACAGGTTCCGTTCACACCCGTCTTTATTGCTGTTGTTTCAACGGTAATATCCGAAGTGACTTCAACCCAAATTCCGGTTGCATCTAAATAATAACAATCAACAGCGTCTGTGATCGTTACGGTGGTCAATCCATCAAACTGAGCTGTACTTTTACTGAATAAAGTCGTTTTGTATGTTTCCTGATAAACCTGATCTGTCCAAGAACCTGTAGGAAGGACTTCACTTCCATTTGATAAATATACATTGTCAGGATCAGTATCAACACCATATACCGTTCCATAAGGAGGGTCAGATTCAATCTGTGCTGTGGATTCAGTTGTTTTAGCTAAACGGTTTCCACCGATAAAGTCCGGTGTGGTTTCGCTAACGGTTATTCCTTTATAAACCAGAGGAGTATTGGGTGAGGTAACTTTAGATTCGCAGGCAACGAACAGTACAATTAAACTGAGTATAAGAAGGAACACTTTACTTTTCATTTTGAACTCCTTTGGTATTAAAGTAAATGGAACCAATGATTCCCTCCATAATATTATAACAACATATTATTTAATGCAAGTGCATTATTATATAATATTATATTTTATTCCATAAATATATCAAAATTTTATTGATAATTTATATTTTCTTAAGGAGTTTTTGAATAAAAAAAGGGGCATCCATTACCTAATGCCCCTTAGATTCATTAAAAATTATTTACTTATAGCATATCTTGTTTGAATACTCTTGGTGAGTTTATTTTATTATTATTCTGAATAAAATAGATATTTCTCTCGAAACTCTGCAAATCTTAAGATATCATGACCCCACATCGATGCTAATTCATCCGCATCTTTCCCTTGGGCTGTCATCAAACGCATTAACGGACCTCCGAATAATCTATCCATATAACCATTCACCTCCCACTGAAATTCTCTGGGATATAAATGGTGTGCAGTCATAATAACGGCTGCAATTGTTTTCACCGGCTCAAATTGTTTTTTATCGGTGATCGTTATTTCAACACCCCCACATTCTACACCTGCAAATAGTGGAATGTTTTTTTCAAAATCAATGTCGGGTGTAAATCGGATCGGATGAAATGCTACACCCGGTAAAGTCAGCCCGTTCAAATGATCAGATAGATATTTCTCCGAGATCCATGGCGCTCCAACGACCTGAAATGATTTATCGGTTCCAAGCCCATAACTTAAGTTCGTCCCTTTTACTAACTCCGCCCCTGCATAGATCAAAGATGTCTCTAAATTCACCAGGCTTGGTTCAATCGGAGTCCAATTTTTATTGACCTCATCCATCCACATAGATCGCGTCCAGTTGATCATCGGGATCACCGTTAACTTGACTCGTCCAAGATCTTTGATCCATCCCATTTCATTGATCATCACACTGTATTCACCGGTAGTAAGTCCATGACGTATCGGAACTAAATGATACGCTTCAAAGGATTGGTATTCCGGTCTAGGGATCGGACCTTCCATCGATAAACCGCCTAGCGGGTTGGGTCTGTCTAAAACCATTACTGGGGTTTCCCATTCGGCGGCGGTTTCCATAATTTTAGTTACGGTTGTCATGTAGGTTGTATAACGGACTCCTGTATCTTGGATGTCGATTAAAAACAGATCTACATCCCGCATAACCCAATTGGGTGGTTTGACATAACGCCCAAATAGATCAACAAACCTTGCGCCGGTCATCGGTTCGATTTCTTCATCACTCCTGAGTATAAATTCTTCTCTATCGGGAAGGGTAATTCCATGTTCAGGGATAAGGATAAACCGAATATCAATTTCTTTCGAAGCAAGAATATCTATCAGGTGTTTTCCTTTTCGATTCACCGAAGCCTGATTACATAATACTGCAATGGATTTACCCGCTAATGGACGACAATCCATTTGCTCTAAAACGTCCAATCCGGATAAAGTATACGGGAGGAATGAAAGATCTGGAATCTTTTCAATTTTACTATACTGGAAGTTTTGAGAAACTAGCAAGCAATGAAATACGAGTACTGTTAGAATTCTTAATAGACGTTTCATTGAATCATCTTGCCGGCATTAAATTAATTATCAGAATAAATTCTAGTTGTCCGTCCGCGAACCCCGGTCAAAATAATGTAGGTCGTCTGTTGGGTTGAGTGTGCGATCTCTTCAATTTTTATACTACCATGTTCATTTTCACCAAAACACAAAATGTGATCTCCAACTTCAGGGACTAAATCTCCAAAATCTACCATAAATTGATCCATACATACACGACCTGCGATCGGGTATTTTTCCCCCTTATACATTACATATCCCATCTCATACCAGGGTCTGGGGAATCCATCAGCAAAACCCATTTGTACCACTGCGATATTGGTATCTTTTGGCGCACTCCAAACTCCACCATAACTAACCTTTGTTCCCTTACTCACCCGACGTACATTCACAACCGGACCGGTAAACTCCATAACGGGTTTTAAGGAAATATCATCAGGGACTTCATCAGAGGGCAAAGCTCCATATAAAAGCATACCAACACGAACAAGATTATAATGTGCTTCCGGAAGGTTCAAAACAGTACCGCTATTTGAAATATGGATATGATCAAACTCTAACTCTTTTTTGTTGGCTACTTCCAATGCTCGTTTAAATAAGATTAATTGATATTCTGCATAAGAGAGATCTCCCTCATCTGCTGTTGCAAAATGAGAATAGATCCCGGAACAACGAAGTTCCTTCATTTGCTTTAGTTCATCAAATATTTGGTCATATTCATCCGGACTTGCTCCAAGCCGACTCATTCCTGTCTCAATTTTCAGATGAAACTCAGGACTAACACCATTTTCTATATGATAGGATTTAAGTAAAAGAAAATCCTCTAGGCAAGAGCAATTCAAGATAAACTCATATTTTATGGCCGATTCGAAGTAATCCTTATGCAAACGGCAAGCAACCATGATCTTTTGCTCAATTCCATTTTCCCGTAATTCGATCGCTTCTTCCGGTGTAAATACTAAAAACCATTTAACTCCGGCTGACTCTAGAGCTTTTGCTACGTGTACGGCGCCATGACCATAAGCATCTGCCTTGACAACCGCCATCACCTCACGTCCTTGGATATGATTTTTTATTCGCGTATAGTTATATACCAAATGATCCAAATGGATGATCGCTTTTGGTCCGATCTTACTTTCCATACGTATTCCGTAAAAATGTTTTTAAACTGTGAAAATCAGAAAACACTTGTGTACTGCAGGCATGTATCCAACTGCTAAAATCTTCTTTTGGCAATTGATTGATCAGGTAAACCGGAATGTTATGAATGTAGGCAACCGTTACTTCGCCATGAGTTCCTCCGCCTTTAATTACATATTCATCCCATAGACAAATAATGTAATCGACTTCATGCATCACAGCATCCAAATCTCGTTTTACACATTGCCGGACAAAAGTAAGATATTTTTCTATATCTTCCTCCTTCCAAATCCGATAATTTTCAGATCCGGTTGATTTAACCAATTTTTCTGATTCAACGACAGGATCAACAACACCGTGATCTAATTCATTGCGCAACCAGTCTGTCATTTCTTTTCGCCATCCGGCTCCCTCACCAATTGCTTTTTCCATCGCTCCACTTAGATAAACAATCATTGGTGCAATCTCCGTCTTAATATTTCAGCATTTAATGGGATCCAGAAGAAGATCATAATCAGTGGAATAACAAAAGATGTCCATTCAACGATTCTGCTAAATAAAAGCATCCGAAGACCATGAACAATGATCCCAATTGGAGAATAGCGTAATATATATCCTAGTGCTATCGGATAATAGTCATATTCAATAATCACTCCGGATCCGAACAATACAAAACTAATTAATACTAATATCAATAAAATAAATGTCGAAACATGCTCAGTTAACAAAGAAATGGTAATGATGATATTTCCAATCAAAAATGCATACATACCCAAATATAATAGCATGGTGAGATAATCGTACCACGGAAAAACAATCCCGGATACTAAAGAGATGATCAATCCTCCAACGACCGTAAAGATAACGGATTCCAGTACTGAAACTGTTAAAATCCCGAGCGTGAGTTTATACTTTGAAACAGGCGTTAATGTCATCGGCATCAGAGATTTTTTATGAATTCTCAGGTCGAAGAAATCTCTATATAAGTGAGGTAAAATTGTAAGCGTGGTGATGATAAATAGCAATCCGGGGAAAATCCACTGTTCTATTGGAATCTGCCAAATACTCCGGACAAATATAGCCTTTAACGGGATTGTCAGTGTCAGATGCAACATAATAGGAAGCAAACACGCAATACTCAAGGTTTGGAATAAATGCTTTTGAATTAACCATCCCCGTCTTTTTATTAAACTGATAATCATTCGTCTAGACCTTTTCTTGCAAATTCAGAATCCATCAGATCCTCTAATCCAAGTTTTTTAATATTAAGATCTTTCATAATAACTTCTTTTGATACATCAAGTACTTGGAAAAATACTTTTCGAGATCGCCCGTAAAAATGAAATATATTATTAATCCTGCTAGGTGTAACTACCGTTGGAATTAAACAAAGCGTTTTGTATAATTCATCAGATAACTCTTCAAACTCAAGCTCAAACTGATGAAATTCCAATGTGGATTCCAATAGTTTATCTAACCGTCCATCTAATGCAACCTTACCATGGTCCAAGATCAAAATTCTGTCATGTGCTTGTTCAACTTCTTTCAGAATTTGACTAACATAGATGATCGTTTTTTGCTGTTTCAATTGCTTTAACAGATCCCACACTTGTCGATGAGATTGAGCATCCATAAAGGCTGTTGGTTCATCTAAGATCACAATGGATGGATCATGGATCAATGAGCGAATGATCATAGCCTTTTTAGCAATACCGGAAGATACATCCCCTGCTAATTGAGACAGATAATCGGTAATGTGTAAATGATGGGCATAATAGTTTATCCGTTTACTAATCTCCGTATCCGGTACCCCATACAACGAACCTATAAATCGAATATTCTGGTCAACCGTCAGCCACGGATCGACGTCAATATTTAATGGAACATAACCGATATACTCTCTTATTTCTTTGCGTCGTTTTACACTGTCTAATCCGTGAACAAAAATCTGTCCAAATTCCGGATTTTCTAAACCGGCGATCACTCGGAGTAAAGTGGATTTGCCTGCATCGTTATCACCGATAATTGCCACCAACGAACCTTTTTCGATCCCAAAGGTCAATCCGGCTAAGATCGTTTTATCTCCCGCTAGTTTTCCTACTTTTTTTAATGTTACACTTGCTTCCATTTATTTCCTGATCATAATTACTATTAACCGAAGTTTATAGTAGCATCAACACTCTCATATTAATGCGCTTCAAACCATGAATTTCCAATTCCCCAATCTACAACAATCGGCACACTTAATGGGAGAGCTTCTTCCATCCTGGGTATTACAATGTCCTTCATAATATCCAACTCGTCTTCAGGGACTTCAAACATAAGCTCATCGTGAATTTGAAGAATCATTTTCGATCTCAATTTTTTATCACGTATATCTTTTTGAATGGAAATCATGGCCAATTTGATCATTTCTGCAGCAGTCCCTTGGATGGGCATATTGATCGCCATCCTTTCGGTGGCTTCACGGATATTCCGATTGTCACTATCTGCGTTATGAACCAAACGCCGTCGACCCATGATTGTTTCTACATATTTTTCAGTCCGAGCTTTTTCGAGGGTTTCTTCAATATAGTTTTTAATCCCATTATATTGCTGAAAATATGTATCAATGATTGCTTGTGATTCGTTTCGTGGAATCCCCAGTTCCTGACTCATCCTAAATGGACCTGCACCATACATAATTCCAAAATTTACGATTTTGGCGGTTCGACGCATTTCCGGTAACACTTCCTCCAAAGGAACTCCATAAACCAAACTCGCGGTTCTAGCATGGACATCTTCGCCTTCTTCAAACGCTTTGATCAACCCCGGGTCTTGACTTAAATGAGCCATAATTCTTAATTCGATTTGAGAATAATCGGCACACAAGAGTTTCCAACCTTTCTCTTGCGGAGTAAATGCTTTACGAATCTCCTTACCAATCTCGGTTCGTATCGGAATATTTTGGAAATTTGGTTTACTACTTGATAATCTCCCCGTTGCAGCAATAGTTTGATTAAACGATGTGTGTATCCGTCCGGTGTTTGGATTGATTAAACTACTCAGCGGATCTAAATAAGTATGCTTTAGCTTATATAATTTTCGATACTCTAATATGAGTCCGGGTAGCGGATGGACATGCTTTAATTGCTCCAGTACATTCACCGCGGTAGAACGCTTTTTAATCGTCGGAAGATTCAAAATATCAAATAAAATGTTTGCTAATTGCTGTGTGGAGTTGATATTGAATTCTGTACCGGCTTCTTTAACAATTGATGAAGTCAATCCATGGAGTTTTTTCCCAAGCTCAAAAGACATTTCAGATAAGATCTCTCGATCAACAAATACACCCGCATATTCCATTTCTACTAAGACATCCATAAGCGGAAGTTCAACTTGTTTAAGATAATCAGTTGCATTCTGGTCTTGTATCTTCGTTTGATAGATCAGTGATAATTGTCGTGTAATATCTGCATCTTCAGCACCGTAAAAGGCTGTTTTATCCAACGGAACTTGATCTAGTGTAATCTGTGCTTTCCCTTTTCCAATTAACTCTTCGATCGGCATCATTTGATAATTCAAATTTTCCAATGCCAATGTTTCCAACTTACGTGATCCTCCATCAGGGTTAAGTAAATAAGAAGCGATCATTGTATCAAAAGCGACTCCGTTTAATTGCACATCATGATTTTTCAGTACCAGAGCATCATACTTAATATTTTGTCCAACTTTTAGGATCGTCTCATCCCCTAAAAAAGGTTTAATGATGTTTAATACACTATCCAGATCATTCTCACCAAAATGATTCTCTATTTTATCCTTAAATAGAATAGGAACATAAATCCCTTCATCCTCAGCTTTAGAAAAACAAAATCCTACGATCTTTGCTAACATCGGGTCCAAAGAAGTAGTTTCCAGATCAACAGAAAGTATCTGTTCTTTTTTTAGATCTTTGAGATACTGCGATATATCCTTCTTATTTGTGATCGTTGTATATTTCTTTGTTTTTTGAGGAGTATTAACGGGTGCAGTTTTATTCGGTTGAGTGAGGTGTCGTTTTAATCCGGTGAATTCGTATTCGGTAAATAGCTCACCCAACATTCCATAATCCATAGAAGTTCGGATTAAATCTTGAATAGAAACATCTAACTTCACCTCAGTATCAATGGTTACCAATTCTTTACTTAAAATGGCATCTTCTTTATGTTCTAACAATCCGTTACGAACACGTTTATTTCCAACTGTCTCTGCATTTTCCAAAGAGGATTCCAACGATCCAAATTCTTTGATCAGTTTAACCGCCGATTTTTCACCTACTCCGCGAACACCCGGAATATTATCAGAAGAATCTCCCATCAAACCTAGTAGATCAATAATATTTTCCGGTGGTATTCCCCATTTTTCTTCCACTTTCTCCCGATCATAAACGATTGTCTCTTTATTCCGAGTTTGAGGAGCATAGAGAAATATTTGGTCGTTCACCAATTGCATAAAATCTTTGTCACCACTGACTATAAATACGTCAAGCTCAGCACTCTCCCCCTGTTTTGCCAATGTTCCGATAATATCATCAGCTTCAAATCCTGCTTTTGAAAGTGAGATGATCTGCATGGCATTAATCAGCTTCCAAAGATGCGGTAATTGTTCTTTCAACTCATCCGGCATTTTTTCACGAGTTGCTTTGTACTCAGGATATCGTTCGTGACGGAAAGTTTTTTCCTTGGAATCAAAAACAGCTGCAATATAATCAGGTTTTTCATTTTGGATTAGTTTCAACAATTGATTCATAAAACCAAATAATGCACTGGTATGTAAACCATAACTTGTGATTAATGGATTTCTGATCAATGCAAAATGGGAACGATACAGCATAGCATACCCATCTATAAGAAAAAGTCTTTTTCGTTTTTTATTACCGGATGTCATAAAAGCTAATCGTTATCGATCTGTAAAACTGCTAATAGGGCTTCTTGCGGGACTTCAATCTTCCCGATCATTTTCATGCGTCGTTTACCTGCCTTTTGTTTTTCCCAGAGTTTTCTTTTACGGGTAATATCTCCTCCGTAACATTTTGCAGTAACGTTCTTCTTTAATGCGCGGACAGTCGTCCTTGCAATGATTCGTGAGCCAAGTGAAGCCTGTATAGCTACATCAAACATTTGCCTTGGGATCAACTCTTTAAGTTTGCTGCATAAAGCTACTCCGCGATGATAGGCATCATCTGCATGGCAAATGATCGACAATGCATCCACCGGTTCATTATGGATCAATATATCTAATTTTTTTAACGATCCTTTCCGAAACTCTGATAGATTATAATCCAGCGATGCATAACCGCGAGTGGTGGATTTCAATTTGTCATAAAAATCAAAGATCACTTCAGCCAACGGTAATTCATAATGGAGTTGAGCTTTATCAGACGATAAGTAATGGGTTGTTTTGTACTGACCCCGTTTCTTTTGACAGAGGGTCATAATATTACCGATATATTCGCTTGGAGTAATTATTTCTGCAGCGACAATTGGTTCAAGGATCTCTTGAATTTCTCCGGGTGGCGGCATTTTGGCAGGTGTATCAACTTCGATTACTTCTCCATCTTGTTTTAGTACTTTATACCGAACATTAGGTGTTGTAGTGACCAGATCAAGATTAAATTCTCTTTCAAGTCGCTCTTGAATGATCTCCATATGCAACAAACCTAAGAATCCGGCACGAAAACCAAAACCGAGTGCTTCACTGGTTTCCGGTTCATAGACTAATGATGCATCGTTTAATTTCAATTTATCAAGGGCTAAACGAAGTTGTTCATAATCATCGGCATCCGCAGGATATAATCCTGAAAAGACCATCGGCTTAATCTTCTTATATCCGGAAAGGCGTTCATCGGCTTTATTTTGTTTTACCGTTAAAGTGTCTCCGGGCTCGACATGCTCCATTTCTCTAATATTCGCGATGATATATCCAACATCTCCTGCTCGTAATTGTTTTGCAGGGACTTGTTTCATCACAAAATGACCGACTTCCGTAATTTCATAGGTGTTCCCATGTGCAAAAAATTGTGCAGTTGTCTTCGGTTCAAGGATACCGTCAAATACACGCACATAAGGGATAACTCCACGATAATTATCATACATTGAATCAAAAATGAGGGCTCGTGTTGGTTGATCAAAATTATCTACCGGCGGAGAAATCTGATTGACGATCGCATTGAAAATATCTTGAACGCCTTGACCCGTTTTTGCACTAACTTGAATAATTTCCTCTTTATCGCACCCAATCAACTCAATGATCTGTGAAGAAACTTCTTCTATTCGAGAAGATGGAAGATCAACCTTATTAATGACCGGAATAAGAGTTAAGTCATTTTCTAGAGCAAGATAAGTGTTACTCACCGTTTGAGCTTCAACGCCTTGTGCAGCATCTACAAGTAAAAGAGCTCCTTCGCATGCGGCTAATGATCTGGACACCTCATAAGAAAAATCAACATGACCGGGAGTATCAATTAGATTTAATGTGTATTTATTCCCATCGTGATGATTATACATCATTTGAATAGGATGACTTTTGATCGTAATCCCTCGTTCTCTCTCAAGATCCATACTATCCAGCACTTGTGCTTTCATTTCTTTT
The DNA here is from genome assembly GCA_964645915.1 of uncultured bacterium. Taxonomy (GTDB): domain Bacteria; phylum Fidelibacterota; class Marinisomatia; order Marinisomatales; family JACNKV01; genus JACNKV01. The sequence continues at coordinate 12,004 of CAZYDH010000014.1, forward strand.
TGTGAAAGCGTTCGTGTTTCCTCTAATAGTCGGTCAGCTAATGTAGACTTTCCGTGATCTATGTGAGCAATGATGCAGAAATTTCGTATGTATTGGGTAGACATTTTGTTAAAATTCGATTGAGGAACTACTTGATAATGTGTCAACAACCAATATGGACTAATCCGACGAAGTGGTACTGGTTAAGGTAAATTCCAGAACACCGCTGAAATGGTTTCCTGACATCATCACTTTTGTGGGAAAATAATAAATAGAGTCTACTGCTTGGGTTTCCACTTGGATTAAATTACTGCTAAATGTCCAAGATTGCTGAACAAAATCTTGATCATTTAAAAGCCAAATTTGAGACGTATCTGAAATGCTTCCAATATATTCAGTCACAACTAAAATGGAGGTGATCTCCCTGCCTTCACTTAAATCCATTTGGATATTATATGTTTCTTCAAATGAGTAATCTTCTCCTCTGAGGGTATAGACAAATACCGAATCAATATTAACAACTACCGGAAAGTTTTCAACGAATCCATGTTCGGCATCAGGTGGACCTACACATGTGTATATTAATCCTGCTGCTAAAATAATTAATGATAGTGGTTTAATTTTCATTGAATGTCCTCGTTGTAAAATCTTGTTCACCGGTCTATTCTTCAATCTCTTTTATTTCTTCAGACTGATTTAGTTTCATCTCCAGTATCTTAGAAACCGGTTTTTCCAACTGGCGTACCCGTGTAGATGATAATTCATCGTAATGTTTTTGAACTGTAGAAAGAGATTTTCCCATACTATCCATCTTTTCGACAAATTTTGTCCACTGAGCAGTAAATGCACGGATAAACGTTTGCATTTCTCCGGCTTTTTGTTCCATAGCAAAATTTTCAACGGATTGACGGATAAGAGATAAAACTGCGTATAGAGTTATTGGTGAACAAAGAATAATCTTTTTTGATAGAGAGAAATCAATCAACTCATTATCTTCCTGATTTAAAAATGTATAGATACTCTCATTTGGAATAAACATCAATACATAATCAACCGTTCCTCCTGCAGGATCAATGTAGCTTCGTTTAGCGATCGCTTTAATGTGGTTTCTAACATCTGTTAGAAAACTCTTTTTCTCTGCATCGGATTCAGTAGATAGATAGTTTTCATAATGCTGTAATGGAAATTTTACATCCATATTGATACGCATATTTCGGGGAAGCAGAAACGTATAGTCCGGTCGATCGGAGCCCTCTTGTTTTTGTTTGAGATAATTTATTCCTTCATTTAAACCAATAAAGTTCAAAATATCTTCGACCATCCTTTCACCCCACTGCCCTCTTGCTTGAGAGCTTGAAAGTATTTGTCTTAGCTGAGTAGTTGTGTCATTAAGATTTTTTATCCCTGTTTGAGATTCTTCCATCTGACCCTTTAACTCACCGGTGCGCTTATTTAGGTTTTCCATCTGTGTCTTCATGTCTTTCAGACTTGCATCAATCAGTTTCTTTTTTTCGTCCAATTGATGATCCGAAGATTTTAGCAGATCAGAAAACTGACTTTTTGACAATTTGAGAAACGTATCTATATTTTCCTGTAATGCTTCTTTAGACAAATTGCCAAAAACTGCTTCCATAGTTTTTAAGCGTTTATCTTCTGAATCGAGCTCTCTGTTTTTTAGAAACCAGACGGCTACTGCACCAAAAACAACTCCGATTACAAAAACGATAATGCTAATAAAAATACTCAAAAGATATTTTCTCCCTGATTACTTTAAACGACCTACGTACATAATAAATCCAAAACAAGCCGAACCACATTCCCGGTAGCACCTTTTTTCGGTCCGTATGGTTTTTCTTTTTCACCCCAAGCAGTTCCGGCAATATCGAAATGTACCCATGGAATATCCTCTCCGACAAATGCATGCAAGAATGCGGCACCGGCGATCGTTCCTGCTTGCCCCGTTTCACCCATATTTTTTACATCAGCTATTTGAGATTTCACTTGCTCAAGGTATTCCTTCCATAACGGTAATTGCCATACTTTTTCGTCGGTATTTTTTGAGGACGTTTTAACACGTTCCATCAAGTCTTCATTTGTCCCCAATATTCCAGTGGCAATATGACCTAAGGCTACAACCACGGCTCCGGTTAATGTTGCGAAATCTAGAATATACTCAGGATCATAATGTTTACTTACATACGCCAGCGCATCTGCAAGGATTAGACGTCCTTCTGCATCGGTATTCAACACTTCAATCGTTTTCCCATTGTAAGCAGTTAAGATATCTCCGGGTTTGACCGCTTTTCCACCGGGCATGTTTTCTGTAGAAGGAATCGCAGCAATAACATTCATTTTAGGTTTTATTGCGGCTATTGCTTTCATCACACCTAATACGACACCTGACCCACACATATCAAACTTCATATCAAACATGGTCGCAGGACCTTTTAATGAAATTCCACCACTGTCAAATGTTAATCCTTTTCCGACAAGAGCGATCGGTTTTTCATCTTCGTTTCCACCAAAATATTCCAACAAAATAAATTTTGGAGGTTCATCGGTTCCTTTAGCAACACCGGCAAAGGATCCCATCCCCATATCAATAAACTGTTCGCGATCAAAAACAGTAAGTTTCATATTTCCTTCATTGGCAATTTTTGCGGCTTCTCCAGAAAGACGAGTCGGGGTCATGATATTTCCCGGGTGATTTCCAAGATCTCTTGCAAAACAAACACCTGCACCGATCATGGCTCCCTTTTCAATTTTTTCTTTATTCCCATTTAATATTTGGAAAGATGTCAGTTCAAATTTCTCATCATCATCTTCATTCGTTTTATAGTCATGAAATTGATAACTCCCCATTACGATTCCTTCAGAAAGGGCTTGGCATGGATCTTCTTCGAGGCATGAACAAAAACACTCAACTGCAGGATTGTCAATTTTCAAAGCAGTGGCAACTTTTGCAAGAGCACCACCGGCTTTACGAATCTCCTCTGAATTACATTTTTCTTTCTTTCCAAGACCGATAACAAAAATACGCTTCCCATCTAAATAGAATCGACTGATCTTTCCGGATTTCCCTTTTATATCTCCCATCTCAATAGCAGAAGATATTTGACCCTTTAGAGCTGAATCGATCTCTTTCGCCAGATCTGTTAAAATACCGTCTTCAAAAACACCAACCCCAATGAATCCTGCTTCAACTTTTGACCACGATTTATTCGTTTGAGTAACATGTGTTAAATAACTCATCCATTCCTCTAATTTCTAATTAATATTAATTTTTTGGGACGACCAATACCGGACAGGAAACCCGATTAACGATTCCTTCATCAACCGAGTCAAAAAAGTTTTCTTTAAAAACATTCATTTTTTGATGCCCTAATATCAGCAAATCTGTCTCCTTTGCTTCGTCAGATATTGCTTTGTGTATGGAGGTTGCAGTGATAATACGAACGATTAACCTGTTCGCAACTTCCTCATGTCCTGCCGAACGGAATAAATTACGGATATCTTCTTCAGTAAAACGATGCCCCGGACTATCCATCATCATGGACATTTCACCGGCATGCGGGTCATTAACATGAATAACAACCATTTTCGCATTGAAGGAATTTTTAATCCGTACCGATTCATCGATTAATTTGATTTCATTGCCTTTCCCTGACAACGCGACCATAATCGTTTTGTAACTCATTATTTTTCCTTAAGATTTAAGAATTAATTTACCTGTTCACGTCTATCAAACGAAATAAGTTTCTTATCAATATACTATCCGGATTTACCGGAATCAACTCAGTTCATCATCATAAAGATTTCGCTGTAATACTGCAAACTCGCCCGGATCAAACTCCAACGGAAATGCTCCTCTCCCTGCACCCCCGTGGACAACATCTACTTTTCTGCCTTTTTGATCCACGAGGTCGGAAACGTTTATTTTATACTCTTTTTCAGGAGTAATGACAGAAACCTCTGAATTTACTTTCAGCCGGTTTTTTATATCAAACCAAATCAATCCAGTTTCTTTTTCCCATCTACAATCCATCCCCACAGCTTTTCGGAATCGTTCTTTAGATCGACTTTCAGTATAGTTTTGACCAAATTCTTTTGGGTTGCGTGTATAAAATCCTGTTGTATATCCACGATTAGACAATGCCATTAAATCCAATAAAATAGATGGATCAAACGGTTTTTCTTCTAAAACCAAATCCAAAGCTTTGTGATATGCTCGAGCCGACATTGCGGCATAGTATTCGGATTTCGTTCGACCTTCAATTTTAATACTCATAACTCCGGCATTTCGAAGTTCTTCTAATAACTCAACTGCACAAAGATCTTTCGCATTAAACAGGTAGGTTCCACTCTCATCCTCATTAATTGGATATTTTTGGTCAATACGATCTCTTTCTTCAAGAAATAGAGATTGATCTGTTGCAATTGTTTCTTCCTTTGAAGGGGAGATTTGTTGCTTTTCCTGTTCAAGTATGGATACCGGTGAATCACTGATCTTATATTTCCATCGACACGAATTTGTACATGTCCCTTGATTTGCATCTCGATGATTCAGATAATTTGAGATCAAACATCTTCCCGAATAAGCAATACAAATAGCACCATGAACAAATGATTCCAGATCGATATTCGGAACTTTTCGATGAATTTCTTCAATTTCTTTTAAATGCAATTCCCGCGGTAAAATAATACGCTCAACTCCGAGATCTTTCCAAAATTCAATCGTTGTCCAGTTAGTCGCATTTGCCTGCGTAGATAAATGAATTGGGAGATGAGGTATTTTTTTAATGGTTTGGTTAATCAATCCCGGATCAGCCATAATTAAACCATCCGGTTTCCATTCATCAATCTTGTCAAGTATCTTTAAAAAGCCGTCTATTTTTGTATTATGAGCAAAAATGTTTAGGGTTAAATATATTTTCTTACCCAATGAATGTGCATACTCAATTCCTTCAATCAATGATTTTTCGCGAAAATCATTTTCACGCGTTCTAAGAGAATATTTTGGAATCCCTGCATAAACAGCATCCGCCCCATAGGCAAATGCATATTTTAGTTTTTTTAATCCTCCGGCAGGAGATAATAATTCAGGAATAAACTTCTTTTTCACACTTATTTAGGATTGGTATGTGAATATTTTCGCTGAGATTTTAATAATAGCAAATCAGCTTTTCGCTGTTCACCATCTTGTGAAAGGGAGACAATTCTGAGAGCTTCTATCAAAGGAATGTTCACATTATCACTTCCGGAATATAATGAATCCATATGCCTGCTAATTGTCGTCAGATCATACCCTACAGCTTGACAAAGATGTTCATCAAGAATTTCATAAAACCGTTCAATATAATAGGGTTCTACCCAACCTGGATGTTGAGAATATTGCTTTTTTACTTCTTGAGCATGATGAGTCTTCATTGCCGTGATCGTTCCATAAGCTCCGTTTATAAACGCAATTTTCTCATTCGTATCCAGTCCGATCCAATATTCAGCCGGCGTTGTTTTTGCGACTAATATTTGAAGAAGGCAAAGGAAAGAGGTGAAAAAACCTTTTTTCATTTTCGGTATCCTTTATTTATTTCCTTTAAAATGATTGACAATCGGTACCCGACGCCCTGCCCCAAAAGCCTTACCACTTACCCTCAATCCGGGTGCTGCTTGTCTGCGTTTGTACTCATTCAAGCGAATTCTTTGATACAAATCATACACAAGATCATAATCAGTTTCTTCGTTAACCAATGAATCAATGCCTTTACGATCTTCAATCAACGCATCAACCAATGGACTGACTTTATCGTAATCAAATGGATCTACCTGATTTGCTCTCAATTCCGCTGAAGGTGTTTTACTTATGCTCGATTCCGGGATGCGATCGTATCCTGCTTTCTTATTTACCCATCGAGATATTGCATAAACATCGGTTTTGGACAAATCGGATATCACTGACAGTCCTCCACTCATATCACCATATAACGTACAATAGCCTAACGCTAATTCTGTTTTATTTCCTGTGGATAATGTCATCCAGTTTTTTTTATTTGCAATAGCCATTAGAAGATTACCTCGAACCCTTGCTTGGATATTTTCTTCTGCAATCCCCGGAGATGTATTTGAAAAAACGGGAAATAAAGATTTTTCATATAAGGTTACTAATTCATCGATTTGAATTGTACGATAATCTATATTGAGGTTATTGGCTAACAATTTTGCATCATTTTTACTATGATCACTGGAAAACTTTGAAGGCATTGAGACACTATGAACATTTTCTGCGCCTAAAGCATCCGTAGCTAAACAAGCGACTAGCGCGGAATCAATCCCACCGCTTAACCCTAATATTGCTTCTTTGTGACCTGTTTTGTAAAAATAATCACTCACACCCAAGCAAAGCGCTCTATATATTTTTTCTTCACGACAAAAACGAGGAGGAGTAATACGATTCTCTGATTGAGTGTCGATAAGTATTAAATCTTCTTCAAATGGTTTTCCGATTGCAAGGACATCACCCGCTCCATCAACTGCTATTGATTCTCCGTCAAAGATTAATTCATCTTGACCTCCGATCAAATTGCAATACAAAAATGGTAGCCCGGTCGCTGCGGTTTTATTTCTAATTAGGTTTAATCGTTGAGTTAGACGTCCTTCATGATAAGGTGAAGCTGATAAGTTTATAATCAACTCCGCACCACCATTTGCTAACAGTTGCGATACTTTTGTCGGATAGTCTTCATCCCAAAGATCTTCACATATTTGAACACCTATCTTTATTGGTTCTGATCCGGTCCTTATTTCCCATAATGCAGGTTTTGTTCCTGACGTGAAATAACGATCCTCGTCGAACACATCATACGTGGGTAACAACATTTTATCGTAGGTTTCTTTTATCTTCCCGTCCATACAAAGAAAAGCACAATTATATAATTTATTTCCGTCTTGTCTTACGGCTCCAATAATCATCGGGATTGTTGATTTTGAAGCAATTTTTTCAAGTGTTACTTGATTTTGCAAAATGAATCCGGGTTCCCATAATAAATCTTGAGGTAGATATCCGGTTACGGTTAATTCCGGAAAAACAACTAATTCAGCACCTTTAGCTACTGCCTGATCATAGTAGGATAAGATTTTATCACTATTATATTGAAAATCTCCTACGATAACATTTATCTGACATAATGCAATTTTCATAGCTTATCCATTTATTTAATATCGGATTTCAAATTTATCAAAAGTCTGATCAGAGGATTCCCATTCCACTGAAACGTCCTCTACTCGAGATAACTCAGGTCCATTTGATAACTGCAAAATAAATTTTTCAATATCCGATTGTTCTCCGGTTACTTCAGTATAAACCGATCCATCCAACCGATTTTTCACCCAACCTCTTAGTCCTATTCTTCTTGCTTGATCACGAGTAAAAGCACGAAACCATACTCCTTGGACTCTTCCAGCGATGGTGATCTTTGCAACAGGATATTCCATTTACATAAGTTAATCAAGAGTCTTTACTTTTTCGATGACCTCAATGGGAGTATCCGCATTTACCACGTTATCCAAAGACCACGTCTTATAACCCACAACCGACTTTTCCAATTGAAAGGCATAAGCAATCTCACTCAACGTCCCATAATGACCCGAAACGGCAACCGCTGTATCGCAATTATAAGCTAAGAGTGCATTTCGAGCTATCCCAATTCCAGTAGCAACAGAAAAGGTCAGATATTTATTTCCATCTTTCGGGTTATCTCCTTTAAGAATCCCGATACAGGTTCCATTCTCTTCTTTTACACCTTTGGCAATAGCTTCCATCACACCTTCTGCTCCTCCGCAAAATACAAGCCAATTTTCCTTTGCCATAAGTCGACCAAGTTCAACGGTTTCATTATAAATCTCTTCCGTAATATCACGTCCGCCAAATACTGCAATTCTTTTTGTAAACATTATTACGGTTCCAGTCGAGATAGAGTCCGTGGGAATGGAATGGTCTCTCTGATATGTCTGATGCCGGTGATCCATGCAACAGTTCGTTCAATTCCTAAACCAAATCCTGCATGAGGGACGGATCCGTATTTTCTTAAATCTAAATACCATTCAAATGGTTTCATCGGTAAATCATGAGCTTTGATACGGCTAACCAATGTTTCGTAGTCATCTTCTCTTTGACCTCCACCAACGATTTCCCCATATCCCTCTGGTGCAAGCATATCGACACCCATAGCTAAATGATTATTTTCCGGGTCACGTTTCATATAAAATGCTTTTACCTCTGCAGGCCATCTGTGGATCATAACAGGACGATCATATTGCTCAGAGATGATTGTTTCATCCGTTCCGCCAAAATCACCACCATATTCAAAATCAACTCCGTTATCTTTTAGAATCTCTACCGCTTCGTCATAGGTTATCCTTGGGAAAGGTGGAAGTACTTTTTCTAATGTTGAAGTATCTCGCTCCAGAATTTCTAATTCCGATTTACAATGCTTTAGACACCATTGGACAACATAAGACACATATTTTTCCGCCCAATCCATATCTTGATCCAAATCACAGTAGGCCATTTCGGGTTCGATCATCCAAAACTCGGTAAGGTGACGTCTGGTTTTCGATTTTTCAGCTCGGAAAGTTGGTCCAAAACAATAGACATTTCCGAAGGCCATTGCTCCGGCTTCTTGGTATAACTGTCCACTTTGCGTTAAATATGCTGAGCGATCAAAATACCCTAATTCAAAAAGGTTTGTTGTTCCTTCGACTGCATTTGCAGTAAGAATTGGAGAGTCCACAAGTGTGAAACCATTTTGATCAAAGAAATCTCGACTTGCTTTAATCACTTGATGACGGATACGGATAATGGCATGCTGTTTTTTTGATCGTAACCAAAGATGCCGATTATTCATAAGAAAATCGGTACCATGTTCTTTTGGAGAAATGGGGTATTCGTTAGCAATCTGATGAATCGTAATACTGTTCACTCCTAATTCATACCCACCTACTGCTCTGGGTTCTTTTCTTACTGAGCCGGTCACAGTAACAGATGTTTCTTGCGTTAATTGTTCTTTTAAATTAAAAATGTCTGAATCGACTTCTTTTTTCACAACAACGCATTGTAATAATCCTGTACCGTCACGGAGGACTAAAAACCATATTTTCCCCATAGATCGTATATTATAAACCCATCCGTTTAAGGTCACTGTTTTGTTTTCTACTTGATAGAGATCTTTAATTTTTACTGATGCCATATTCGTTAACTTTGTTTATTCCTTTAAAAAAGATTAGATTTTTCCTTAAGCTTTAGAAAAATCTATTAATATTTTTGAATCGTATCCACTCATTGTTTTAAAAAAATGCCCTCACACCATTACCGGGATGAGGGCATAATTTTATGTGTCATTTTACCTATCTTTTCTCAGTAATACGTGTGGCTTTACCCGTTAGTTTTCGAAGATAATTTAATTTAGCTCTTCGTACTTTACCACGTCTCACAATTGATAATGATGAGATCATAGGTGTATGGAGTGGAAATATTCTTTCAACTCCGATACCTCCGGAGATTTTTCTTACCGTAAATGTTTCTTCAATCCCACTGCCTTTACGACCAATTACAACACCTTTGTACTGCTGAATTCTTTCTTTTCCTCCTTCAATGACTCTAAAATCAATTGAGACCGTATCGCCAGGAGCAAAATCTGGAATGTCTGTTCGTAAAAATTCTTTTGTTGCTTCCGTTAATTTATTCATTTTCTTTCTCCGAAGATTTATGTTTTTTTAAATATTGTTTCCACATTGTGGGACGACGATTCTTTGTTCTCTCTACTTTTTCTGAATGCCGCCATTCTTCAATTTTTTTATGATGACCTTCCACCAACACGTCAGGGACTTCCATGCCCTCAATATCTCTGGGACGCGTATAATATGGTGCGTCTAGCAGATCATCTGCAAATGTATCTGTCATCGCTGATTCATACGTGTTTAACACACCAGGAATCAATCTGACAAAACTATCGATCATTAATAAAGCGGGTAATTCTCCACTCGTTACGACGAAATCCCCGATCGAGTACTCGTGAGTGACATATTTTTCAATCACGCGTTCGTCAATTCCTTTATAATGACCACAAATATAAATAGCTTTTTCCACTCCTGCATATTCCAACGCAGTTTCGTGAGTCCATTTCTCACCTTGCGGAGAAGGGTATACAATCCTTATATCCTTTGTTTTACCCATCAATTCAATTGTATGGTCTAATGCCTTAAATAATGGTTTAGGCATCATGACCATTCCACTTCCACCGCCAAAGGGTGTATCATCAATTTGACGATAATTACCCTCTGCAAAATCCCTTAATGGTATCACTAAGAATTTTACAATATTATTTTCTTCAGCACGCCGAAGCATGCTATTTTGAATCAAAGTTGTGATTAAATCCGGAACCGGTGTAATGATTGCGATCTGCTTCAATCGAGCAGACCATCCATAGGAGAGATGAGAATGATAGCAGATTTCATATCCACTTCTTTCACAATCTCAGGTATTACCGGGATTAATAATTCTCTGTTTCCGTCTTTTATCACGTAGATATCATTTGAAGGCAACCATAAGATCTCCGACAATTCTCCGATCACTTTACCATCTTCTGCAACAACCATAAATCCGATTATGTCAGCGGAAACCCACACAATTCTATCTGTTTCCGGGACAGAAGCGAATATTAATTGTCCGATCATAGATTCGGCTTCATCTCTTGAGTCTATTCCTTCAAAATGATAACGTGTTTGTTTACCAGCACCGATCGCATTCTTCAACTTAACGTGTCTACTATATTCTTCGGACTCACCAAGGAATAATTGTTTTTGAAGAACATAGTCGTTAAAGTACCGGGATAAAGGGCGAACTTTTACTTCACCGTTCAATCCGGAAGGTTTTGTTATCTGGGCAATGGCAAACAGTTTTTTCATTATTGATCAATTACATCCAGTCGGGCGCGTTTTCCACCCTGTTTTGCATTTATCGCAAAGACAAGAGATCGAAGAGAAGAGATATTTCTACCCTTCTTACCAATGACTTTTCCAAAATCGCCTTCACCTACGGATAGTTCATAGATGATCTGTTTTTCTGTTTCAACGATATTTACAGAAACTTCATCTGGTTTATCAACTAATTGCTTAACTACCGTTTCAATGAATTCCTGCATAGCTTTTTCCTCCTTTGTCATCATAACTACTCTTTATCACCTTTTGTTTCTGATTCTTCTGAATCGTTTTCGTTTGTACTATCAGATACTACATCATTTTTCACATTATCTGAATTCTCTTTTTCCGGAGCAGATTCTTCTTCAGAAGTCGTCTCCTTTTGTTCTGACTCAGGCTCAGGTGCAACCTCAGCTTCAGATTCCGTTTCCGGTTCGGTTTCAACTTCTACGCTAGGTTCTTCTGCTTTTGTTTCCTGTTTTGGTTCTTCTTCAGTCGGTGCTTCTTCTGCTTGTTCAATTTTCGGTTCTTCTGAAGGTTCTTCTACAGAAATTTTTGGTTCTTCAACTTCCTTGGCTTTTACTTCTTCCTTCTTAACCGATTTTTCCTTCGCTTTTTTCAAAGCTTCTTCCTTATTCAACTCCCATTTTTGCATCTCTTTTTCAATGGATTTTTCATCCAATCCTTGACGCATCAAATGCCAACGCAATGATAGCCCTGCTCGTTTTAATAACCGATGAGTTACTTCACTTGTTTGAGCACCTTCACCTAACCAATGGAGTATCCGCTCTTCTTTTAATGAATAGTTTTTACTTTTATCCTGTAAAATCGGATCATACCAACCCAATTCCTCGATTGCGGCACCATCTCTTCTCGTTCTAGTATCCATCACAACCAAACGATAAAATGGTCTGTTTTTTCTTCCAATCCTCTTTAATCTGATTTTAATCGCCAATCGTATTCTCCTTTAAGTTAATCCTATAAATTGCCCTAAGTTCATTTGTTTTCCTAGTTTATGTGGCAAATTCGTTTTTCCTATTTTTTTCATCATTTTTTGCATCTGCGTGAATTGCTTCAACAACTGATTAATCTCCTGAACCGAACGACCTGATCCTTTTGCAATTCGTTGTCGTCGACTACCATTGATAATTTGTGGATTTTTCCGTTCACCGGGTGTCATAGATTGAATGATAGCTTCCGTCCATTTCATCTGGTGATTATCAAATTTTAACCCTTTCAACATTTTTCGATTCATACCGGGAACCATTCCTAATAATTGGTCCACCGGTCCCATCTGTTTAATTTGTTGTATTTGTTCTTTAAAATCTTCGAGTGTAAACGTGTTACTATGTAATTTTTTTTGAATAGAATCAATATCTTGCTGTTTCATCACAGATTCGGCTTTTTCCACTAGGGATATCACATCACCAAATCCTAGAATCCGATCGACAATACGTTTTGGATCAAAAGATTCTAATCCATCAGTTTTTTCAGAAACACCAATAAATTTAATTGGAACACCAGTTACTTCAGTGATTGATACGGCTGCACCCCCTCTAGCATCTCCATCCATCTTTGTAAGAATTGTACCTGTTAATGGTAATGTTTGAGAAAATGTCAACGCAGATTGAACTGCATCCTGTCCGGTCATTCCATCAACAACAAATAGTATTTCATTTGGTGATACTTTTTCTGAAATTGATTTTATTTCTGCCATCATATTATCGTCAATATGTAATCTACCGGCGGTATCAAGGATAACTACATCAATGTTATTATGCTTTGCTTCAATGATCGCTTTTTTACAAATCTCAACGGGGTTAATTGTTCCCAGAGAAAAGACGGGCACATTTATTCTTTTACCCAACACTTTTAATTGATCTATCGCTGCGGGACGATACACATCCGCTGCAACCAATAACGATGACTTACCTTCGGTTTTTAAGCGATAAGCCAACTTGGAGCATGTTGTTGTCTTTCCTGATCCCTGCAATCCAGCCATTAAAATAATAGTCGGTCCGTTCTTTGCATATTGAATGGGTTGAACTTTCTTCCCGAGAAGATCAATCAACTCTTGATGGATAATTTTAATAAAATGTTCACCGGGCTTTACAGATTTAATCACTTTCGTTCCGCCGGCACGTTCCTGTACTCGTTTAATAAAATCACGAGCAACATGAAAGTTCACATCGGCATCAAGCAACACACGTCGGATCTCCCGCACGGTTTGCTGAATATTCGAGTCCGTAATCTTCCCCAATCCTCTCAGATTGCGAAAAATTGTATCAAATTTATCTGTAAGTTGAGTAAACACGTATTTTCGAGTCTAGTTTAGCAGGGAAAGTTAGAATATTATTCGTTCCTAAACAATTATTATCGAAGATAAAATGTAAAAGATAATAAATAATCTTAAGGCTTATTTAGCGATCCTTTACGCAATTCCTTGTGTAATATTTTAATATAATTTGGATTATCGATCAGTGAATTGTAGGAGAATAAACAAAATCCCGGGAATAATGTCATTCTTGTATATCTCATTTTATCCAGTGTGTCAATTCCGGGCTGGTTATAAGTCGATATCCCCATGATGATTTTCTGTCTATATTTGCTTGGAATGTTATCATAAATGATCTCTATCTTTGAAGCAAAGTCTCGAATAGATGTTGAATAATTCATTGGCATTGCCCAATCTAAATATCCTGCGGCAATCCAAACATCCCACTCCTGAAAATACCTGTTTCTTGCTACATAAAGGTCCGGTTTCACTGAAGCAGAAAAAATAGTTCTGGGTCTAACCTCATTTATTAATTCATTCGTCTTTTTTACAAGATTTGTAATTGATTCCCGTCTATACTCACTCCAATTTGTCAATTGTCGGGTGAAATGCGGATCTCCTTGAGACATATCACTGTTCACTGATAAAAAGACCTTTGGATTCTCTCCCATGATCTTAGTATAGGCGTTCAATGCTTCCGGATTCTTTCCATATTCAGAATCCTTATACCGGATATAATCTAAATGTAATCCATCGACATCATATTTTTCCAAGACCTCTCTGAAAACAGATAATAAATACGGCGTTACTTCCGGATGATGCGGCGCTAAGTATAAACCTTCATCATTAGGCCCTCGCAAAGCATACAGTTCTTCGAATGTTTGGTTTTCTTTTGTTCCATCCATCCACCCCTTATGTTTGTTAACGACATGTCTTTCTGAAGTCGGTTGCTTTTTTGATGACCAAACAACATAGGCATTCATCCATGCATGGACCATAATACCATTCTGATGAGCTTTTGCTAATATATATTCCAACGGATCATAAAATTGGAGATCCATTATCTCAGGCTCGGGCTCAAATTCTGAACGATAAAAGGCATCCCCTCTACCTCGTATTTGAACAAACAGATGATTAAAATTGTTCTCTTTCGCAAACTGAATGGTTTCATCAATGGATCGGATTGACAGCAAAGCATCTCTAACCACCCACAATCCTCTGTACTCAAAAGTAGTCCTTAATCCTGAGTTGCCTTCAGTTGTGTTGAAAAAACAAAGGGCAACAAGTAATGCTGCCCTTATATGGGTTATTTTTTTAAACATTAAGACACGAATCTATTGTTTAAGATTTATCCTTTGATTCTGGTTCTTTTTTATCGGATTTCTTTTCAACAGCTCCGGCAAGGTCAACCAATTCAATCATGGAAACATCTGCACAATCATTATCTCTAAACCCTAATTTGGTGATTCGAGTATATCCGCCCGGACGGTTTTCATAAACCGGAGCAATATCATGAAATAATGCATGCACTGCATCTTTATGTTTTATCTGTTTTAAAACCTGTCTCCGAGCATGAAGATCTCCTCTTTTTGCAAAAGTGATAAGCGGTTCAATAAACCGTCTGAGCTCTTTTGCTCGTGCATGAGTGGTTTTAATTCTTTTATGCTGTATGAGAGAAACGGCCATATTATTCATCATCGCCTTCTTGTGGCTTTTTGAGCTTAAACCGAGTCTTCGTTTTGAATTCAAATGTCTCATATGACTAATTTACACTTCTTCGTTTAAATATTTTTGAACATCCATTCCAAAGCTTAATCCCATATCATCTAGTTTTTCAACTAGTTCAGTAAGAGATTTACGTCCAAAGTTTTTGTATTTAAGCATTTCTGTTTCATCTTTAGAAACCAACTCATGGATATATTTAATTCCCGCAGCAACTAAACAATTATAACTTCGAACAGACAACTCCATTTCATCAATCGTTGAGTTCAACAGATTTTGAATGGCCAATGTTTCTTCATTTAGATTTTCAGTGACTTCCAATACTTCCGGATTTGCGATCGCTTCAATGTATCTTAAGTGGTCGACAAGTACAGAGGCTGAATAACTGATTGCATCTTTTGGTGAAATTGAGCCATCAGTTGTCACTTCGATATTTAATTCTTCAATATCTTCTTTTACACCGGGCAACGGATTTGAATTGAATGTCACTTTTGTTACCGGATTGAAGATGCTATCAATTGAAATTACTCCAATGGGAGCATTCAGTAATTCATTTTCTTCTGAGGGGACGTATCCTTTACCGATTCCAAGCCATAACTCCATATCGATCTCACCTTGATCATTGAGTTCAGTAATATAGTGGTCTGGATTTAGAATGGTAAATTGATCACTTGCATCTTGAATTGCTTTAGCAGTTAACACGCCTTTACCGCTCATTTTAATATGAACTTTATCAGGATTGCTTTCAAATAATTTGAATCGTACTCCTTTCAAATTCATTAAGATATCGGCCACATCTTCTTTAACGCCTTTAATTGTAGAAAATTCGTGGAGTACTCCATCAATTTTAACATTGGTGATAGCAGCTCCAGGCATTTTTGTCATAAGAACTCGACGTAATGCATTTCCAATGGTAACACCATATCCTCTGAAAAGTGGCTGAATATTAAAGCTACCAAATGTTTCGGTTAGGGCAGTATCGTCTACTTTGATGTTTAATTCTGTATCTGTTTTCATTTAATTAAATCCTTATTCCTATTATTTGGAGTATAATTCCACAACCAATTGTTCGTTGATCGTTTGACTCATCATGTCCCTTTCAGGAATTTCTAAAAAGTTTCCGATCATTTTTGCTTTATCTAATTCAAGCCATGGCAGATCAATATCTCCTTTGATCCTTTTCATAGCATTTAGGATAATATCAATTTTACGACTTTTTTCCCGGACCTGAATTATGTCTCCCGGTTTGACTAAAAATGAAGGAATATTCACTTTTTTACCGTTCACAAGAAAATGTCCGTGATTGACTAATTGTCTGGAAGAGGGTCTTGTGGGAGCAAATCCAAGCTGATAAACCACATTATCTAACCGTCTTTCTAAAAGTTGAAGCAAGTTTGTACCTGTTTCACCTTTCATAGATTCAGCTTTTTTGAAGTAGTTCCTAAATTGCTTTTCCATAACCCCGTAGGTCATTTTAATCTTTTGTTTTTCTTTTAGCTGAAGTCCATAGTTTGATAACCTTGCTCTTCTGCTCTGACCATGCTGCCCTGGAGCATATGGTTTTTGGTTTAATAGTTTATCAAATTTGGGATTGCCAAAAATATTTTCACCAAATTTTCTGACCAGTTTCCCTTTTGAACCAATATATTTAGCCATTCAGCTTTTCTCCTAAATTATTATACACGTCTACGTTTTGGAGGACGACAACCATTATGAGGAAGTGGTGTGATATCCGTAATTGAAGTAACTTGAAGACCAGCCACACCTAGAGCACGGATGGAAGATTCACGTCCAGGGCCTGGACCTTTTACTCTGACATCTACCGTAGTCAATCCCATGTTAATTGCTTCTTTTGCAGCATTGTCTGCGGCAATCGTTGCAGCATAAGCAGTACTTTTCCTTGATCCTTTAAACCCGGAAGTGCCGGCTGTTGCCCAAGCAATGACGTTTCCAAATTTGTCTGTAAATGTAATATGCGTATTATTAAAAGTTGCTTTAATATGAGCAATTCCGATCGGTTCAACGGAACGTTTTTTCTTTTTCTTACGCCTATCTTTTTGTTTAGCCAACTAATTACCCTTTCTTTCCAACTGCTTTTTTCCCCATACCAACCGTACGTTTTCTGCCTTTTCTCGTACGAGCATTTGTTTTGGTCCTTTGACCATTCACAGGCATCCCTCTACGATGACGAAGACCTCTGTAGGATCCAATATCCTTTAAACGCTTAATATTCATCGCCGTTTCGGATCTAATTTCACCTTCGACAAGAATCCCTAAATCTGTCAGCGCTTTTCGAACTGCAATTTCTTGTTCTTCGCTTAAATCTTTAACTCGGATATCATAAGCAATACCTGCTTCATCGCAGATTTTTTTCGCTAATGTCAAACCTATTCCATGAATGTATCTCAGAGAATAAGCAAGTTGTTTATCTTTTGGTATATCTATACCCGCAATACGCGCCACTATATACTCCTACCCTTGCCTTTGTTTATGTTTTGGATTTTCGCAGATCACTCTAATAACACCTTTACGGCGAATGATCTTACATTTTGTACATATCTTTTTTACTGAAGGACGAACTTTCATTTTTCTCCTATTTCTTTCGATAAACTATTCGACCGCGACTTAAATCATACGGAGTCAGTTCCAGTGTAACCACATCCCCTGGCAAAATCTTAATGAAATGCATTCTCATCTTACCACTTACATGTGCTAAAATCTCATGCTTGTTTTCACCAATTTCTACTTCTACACGAAACATAGCATTTGGAAGTGTCTCTTTTATAACACCGTCTATTGTAATAGGTTGTTCTTTAGCCATGATTCGTTCCTTGACTCAATATTTTCGTTCCACTATCAAGTATAGCGATCGTATGTTCATAATGCGCACTGGATTTTCCATCTCTCGTTCTAACCGTCCAACCATCTTTATCCGTAATTACGTCTTTCGTTCCCATATTGATCATGGGTTCAATTGCAATGCACATCCCCGATTTTAATTTTTGCCCTTGTTTTGGTAAACCAAAATTTGGTACCTGAGGGTCTTCATGTAAATCTGTTCCAATTCCATGTCCAACTAATTCTCTAACCACGGAATAACCATTTTTTTCAACATGTGTTTGAATAGCATGACCAATATCAGAAACATAATTTCCTACTTTGGCAGCTTCTATCCCAACCATCAGTGCTTCATGAGTGATATCCATCAAACGTTGTTTATTAGGATCAATCTCTCCTATCGCAAACGTTCTGGCATGATCACCATAATAGCCATTTTTTTCTGCTCCACAATCGATGCTGACGATTTGTCCTTCTTCTAATTTTCGATCCGTAGGGATACCATGAACAACTTCATCATCTATTGAAATACAAAGTGTTGATGGAAAACCCATATATCCTTTGAAGGCCGGTCTGGCACCTTGTGATACAATAAATTCTTCCGCTCTATGATCCAATTCCAACAAAGAGATACCTGATATCATATACTTTGACAGCATTTCCAAAGTGTCAGCGACAATCTGACTGCTTTGTGCAATTAACTGTATCTCTCGTGTTGTGCGGATTCTTACCATTACATTCGTTTCCGTCCGCGAATTTTACCTTTGGACAAAAATCCATCATAATGACGCATCATTAAATGAGATTCCATCTGTTGTAATGTATCTAAAGCCACACCAACGATAATCAGAAGACTTGTCCCACCAAAGAACGAAGCCAAGTCATAACCGATATCCATAAAGTTCATCAGGATATAAGGGAAGATCGCAACAAATGCCAAAGAAAATGATCCGGGCAATGTAACCTTCGTCAAAATATTGTCGATAAATTCTGCAGTCTTCTTACCGGGGCGTACACCGGGAATAAATCCACCCTGTTGTTTCATTGTTGTAGAAACTTGTACAGGATCAAATGCAATTGCAGTATAGAAATAGGTAAAGAACACAATCATTGTTCCAAAAACAACCCAATAGAAAGGATGATCAAACGAGAACCATCTCATAACGCCTTGCATAAATTCGCTATCACTAAAGAAGGTTGCAACTGTACTTGGAATAAACATGATTGACTGAGCGAAAATAATGGGCATCACACCAGCAGTATTAATCTTTAACGGAATATGTGTGGACTGACCACCATAAACTTTTCTTCCGACTACTTTTTTAGCATACTGAACGGGGATTTTTCTCGTTCCTTGTGTCAGTAATACAACGAATCCAACAATTACGAACATAAGTGCAATCAGAATAACTTCAGAAAGAATTCCGCGAGTTCCTAACTGGATGTAGTTAATCTCGCTAAGAACCACATTAGGGAATCTTGAGATAATTCCAACCATAATGATCAAAGAGATACCATTCCCCAAACCACGTTCAGTGATCCGTTCACCAAACCACATCATTAGCATCACACCGGTAACTAAACAAATAATCGCAGTAAATTTGAACATCAGTCCTGGGTTAGGGATCACGTGAACAATTCCACCGCCTACATTTGCAGTCATACTTTCAAGAAAGATGGTGACTCCATAGGCTTGCATCGTTCCAATAAGAACGGTTCCATACCGGGTAATTTGCGTGATCTTTTTTCTTCCGGCTTCCCCTTCTTTTTGAAGACGTTGAAAATATGGGACAACAGCACCCATCAACTGGATAATAATTGATGCAGATATGTAGGGCATAATTCCTAACGCAAACAGTGTGGCTTTTTTGAATGCACCACCTGCAAAAAGGTCGTATAGTCCGAACAGACTATTTTGGAATCGTTGGATCGCCGCTCCAAGCGCTTCACTGTCGACACCTGGGATTGGAATATGAGCACCAATCCGAACAATAATTAAAATTCCGAGTGTGAATAAAATTCTATTTCTGAGTTCAGGGATGCTGAATATGTTTCTTATTTTATTAATCACAGAACTGTGGCAGAGCCTCCTGCCTTTTCAATTTTTTCTTTTGCAGAATTACTAAATGATGAAGCTGAAACGCTGATTGCTTTTGTTACTTCTCCATTTGCCAATATTTTCACCGGCTTAAAAGCGGATCTTATCAATCCTTTTTCTTTCAGTAATTCGGGTGTTACTGTATCCACACCCAGGCTTTCAACATCAGCTAAATTGACAATTTGATAATCTTTCTTAAACAAGTAGTTTGAAAATCCACGTTTAGGTACACGACGCATTAGGGGCATCTGTCCACCTTCAAACCAAGGTCTGTGTTTATTTCCACTTCTTTGTCCCGCACCTTTATGACCACGACCGGCAGTATGACCTAAACCAGATCCCTGACCACGGCCTTTTCTTTTTGAATTTTTTCTTGCGCCTTTTTGTGGTTGTAATTCGCCTAGTTTCATACGACTTCCTCTACCTTCAGCAAATATTCAATTTTTTTTATCATTCCGCGAATTGCCGGATTATCTGTTTTTTCAACAGTTTTATGCATTTTGTTTAAACCTAATGCTTCTAAAGTAGCAATCGCTTTGGGTTTATACCCGATTCCGCTACGGACCTGTGTAATTTTTAAGGTTTTAGACTTTTTACTCATAATTAATTAAAAATTTGTTTGATGGTTACACCTTTTTTGTTGGCGATCGAGACAGCATCCTGCAAACTCGTTAAAGCTTGCATTGTAGCACGAACAACATTGATAGGATTATTAGAACCGATAATTTTTGTTAGAATATTAGAAATACCCGCCATTTCCATTACGGCACGTACCGCAGCACCGGCAATGATTCCTGTACCGGGTGCAGCTGGTTTTAACATCACCCTACTGGCACCGTATTTTCCAATGATTTTATGAGGGATTGTTCCATTAATTAATGATGTACGATGAATATTTTGTTTGCCATCTTCTTTTGCTTTTGCAATAGCAGCAATAACTTCATTCGCTTTTCCTACACCCATTCCTACATGACCTTTTCCGTCACCAACAACAACTAAAGCTGAAAAACGAAGACGTTTTCCTCTTGATGTTACTTTAGAGACTCGATTAATTCGAACAACTATCTCTTCTTTAAGATCTAATTCCGCTGGATTTATATGCGCCAACTCTATACTCCCTCTTTTAAAATTTTAAACCACTTTTGCGTGCTGCTTCGGCCAAGGATTTAATTCTTCCACTATATGGAAATCCATTGCGATCAAACACAACTTGGTTAATTTTTTCTTTCAAAGCACGTTCTGCAAGCAATGATCCGACTAGTTTACTAATTTCCGTTTTTGTTTGTTTGTCTTTCCCTGCAATTTCTTTTTCATATGAAGAGGCTGCAACGATCGTTACACTTGTTTGATCATTGATAATTTGAGCTTCAATATGCTTATTACTACGAAAAACACATAATCTTGGGAAATCGGGATGATTAAATGCAGTTTTTTTACTCCGATTTCTGCGTCGAATAAATCGACTATAATCTTTTTTTATTTTACTCATGAGGTTTAACTACCAACCGTTTTACCTTGTTTTCGACGAACATGCTCACCTTTGTATCGTATTCCTTTTCCTTTATAAGGTTCCGGAAGACGGAAGGACCGTATTTTTGCGGCTACTTCGCCAACTAATTGTTTATCAATACCTGAAATAGCAATATCAGTTCTTTTTGCAGTGATCGTAATTCCTTCAGGTGGATCAAATAGAATATCATGAGAATATCCAACAGCTAATTTCAATCTGTTTCCTTCCATATTCGCTTGATATCCAACTCCAACCAAAGATAATTCTTTCAAATAGCCCTGTGATACTCCGGTAATCGCATTATGCAATAACTGTCTCATTGTACCATGATTTGCACGAAATTTTCTTTCATCAGATGATCTCTCAACAGAGAGTCCGCCTTCAAATTCTTTTACAGTGATCCCTGAGATCAAAGGAAGAAATAATTCACCTTTTGGACCTTTAACCGTCGCAACTTGATCCTTAAAAGATACCGTAACACCGTCAGGGATTTCTATAGGTTTTTTTCCAATTCTAGACATATCTATATTACCATACGTTGCAAATTAATTCACCGCCTACATTCAGTTTTCTAGCGGCTTTATTTGATAAAACACCTTTTGGAGTAGATAAAATTGAAATACCTAATCCATCTAATACTCTTGGAATGCTTTTAGATTCCACATATACACGACAACCAGGTTTACTGACTCTCTCAATTTTGGTGATGACAGGTTGTTCCTTGTAATCGTATTTCAAAAATATACGGATTGTCTCTTTATTACCATCGGCGATAAAGATAAAATCTTTGATGTAATGTTCTTCTTTTAGTACATATACAATTCGTTTCTTTATATTGGAGGCAGGGGCATCTACCCAGCGTTTTCCAACAGCAAGACCATTCCGGATTCGCGTTAACAAATCAGCTATGGGGTCACTCATCGACATAATATATAATTCTCCTTACCAACTTGCTTTTGTAACACCGGGGATTTCTCCTTTAAGAGCCATTTCCCGGAAACATATTCTACATAATCCAAACCGACGCATATAAGCATGAGGTCTGCCACAATTCGTACAACGATTATACTCTCTTGTTGAGAATTTCGGCTTTCTGTTCGCCTTAACAATTAAGGATCGTTTTGCCATTAATTAACCTCCGCTACATTCTTGGGCGATTTAGTTCTTAATGGGAACCCAAATTCTTTGAGTAACCAATAAGCTTCATCATCTGTTTTTGCTGTCGTGGTTATGGCAACATCTAAACCACGGATAGCATCAATTTTATCATAATCAATTTCAGTGAACACGATCTGTTCTTTCACTCCGAAATTGTAATTTCCACGTTTATCAAAGGATTTAAAAGACAATCCATTAAAATCTCGAGTACGCGGTAGTGCAATTGAGTTTAAACGATGGAAAAACTCATACATTTTATTTCCACGTAATGTAACTCGAACTCCTACTGGAAAACCGCGACGGATCTTAAAATTAGAAACGTCTTTCTTTGCATAGGTGACTACTGCTTTTTGTCCTCCGATAAGTGTCAGCTCGTTTTGAGCACTCTCTAATGCTTTTTGATTATTTTTTCCGTCACCAACGCCCATATTTAGCGTGATCTTTGAAAGTTTTGGAACTTCCATCGTACTGTCATATTGAAAACGATCAGTAAGATTTTTCATCACAGTATTATTATAAAATTCCTTCATAAACGGAACATAAACTTGTTTCTTACTGCTCTTTTTCACTTCAGCTTTTTTCGTCACTTTTTTCTTCGCTGGTTGCGCAGTGCTTTTTTTAGTTTTTGTAGTTTTTTCAGCCATAATTAAATATTAATCTCTTCGCCGGTTTTTTTTGATATACGTACTTTAGAACCATCATCCAATTTTTTATATCCAATTCGAGTTGGTTCTCCACCTTGCAAAACAGAGACATTAGAAATATGAATTGAAGCTTCTTTTTCTGCGAATCCACCAGAAGGATTATCCTGTGTAGGACGAACGGTTCTTTTAATGAAATTCACTCCTTCAATGATCACTCGATTTGTTTTTGGAATCACACGAAGCACTTTTCCTTTTTCTCCCTTGTGATTTCCACTATTCACGAGGACATTCATTCCTTTTTTAATTCGCATATTACAATACCTCCGGAGCCATTGAGACAATTTTCATATACCCACCTTCACGAAGTTCACGTGCGACAGGTCCGAAAATACGTGTGCCACGAGGCTCACCCGTTTCAGTAAGTAATACTGCTGCATTGTCATCAAATCTAATATATGTCCCGTCTTGACGGCGTACTTCTTTACTGGTTCTGACAATCACGGCCCGAGTTACTTTTCCTTTTTTCACCATTCCGTTTGGTATGGCTTTTTTTACCGTAACCACAACAACATCCCCAAGAGATGCATAACGACGTTTACTGCCACCCAGCACTTTAAAACACAGGACTTCTTTTGCCCCTGTGTTATCTGCTACTTTTAATCTTGTTTCTTGTTGAATCACGACTCTTATCCAATCTTTACTGATTCGCGTACAATTTCACTTACCTGCCAACGTTTATTCTTACTTAACGGTCGTATGGCAGATATTATGACCAAGTCACCCATTTTAGGTTCTACTGACCCAACATGGGCTAAATATTTTTTAAACCGTTTTACATATTTTTTATATACGGGGTGTTCAACTTTTCTCATCACTTTGACCGTAACGGTTTTATCCATTTTTGTACTAACAACTTCGCCGTACAATGTTTGTCTTTTACGAACATCAGACATAATTATTTATCTCCATCTTTTTGAGTACGAATACCCAAATCCATTTCGCGTAAAACTGTTTTAATCTGAGCAATTTCACGACGTATTAAGCTAATCTGCTTTGGATCTTCAATTTGCTGTAAAGCTTTTTGAAATCGAAGGTTCTGCATTGCATCTAAATTATCTTGGAGTCTCGTTTCCAACTCAACACGATTTAATTCATTTAACTGACTACGTTTCATTTTCTCTAGAACTCCCTCCGACCAACGATTTTTGTTTTAATCGGTAATTTATGACCGGCATTCCGGAAGGCTAATTCAGCTTCTTGGAATGAGACACCTTCAACTTCAAACAAAATTCTTCCCGGCTTGACATTTGCGGCCCAATATTCAGGGGCACCTTTACCTTTACCCATTCTGGTTTCAGCTGGTTTTGCAGTGATTGGTTTATCGGGAAAGATACGAATCCACATTTTTCCAACTTTACGAACAACACGAGATATCGTAATACGTGTTGCCTCGATCTGTCTTGCAGTGATCCAACCCGGTTCCATTGCTTTTAAACCATAACTGCCAAATGCAACATAGTTTCCACGGTGAGCCATCCCACGTCTGTGTCCTCTATGATGTCTTCTGAATTTAATTTTTTTAGGTTCTAACATAATTACTTACCACGTACTTCACCGTTACAAATCCAAACTTTAATCCCGATCACGCCGTATGTTGTTCTTGCTTCGGTAAGTGCATAGTCAATATCTGATCTTAGTGTATGAAGAGGAACACTCCCATCCATAAATTTTTCACTTCGAGCAATTTCTGCTCCGCCTAATCGACCAGCCACATTGATACGAATACCTTGTGCTCCCATTCTCATGGTTGATTGAATCGTTTTATTTACTACGCGTCGATACGAAATTTTCTTTATTAACTGATGTGCAATATTTGCTCCGACCAATGCTGCATCTAATTCGGGGCGTTTTACTTCAGAAATATTGATCTGTATATCTTTTTTGGTTAATTGCTTAACTTCTTTTTTCAAACGTTTTACTTCTTCTCCACCTTTACCAATCACAATACCGGGTCTGGCGGTATGAATAGTGACTGCAACAACCTTAGAAGTTCTACGTATTTCAATTTTGGAAACACCGGCATTAGGAAGACGATGTTTTAAATATTTTCTGATTTGTACATCTTCGGCTAGCTCATCTTTAAATTGCTTCTTTGAAGCAAACCAATTGGATTGCCAAGATTTATTAACCGTTAGTCTAAATCCGACCGGATGTGTTTTTTGTCCCAAACAACCCTCCTACGCGTTCGTGTCCGTTAGGACAATAGTTAAATGACTTGATGGTTTTCGAATTCTTGAAGCGCGACCCATCGCTGAGGCGCGAAATCTTTTTAACGGAGGTCCACCGTTAACATAAGCTTCTTTAATGCTCAATGTTTCAGGATTAACATTGGTCTCTTCTAATTTATTCATAAAATTAGCGACAGCTGAATGAAGTGTCTTTTCAATTACCGTTGCTGCCTTTTCCTTAGAAAAATGCAAGATATTAAGAGCTCTACCAACATTCATTCCATCGATAAGCTCCAATGTTTTACGAATCTTTCTAGGAGATTGCCTGATATATTTTGCGTGTGCAGTAGCTTCCATTATTTCTTCCTGTCACCTGAGTGCATTCTAAAAGTTCTTGTAGGAGCAAATTCTCCAAGCTTATGCCCTACCATATTCTCATAAATAAAAACGGGAATAAATTTATTTCCATTATGAACTGCCAAGGTATGTCCGACAAACTCCGGCGTGATCATAGATTTACGCGACCATGTTTTGATAACACGTTTCTTTCCGCTGTTATTCATGACATCTAATTTTTTTAATAATTTAGGATCCACAAAAGGTCCTTTTTTTAGTGACCGTGCCATCCTATTTTCTCCTCTTTACAATCATTTCGTTGGATTTCTTGTTCCGATTTCGTGTTTTATACCCTTTAGTAGGTTTACCCCATGGTGTCGTAGGATGTCGACCACCAGAGGATTTTCCTTCACCACCACCCATTGGATGGTCAACCGGATTCATAACAACACCTCTAACCTTAGGACGTCGACCTAACCAACGTGTTCTTCCAGCTTTTCCTGACACAACTTGTTCGTGAGTTCGATTTCCAACCTGTCCAAGGGTTGCACGACACTCGCTGGATACCATTCTAACTTCACCAGATGGTAATTTGAGTGTTGTAAATCCTTCAGCATGAGCCATTACCTGAGCAGAAGCACCTGCACTTCTTACCATTTGTCCACCTTTGCCAGGAACCATTTCCACGTTATGAACAAAAAGACCGGTTGGTATCGTTTTTAACGGTAAAGAATTACCAATTTTTAATGGAGCTTCATCCCCGGACATAATTGGATCACCAACTTTGATTCCATAAGGTGCAAGAATATATCTTTTTTCTCCATCAGCATAATGGATCAGTGCAATATATGCAGAACGATTTGGATCGTATTCAATCGTAGCCACTTTACCCGGAATATCAAATTTATTCCGTTTGAAATCGATTATTCTATAACGTCTACGATGTCCACCACCACGATGCCGCACCGTAATCCTACCGTTATTGTTCCGACCACCTGACTTGCGTAGTGCAGTCGTTAAACTTTTTTCCGGTTTATCTGTTGTGATATCAGCAAAATCCGGACGTGTAGCAAAACGGCTACCCGGAGTCACTGGTTTTAAAGTACGTATTCCCATAAGATCCTACACTTCACCCTTCAATAAGTCTATTGAGTGACCTTCCTGTAGGGTAACAATTGCTCGTTTCCAGTCTGATCGTTTCCCTTGGGTTCGAATAGTTCTACCACCACTTCTAACAGTCATGACTTTTGACTTACCTTTACGGTTCATTGTGGCAACTTTTTCGACCTTCACATCAAATTTTTCTTGAACGGCTTTTTTTATCTCAATTTTATTAGCATCCATACTGACCTCAAAAGCATACTTACGTTGAGTCTCTTCAAGAATACTCATCTTTTCTGTAAAGATCGGTCGGACGATTATTTTTCTGTAATCCACCATAATTAATTTTTCGATATTAATTGGTTATTTAACAATGCTAAACCGGCTTTATCAAACAACATCACTTCGTTATCCAATAATTCATAAGCACTTGCATGATCTGCTTTTACTACCGAAACATTTTTAATATTTCTTGCTGATAAACACAATGCATCACTGACAACTGCAGGAAAGATCGTGATCTTTTTACCAGCTAAACCTAAATTGGTAATTAATTCAACAACCGTCTTTGTTTTTGGGTTGTCAATATTTAATTCTTTCACAACAACAATAGCACCAGAAGCTGCTTTATCAGATAATACACTTTTACGAGCTAATTGCTTCATCTTCTTAGGAATATCGCGAATATGTTTATGCGGAGTGGGTCCAAAAACAACACCACCACCAGGCCATAAAGGAGAACGAATTGTTCCGGCTCTTGCCGCACCACGACCTTTTTGTTTCCATGGTTTTCTTCCACCACCTTGAACCATTCCACGGCTTTTTGCGGCATGTGTTCCTTGCCTTCTGTTTGAAAGTTCGGACACAACAGCTTGATGCACAACCACCTCGTTTGGAGTTATCCCAAATACGGTCTCATCCACTGTCATTGCGGTTCCTTTGGAACCATCTGTGTTATATACTTTTAATTTCATAATTACTTTGAGATGTAAACAATTCCGTTATTAGCACCGGGGATTGCACCCTTGAGAAATACTTGATTCTTCTCTGGTACAACTTTAACTACTTCCAAATTTTGGATCGTTGTTTTTGCATTACCATAATGCCCGGCCATTCTCATACCTTTAAAAACTTTTGAGGGTGAAGATGCTTGTCCGATTGATCCCGGAGAACGCATTGTATGTTTCTGTCCATGTGTAATAGGCGGTCTATGAAATCCGTGGCGTTTAATTACACCAGCAAATCCTCTACCTTTGGATGTACCTGATACATCAACAATATCACCTTCCTTGAATAATGAAACAGTAAATTGTTGACCAGCCTTATAATCAAAACCCGGGACAATCTCAAATTCAGCTAATGTTGATTGTAGTTCTACACCAGCTTTATTAAAGTGACCTTTCATAGGTTTTGTAACATGTTTTTCCTTACGTATTCCAAATCCAACTTGAACAGCACTATACCCGTCATTTTCTTCAGTTTTTACTTGAGTAACAACACAAGGACCAGCTTCAACTATAGTGACCGGAACCATCTTTCCTGATTCCATATAGATTTGTGTCATTCCAAGTTTTTTACCAATCATTCCACGCATAACTACACCTTAATCTCAATATCTACACCAGCGGGTAAATCTAACTTCATAAGTGATTCAACTGTTTTAGGAGTAGAGTTTAGAATATCGATCAAACGTTTATGGATTTTTGTTTGAAACTGCTCTCTTGATTTTTTATCAACGTGAGGAGATCTCAAAACAGTATAAATCGTACGTTTTGTTGGTAAAGGGATTGGTCCGGAAATTATTGCTCCGGTTGATTTTGCTGTTCGCACGATCTTCTCTGTGGATTTATCCAACAAAGTGTGATCGTATGCTTTTAAGCTAATTCTGATAGTTTGTTTCGCCACGAAAAGTATCCTTATTCAACAATTTCAGTTACAACACCGGCACCCACTGTGTGCCCACCTTCACGAATCGCAAAACGAAGCTCTTTATCCATCGCAATCTGAGTGATCAATTCAACTTCTAAC
The DNA here is from genome assembly GCA_964645915.1 of uncultured bacterium. Lineage (GTDB taxonomy): Bacteria > Fidelibacterota > Marinisomatia > Marinisomatales > JACNKV01 > JACNKV01. The sequence continues at coordinate 40,892 of CAZYDH010000014.1, forward strand.
TCAACATTATCACCAGGCATCACCATCTCGGTACCCGCCGGCAATGTCGCTACGCCTGTCACATCCGTCGTACGGAAATAAAACTGGGGACGATATCCATTGAAAAACGGAGTATGACGTCCGCCTTCATCCTTCTTCAATACATATACACTCGCCTTAAACTTCGTATGAGGGGTAATACTTCCCGGTTTCGCCAAGACCATTCCACGCTTCAATTCGTTCTTATCTACTCCACGAAGCAATAATCCGGCATTATCTCCAGCCTGACCTTCATCCAACAACTTCCGGAACATCTCTACTCCAGTACATACTGTTTTCTTGTGAAGACCCATACCAATGATATCTACTTCATCACTTACTTTAATAATTCCACGCTCAATACGACCTGTACCAACCGTTCCACGTCCTGTAATACTAAAAACGTCTTCAACCGGCATCAAGAAAGGACGATCAATATCACGCTCCGGCTCAGGAATAAAAGAATCACACGCTTCTAATAAATCCACAACACACTTCGTCGCTTCTGCATCTGATGGATTATTTAATGCATTTAGAGCACTTCCCATAATAATCGGCGTGTCATCTCCAGGAAAATCATATTCATTCAACAAATCACGAAGCTCCATCTCTACCAGCTCGAGTAGCTCAGGATCATCTACCTGATCTGTCTTGTTCATAAATACAACAATAGAAGGAACATTTACCTGACGAGCTAATAATACGTGCTCACGTGTCTGTGGCATCGGTCCGTCTGCTGCACTTACCACCAAAATCGCCCCATCCATCTGAGCGGCTCCTGTGATCATATTCTTAATGTAATCCGCGTGCCCTGGACAATCTACGTGAGCATAATGACGATTCTCTGTCTCATACTCAACATGTGCGGTCTGAATTGTAATACCGCGTTCACGCTCCTCCGGAGCATTGTCAATATCATCAAATGCCATTACCTGCGATAATCCACGGGCTGACTGTGCTAATGTGATCGCTGCTGTCAACGTCGTCTTACCATGATCAACATGCCCTATCGTACCGATATTGACATGCGGCTTCGTTCTCTCAAATTTTTCCTTTGCCATGAGAAACTCCTAAGTTT
>CAZYDH010000015.1:0-38413 GCA_964645915.1 uncultured bacterium
CGTTAGATATAATTTGAGGAAAATGATGAAAAGTATATTGAAAAATAGTTTGGTGCCATTTTTGTGTTTATTGATCATCGCATGTCCGGAGAAACAAGCAGAACCAGATTCAACCATCCGAGGGTATGTCTATGATAACAGTGGTTCACCAAGAAGTGATGTAAAAATAGTTTATGATATAACTTTGTCAGGTGGAATGTATTTAAAGATTCTTCATACCGAACCCCAAATAAGTATAAGTTATTCATTAGAAGATTCAACCCATGTATTGCTTTGGATTGAGAACATTTGTAATTCTGATACAATTGCAAAATTAATCGATGATGAGCAACCGAGCGGTCATCACTCTGTTATTTGGAACGGGAGAGATGACAACGAGAAGTATCCACTTGAAGATGTTTATTTAATTAGAATCAAGACAGGGTATAATGAATCAACGCATTACCTGTTTCATGAGAATAATTATTCAGAACATGAATATTTAGAGATCAATTCAATTGCAAAAACCGATCAAGACGGATATTTTGAATTTAGTCAGGAATGTATTCCATTTGGTTTCGAACAGACATTGGTTGATTCATCAGGCAATGAGGAAGTGCTATTTACCGTTCCAAGAACAATAGTTGTTTGGGCAATTGATACAGAAAATGGAAAGGTTAATACTGATACATTAATTGTAGATATTGAGAATGGATTGGATGTTAGTTTACAATTCTAAATATAATATCAAATTATATCTAACCCCCGCTACTACGGACGTGAAACACTGGTGACATAGAAATGGAGAATAAAAATGAAAATTAAATATATTTTATCGTGCATAATAACATGTTTTTTTATTTGTCTAACCCTTCCATCATATAGCTGTAAAAACAGTACAGAACCCATTGATCTAGATACGACAATTATAATCCCTCCTGATTCAATAGGTGTTGAAAAACCAAATATTTATCTTTATCCTTCGACTGAGATTGATCTGACTATTGAGTTAGAATTTCCTAAAGGAGGTCACGTAACAATTTCTGAGCCAGAATATCAAAATGGTTGGACGGTTTCAGTGAAACCAAATGGACTTATAAATGATGAATATTCATTTTTATTTTATGAAGCTATTACGCCCAATGTATGGCAATATGAGTCTGGTTGGTTCGTTCCCCATCATGAGCATGAAAGTTTTTTCAGTGATAATTTGTCATTATATGGTTTTAATGATGACGAAATTGAAGATTTTATTGAATATTGGATACCCATATTTAATTCTTATGAAGATATGGTGGTTTTTCCTCAAGTTGATGAAGAAATTGATGAAATCATTAAACTTAATGTATCAGTCCGGCCGGATGTACTGAAACGATTGTTCTATGTTGTCATGAAGGATTCAAATAATTATCCCGAAATATCTACACCAGAAATTATTCCAACCCTACGAGAAGGCTTTTGTATAATGGAATGGGGAGTGATTCAAAACTGATTGATAAATCAGTCGGTAAACGCTGCCAATTACTCAAACTTCACAGATACAAGCTTTGAGACACCTTTTTGTTCCATCGTAACTCCATAAAGGTAGTCTGCTGCTTCCATCGTTAATTTATTGTGAGTTACGACAAGGAACTGTGTGTCGTTTGCAAATTGCTTAAGCACTTTTGTGAATTTTAAAATATTCACATCATCTAACGGAGCATCCACCTCATCTAAAATACAATATGGGCTGGGTTTATATTGATAAATCGCAAAAAGTAGCGCGATGGCGGTCAGAGACTTCTCCCCTGCAGATAACATTCTTAAAGATTGATTGCGCTTCCCGGGTGGCTGTGCATAAATAGCAATTTCTGATTCCAACGGGTCGGGATCTCCGATCAGTGATAACGTCCCCTGCCCACCTTCAAAGAACAAGGTGAAGAGTTTCTCATAATTTGTTTTGATCTCACTAAAGGTATCTAAAAATTGTTTCCGTGCCACTCGATCGATCTTTTGAATGGTCTCACGAAGATGATTTTCTGACTCAATCAAATCATCTCTTTGGTTAATTAAGAGATCGTAACGTTTACTTTCTTCCTCATATTCTACCTGAACCGCCATATTCACCGGACCGATTTTTTCCAAACTTCTTTCGATCCGTTGAATAGCCATATCCAATGTCTCTTCATCTTTATCAATCGTCATGGTTTCAGGAATTTCAATCTGATACCGTTCATGAATGCGTTCTTGCATGTGTTTTATTTTTTGGTCAAACTCTGCAATTTGGATCTCACATTGCTTCATTTCTTCCATGATTGATTCACGGTTCTGTTGTTCAGAACGAATTAACGAACGAATTTTCTCGATCTCTTGATAAGTCTCTGAATACACTTGTTTTTTCATATCATGGATGGAACGCTGATGTTGGATCTTTCCATTGATCTTTTGTAGAGAGATTTCATCTTTTTGAATTTGAGCTTGTAAATCAACTTTTAACTGCTCAAGAGAGGCGATCTCTTCATCTATCAAAGTTCTCCGTTCTTCCAATTCTTCAACATTTTCTTTAGCACTCCGTTTTTGGAAGTTTAGATTATCTCTTTGATTCTCAAGATTGAGGAGTTGAATTCGTAAATCTTGAAGTTTTTGATGAAACTCATCACGATCTATGCGTCGTTTTATTAAAGAATTTTCAGCGTCTTCAAGCGTTTTCTTTAACATATCTAAAGCAGAATTTGCTTTCTCGATCTCGGGTTTCATTGCTTCCAATGATTCCATTAGCTGACGATGTGTTTTTGTTAGATCTCCAACCTCATTTTTCAGTTCATCAATCAATTCAACGGTTTGTGATTGCCGATAATGATTTTGTACGATCTCCTTGCTAAGATTGGACTCTTCAACCGATAACTCATCTAATTGCTTCTGTCGTCCAATTTGGATTTCTTCTTTTTCTTTTAGATCAACTTCTAATCGGACACGTGCTTCATTCGCAGTTTTTGCTTTATCTTTCAATTCGGCGATTTGCTTTTCAATCTGTTCAACTTTCTTCTGCCGCCCAATAACACCTTGATGAGATCGCTGTTGGTTCTTTAAAACAAAATCATTCCGAGCGATTACACCATCTAGATCAACTAGATTCCAATCCATTAATAGAGGGTCATTAACCGCTTTTTCTAAGTCCTTTACAACAAGAAGATTTCCTAAAAGTCTTTCAGCAAGTGACTTAAACTCAGCAGACGTTTGGATCAGTTGATCACCTCGACCGATTATATTTTCTGAATCTGGTACTTTTTTGAGATTTGTCTTCGAAGACGATAATTCTTTTAATGGGATGATCGAAACACTTCCCCAGTTGTTATTGTTAACCAAACGGATCGTTTCAACAGCTGTTTTACGATCTTTAGAAATAAGACAATGGGCTAAATCTCCTAATCCGGATTCTAACGCTGTTTGTGTCTTTTCTTCTGTTTGAAACACATCGGCAACCATACCCAAGATTCCGGTTAATTTTTCATTTTGATTCAGAACGGAACGAGTCCCTTGTGGTAATCCTTCACCCGAAGAAATGAGTTCTTTATAAAAATCTACCTGAGCAGTGAGTCCTTCGATCTGTGTGGTTAAGGAATCTTTTAATACGGTTTGATTTCTAAATTCGTTATGAAGATCGGTTAATTCCGTATCCCCAGCTAAAATCTCGTTTTTGGAGGTTTCAATTTTTTTCTGTAGTGCTATTTTCTTTGTATCAAGAGAGTTTTGATCTTCAGCAAGTTTTTTAAGAGATATGTCTAAGTCGGATTGCTTATTATTCAATTCATCAATGCGAGTTCCCTTTTCCTCTATCATTGATTCTGTACGAGTTTGAAGCGATAATTTTTCCGATAATTTTGTTTGTTCAGTCCAACGCTGATTTTGAAGGGTCTCTAAATTCGATTGGGCATCTTTATATAATTTTTCAATGGATTCGAATTCTTCTTTTTTCTCTTTATAGTTCAGAAGATTTGTTTCAATATCCGGATCAAGTTTCTCGATTTTTTCGGTTAAGTCATTTACCAATGAGTTTAATTGTTTTTGTTTGGATTCATTCGTTGTTTTTTCTGCAAGTAGTCGATCTTTTGTAGATATAGCTGAGTTAGATTTTTCTGTATTGACTAAAACAACCTGTTTTAGATTCTCTCGTTCTTCTTCAAATGAGCTTAATTCTTGTTGAATTTGAGATAATTCTTGTTCCTGATCTTTATAAGTCTTGCCTAATTGCTCTAATTGAGATTCGTGAATATGCTCTTTGCTTGTATTGGTTTCACGGATATTCTTGAATTCGCTTATTTTTTGTGATAATGGTTTTGCCTGTTCTATATATCGATTTGTTTTAAGAAAGGCTAATGCAATGTCATAATTTTTTAGGTCTTCCGTCAATTTTGCATGACGTTTGAATCGTTTTAATTGGAGTTGCAGACCATGAACTTTAGATTCGACTTCAAGGATAATATCCCCAATTCTGTCAAGGTCTTGCCGAGTCGCTTCAAACTTCCGAAACGCAGATTTACGTTGTGATTTGTACTTATTAATTCCTGCCGCTTCTTCAAACATCCGTTTTCGGTCATCTCCTGTTTCAGAGAGGATCTGTTCGATCATTTTTAACTCGATCACCGAATAGGCATCTGCACCCATCCCGGTATCAATGAATAGATCATTGATGTCTTTTAATCGACATGGTACTCGATTTAAAGAATATTCACTTTCACCATTTCGATAAACTCGTCGTCCAATCTCAATGTCATTATATTCTATCGGGAGTTTTCCCTTATTATTATGAACCGTAAGCGTCACTTCGCTAACACTTAACGGCTTCAATCCTTTTGCACCGTTAAAGATCACGTCTTCCATCTTACTGCTTCGCAAGGTGCTATATTTTTGCTCACCTAAAACCCAGCGAATCGCATCTACGATATTGGTTTTTCCGCATCCATTTGGTCCAACGATAGCCGTTATCCCTTCGCCAAACGTCAAATCCTCTTTGTTGTAAAAGGATTTAAATCCGTGAATTTTTAAATCTGAGATATACATTTCTTGAAAATAATGATCTTATTGCGTCGGAAAGTTTACAATGAGTTCAATTGAAACACCATGCGTATTTTAATCATCTAATTATTAACCTGGAGGCCATGTCATTTTTCTTCCACCCAGTAAATGTAAGTGGATATGATACACCTCCTGCCCACCATCAGGATTGCAATTAAAGACAGTGCGATACCCGTTTTGATCTATTCCTTCATCTTTTGCAAGAGTCGTGGCAGTGTAAATCATTTCACCAATCAATTTTTGATGATTTTCCGATACATCAATTAAAGTAGATATATGTTCTTTTGGGATGATCAGTATATGTGTCGGAGCCTGTGGATTAATATCTCGAAAAGCAAATATTCGTTCATTCTCAAACACAATTGTTGAGGGAATTTCTTTACGAATTATTTTGCAAAATAAACAATCATCCATATCCATTCTCCTTTAGTTAATTTACTGCGATCAATTCATTTATTACGGCTAATACGGTTACAACGGCTGTTTCTGAACGTAATCGTCTAGGACCAAGAGAAATGAAGGTAAAATCATTCTTTTTCATCATTTCTATTTCACGCTTTGAGAAATCACCTTCCGGTCCTATGACGATATGTACATCATTTTGACTAATCGATTCATCATCGTAAATGTTTGATAAATATTTACTCTCATCTAAGGCACAAACAAAAACCTTCGAATTATCATTTTTACTCATCCATTTTTCAAAGGATTTCATAAATGATAAATTGGGGATAACACTTCTTCCGCATTGTTTTGCCGCGGACATAACAATTTTGTTTAGCTTGTCAATTTTTACATCACGTTTGATACAATGATCCATATTTACTAATGTTAGGGAAGCCACACCCATTTCTGTTGCTTTTTCAATCGCTAATTTGAGTCGATCTCCCTTCAAAATACCTAAAGTTAAGTGTACATTAACTCCATTTTCTCCAAGCATCGGGATGTGTTCAAGAATTTTTCCTTGTACTTGTTTATTTAATATAGATTCGGTAACTGCTTTATATGCTGACCCCTTACCGTCGATCAACCATATTTCTACACCAATCGGTTTACGGAGAACATTTAGAAAATGATGTGATTCTTCAATTCCGAGGATAAATTGATCGTTATCAATATTGTTAGAATCTATGTGAAAATATAGTGTGTCCATGATTAACGACTGAAAAGGATTTGGACGACAGCTCCGTTATAATCGGATCGATCATCTATCTTTGTACTTAGTGGTATTATATCATAACCCGCACGAATGAAAATATTTGTTTCATTCGGAAATCTAAACTTTAATCCCAGACCTAAATAAAGTCCTCCAGTTAATAAAAATGAAGGATCACTCCATCGTTTAAACCATCTGTCAATGGTCTCATCTCCATCGAATAGGAAAACCGGTCCGGCTCCCGACTCAATAAAGGGTATAAAATTGTTTTCTATCTTTCCGTGAAATACAGTTTTCCTAAATCCTACAAATATGGGAAATAACACCAAACTTTGTTCATTGAACGAATAGGTTCCTCCGTAAGCTCCTTGCAGATTGAACTCATTTTCGCCTTTACAATCATAAAAACGTGTTTCTAAGATCCATGATGTTTTTTCAGTCTTTGGTTTGATTACATTTACTGCCAATCCCCAACTGTTAGAGCCGGTAATGATACCGTAATGAATAGACGGTTTAGCCACGACGAAGGTCGATAAAATAAATAGGATTATTAAAATTCTGGTCTTCATGTAAGTCATCACGTTCTATGGATTAAGAATCACTTTCCCAATCTGTTCATTGTTCTCCATATACCTATGAGCATCTTTAATATTTTCCATTGAAAAACATTTATCAACAATAGGGTGAATTTTTTTCATTTCAAGCATTTTCATTGATTCATCAAATGCTTGAATATCTCCCATTGTTGATCCTAGAATCGATTGTTGCTTATAAAATAGATGTCTGAGGTCTACATTAACTTTTGCGCCGGTGGTTGCTCCACAAGTAACGATTCTTCCGCCTTTTCCTAAAATGGATAAACTCGTTTTCCATGTCGCGGCTCCAACATGTTCCATAACCACGTCTACACCTTGACCATTAGTTTTGTCCATTATCCATGAAGCGATATCCGTTATTGAATAATTAGCAGCTTCATCCACACCATATTTTTCCGCTGCTTTAACCTTATGAGAATTGCCAACTGCGGTAAAAACGTTACATCCAACTGCTTTGGCGATCTGTATCCCCATGCTACCTACACCTGAAGTTCCTCCCCAAACAAAAACATTTTCTCCCGATTGAATGTTTGCCCGACGGATCAACATTGCAAATGCCGTCTGTGCAACTAAAGAAAACGCTGCTGCTTCGTTATAATTCAGATGGTGTGGTATCGGTCGGATATTAACTTCGTTAAGAGCTATATATTCACATTGAGTTCCATTTTGATTCTCACCAAGAATTCCCCATGAATTACAATAATTCTCTTTGCCATTTTTACAAAATTCGCATTCACCACAAAAAGTCAACGGTTGGATCATAACTCGATCACCGATAGAATATTTTGTTACGTCTTTTCCGACTTCCACGACTTCTCCTGCACCATCGCTTCCAAGTATACATGGTAACGGTACACCGGGAATTCCTTTGCGAACCCAGATATCCAAATGATTCATTGCGGCTGCATGAATTTTAACCAATAACTGATCGTTATTAAATTTTGGAACGGGCAGGTCTTCGTATTTCAGGACATCAATAGTCCCATGTTCATGAATTCGTACAGCTTTCATGGACTTTAATTATCAATATCGGTGAAGGTTGCATCTTTGATATCCAGCTTTGACAGATCTTTTTTTGGTTTAGAACTATTTTTAGCAGAATTTTGCTTATTAAATGTTTTGAGCTGATTAAAAAATCGCCAAATTTTCCAACCAAAATAAATTACAAAAGCTAAAAGGATATATTTAAACATTACAAACCACTGGATGGATTAAAGAATTTTGTTCCGGATACAGGTTGCCTGATCACTTTGATAACTTCTTCTAAATCTTTGGGATTATTTACAAAATCAATGTTATTCGTATTGATGATTACAAGCGGTGTGTCTTGATAGCGGAAAAAATATTCGGAATAAACCTGATTTAAGGCATTGATATAATCGTACGACATATCCCGTTCAAAAGACCGTCCGCGTTTTGCAATATTTTTCATCAGAGTATCCGTATCTGCCTGTAAGTAGATCACCATATCGGGATTGATCACGTTTTTTTCTAATAAGTTAGCAACAGTATCGTAAAGACTGATCTCCTTTTCATTTAAGTTCAACGAAGCGAACAGGCGATCTTTTACAAACATATAATCTGTGACCAATAAATTATGGAACATATCAACCTGACGTAGATCCTGTTGTTGATTATATCGTTGAAGCAAAAAGAAAAGCTGTGTTTGGAATGCGAACCGCTCGGGATCGTTGTAAAAATCTGGTAAAAACGGATTATCTTCAAACTCCTCTAATACCATTCTCGCACCCAAACGTTCAGCTAATAACTTTGCCAGACTTGTCTTACCAACCCCAATAGGTCCTTCTATCGCTACATAGTATAAATTTCTCATGCTTGTGTTTTAATTTGATATTTATGAATTATTGACTTGTCCGGGCAGTGATTAAACAAAAAAGACACTTTTTGATTAATCAGCGGGACCACTACATCTGAAGCAATTTCGTTAAAGGGTTCTAAAACAAATTTTCGATAAGGTAATTCAGGATGTGGAATGACCAACTCTGATGTTTCAATCACAGAATTTTCAAACATTAAGATGTCGATATCAATGGTTCGGGGTTCATTCTTTATTCGATCAGAAGGTCTTCCGAACATAGTTTCTATTTTTTGAATGGTATCCAAAAGTTGAAAGGGTGTAAAAATTGTTTTTAGACTAATGACTGTGTTTAAGAATAATGGTTGATCGGTCTTTAGCAAAGGGGGTGTTTCATAATATGAAGCACTCTTTACGTCATTTATTTCCGAATAAGTTTCCAAAGCAGATATGGCTCCAGCGATATTGGCTTCACGATCTCCAAGGTTTGATCCTAATGAAAGAAAAACAAACTCAGACATAATCTGCTTTTGATCGAGTGATTTCTACTTCTACGGTATCCAATATTCCATGAACGGGTGCATGGGGTTTACGAACCCGAACGATGACCTTTGCCAAATCATATTTATTTAATAGTAATTTTGCAATCGAGTCAGCAAGAGCTTCGATTAAATAAAATTTATTCGTTTTTGTACACTCTTCAACTGTTCGGAAGATCGCTTCATAATCTAATGTGTTTTGAAGATCATCTGTTCTTCCCGCTTTTTTCAAAGGGCGAAATAGTTCCAGATCTACTTCAAATTTGCCACCGAGGTCCTTTTCTGAGTCGATCAAACCATGATAACCATAGAAGACCATATTCTTTAGTCGTATTACATCCATAGGTATAAAATTTACTTAGGACGTTTAAGTTGAGTCAATAACTCGTTCATTCAAATTTGAATAACCTTGATTATTCTTTAAGTAAAGGTCTGAGTCACTAATATCAAATCATAAACTGCATGTGCACAAGCAGTTATTCCAAAACCGCGTGCTGTATATAAACCACCTAAAAACAGTCCTGCCATAAATCGTATTAAGAACAAAGATATTGTGGGTGGTTCTCCAAATACTCCGATAAAATGAAATAAAGAAAAAAGAATAGCAGCACCGACAATGGCACCTATTCTTTGAAGCGTGATTTTCCATTGAAAGATAAAACTAAGAACCGACATCAATCCGGTTATCAATATAACTCTGAAAACAAATTCTTCATAGATCCCTGCACCAATCGACAAAACAACTTGTTGAATAAGAATCCGACTTTGGGGGTTCATAAAAAATGCAAGCTGACCAAATTGCATAAAATAGTATAATAACCAAGCCCATACAATGCTTTCAATCAACATGAAGATAAAGTAATTACCATGTATTTTTATGTGTCCCCATGATTTCTTTTGTATAAAGTAAATAAATAAAAATCCCGCCAGAAATAAGAGACCAAATCCATAAAGTCCAAATGAACCAAAAATCTCTAATGCTTGCCGCATGAGGACATCTGCAGCATTCCGTATGTTAGGTAAATCCTTTGTTGAGATCAACATTAAACCAATTTCATACAGTCCGACGAGAGGTAGAGAAAAGATCAGACTGTACAATGGTGTTCGCGTCGATTGGAAGTAATTCAATTTTATTCCTGATTAAATCATTAATAAGATCAATCGTGTTTCAAATGGGAACCCACTTTTTTTGCCGATTTGTTTAAGAATAATATAGAATTTATAACCATCAATATTTCTGTTAGGACTGACCTTTGTTTATATGTTTATTATTTAGTTTAGCAGTTGGATTTTATTCTTTTACATTCCCTTTTTCATCAAGCTCAAGGAAGGGATTGAATACAATCTCCCATAAATTCCCATCCAAGTCTGATACGTAACTACTATATCCACCCCAAAACACTTTTTGTGGATTCTTTATAATTTCAACTCCTTTTTCTCTTAATTTATCAATCTTTTGGTCAACCTCTTTTTCAGATCTGGTATTGTATGCTAATGTAAAACCTTTAAATCCCTTTCCGTCAGAATTCACAGTTGCGTCTTCAGCTAATTCATTCTTGTTGTAAAGGGCAAGTTGAATACCGTTTAACGTAAAAAATGAAATATATTTATTACTTGATTCTGATTTTTTCCATCCAAATTTTGATTCATAATATTCAGTTGATTTCTTTAAATCCGAAACTCCTAAAGTAATTATTGTTAATCGTTGTTCCATTTCTTTTTCAACTTCCTGCTAAAATAATCTATAGATAATTTACATTGATATTTAATCCTTGTTAATAAATATTTAGTCATTCAATGATTTTTTTCTCATTAAATTCAGTTTATTCTTATGATTGCAAAAGACAAAATTAGGCTAACTACTTTAAGTCACGGTTCCGGCTGAGCGTGTAAAATTGGTCCTGAAGACCTGGCTCAAGTTCTGAGTCCGCTTACCCTACCCAAGGATGAACGAGTACTCGTCGGTTTCAATGGAAATGACGACGCTGCCGTCGTACGCCTTGACGATAAGAAACTTTTAATTCAGACCGTAGATTTTTTCACTCCGGTTGTTGATGATCCATTCGCATTCGGACAGATTTCAGCTGCCAATTCCCTTTCGGATATATATGCCATGGGAGCTACACCCATTTTTGCGCTCAACATTGTCGGCTTTCCTATTCAAACATTACCCAAAGAAATGCTGACAACGATTCTTCAAGGCGGAATAGAAAAAGCCAGTGAAGCCGGAATATCAATAGTAGGTGGTCACAGCATTGATGACCCCGAACCTAAATACGGTTTAGTGGTTACAGGTGAATGTTATGAAGATGATTTGATCCTAAATCAAAACGCTCGTATCGGTGATGTCCTTCTTTTGACTAAACCATTAGGAACCGGCATCATTGCAACAGCAATTAAAAAAGATAAAGCAACGGCTGAATGGATCAATGCAGCGATTAACTCAATGAAAGAATTAAATAAAATAGCTGCTGAAGTCATGCGTGACTATAATATCCGTGCAGCGACTGATGTAACCGGTTTTGGATTATTGGGACACTTGGCGGAAATGTGTAGAGCTAGTCAAGTTTCCGCTGAGATTCAATTCAGTAAGCTTCCTTTCCTCCCCGGAGTGAAAACGTTAGCCGAGAATAATATTATACCGGGTGGAACAAAACGGAATTTGAAATTCGCGTCCCAATTCACAAAATTTCATCCCACCATTGATTACACAAAACAATGTATGGTTGCTGATGCACAAACTTCAGGGGGAATTTTAGTTGCTTGTCCTCCTGACAAAGTAGAACAGTATGTTAAGAAGTTCAACTCTCTCTCACCATTTGAAGCCACACCTTTTGGTCGTATTACTAAACAAAATGAAACGCTGATATCTGTTACCAGTGATTCATAAAATCTGTTTATGGGTTCCACTTTAAATCAGAACCTTCACGATACTTACGGCAACGTAAATCTCCATGAGAAAATTGGAAATTTAATTCGCCGTTACTCTTCCAATAAAACCAACATTTATTCTCAAGCACTAGAAAATTTATCAATTAGTAAACCCATTAACGTTTTAGACATAGGATGTGGGTTTGGTCAATTCTCCGGAGTTTTATGCCGAAATATTTATCCAAATTCTTCAATGACCGGAATCGATTTACTTGATAGTAATCAACTACCTTTTTTAAAACAAGTTGATCACCCGAAAGTTGATAGTCATTTTATTAATAGTTCAGCTGATATTATTAAAGATCTGAATGATAATTCCTATGACCTGGTTCTTTCGGGTTTTTCATTATATTTTTTTATTGAGCTATTACCGGAAATCACTCGTATTTTAAAGCCGGATGGTACATTTATTGCGATTACTCATTCTTCATTATCGTTGACTGAGTTATTAGATGATATCCGTTATGCTATGGATAGCTCTATACTTCTATCCCCCACAGATCTTGAGTTGGACCTTACATTGACAAAATTTAATGCTGAAAATGGAGTAGAAATTCTTTCGTCATATTTTAAAATAATTGAATCGATGGAGTATGAGAACGAATTAATATTCCATCAACCTCATTTTGAAGACTGTATCAAATATGTCGATTTTAAATTAAAAACCATCTCTCATAATTCTAAATATCATCAAAGATTTGAAGAATCTGACTTTATAAAACGCTTATTAGATTCTATTCAAAATAAAATTAATTCCAATGGAAAGTACACTCTCACAAAAAATGATGCTATTTTTCAATGTCGTAAACCGATAACACAAGGAAGTTTGTCATGAAAAGACAACGTTTATTCTGTCCAAATTGTTCTGAAAAGATCGTAGAAAAACTTGTAGATAGTCGCAAACGGGACTATTGCCCTAAATGCGATTTGGTATTTTATAATAATCCGTTACCGGTAGCATCATCTGTAGTTGTGAATGATGATAGAGAGGTATTACTTGTTTTAAGAAAAAACGAACCTCGCGCAGGGATGTGGGGACTTCCTTCAGGATTTGCAGAAACTCATGAAACGGTTGAAGAAGCAGCACTCCGAGAATTAGAGGAAGAAACCGGAATTATAGGTAAAACTATTCGATTATTAGATACAAAGTCACATTATAATGATTTTTACGGAGATCTGATCTGGGTGACATTTGAAGTGAAATATGTTTCAGGAACCATGCAGGCTGGAGATGACGCCGCAGATGTTAAGTACTTTCCACTTCATCAATTACCCGAGATAGCGTTTTCTCCAAATTATCGTGCCATTCACCGATATAAAAATCGCTATCGTGATCTTTGGGCTATGCAGGATTCCTTCCATCGTTTGGAAGGTGGAAGCCGCCAACCCAAAGGTGAAATGCCCTCCGATTCTCTTTTTCACATCATCAATAAAGATGCTGATATCATTACTGAAAACTGGGTTGCAGAAGTACAAACACATATTTCTACTCCTCATTATGCAACAAAATCCTATGATGAAATTTATGAAAAAGCACATAAAGTCATCTCCCAATTTGGTCAATGGATCATTCATCCTGAGAAAGAAATGATTGAAATTTGGCAATATTTCAAAAAGATTGGTGGTGAGCGCCGTGGAGAAGGCTACCGTTTATCCGAGGTAATTTCCGCTCTCAGTCTAACAAGAAAACATATTTTCGCTCACGTATTTGCTCAAGGCGGAATTTGGCATAAACCCTTGGAAATGTATCAAGCGATGGAATTTATGTCACGTGTAAATTTATTTTTTGATCGCGCAACCTATTATATATCTAAAGGATTTGAGGAAAATAAATGATGTATGAATTTATACTTGCCGGATTTGCATCTCTAGTTGATTATATTGCCTTACATGTATTAACCTGTCTCATACCTGCTTTTCTTATCGCCGGAGGAATGGTAGCATTCATCAACAGGGAAGCCGTGATCTTACATCTCGGTCATCAAGCAAATTTATTTAAAGCATTTACCTTCTCGGCAATTGGTGGTTCGATCCTTGCTGCGTGTTCTTGCACAGCCATCCCAGTTGCCAGTGGCCTATTTTACAGTGGTGCAGGAATTGGAGTTGCTTTCATTCTGCTCTGGTCCATTCCTGCGGTAAATGTCCTTGCAGTTTTCTATACGGGCAGTATTTTGGGTATTTCAATGGTCATAGCACGGATTGTATCCGTTGTGTTTATGGCCTATATAATTGGATTCTTAATGCATATTATTTTTCATCGAAAGAGAAAGGATTTGACACCCTCTCAACCCTCTACCGAGAAACACTCAATCATAGGTTTTCATGAATTAATCGTTCTCCTTTTATTGTTGTTCTCTCTTATTGCGCCTAACCTTCTTCTTCAAAATGGAACCTATGGAGAAAAATCAATACTTTGGGGAGTAATCACTTTGATCACATGGTTCTATGCAGCGAGAAACATTGCCATTGATAAATTAAAACAAGCCCTTAAGGAAACCTGGTGGTTCGTACGCATAATCTTCCCTCTTTTACTTCTGGGGGTCTTCTTAGTAGGAATTATTGGAGATATTTTGCCAGAAAATTGGGTAAGTGATTGGGTAGGCAATAACAATTTATCATCCGTCTTTTTAGCTTCAGTTACCGGTGCACTCACATACTTTGCCACTTTAACGGAAGCCCCCTTCATAGATACATTTATGTCACTAGGAATGGCTAAAGGTCCTGCTCTCACACTTTTACTAACCGGGCCCGCTTTAAGTCTTCCAAATTGGTTAGCTATTGCTAAAGTATTCGGTTGGAAACAATCAGTTATCTATGTGATAATTGTAATTCTGTTGGGAACAATCACCGGATGGATATACGGAAATCTCCCCTTAATTAATTAAAGAATAACGAAAGGATAAACATGAAAATACAAGTTGCGGGACCAGGCTGTATGCGATGCGAAGAAACACTAAAAAACGTGATTAATGCTTGTGCGGAATTGGATTTCGCTGCTGAGATCGAGCCAATTCATGACGTAGCAACATTTTCAAAAATGGGTGTGATGATAACTCCTGCCGTAATAATTGATGGAAAAATAGTTAAATCTGGTGTGATTCCTTCAATTGCTGAATTAAAATCCATTATCCAAAATAATCTTTGATCACATAAACTATATTTATTTTCCGAGTTATTTCGCCGGCGATTTCATTTACATTATATCTTAAATTGAAGTATCTTATAAAAACTGTATTAAATATTACAGTTTTTATAGATCGTTAAGAATAATCCTTGCAATCTTTTTTTCAATTACATAATATTAAATAGTAGATATGATGGTCTTCTAATCAACTTATTGGCTCGAAAATTGTGGAAAAGGAATACACAAAGTTATACTTACTCTACTTTGATTTGTGTTTGATCTTCACCCAAACATCTATCCTCTCACCACTCGATAAAAATTAATAGATTATAATATTTAATAAATAGGTGAAGCATTACATGAAAAAAATTACTTAGCCGCCATCATGAACTGCTCCTACAACCCACACATATTTTCAATCACCAAACATAAAGGTCTATTATGGCTTATTGGCGCACTCCACTTGATATAAACAAAATGGAAGTCCCTTCCGGGGATATTCATATCAATATTGAACAATGCAAAGGCTGCAATTTTTGTGTTGAATATTGTCCTCGCAGTGTTCTCGAGATGTCCAAGGAATTCAATCGAAAAGGTTATCATTATCCTGATATTTTAAAACAGGGAGCTTGCGTTAATTGTAACCTTTGTGAAATGATCTGTCCTGAGTTTTCTATCTTTGTTTCCGTTGGAGAAACTCGAAATCCGAATGTTGAAGAAGTAATTAAATAATAATCTTAAGGTTCCCAAAATGTATACAGTTACAATTTTTCGAAAGGAAGTTTTATGAAAGCTGATCCAATCGGTGTAGCCACCGGAAATCATTACATCGACGGCGACCATGCCTGTGCTGAAGGAGCTGTAGCTGCCGGATGCAGGTTCCTTGCCGGTTACCCAATTACTCCCTCTACCGAAGTTGCAGAACGGGTCGCAGAACGGTTCCCAAAAGTTGGCGGACAGTTTATTCAAATGGAAGATGAACTAGCCTCTATGGCGGCAGTAGCTGGAGCTGCTTGGACGGGAGTCAAAGCCATGACCGTTACATCCGGTCCTGGATTTTCATTGATGATGGAAAATTTAGGTCTTGCAACCATGATGGAAGTTCCCTGTGTTCTTGTGAATGTTCAACGAGGGGGTCCTTCAACCGGTCTTCCCACGTTAACCGGTCAGGGGGATATGATGCAAGCTCGTTGGGGTTCGCATGGAGATTATGAATTAATCTCTCTCTGCCCAAATTCTCCACAGGAATGCTTTGATCTGACGATCACTGCTTTTAACTTATCTGAAAAGTATCGTGTACCGGTTTTGTTTATGATGGATGAATGCGTCGGACATATGACCGAAAAAGTAGTGATTCCCGAGGCAGATGAAATTGAAGTTGTTCCACGTAATTTTTATAAAGGAAAAAAAGAAGATTACCGACCATATCAATTTCTCGGAGACGGATCTGTTGCTCCAATGGTGAAAGCAGGTGACGGATACAATATTCATGTTACCGGATTAACCCATGATGAAAGAGGATATCCGATCATTAATGCAGAAGCACAAGATAAAAATGTGCGTCATCTCGTTGATAAGATCTTATTGAATGAAGAAAAAATACGAATTATTGAAGAGGATCAAGTTGAAGATGCTGATGTGGTCGTAATCTCATACGGGATCACGTCTCGCGTAGCCTTAAAAGCTGTACAGGATGCGCGTGCAAAAGGAATTAAAGTTGGAACCATGAGACTGATTACAGTTTGGCCTTTCCCAGAAAAACGTATCCACGAATTACGAGACCGAGTAAAAGCATTTGTTGTTCCTGAGATAAATCTTGGACAAATATATTACGAAGTCGAACGTTGCGTTAATGGAAAAGCAAAAACGACATTGGTCCCCCATGCCGGTGGATGGGTTCATGATCCTAATGATATTTTAAAAGCGATCGAGGAAGGTGTAAAATGAGTAAAACTGCAGACCAAATATTATCTGATGAATTGATCATTCCAAAACCAAAAGAACCTCTCGCCCATCCGATGGAAGGGTATTTACGAACCGAACGTCTTCCACATATTTGGTGTTCAACATGTGGAATCGGGACTGTCATTACTGCTTTCATCGCAGGATTACAGAAGTCAGGACTGGATCGTAATAAAGTCGGTGTAGTCTCCGGGATTGGATGTTCCGGACGTGCCGCAGGTTATTTACGGTTGGATTCCTTCCACTCCACTCATGGTAGAGCAATCGCATTTGCTACCGGAGTTGCCTTAGGAAACCCAGATATGAAAGTCGCAGTCATCAGTGGAGATGGTGATATCGCTGCAATTGGGGGTAATCATTTCATCCATGCCGCCAGACGGAATATGAACTTAGCGATCATTTGTATTAATAATTTCAATTATGCCATGACGGGTGGACAGGCAGGTCCAACCACACCCGAAGAGGCCAACGCATCAACAGCACCTTACGGAGCATATGAATTTCCATTCAATCTCCCATTCTTAGCTGAATCCAGTGGCGCAGTTTATGTCGCTCGATGGACAGCCCTTCATGTTCGGCGTGTAACAAATTCCATTGCAGAAGCACTTCTAAAACCGGGTTTTTCTTTTATTGAAGTCGTCGCTCCTTGCCCGACACTTTATGCCCGACGTAATCGTTTGGGTAGTGGATTAGATTTGATGAAATTTTATCATGACAATGCAGTCATAGATCACAATGCTGACACTCGTGATATCGATATCGACTACCAGGATAAAATTGTTATCGGAAAATTTGTTGATAAAGATAAACCTACATTTCTCCAAAACAAAGATGCGGTTCTATCAGCTAAACTAGGCGATAAATATATACCGTATAGAGGAGCCTAACATGGATATAAGATTTTCAGGATTCGGAGGACAGGGAATCATTAAATCCGGTATTCTTATCGGAAAAGCAGCTTCTCTGTACGATAATAAATTCGGAACCATGACCCAAAGTTTTGGACCGGAAGCACGTGGAGGGGCTTGTTCAGCCCAGATCGTCATTGATGATGATCCGGTTTTATACCCCTATATTGTTGCCCCGGAGATTTTAGTGTCCATGTCACAGGAGGCTTATGAAAAATTTATTGGTGATCCAACAACGGGCAGTATTGTCTTAACGGATACCGATCTGGTAAAACCGGACACCGTTCGCGATGATGTTAATATGTATTCTATTCCGGCCACAAGAATTGCCGAAGAAATGGGAAACCGAATTTTCGCTAATGTTGTCATGGTCGGCTTCTTTTTAGCCATCACAAAAGTGATCTCTTTAGATGCCATGAAAGAAGCGTTACCCGGATCTGTGCCCGATCGTTTTATCGATATTAACATCGAAGCACTTGAGCGTGGATATAACTTTGGTATAGAACTTCTGGAAAAGGAACCGTCTAAAAAGAAAGCATAAGGCATGGCTGTAAAACCTACACTCAATAAATTTCAGAAAGTACTTAGTGACAACAATGCTGCTCTCTCTTTTACTGAGCGATTAAAAGAACAGTTTTCCGTGGGATATGTTGAACCCTCTCCTTGTAAAGAAGCTTGTCCCGCTGGTGTTAATGTCAAATCATACGTATCGTTAATCTCTGAAGGGAAATTTCATGATGCTCTGAAAGTTGTTCGTGAGCGAAATCCCCTCCCAGGGATTTGTGGAAGAATTTGCACCCATCCTTGCGAATCATATTGCAGCCGTAATGAAATCGATGATCCGGTTGCTATTTGTTGGCTAAAACGTTTTGTTGCTGATTACGAATTAAAAAATCCTTCAGAAAAACCTAAACCGATACACTCAAAACGCAAAGAAAAAGTTGCCGTAATCGGTGCAGGTCCTGCAGGATTAACTGCAGCTCATGATCTTGCTCTCAGAGGATTTAATGTCACGATCTTTGAGGAATTATCTGAACCGGGTGGAATGCTCATTGCAGGAATTCCTTCATATCGAATGCCACGTGATATTCTAAATGTAGAGATCGATTACATCCGTGACCTTGGAGTTAAAATCAAAACCAATTCTCGAATCGAAGGTAAAACTGCGATACAAGATCTACTCAAAGAATTCAAATCCGTTTTTATTGCCGTGGGTGCTCATATCGGTAAAAAACTGAATATCCCCGGTGAAGATGATTATAAAGGATTTTTAGATGCAGTTACTTTCCTTCGTGATGTTAATTTAGGGAAACCGAAAAAACCGGGTAATAAAGTTATCGTGATAGGTGGAGGAAACTCGGCTATTGATGCAGCTCGTACTGCCATTCGATTAGACTGTGAGGAAGTGCATATCGTCTATCGGAGAACGCGAAAAGAAATGCCGGCTAATGATGCAGAAATTGAAGAAGCTGAACATGAAGGTATCAAAATTCACTATTTAGCATCTCCTGTAAAAATTGTTGGAAAGAATGGTAAAGTTACCGGTATGGAATGCCTAAAAATGGAATTAGGTAAACCGGATGAAAGTAGACGCAAACGACCGATCCCTGTTAAAGGGTCTGAGTTTATTGTCGAAGCGGACGTCATCATCCCTGCTATTAGTCAAGAGCCTGATTTAACCTTCCTCCCTGCAGATCATGGATTAGACATTTCACAATGGAACACATTCATGGCTGATGAATCAACAATGGCTACAAATATTCCCGGCTTGTTTGCCGGTGGAGATGCAGTTACCGGTCCAAATACTGTTATTGATGCAATTGCACAAGGTCATATCGCAGCAGAATCCATTGAAAGATATTTAAATGGTGAAAAGCTTGAATACAAAGAACCGATAAAAAGAAAATTTGAACTTGAAGTAAAAGTCGACCCCGTTACTCGTAAAAATTCGAAACGATCTGAAATGCCAATGACGGATGTTCTAAAGCGAAAAAACAGCTTTAAAGAAGTCGAACACGGTTTTGATAAAATTACCGCAATTGTAGAAGCACAACGGTGTTTACGATGCGGTCCTTGTGATGAATGTTTTACTTGTGTAACAAACTGCGATAAAGGAATTGCTATCTTAAGCTCACCCGATCATTATGACGATCTAATCTTTCGACTTCCTTCAAACTTTCCTGTTAAAGAATTACAGAACACACCTTGGCAAGGAGCCATTACATCTGATAATGGTAAACTCAAATTTGTGATGAATTCGGTGGTTCCCGTAGTAAAAGAGAACCTTTGTCGTGGATGTGGAGATTGCGTAACTGTTTGTGAATATGACGCCTGTGAATTGATTCCATTAGGTGATGATGTCTTTGTTTCACGGATTAATCCTGACCTATGCCGAGGTTGTGGTACTTGTGTGGCATTTTGTCCATCCAGTGCTATCCTTCCCGGACAATTCACACAGGATTGGCTGACACATAAACTTGAGAAACTCCAACCCGAAAAAGAGAATATTGTTATCTTCTCCTGTAACTGGAATGGATCCGTCGTTAATCCTTCGGAACATCCGGAAATAAAACCGAGGAATTCCAACCTGATTTTTATCAATACAATGTGTGCCGGACGGATTGAAATGTCCTTCATCTTTAATGCGCTTGAAAAAGGAGCAGATCGAGTTTTAGTGGTTGGTTGTAAAGTTGATGACTGTCACTTTGAATTCGGTGCCAAGAAATTTGCTGAAACGTACAAGAAAACTGAACAATTAGCTCATATGCTTGGAATTGAACCCGAGAAAATATGCTACAAACAAATCCCTGAAGGTGATACGGTTCAATTTATTAACGTGGTAAATACTTTTGTTAAGGAAAAGAGGTAATCATGCATTCCGAACTCATTTCAAAGATAAAAGCCACTAATGCTTACGCGTGTTTAGATTGCGGTAAATGCACAAGTGTTTGTCCGGTTTCACGATTTAGTATGCAATATTCTCCTCGCAACCTACTAACTAAAGCTGTTCGTGAAGATTTTGATAGTTTATTCAATGATTATGATCTTTGGAGTTGTTTGACGTGTAAACGTTGTGACGAGGTTTGTCAAGCAAATATTCAATACAGTGATTTAACTCAAGCTGTTCGAACCGTTGCTAAAGATTCTGGTTTTCATGGAAAATGCTCTCATTCCGGGGCAATGGAATTGCTTCAAACGATCATGACAAAACCTGACCTTAAGCAAAATCGATTAGATTGGGTAGATGACTCGATGGAAACCGCTGAAGCAGGTGATATCCTTTATTTTACTGGGTGTGCACCTTATTTTGATGTCTTTTTCACCGATTTGGATCTCTCCATTTTAGATGCCGCAAAAAGTAGTGTAAAGATTCTCAATAAGCTAGGAATCAAACCCGTTATTATGAAAGATGAGCGATGCTGTGGGCATGACCTATTGTGGAATGGCGATGAAAACAACTTTAAAATGCTTGCAGAGCATAACTTAGAAGCTTTGGAAAAATCCGGTGCAAAAACCATTTTATTCAGTTGTGCTGAGTGTATGACAAGTTTTAACGATTTATATCCAAAATATGGATATGAGGTCAAAGCCGAATTGAAGCATATGAGTCAATTTATCGCTGAAAAGCTCGATAACAACCAGCTGAATCTAAAGGCGTCTGATAAAGATATCACTTATCAAGATCCATGCCGTTTGGGTCGTCATCTTGGAATCTATGACGAACCGCGAAAGGTATTGGAGTCCAATGGAAAATATCACGAAATGATGCAAAATAATAAGGGAGCTCTTTGTTGCGGTGTGAGTGCATGGATGAACTGCGATATGACTTCTAAAGGAATTCAGCGTGAAAGATTAAAACAAGCTTCTGATACTAGTGCAGATGTACTGGCGGTTGCTTGTCCTAAATGTCAAATTCACCTTACGTGTACGATGAAAGATAACATCGTAAAAGAAAAACACGGGATGAATATTAAGGACATTTCTACCCTAACATTAGAACGAATGGAATCATAAAGAAATTTAAATGAACTTGATCAATAAAAAGTATCAAAACGGAGCATCAAATGACAAAAGATGACAATCAACGAATTGGAGTATTTGTCTGTGAATGCGGAAAGAACATTGCAGGATCATTGGACTGTGAAGCAGTTCGAGAGTATGCCGAAGGGCTTCCTAATGTTGTCTGTTCCGTCCGCAACAAATATACCTGTGCCGAACCCGGTCAGCAGGAAATTAAAAAGTACATTAAAGAAAAGAATCTTGACCGTGTAGTCGTTGCATCGTGTACACCTCGAATGCATGAATCGACCTTCCGGAACTGTGTTTCTGAAGCCGGAATGAATCCGTATCTCATGGAAATGGCAAATATCCGTGAACATTGCAGTTGGGCACATCTCGATGACTGGGATGGTGCTACAAGTAAAGCGAAAGATATTGTCAACGTATCCGTTGCACGTGCAGGATTGCTTAAACCACAAATTGAAACCACTCTACCCGTTAATAAAGAAGTTTTAGTCATCGGTGGTGGAGTTTCCGGTATTCAATCTGCGTTAGACCTGGCTGATGCCGGGTACAACGTTCATTTAGTAGAAAAGGAGGCATCTATTGGTGGCATTATGGCTGCGTTGGATAAGACGTACCCCACCATGGATTGTTCCATATGAATACTCGGTCCTAAAATGATGGATGCCGGTCGGCATCCCAATATCAATCTTTTGACATATAGTGAAATTGAAACTATTGGCGGTTTTATAGGTAATTTCGAAGTAACCATTCGCAAAAAGGCACGTTATGTTGATGAAAATGAATGTAATGCCTGTGGTGAATGTGAAAAAATCTGTCCGGTTGTCGCCCCTGACGAATTTCAAGAAGGATTCTCCTCAAGAAAAGCCATCCATATGCCCTTCCCTCAAGCGGTTCCATCTGTATTTATTCTCAATGATAAAGATTGTTTGGGTCATAATCCTATTGCCTGTGGTAAATGCGCGGATGTTTGTGAGAAAAACTGCATAGACTTCGATATGAAAGATGAAACCATCAATTTAAAAGTGGGTGCGGTTGTCGTCGCAACAGGAATGGACGTTTATGATCCCACCGTAATGGATGAATATGGTTATACACGCTTTGAAAATGTGATAACCAGTATGGAATTTGAACGGTTGATCTCAGCCGGAGGTCCGACAGAAGGTCATTTTATCCGTCCTACTGATCATAAAACACCAAAACGAATTGCCTTTATTCAATGTGTAGGGTCACGCTCACACTCTCCTTTGGGAAATCCATATTGCAGTAATATCTGTTGTATGAATACCGTAAAGGATAGTCTGCTACTCAAAGATCATTACCCTGATACAGAAATTTCTGTATTCTACATTGATATTCGTGCATTTGGTAAGGGATTTGAAGACCTTTATGTACGCAGTAAACAAGCCGGAGTACAATATATTCGTGGATTACCGGGTGAGATCTTTGAGGATCCAAAAACGAAAAATCTAACCATGTTAGTCGAAGACACAGTTGCTAATACAGTTGTAAACCACGAGTTTGATCTTGTTGTTCTGTCCGTAGGAGTTATTCCTCGCAGGGACAGTGGACTTGTTCAGAAATTGTTAACGCTTTCCCGTACTGAAGATGGTTTCTTTATGGAATCCCATCCAAAGCTTAAACCGGTGGATGCTCCTACCGGAGGTGTATATTTTGCAGGATGTGCAGAATTTCCAAAAGATGTCAAAGATAGTGTTACGCAAGCAAGTGCCGCCGCTGCTAGAGCTCAGATTCTATTAAATGCCGGAGAGATCAATGTCGAAGCGATTACTTCTGTCTGTGATGAGAGTTTATGTGAATTCTGTGGTATCTGTGTAACGGCTTGTCCATTTAACGCAATCACCGGTGGAGATCGAAAAACTAAAACACCGGCACAGATCATAGAAGCCGCGTGTAAGGGATGCGGTACGTGTGCAGCTGAGTGTAATTTTGGTGCAATCTCCATGAAACATTTTGAAGATGACCAGATCATGGCTCAGGTAGACGCGATTGTTCAAAATAATCGAATGGAAAAAATTGTCACATTCGCTTGCAACTGGTGCTCCTATGCAGGAGCAGATCTTGCAGGATTATCTCGATTGCAATATCCTACTTCACAACGCGTGATCCGAACAATGTGCAGTGGTCGGGTTGATTCTAAATTCATCCTCCATGCTTTTGAAGAAGGTGCTCCTATGGTTTTGGTCAGCGGTTGCCATTATGCCGACTGCCACTATATCGATGCAAATCGTTGGACGGTTAAACGAGTCGATAAACTATGGGATAAATTGGAAAAACTGGGAATCAGACCCGAACGTTTACAATTGGAATGGATCAGTGCGGCTGAAGGACAGAAGTGGAAGCGAACCATGAACGATCTGGATTCGATGCTTAGTCAAGTTACACAAGAAGAAGTTGAACATACGATGAAAGTCCTCAAAGAAGATCGTGAAAAATCGGAAGCAAAAGCAGCAAAACGTGCCCAGAAAAAAGCAGGAATTGATATCCCGATCCAAACTTCAGTATCATCGTAAATTACTTGGAATAATTTTTTAAAGGAAAACTATGGAAGAAATGGACTACAAATGCTTACATTGTGGACACGAATACAGGGGTCCTTTTGATAAAAAAGTCCCAATCGAACGTATTTGTCCAAAATGCAATAGTAATAGCATTCGTAAAGTAAAAAAGAAGCAAAAGTAGATGAACCCGGAATAATAACTATGGGGATGATATAATTTTTCGTTGTTTCGGGCTATAATTAATTCTGATTCGTACCGGGGTTTCATCTAATTAAAAAGTTAGGAGAAATAAATGGCTACCCTATTTGAAACCTTGAGTAATAAGATCCCCGATTGGAGATATGAAGCCAAACAAATCGTCGAAGAAAAAGGCGATCATGTCATTAGTAACGTAACCGTCCAACAAGCCTATGGTGGAATGCGTGGTGTAAAAGGTCTTGTTTGTGATACTTCCGCTGTCTCTGCAGATAAAGGATTGATCATTCGTGGTATCCCTCTCTTGGATATTACCCATATCTTACCCGAAGAGGTTTTTCATCTGTTACTTACAGGTGAGTTACCTGAAGAAGAAGCTCTTAAAGACCTTCAAAATCAATTGAGTGAACATGCCGAAGTCCCTGAATATGTTTGGGATGTATTAAAATCCATGCCGAAAGATTCCCATCCAATGGTAATGTTTAACACAGCTATCCTTGTCATGGAAAAAGAATCTGTTTTCCGGAAAAAATATGATTCAGGAATCCCCAAACAAGAATATTGGAAAGCGATCTTAGAAGACGCAATTCGTCTTGTTGCAAAACTCCCTGCTGTAGGTGCAGGTGTTTATAGAATTCGATTTAATAAAGGAGACCTCATTTCTCCGGATAAAAACTTGGATTGGGGTGCAAATTTCGCTCATATGCTCGGAATTCCTGATCCGAATCATATCCTGAAAAAATTAATGCGTCTATATCTTATGCTCCATTGCGATCATGAAGGAGGTAATGTGAGCGCATTCAGCGGATTAACTGTTGCTTCGGCCCTTTCTGATCCCTACTATGCTGTTTCTGCAGGATTAAACGGCCTTGCAGGACCGCTACACGGTCTAGCAAATCAAGAATGTTTGAAGTTCGTTCTTGAGATCAAAGACCATTTTGGTGGTTCACCTTCTCCTGAAGAACTGAAACAATTCGTCTGGGACCGTCTAAACAGTGGACGTGTTGTCCCAGGATATGGACATGCAGTTTTACGTTGTCCTGATCCGCGATTTACTGCATTCATCAATTTTGGAAAAGAAAATATCAAAGATGATCCCGTTTTTGACATTGTGAAAAACCTTTTTGATGTGGTTCCTCCAGTTCTAAAAGAACAAGGAAAAGCGAAAAATCCTTGGCCAAATGTTGATGCTGCTTCCGGAGCTCTTCTCTATCACTTTGGGATGGAGGAATTTAGTTTCTATACGGTTCTTTTCAGCATTTCACGAGCAATGGGGATGGTATCACAAATGGTTATTAATCGTGCACTTGGTATTCCAATTACTCGCCCTAAGTCAATTACAGCTGAATGGCTTAAAGACAACGCTTAAACAAATACTTTAAACATATTTAAACTAAATTTACATAAGGAGATAATACTCATGGCAAGAAAAAAAATTGCGTTGATTGGTGGAGGGCAAATTGGTGGCAACCTCGCATTGATTGCCGCTCAGAAAGAACTTGGCGATGTCGTCATTCTAGATATCCCAAAAGCTGAAGGAATGACAAAAGGAAAAGCATTAGACATCATGCAGTTAAGACCGCATGACGGATACGACGTTAATCTATCCGGCACATCAGATTATGAAGATATTGCAGGTGCTGATGTTGTTATCATCACCGCAGGAATTCCCCGTAAACCCGGTATGGATCGTGAAGATCTGTTGAGTATCAACATAAAGATCATATCAGACGTTGCAGAAAATGTGAAGAAATACGCTCCGGACGCATTTGTAATCGTTGTATCTAATCCTTTGGATGCAATCGTTTATTCATTCTACAAAGTATCCGGTTTTGCGAAAAACAAAGTTATCGGAATGGCTGGTGCTTTGGATACCGGACGTTTTCGCACTTTCTTATCGATGGAAACCGGGTATTCCGTACAAGACATCCACTGTATGGTCTTAGGAGGTCATGGTGACACAATGGTTCCGATTATCAGAACAGCTAATGTAGCCGGAATTCCAATTACAGAACTCGTTCCTAAAGATCGGTTAGAAGCCATTGTTAAAAGAACGCGTGTAGCCGGTGGAGAAATCGTCAAATTATTCGGAAATGGTTCGGCTTATTATGCTCCTGCACAATGTGCAATGGAAATGGCAGAAGCCTACATTCTAGAT
The DNA here is from genome assembly GCA_964645915.1 of uncultured bacterium. Classification (GTDB taxonomy): domain Bacteria; phylum Fidelibacterota; class Marinisomatia; order Marinisomatales; family JACNKV01; genus JACNKV01. The sequence continues at coordinate 26,965 of CAZYDH010000015.1, forward strand.
AAAAAACGTGTCATTCCAAGTGCTGCTTTATGCGAAGGTGAATATGGTATTGATGGACATTTTATAGGTGTCCCTGCTCTCATCGGATCCGGTGGGGTTGAAAAAGTAATTGAATTTGAACTCACCCCTGACGAAAAAGCCGCGTTAGAGAATACATATGAACATGTAAAAGAAACCGTAGCTGAAACCGGACTCTAAATTAACCAAACCATCCATTAAATTGATGATGATATAAATCATCATCTTTCCCTTAACTCAATAAACCAGTTTTCATTTTGAAGACTGGTTTATTTTTCTTGCAGCCATATTAAAATACTGTTTAATTTAATCCGACCATATTAGTCGGATATGTTAAAACTTACACGAAAAGTAGAATATGCCTTAATCGCCTTGCGACATCTGCAAGGAGAAATTGAGTCCCGAGTTTCTTCAACAAAAGAAATATCGGAAACGTACAATATTCCGTTGGAACTATTGGCGAAGACTCTTCAGTTGATGGCTCGAAACGATATCATTGATGCAATTCACGGTCCACATGGTGGCTACCGTATTAAAGCCGATTTTCAGACAATAAACATGACAGATTTTATTGAAATGATCGAAGGCCCTTTAGGACTAACTAATTGTCATTTTGATACGGAGTGCACTCAATCTGAAACCTGCAATATTAAACAACCTATTAATAAAGTAAATAATTCCATACGAGATATTTTTAACAAAATGACCTTGGCGGATATTACCGGATAAAGTGAGGAAAATGAATCCATGGACACCTTATTAAAAACTAAAATTATCGACACCTTAAAACAATGTTATGACCCAGAACTACCTATTGATGTATGGAATCTTGGTCTAATCTATGATATTTCCTCTGAAAATAATTCCGAAGGGAATACGTCTGATATAAAAATTACCATGACCTTAACCACTCCAGGATGCGGAATGGCACGGTATATTGCTCAAGATGTACAAACAAAAATTCAACGATTAGAAGAAGTTGGGCATGCTGAGGTTGAAATAACATTTGATCCAAGATGGACACCTGAAATGGTCACAGATGAAGGCAAAGCAAAATTAGGGATCAAGTAACAGATTTATAGATATGAAGAATGAAAAACAGATTATCGATGAAGCGATAAAGCAAGATTACAAATACGGTTTTGTTACCGATATTGATCAGGAAACAATTCCCCCCGGTCTAAATGAAGATGTAATTCGCCATATATCAGAGAAAAAATTAGAACCAGATTGGTTGCTGGAATGGCGATTAAAAGCATATCGTCATTGGAAAAAGATCCAAGAGCCTGATTGGGCAAAAATCAACTACCCTCCTATCGACTATCAGGCAATCAGTTATTATTCAGCACCGAAAAAGAAAAAGCAGTTAAACAGTTTAGATGAAGTGGATCCTGAGTTACTGGATACATACAATAAATTAGGCATTCCTCTTGAAGAACAGAAACTTCTCGCTGGAGTTGCAGTTGATGCAGTATTTGATAGTGTCTCAGTTGCCACTACCTTTAAAGAAGAGCTGGCTAAACACGGTGTGATTTTCTGTCCTTTTTCAAAAGCCGTGATTGACTACCCGGATTTAGTGAAAAAGTATTTAGGATCTGTTGTTCCGCCTTCTGATAATTATTTTGCCGCATTAAACTCAGCTGTTTTTAGTGATGGTTCATTTGTATACATCCCTAAGGGTGTGCATTGCCCGATGGAATTATCTACCTATTTCAGGATTAATGCAGCAAATACCGGGCAATTTGAACGAACATTGATCATTGCTGATGAAGGCAGTGATGTTAGCTATCTGGAAGGCTGTACGGCACCAATGCGGGATGAAAACCAACTTCATGCTGCAATCGTTGAGTTAGTCGCTCACAAAGATGCTCATATTAAGTATTCCACCGTTCAAAATTGGTATCCGGGAGATGAGAATGGAAAAGGTGGTATCTATAATTTTGTGACAAAACGAGGAATCTGTAAGGGTGAAAATTCAAAGATTTCTTGGACTCAAGTTGAAACCGGATCAGCTATTACGTGGAAATATCCCGGTGTGATCCTAAAAGGTGACAATTCAGTCGGTGAGTTCTATTCTGTTGCATTAACCAATAATTGCCAGCAAGCCGATACCGGAACAAAAATGATCCACATCGGAAAAGATACTAAAAGTACAATTATCTCAAAAGGTATTTCTGCGGGCAAAGGCCAACAAACATACCGAGGATTAGTGCAAATTAATAAAAACGCAGATAACGCTCGTAACTTTTCTCAATGTGATTCAATTTTAATCGGAGATAAATGCGGTGCTCATACATTTCCATATATAGACGTTCGAAATCCATCTGCTCAAATGGAACATGAAGCGACCACCTCCAATATTGGAGAAGATCAAATATTTTACTGTAATCAACGTGGACTTTCTTCTGAAGATGCTGTTTCAATGATCGTGAATGGTTTCTGTAAAGAAGTATTTGCAGAGCTTCCAATGGAGTTTGCCGTTGAAGCGACTAAACTAATGGAAGTCAGTCTTGAAGGAAGTGTTGGATAAAAAAGGATAATATGATGTTAGAAATAAAAAATTTATATGCCGGAGTAGAAGATATCACGATTTTAAAAGGGATAAATCTAAAAGTCAAACCGGGAGAACTACATGCCATAATGGGTAGAAATGGATCGGGAAAAAGTACATTAGCCAATATCATTTCCGGTAAACCGGACTATGACGTTATTAGCGGTGATATCCTGTTTAATGGAAAAAGTATTTTAGATATGGCACCCGAAGATAGAGCTCTCATCGGAATTTTTATGTCCTTCCAATATCCTGTTGTTATTCCCGGAGTTAACAATACATATTTTTTAAAAGCTGCTTTAAATGCAATCCGTAAACATCATGGCGAAGAAGAATTAGATGCCATTGATTTTCTTGCGTTAATCCGTGAAAAAATGAAACTTGTAGAAATGGATGAAAAATATCTCCAACGTGCCGTGAACGACGGTTTTTCTGGAGGAGAAAAGAAACGAAATGAAATTTTACAAATGGTCACATTAGAACCAACTCTATCCATCCTTGATGAGACTGATTCAGGATTGGATATCGACGCATTAAAGATTGTTGCTGATGGTGTTAATAATTATCGCAATTCAGAACGATCATTTGTAGTCATTACTCATTATCAACGTCTTCTCAAATACATTGTTCCTGATTTTGTTCATGTTTTAATTGACGGTAAAATTGTTAAATCCGGTGGTAAAGAACTTGCATTGACCCTCGAAGAAAAAGGGTATACTTGGTTGGAAGGCTAATCAATGAAACAATTACAATCACTGTATGACGACTTGACTACTCGACTTCCGGACAGACCTCAACCAAACTGCCGGAAAGCATTTGATATCCTCCAGAAAAAAGGTTTTCCAACAAAAAAGTGGGAAAATTGGCGATTCACAGATCTATCTCAATTACATAAGCAAAATTGGAGACTTTCTTCATCTACAGACAATCCAACTGACGTTTTGATAAATGATGATCTAAAATTATTATCTCCCTATTCTGTCATTTTTATCAATGGTCACTATCAACCAGAGTTATCATCCCTTCCATCAAGTGTAGACATCCTCACTCTTGCTGATTACTTTAAGAAATACACATCATCTACATTATATAATGAGTCGGTCGATGATAATCCATATTACTTATTAAATACTGCTTTATCCGATAGTGGAATTGCTGTTATAATTCCATCGGATGAAAAACCCGATCATCCGATTGTTATTCACTATTTAAAAACCGAACTTTCAGATCCACTTATGTTTCAGCCGAGAACAATAATTCATTCCGGTCAAGGAAGCAAAGCAACGATTATTGAGAATCATCATTCTGACGATACTGCTAAATATTTTTCGAATAATGTTACAGAGATAAGCGTAGATAATGATGGAGATCTCACATATATCTCTCTTCAAAATGAATCTAAACACGCCTATGATATCCATTCGATATACACAAGTCAGAAAGCTAATTCTAATTTAACAACGGGTATTTTTAACTTTAATGGACTTCTCAGTCGTAAACAAATACAGGCGGAGTTAAAAGGAGAAGGGGCAAATCTAAATTTATTTGGACTAAATGCAGCTCATCTAAACCAATTACTCGATGTGCATTCCGTCGTAAAACATCAAAAACCAAATTGCACAAGCGACCAGTTATTTAAATATATTCTCAAAGATCAATCAAAAGGTGTGTTTAAGGGAAAAGTAATTGTTGAAGAAGATGCACAAAAAACGGATGCACGTCAGTCAAATAAGAGTTTAATTCTATCGGATCATGCTCGTATGAATTCTGATCCCCAACTTGAGATCTATACCGATGATGTTAAATGCTCTCATGGATCTACGACCGGATCATTGGATGAAGAAGCGATCTTCTATCTTCAATCACGAGGTTTAGATAAACCATCTGCTAAAATGCTTTTGATCGATGGTTTTGCAAAAGAAGTGATACAGAATATTCCTGATCAACAAATTAAAAAATATATATTAAACAAACTTAACTACTCTCAATAAAACATATGGATGATTTCAGAGATTTATATCAACAGGTGATCTTAGATCACAATCAAAATCCCAGGCATTTTCATAAAATGGAAAACGCGACACATAAAGGTGATGGGCATAATCCACTCTGTGGGGATCAAATAACTTTATATCTTCATTTGAAAGATGATGTTATTGAAGATGTTAGTTTTGAAGGTTCAGGCTGTGCAATATCAAAAGCCTCCTCTTCACTTCTAACAACGGTAATGATCGGAAAAACAAAAGAAGAAGCCCTGAACATTTTTGATGAATACCAAAAATTGATAACCACCGGAGAAGGAGATCCAAACATCCTTGGCAAACTAGCCGTGATGAGTGGTGTTCATAAATTTCCGGCTCGGGTAAAATGTGCGATTTTATCCTGGCATACTTTAAAAAACGCGATTGAAGAATACTCTGAAACCACGGTAACCGAATAACTAAAAATTCCGGATAAATAAATGACACAATCTGACATGATAAAAATATTACGAAACGTCAATGCTTATGCAGTTCCATCTGGCGAATCCATCGTATTAAAAAAAGGTGAGTTAGTGCGAATAACACAAGCATTAGGTGGCTCCTACACTCTGAGTATCCATGGAAATCTTGTACAGATTGCCGGAGAAGATGCAGATGCCATCGGTAGAGAACCACAGAGAACTCAATTTGACGATCCTTCTCAATTTGATCGTCCGGTAACAAAAGATCTGGTTATGGACCAATTAAAAGCATGTTATGATCCGGAGATTCCTGTGAATATTGTTGATTTAGGACTCATCTATGATTGTAAACTCGATCAAGATAAAGAAATCAATAAAATGAATATCTCCATTAAAATGACCCTTACGGCTCCTGGATGTGGGATGGGTGGAGTCATCGCGGCAGATGCAGAGCGAAAAATTAGGGCTATTTCCGGAGTGAATAATGTCGCAGTAGAATTGGTTTGGGAACCATTATGGAATCGTGATATGATGACGGAAGCCGCCCGTCTCCAACTTGGACTTTTTTAATATGGAAATTACTCGAATATCTGACTTTCCTATTTTATCAAGCACAAATCGAGGGAAACCACTTATTTACCTCGACAGTGCTGCAACCACTCAAAAACCAAAACAGGTTATCGAAGCTATTGAATCATATTATCAAACCTCAAATGCCAATGTTCATCGAGGAATTTATGAATTAAGTGAACGAGCAACGGATGCGTATGAAAAAGTGCGATCAACTATTGCAGACTTTATAAACGCTAAAGATAAACGATCTATTATATTTACAAGCGGAACGACAGAATCCATTAATTTGGTTGCCTATGCCTGGGGAAGACAACATTTAAAGCCGGGAAATGAAATATTGATCTCTGAGATGGAGCACCATAGTAATATCATTCCTTGGCAGCTCATAGCTAAAGATACCGGCGCAACCCTTCGATATATCCCAATTTTAGAAAATGGTCAACTCGATCTAAGTTCTCCTGAAAAATATTTTACTAAAAACACAAAGATTGTCAGCATTATCCATCAATCAAATGTATTTGGAACAATCAATCCCATTAAAGATATTATTCAATACGCAAAATCTGTTGGAGCTTTAACGATGATCGATGCTGCCCAAAGCCTTCCGCATTCGTCTATAGACGTTCAAGAGATTGATTGTGATTTTCTTGCATTCTCCGGACATAAAATGTTAGGTCCCACCGGTGTAGGAGTTCTCTACGGCAAACCGGAAGTATTAGAAAATATGAACCCCTTTTTAGGCGGTGGTGAAATGATCAATTTTGTTTCAATGGAATCGGCTACCTGGAATGAAATACCTCATAAATTTGAAGCAGGCACACCCAAAATTGCTCAAGTTGTCGGATTAGGAGCGGCTATTGATTATCTTAATACCATTGGCATGGGTCTTGTCCATACCCACGGTCAAAACCTGCTATGCTATGCAATGAACAAATTGTCTTCCATTCAAGGATTGACTATTTATGGTGACTCAAATCCACGTGGTGCAGTAATCAGTTTTTATGTCGAGAATGTTCATCCGCATGATTTAGCTCAGTTCTTAGATCAAGATGGAATTGCAATTCGTGCAGGACACCATTGTGCACAACCGATTATGACTAAGTTAGGGGTCAGTTCAACAGCACGGGCAAGTTTTTATATTTATAATACCAAAAAAGACGTAGATGCATTATATGACAGCATCGTTAAAACCATTGAAATATTTTCATAAAACAACTCAAATAACCGATCGACCGATTTACAAGGAAGATTAATTTGAACATTCTTAATGGGTAATTCGTAATTTCAGCTATGCGCCTATTGAACAGATATATCCAAAAAGAGCTCTACCTCCCCTTTGTTTTTTCGTTACTGATCATTATCTTTATTTTATTTGTTCAATTTTTACTTCGTGCCATTGATCGATTTTTAGGAAAAGGACTAAGTGTTTTAACGATTCTAGAATATCTTTTTCTCAATCTAGGCTGGATCGTTGCATTAGCCGTTCCAATGGCTGTCCTTATTGCAGCATTAATGACCTTTGGAAGATTATCAGAAGATAACGAGATCAACGCAATGCGGTCTTCCGGGATCAGTTTCCTTACGATCGTTCGACCCGCTATGATCTTTGGTGTCACGGTTGCTTTAATTCTTATCTATTTTAATAATTTTATTTTACCGGAAATGAATTTTCGGGCTAGAATTTTATCTGGAGATATTTATCGAAAACGTCCTGGGTTAAATATCGATCCGGGGCATTTTATTAATGACCTTCCTGATTATAGTATGATCATCCGTGACAAAGAAAATGAAACAATGAAAGACGTACGGATATTCAGCAAGGCAAACCAAAGTGATTCCCAGACGAGTATTTACGCAGAATCCGGTGAATTATCTACACTAGATGATGCAACCGTTCTTACGCTAAATAATGGTGAGATCCATGAACTCGATCTTACTGATTTTGGTAATTATCGACGAATAGAATTTGATCGTCATCGAATTGTGATCCCAACAGATAATCTTGTTCTGAACAGAAGAGATTCTTCCAATAGGACTGATCGGGAAATGACCATTCCCATGATTTTAGCAAAAAGAAAATCTTATCAACTACGACTTGAGAATATTCAAAGTCGACTATCTAAATCATTTTATCGAGTTTTAAATGATTCTATACCCCCTATATCTCTTGAAGCTGCATTGAATATTATTGATTCTACAAAGAAAACCATTGAGCAAGATACTTCACTCACATTAGTCCAACAACGAACGCAAAAAAGAAAATTACGGACTTTAGAACGCCAAGCTAAAAATGAATTCAATCTGTTAGAAAGTTATACTAAGGGTCAAAATAAATACGAAGTTGAAATCCATAAAAAATTCTCTCTTCCATTTGCGTGTATCCTATTTGTTTTGGTAGGGACATCTTTGGGTGTTCTTGCGAAAAAAGGAGGTTTTATTATAGGGACAAGCTTGAGTTTTGGTTTCTTTCTCGTCTATTATATTTTACTGATAGGAGGTGAAGATATGGCCGATCGCAATATCGTTAGCCCTGCTGTGGGACTTTGGACACCCAATGTCATTTTAATGATCGTAGCTCTTTATCTCACTTTACATACCGTACGTGAACGTCCACCCTTTCAAATAAATTGGCCGACATTTCGCAAAGATAAGTCTTAAACCATGAAGAAATATCTAATTTTTGTATTCACATTCATCATTTTGTTTTTCTGCAATAGTTGTGCTTCAAATATAAAAGTAACAAATGGATACGACTATTCTTCAATGGATCGTAAAACTAAGATTGCACATAAAAAAATAGAAGATTTTCTTTTCAATGTAAAACAAAACAAATATTCTTTTACGTTTCATGAAGATGTTAAAATTCAATCTGTATTTGTTGATAAAAAAGCCAAATCGATTGATATAGAATTCAGTCCTGAGTTATCATTTTTACCCTTGAGAGTGGAGCTTAATGATAAAATCTATCAAGAGATAAAAACGAAACTCGGCTGGAGATTTAATAAGTATAAAATTACTGTTTATGCATTAGGTCAACCCATTTCTGATCTCATTCCCAACTTATATAGACCCGATTTTGATATATCTAGAATTCCATTACAAAAACAATATTCTCGTCCACACATCACTAACTTAGATAAACCAAATATAATCACAAACGGATTGAATGACAGCCATATTGCCATTTGGCATAGTCATGGATGGTATTATAACAACGAAATTGATCGATGGGAATGGATGCGTCCGAGACTATTTCAGACTGTCGAAGATCTACTCCCAATGTCTTTTACTATTCCCTATTTATTTCCGATGTTAGAAAATTCCGGAGCTAACCTATATGTTCCACGAGAACGTGATACTCAAGCACTCGAAGTAATTGTCGACAATGATATAAAAGATCCTTCTATCATAGAAACCGGAAAATGGTTAACATCTGATAAACAAGGTTTCGCTGTGGGTTTACCTCCATACAAATCGGGCGATAATCCGTTTAAACTGGGCACGTTTAGATACACGAAAACCGATTCTCAATCTTCTTCTACAACTTGTTGGATACCCAATATCCCAAAAACGGATAAATATGCAGTTTATATATCCTATGGAAAGATAGACTCGGCTGCAAATGATGCGAATTATACCGTACATCATGCCGGAGGATCGACAACATTCTCAGTTAATCAGCAGATGGGATATGAAACATGGATTTACCTTGGTACATTTAAATTTTATCAGGGACAAAACAAAGAGAACGGCAGTATTGTTTTAACAAATCAAAGTGATTCTCCGAACCGATATATCGCTGCAGACGGTGTTCGTTTTGGTGGTGGAATGGGAAATATCATTCGAGGGGGACAAATAAGTAGACGCCCACGATATCAGGAAAGTTCGAGATATTATTTACAATATGCGGGGATGCCTGACTCGTTATATACAATCCATGCGGATACAAACGATTATCGAGATGATTATCAAAGAGGTGAATGGGTCAATTACTTAAAAGGAAATCCTTACGGTCCAAATACAAATCGTGAGATCGATGGCCTCAATATTCCAATCGATCTTTCCATTGCTTTTCATACAGATGCGGGGATTGAAAACAATACATCCGTTGGGACTCTTGCCATCTATAGATTGGCTGATGAACTGGGGTCCAATCTTTTTCCTGATTCTACTTCACGAATGGCAAATCGAGATTTGGCTGATGTCATCCAAACTGAAATCGTTAAAGATATTAAACAAAAACATGATCCTTATTGGGCTCGCCGAGATCTTTTGGACGCTGATTATCGTTCTGCAAGAACACCGAATGTTCCGACAGTATTATTAGAACTTTTATCTCATCAAAATTTCTATGATATGAAGTTTGCCTTAAATCCTCAATTTAGATTTGATGTAAGCAGAAGTATTTATAAGGGAATTCTCAAATATATTTCTAATCGAGATCAACGAGGGTATACCATCCACCCGCTTCCGGTTAATCACTTTGGAATTGAATTGATAGACTCTTTAAAGATCAGACTCTCATGGAAACCGGTTTCTGATCCATTGGAAGAAACTGCAAATCCAACTCATTATATTATTTACACCCGAATCAATGATAGTGATTTTGATAATGGGTTTTTGGTGGATACGACTGAATTTTACATGAAAAATCTTACGCCCGATGTGATTTATAGTTATAAAATTACCGCTGTCAATAAAGGTGGTGAAAGTTTTCCCTCTGAAATATTATCGGTCTGTCTAAATAAGGAGAATGAAGATCCGGTTCTGATCATTAATGGATTTGATAGGATTTCAGGTCCTCAATCGTACTCAAGTAATGGATTTGAAGGATTTATAAATTTAATCGATGAGGGTGTACCGGATAAGTATGATCTGAGTTTCACCGGTGTTCAGTTTGACTACTCCCCTGCATCTCCTTGGACGACAAACGATTTGCCCGGTCATGGAGCCAGTTATGCAAATTATGAAGCGATGATTATTCCGGGAAATACGTTTGATTTCACCTACGTTCATGGGATCTCCATAAAAAATGCCGGACATTCATTTATTTCCGTTAGTGACGAATTTGCTGAAGATAGTTTATTTAACTTATCCAAATTCCCGATGATTGACTTGATCCTTGGGGAAGAAAAAACCACCTATACCTCTGTTGACAGCAGTAAGCAATTTGTGACCTTTTCTGATGAAATGAAGCTAAAGCTGACACAATATTGCCAAAACGGCGGGAATCTCTTTTTATCCGGTGCATATATCGGCACTGAATTATTCACGGACAAATCGCAATTTGATCCGGATGTTATGTTTGCAAAGAATATTTTAAAATTTAACTGGGCGACCGATCATGCTTCACAATCGGGAACCGTCTTTTCAACCGGTGTTTTCCCTGAACTTGAGGAGATGTCCTTTAATCAAAGCTTTCATCCGACTATTTACAAAGTCGAATCACCGGATGCAATTGATCCGATACCGGGTGTATCCTCTTCATTATTACGTTATGGTGATAATCACTTTAGTGCGGGGACTTATTACAACGGTAATTACAAAACGGTTGTGCTGGGCTTCCCGTTTGAAACCATTATTGACCAACAGAAAAGAGATGCATTGATGAATGCGGTTCTTGATCTTCTTTTACAATAACTTATTGATATTAAACTAATCTAATCTTTCTAAACAAGCAATATGCTTCGAATACTATCACTATATTAAAGTTAGTATCTAATTAATATTTTTTCTCTGTCTAGTGTCTGTAAACCCGGTGTTTGCTCTCTATCCAGCATGCCTGCCATGTCCGAAACATTTTCTTTAATATAATTACCTAATTCACCCACGGTAATCTGATTATCATTATTCGCATCTGCATC
>CAZYDH010000016.1:0-37551 GCA_964645915.1 uncultured bacterium
TATAAACATATTTGAAATTTTACTCAAAATATTCTTAACGAAAAATGGGGTGTACTTACCCGATGCTGTATATGTACAACTCTTTGGAATCCGTTTTATGGTCTTGGAACCCATCGGATTCAATATCAATATGTCATCGTTATTTGTCAGGATATTTTTCATTTGTAACTCAAATAAGGAACCGTGATAATTTTCTCGATGTTTTTGTCTGTACGGTGTATTCTCGGCAAAATACACAAAACATCTGTTTATACAAAATGGTTACAAACCTACACCTTTACCTGTCAAATAACTTTCCACCCTAATAAGTGTATAAAGTCTAAATATACAAGTGACTGATTGTCAAGGTGAAATTTACCTTGATTATTGTCTTTGCGTGTGTCAATGTCATTGCGAATGCAGCGAAGCGAAATGCGGCAATCTCCTTACATTAGTAAACCAAAGGAGATCACTTCGTCGTTCTACTCCTCGTGATGACAAGAGAGTTTTCATTCATTAATTTATTGAAGAAATTTTGTTTTATCTGCCATTCGTAAAACAGATTCTTCAGATGTGATATGATGTATTTCCTCGAGAGAAAACCATGCAACATCATGAGATTCATCACTGACTGAAATCGGCTCATTTTTATCTGCTTCAAATAAAAACCGGACATCATAATGGTAATGCTCCGGCATGGTAGGAGTTTTAGGAATTAGATGGATATCAATATCAAATATGGAACAGGAAACGGGGAAAATATTCTTTAATCCGGATTCTTCTTTCGCTTCACGAAATGCCACGTTAAATGTATCAGAACTTCCATCTGAATGACCGCCCAATTGTACCCACATATTCAATTTACGATGATGGGTTAATAACGCATGTTTACGTTTGTTATTGACGATCCACGCCGAGCCGGTAACGTGACCGGGTAAATACTCTGTTGTAAAGCATGATCCGTTCTCTTCTACAAATGAAATAAATCGTTCCGTCTTTTCATGTTCTTTCGGGAAATCTTTTAAATAGAATTTTAGAAGAGATAGAAGCGGTTTACGATGCATCGCAAAGACTATTTTTCTTCCCATTCAGGGCATAAGAGATCTTTGTAATCACACCAGGAACAATGAAATCCTTTGCAAGGTGCGAATTCTTTTTGACGAATCTTGGATGCAACTTCAATGATATCATTTTGAGTATTCGAAAGTTCTTCTTCAGTGAACGTATGGACTTTTAGCGGGTCTTCAGGTTCACGTAAAAAGTAAAGTCCGGCCCATTCGGGGAGTCCTTGAAGATCCTCTTCACTGGTTAGAGAAAGATAGAGGCTATAGATCGCAAGTTGAAGGCTTTTTTTAGCCGGTTGAGGTTTTTTTGACGTTTTATAATCCAACACTTGCAAACCGGATTTCCCTTGATCAATTCGATCGATCTTTCCTCGAATGGTGATATCTTCGATCGTAAACTGAAATTCTTTTTCAGTTCCGATAATGACAGGCGGGTTTTGCGTAAGAAAATCCCAGTATCGATGTAATGAGTTCTGACCTTCTTTATAATATTTCTTTTCACAGGATTGGCTTCCGGTGAACCAGTCGCTCATCCAAAATGTATCCAAGAGAGAAAGAAGGTCATCTTCGGTGGTTAAGGATGGATCTTTGTGAAATTGATCTAAAACCTGATGGATGATATTTCCAAATACCAATTGTGGTTGATTTTGAGAACCCGGAATACGATCTACATGGGTTAAACGATATTTCAACGGACAACTAATATACGTTTCGATCGAACTTGCAGAAAGAAAGAGTTGATCGTTGACAGATGGTACATAATTACCGGCAATTTCCTCTTTTAAGGCAATTTCCCAAGGTTCAGTACCCCATTGGACTTGTTCGGTGCTCTCAAGCGATCCTATCCGCTCTAAACACCGTATGAGAGTATGAGCTGTATCATATTGACCGATCGCCACTGCTTCTTGCAAGCGGATCTCATATTTATTTTTCAATTCTTGATATTCGACTGAATTTTTAGTTTCTTCTCGTTGAGGCATGGTTTCTTCCTTTACCAGATTTAGGTCTAGGTCCTTTTTTATAAATGTTGAGGTTCGTTTTTGTGGGGCAAGGATATACAATTGTTCCTTGGCGCGAGTCATTGCAACATAAAAAATTCTTCGTTCTTCTTGATAATGATGCTCTTTTGCGTTGAGCTCAGATTCTTTGGAATAATCAAGCCATTCATCCGGAGGACGATCAACAATAGATGAGGTTTTGAAGTTAAGTGGAAAACTTCCGGTTTGATTAAATGGGATAAACACCACAGGGAATTCAGCGCCTTTTACTCCGTGAATAGTCTGTACTAACACAGCAGGGCGAGAAGGCATTTCAGGATAAGCGGTCTTTATATTCCCGGATTGCTGTAGAGTATGAATATATTGCATGAACGAATACAAACTGCGTGTTTCAGTATGTGTGTTAACAAAAGATTGTGCTTTAAGAATAAACTTACCTGCATTTTGTATCGCAAGCTGATCTTGATATTCATATCGATTCACGTATGGTTTGAATAATTCAATTTTTTCACAAATGATTTCGATGACTTCATCTGCTCGTTTTTTTGTGGCTTCTTGCTGAAGAACGTCGATCAATCTTAACAGCTGTGTGATCGGTTGACGAACATGCGAAGAAAATGATCGTATGTCATTTCGTATCAATTCAATACGATTAGTGTAATCACGTTTAGAATACTGTTGAAAGATATCAATAGCGTCTTTATCCGATAGAGTGTTTCTTAAAATTCTATATAAAGCAGCATTTTGGTACTGATTGTCTGAACAAATATCACACCATGCGATCAAATCTTTAATAATGGGTATCTTAAAGAATTCCGTTAAATAAGCCAGTGTCGGGATATGAGCAGTTAGCAAGGAAGAAACAACATCCTTTACCTGATTCTTCGTTCGGCACAAAATAGCGATATCCTGATAGGTGTATTGTCCTTCATTGATCCATTGAGAAATAGTGTCGATCATAAATTGTAATTGATCAGTTTTGATTCCCCGCCATATTTCAGGTTTAGGACCTGATCGACTTTTACCGGAGATCAATGTTTTATCAATTCGATCCTTATTAGTTGCTATCAGATTGTTTGCAGCATCTAAGATTGGTTGATGTGAGCGATAATTCTCGATTAGTGAGATTTCTTTATAGTTCGGAAAATGAGAATATCGCTTTTGAAAATCGTGAATATTATACGGACTAGCTCCTCGAAAACTGTAAATAACTTGATCGTCATCACCAACGACAGTAATGCTCCCGTGTTCTTCGGCGATTAATCCCATGATCTCATTGAGTGCATGGTTGTTGTCCTGAAATTCATCAACAATGATATGACGATATTTTTCTTGAAGTGTTTTTCTTAAGGACGGATCTTGATTAATCATATCATAGGCTTGAAGGATCATATCACCGTAATCAACAAAGTTCTTTTCTTTTTTCAATTCCTGATAGCGAGGATAAATTCTTCTTAAATCGTTTAACTGAGCTCTAAGATCTTCTGGAGTGTTTTCCTCCTCAGACGGATTTTGGTAGTTATCAGGGTTGATCAATTCATCGCGGATTCGATTAAAAAAGGGTAAAAAACTCTCGGTAACCGCTTTTGTCGGATCAAATGGAAATTCGGATGATTCGAAAGGTTGAAATGAATCAAAATGATTCAATAAAAGATAAACGGCATCACCTTCCTCTAATAGTTTTGGTGCATCCTGAGAGTCATCAGCAAATGACTTAACGATTGAGTAGCAGAATGAATGAAAAGTGCAAATGGCAATCTCAGAACTTTTATGTCCAAGTTCTTTATGGATCTTTGCTTGAAGCTCAAATGCTGCTTTTTCAGTATAGGTAATAGCTAGAATAGATGCAGGATCAACTTTTTCATTCTCAATTTTGTAAAGAATTCGATAGAAAAGCGTTGTTGTTTTGCCGGTACCCGCTCCAGCAAGGATCATTAAAGGTGCGGGAGGATGAGAAATAGCTATGGATTGGTTTTTATTAGCAGTAAAATTATTTCCGCGTGAATATAACATAAACAAAATTACTTTGAGTTCATGGATGAATCAAATGAATAAGCGGAAACGATCTACTTATCCTTATAAAAAAGTAAATAATGGAATTAATTGTTTCATATTACAAAAATAATTTTTTAACATTTCGCAAATTCTGTGGTCTAAACGAGTACAAATAGATGAAAAACGACTATGAACTCATACAACAATTTCAAAAAGGAAGCCAATCAGCCTTTGACGAACTCGTTAAAAGGCATCTTGATCAGACATTTAGATTCTTCATGCAAATTACTCGAAATCCCATGGAAGCTGAGGATCTTGCACAAGACGTATTTATCAAATGTTATAAATCGCTTAAAAAGTTCAAATATAAGTCAAAGTTTACAACGTATTTATACAAGATCAATCTTAACACGGCGAATTCATGGATACGAAGAAATCGATGGAAGAATCTATTGCATCTCGATCAAGCACCCGAGCCTATTGAATCTGATCGTACCATTGAGAAAGAATGGTCAAGAAAAGAATTATGGGATGGAATTGCTTTATTACCGAAACAACAAAAAATGGTTGTCATGATGCGAGTAGCACAAGAGTTGCCGTATAAAACGATTGCCGAAATTTTGAATACGACAGAAGGCTCTACAAAAGTGAGTTACCATCATGGAATTCGTCAGTTAAAAGAAAATTTGGAAAAATCTAAATGAATTTCGAAAATAAAATCAAAGATATGATATCAGTCGGTAGTGTTTCTCCGGATACAACTAAATTCTTAGATCGACTGCATCATAAGAGGGAAAAACAATATGCCAGAAGACATCGTTTTGTTTCAGGGATGTCTGCACTTAGTTTGATTTTAATCACCGGATTTCTGACTTTTTCACAGTTAGATATAGGGTCAGAGATCTATGTAAATGAATCTACGTTAGTTGAAAAAGAAATCTATGTAGATGAATTGACACTGATGTTACTGGACTATGACGATGATATTTGGAATGTGTATGAGCTTTTAGAAGAAATTAATCATGAATCTGTATTAGAAATATAGGAGAGGATATTATGAAAATAAACAAAATCGTATTGCTAAGTGTTATCTTCCTCTCTATCGCATGTTCTCAAGAACCTCGAGAGGAGAGATTTACAATGGATCTCGAGCGTAAAGAAATGATGGTGGAGAGACGTGAAGAAAACCGTGAACGCATGGAAATGATGGTCATGTGGAAATTAACTGAAGAGTTAAGACTAACCGAAGACCAAGCTGAGAAATTTTTTCCGGTTTTTCATCAGTATCGAGATGAAGTAAAAGCAATCAGAAAGGAACTGACAGCAATTACGAGCGAATTGAATGAGAAAATAGACAGGGGTGATTCGATCAGCGATCAAGAAATCACTGAAAAGATGGAAAAACTGAAAGTACTGGAATTTAAGAAAATTGAAGCGAGAGAAATGTTGTTTACGAAGATGGAAGGCACTCTTAATAATGTGCAGAGATTCAAATTACTTGGAATGGAACATCAATTAAGAAATGACATCAGAAAAGAGATTCGTAAGCAAAAACCTCATAATATGAAGAAACAACCCAGACGTAAGGGTTTTTGGAATTAAACAAGGAAAGAGAAGAAAATGAAACATCTAATATACACATTGATCATCGCAGGATTTATTGTAACATCTTGCGAAGATAATAATGCAAATAATACCTATGCCGAAATAGAAGCTGAATTAGAACAAATCCTCAATGAAGACGCAATGTTTGGTCTTGACGGATTTGGAGATGAAGGTGCCGCTCCCGAGGAATATCAAGAAGGACTTGAAGAACCTTCATTAAAATTAGCGATTGATGATGATTACCCACCGGATAGCATTTGGACATATCATTTCGGACGACAAATCAACAGCGTTGAACGTGATGTTCAATATACACACGAAGAGGACGAAGTCCTTGCTGAGATCACGTGTACAATAACCGGGAATTTCATTGTTGAAGTTTATGATACTACCGATATGATGGTTGATTCAGCAACAAAACCTTTTACAAAGATCTTTCAGAGAAAAGTTCGATTCGAAGAGATTGAAGGTGAGAACGAAAATGATCCTCAGTGGAGAGTAAAAGAATTCACATTGGGTGTGGGAGGAATCGGAGAAAAAGTAGCGATCACTAAACTGGAATATTTTGTATTGGATCAAGATAGTACAACTTGGAATTCTACTTTTTCAATGGAAGCTGAAAATATCCTCGACACGTTTATTGCAAGAGAGGACCTGCCAACATTTCAATCTCGTTCGGTGGTAAAAATAGAAGTTACCGTTACCAATGAAGAACCTGTGTATGATTTTAGAAGTGGTGAAAAAGTCATGATGCATTTTGGTCGTGATCGTCGTCATAAAGGTCGTCGTGTCTTATTTGACGATGGAATTCATGGCGGAGATCTTGTTCCTCTAAATAATGTATTTACACGGATAATGTTTGTGCATGGACCGGGACCGGAACATAACACTAGAGTTTTCCGGACATTCTTTGACGTAATGGACTTTGGAACTTTATTCCAGATGCAAGAAGATGTTCACTCTGCCTTTTGGGGTATCCCATATAGAGTAAATAGACATTAATCCATTTTTATTCAGGTTAGTGTGATGAAAAGCCCTTCATTTTTGAGGGGCTTTTTTATTCGATTAAATTCCTAAGTATGATATAAAAAGTAGAGTTAGAAAAGTCTGGAACAAATTTTTGCTGTATACGTTTAGCAAGATGTAAATTCTATGCTATAAAGGAGGTAGATATTTAATGATAAAAATAAAAAACTTATCAAAATACTACGGTGACGTTAAAGCAGTGAAAAACATTAATTTCACAGTAAATGATGGTGAAATTCTTGGATTTCTGGGAGCTAACGGTGCCGGAAAGACAACGACACTAAAAGTCATCACGGGCTTTTTGATGCCGACAAAAGGGAATGTGTATGTCAATGATTTGAATATCGTTGAGCATCCTCAAAAAATTCAAAGACAGATTGGTTATTTAGCTGAGTTAAATCCGCTTTATTATGAAATGATCGTGTATGACTTTTTAAAGTTTACCGCACAAATTCGCGAGATCGAAGGAAAAGCGTTTAAAACAGCAATCTCAAGAGTGATCGATCAGTGTGGATTAAAAGGAGTTGTTCACAGAAAGATTAGTGATTGCTCTAAAGGATATAAACAACGTATTGGTCTTGCAGCAGCGATGATCCATGATCCTGCAATATTACTTTTAGATGAACCGGTAACAGGTCTTGATCCTAACCAAATTGTCGAGATACGGGAATTGATCAAAGAGTTAGGAAAAGAAAAGCTCGTTATGATCTCGAGTCATATCCTTCAAGAAATTCAAGCAACGGTAGATCGAATCGTAATTATTCATAAAGGTGAAATCGTTGCCGATGGAACCAGTCAAGAATTGATGAGTGGATTTGTCGGAAATACTCGCTTAACACTTGAAGTACATGATGTGACGGAAGAGAGTCTGCAAACCTTTGATGCAACGAACCCGGCAGTAAATATTGCGCAAGTTGAAACCCTCGGTGATAATCATCGTGTTTTACATCTGGAATATGTTAAGGAAAAAGATCCGAGAACGGAAATATTCAAGTACGCGGTTGAGAATAATTGGGTGATTACTGAAATGAGTCCACATAGGATTGAGTTAGAAAATGTTTTCCGATCGTTAACATCAGAAGGAGGTAGAAATGCGTAATATAAAAGCTATATACTCTAAAGAGATGAAGTATTACTTTAACAGTCCAATGGCTTATATATTCCTTGTGATCTTTGCGATTGTGAACGGATACTTCTTTACAAATACATTCTTCTTATTTAATCAATCGAACATGCGTGCTTTGTTTAATATTGTACCATTGGTATACTTGTTTTTCATTCCCGCAGTGACAATGGGATTGATTGCTAGGGAGAAAAACGTTGGTACGATCGAAATTATTCATACCATGCCTATTCGTGATAGTGAATTTGTCCTCGGGAAATTCTTAGCTTCATTTTCGTTGATTTTGATCGGTCTACTGATCACGTTGATTCATTTCTTTACATTAATGAATGTAGGATTAAATATCGATTATGGTGCTGTATTTACCGGTTATTTGGGATTAGCACTTGTTGGAGCGGTTTATGCCGCAGTCGGGACGTATTCTAGTAGTATTACTGATAATCAAGTAGTTGCATTTATCATCGGATTATTTATCATCTTGGTTTTCTTTTTGATGGATAAATTATTGATCTTTGTCCCGATATCTTTAGCAGGGATTGTACAATATCTTAGTGTGGAATACCATTTTTCTAATATCTCCAGAGGAGTAGTTGATTCACGTAATCTGATCTACTTCTTTTCGGTAATTGGATTCTTCCTTATGATGACAATCAGAACCGTTGAAATGAGAAAGTGGAGGTAGGTATCATGGCAGTTACAAATAAAAAAGTATATCTCATTTTCCTTGGAATATTTGTTACCAGTCTTGTCTTGTTGAATTTGATATCAAGAAATTGGTTCTTCCGTTTGGATTTAACCGATAATCAAAGATATTCTCTTTCAGAATCGAGTAGATCAGTTGTTCAAAAAGTGGATGATCTCTTTACAATGAAGGTATATTTCTCAGATAATCTACCGGGTGAATACGGAAATAATCGTCGTTATCTTCAAGATATATTAGAAGAATATGCGGCATATTCCGATGGAAATATTCGTTTTGAATTCTTTAAACCCGAAACGGATAAAGATCTTGAAGAGGAAGCTCAAAAAAGTGGTATTCAGCCCGTTCAGCTTCAAGTGGTTGAAAATGATAAATTAGAGATCAAACGCGTTTTCATGGGAATGGTCTTTTTATATGAAGATCAAAGAGAAGTTATTCCGGTGATTCAAACAACCACAGGTTTAGAATACGAAATCACGACTCGAATTAAAAAGTTAGTGGATACACACAAAGACGTGATTGGTATTACTTCTCTTCGAGGAGATGAAGTTAAAACAGAAAATATCACCATGGCTCTCCGTCAACGTTTTCGCGTTATGCCGGTCAATTTGGAAGATGCGGTATCAAACGATATTAGCGTACTTTTGGTATCAGGTACCGCCGATACTTTAGTAGGCGAAACACGTAAGAACCTCGATGATTTCATCCAACGCGGTGGAAATCTGTTTATTACCCAATCGGGAGTTGAAACAGATATCCAAACCCAACAAGCGACTGCAATTGAATCGGATTTAATCGGCTTCTTGAGAAAATACGGATTAAACGTTCAACCCAATCTTGTGATGGATAAAAATTGCGGGCGAGTAAACGTAATGCAGAATATGGGTTTCATTCGGATGAATGTTCCAATGGAATATCCATTTTTACCGATCATTCGATCTTTTAACAAAGATGAACCCGTCGTGAGCGGATTAGAACAAATTCAATTATTGTTCCCGAGTGAGATTGAAATTGATTCACTGGCTTCTCATCAAAATGCAATGGTGACTCCTTTGTTTACTACATCTGATCGGTCGGGTATCATGGCGAATTCGTTTAATCTGAATCCTGATCCAAAGAACAATCCGAATCTGCGTATGTTAACCGAAAAAGGAAAAACACTCGCAGCAAGAGCAGAGGTACATCACAACGATTCAGGATTACTCAGTCAGATCATTTTAGTCGCTGATATGAATTTCTTTATTGATGAAGGTGGCGGAGCATCCGGTGAAAACCAGATCTTTACGATGAATGCAGTAGATTATCTGACAGGTGACAGAGAGTTAATTTCTTTAAGATCCAGAGAGATTACAAGTCGTCCTTTAGCTGAATTAGAGGATGATACTCGTAGCAAATGGAAGTGGCTGAATATTGTACTCCCTTCATTATTGATCATCGGTTTTGGGTTCTTCAGAATGAAGAAAGAAGCAAAACGTGCAAAGATTTTGGAGGATATTTATGAATAAAAATATGAAATATGGTTTACTTATACTTGCCATTCTGATCATCGGGTATTTCTTTACTACGATGACGCAACGTGGCTACACAAGTAACTCATTGGCAATTTATGACAAAGATACCAATCTTGTTTCTAAAGTCTTGATTCAAAAAGGTGAAGATCAGCTAGAGCTTTTTAAAATAGATACATTATGGCATATTGTGGGCCATGACACTCTTGAAATCAAAGAGAGTTCAGTTGACAATCTTTTCAATAAAGTTCTGAAAATCAAAAAAGGAACTGTTCTTTCGATTAATCCTGAAAAATATTCTAAATATTCAGTGGATGACTCGACCGGGACACATTTGATTTTATTTAACGATTCAGATCAAGAATTAGGACATTTCATTTTTGGGTCGTCTAAATCAGATTATTCACGGAATAATGTTCGAGTTAATGATGATATCAATGTATATCAAACAGATCAAAATGTGGTCTGGAACTTGAGCACACGCCCGGATTATTGGGGGAAGAAGCCTACACCTCCGCCTATACCGGAATCTGAAAAAAATAATCAGTAGCAAAAAGGGCAGGGGAACCTGCCCTTTTTCTTATTACATCTTTTATGTATAGTGAATTATAATTATTTTTTACTCGATTTATTAAATTTATCTAGTTTTGGTTTTATGACCATTCTGCAATAAGACTGTTCAGGGTTTATTGCGTAATAGTTGTGATGGTAGTTCTCTGCTGGGTAGAATGTTGTAAACTCAACGATCGCAGTCACAATAGGATCTTTGAATAATTTCATTTGCTCAATCTGTAGTTTTGAAGATTCTGCAATTTTACGCTGGTCTTCATCGTGATAAAATATGACGGATCGATATTGTGTGCCAATATCTCCGCCTTGTCGATTTAATGTGGTAGGGTCATGGACTTGCCAAAAAACGTCGATTAACTGAGAATAAGATATGATATCAGAGTTAAAGGTGATCTGAATGACTTCTGCATGACCGGTCTCTCCGGTACATACATCTTCGTACGTTGGATTAATAGTTTCTCCACCGCAGTAACCCGGTTCGATTTTAATCACACCGTCTAATGTTTTGTAGATGGCTTCAGTACACCAAAAACATCCAGTACCAAATGTCGCTTTTGAACTCATTTATTTCTCACAAATTAATGATTTGAATGTACTGAAATAGAAACGGTATTTCTACTGATTAATAAAAAAAGGGAGAACCGAGATTCTCCCTTTTTAGGATTTAGAATGATATGATATTTAATCTTCTTTTAATGTCTCAACAAATTTGGATACAGTTGTTTTTGCATCACCGAAGACCATATAATTGTTATCATATCCAAATAATTCATTACCGATTCCGGCAAATCCCGGATTCATAGAACGTTTCAATACAAATGTTGTTTTTGCATAATCAACATTCAAGATCGGCATACCATAGATCGGACTGTTTTGATCGTGTCGTGCAGCAGGGTTGACTACGTCATTTGCACCAATGATCAATGCTACATCTGTAGATGGAAATTCATCATTGATTTCATCCATATCGAACAATTTATCATAGTCAATATTGGCTTCAGCAAGTAAGACGTTCATATGTCCCGGCATACGTCCAGCCACCGGGTGAACGGCGAATTTAACTTCAACACCTTCTTTTTCTAACTCATCGGCAAGTTTTCTGACTTCGTGCTGTGCTTGTGCAACGGCCATTCCATAACCCGGAACAACGATCACTGATCCTGCAGCTTGCATAGTATAAGCAGCATTTTCAGCACTCATTTCTTTTACGGTTCCACCAGATGCAGTGGTTGCCGGAGCCGCAGATTCGTCAATTTTACCAAAGGCACTAAACAATACATTTGCAAGAGAACGGTTCATTCCTTTACACATGATGTTTGTAAGGAAGATACCCGAAGCACCAACCAATGCACCACTCACGATTAACGCATGATTCTGAAGAACAAAACCGGTGAATGCAGCAGCAATACCAGAATAAGAGTTCAGCAAAGAGATCACAACCGGCATATCTGCTCCACCAATAGGAATTACTGAGAGAATACCTAAGAGTAAACCAATTCCAATAAGGATATAGAACCACATAAACTGGATTTGGACTGTACCACTTAAGAATCCATCCATGTTAGATACTGCAAAATATCCTACAACGATCAACGCAATTAAAATTAATCCGTTGAATATATTTTGTCCCGGATAAGTAACAGGTTGCCCTGTGATCTTACCTTGTAACTTTCCCCAAGCAATGAAACTACCGGTGAATGTTACAGCACCAATTACAACAGATAGCATAATGGTTACAAGAGTTGTTACATCGTCATTTGCTGCATTTTTACCGTAGATTTTGAAGAATTCTGCTGAAGCAACTAAGGCGGATGCACCTCCACCAAAACCGTTAAAAATGGCGACCATTTCAGGCATGGCTGTCATGGCGACTTTTGTCGCGGTTATCACACCGATTACGGCACCAAGTACCATACCACCGAGGACCCATTCTAACGGAATTGCATCCATCATAAATAAGGTTGCAATAATGGCGATCAACATACCGATAGAGGACAAGAAGTTCCCTTGTCTTGCTGTATCAACTTTACCTAACCGCTTGATTCCTGTAATAAATAGGATCGCAGAGATAATGTAAGAAATAAGAATTAAACTTTCTTTCATGATTCCATCTCCTATTTCTTTTTAAACATTTTAAGCATACGATCTGTGACAAGATATCCGCCAACGACGTTGATCGTTCCGAAGACAATTGCACAAAAACCAAGTATGGCCAACAACTTATCATTACCACTTGCACCTACGGCTAACAAAGCTCCCACAATGGTAATTCCGGATATTGCATTCGAACCGGACATTAACGGAGTGTGAAGCTGGGGTGGTACTTTCCCTATCAATTCTGCACCGGCAAAGGTTGCGAGTACAGCAATAAATACTAATACTATCATTTCCATTATTTTGCTCCTTCAATGATATTCTTTGTCATTTCGTGAACGATCTCACCATCATGAGTTACAACACTTCCTTTGGTTACTTCATTTTCGAAATCTACAACAAGTTTACTTTCTTTGATGATATCTGACATTAATTTTGCCATATTCTTTGAAAACATAAGACTGGCATGAACAGGAATTTCAGTCGGTAGATTAAGAGTACCGTCAATAACGACACCGTGTTTTGTAACAATCTTTCCGGGTTCGGTTAATTCACAGTTTCCGCCATTTTCAGCAGCCATATCGATAATACAAGAACCATCTTGCATATCTTTCACCATATAATCTTTGATAAGAATGGGAGCTGTTTTCCCAAAGATCAAAGCAGTGGTGATGATTGCATCAACTCTTTTTGAAACCTCATGGAGTAATTCCATTTCTTTCCGAATGAATTCATCGTCCATTTCAATGGCGTATCCACCATCAGTTTCAGAGGAATCATCTAAATCCATGTATAAAAATTTAGCACCCAGTGATTCAACCTGTTCACGAGCAGCTGGACGAACGTCAAATGCTTCTACTTTAGCTCCTAAACGACTTGCGGTCGCGATGGCTTGTAATCCTGCAACTCCTGCACCAATCACTAAGACAGTTGCAGGTTTAATGGTTCCGGCAGGTGTCATCAACATAGGAAAGAATTTTCCTGAATGAGTTGCTGCATTTAGTACGGCTCTATAACCGCCTACAGTTGCTTGCGAACTTAACACGTCCATGGACTGGGCATAGGTGGTTCGCGGAATTAACTCCAAACAAAATGATGTTACTTTTTTCTCTGCTAACGCTTTAACACAATCATGGTTAGTAAATGGTGATAGCAACGAGATTAACGTTGTTCCGTCGTTTATTTTTTGAAGTTCATCTTGGGTCGGAGGATTGATCTTTACAACCACTTCGGCTTTCGGATAAACATCACTGACAATTTGTGCACCAACCGCTTCATAATCTGCATCAGATACAAATGATCCGGCTCCGGCATCCGTTTCAACAAGAATGGTTATATCATCAGATTTTAACCTTTTTATTTCGCTTGGAAGCATTGCCACTCGAGTTTCCCCGGACATAATCTCTTTTGGAATTGCCACAATCATTGCAAATATCTCCTTAAATGATTTTAGATATTGATAAAACCCGTAATTCTATCTATTCCGAATTACATCATAAAATTTACATCTAATAGTTCACTGTAAACCATAAAAAAGGATTAAATATTCATGCGTTCATTACAAATAATATAACAGTTAGAGCAGCTGATTAGTAAAAAGAAACTTCAGATGAATCTATTGCTTTTGAGATTAGATCTTCAGTGGATAGATTTTCTTCCGAGGTAAGTACATCTTTTAAATTTGCTTTGGTCGCAGGATGTTTCGGAATAAATAACGTACAGCAATCCTGATGCGGACGGATAGAAATATCATATGTTCCGATTTTTCGTGCTACTGAAATAATCTCTTCCTTATCAAATCCGATCAGTGGACGGAAGATAGGCAGTGAAGATGATTCTTCAACAACGGTGATATTTTCAATTGTTTGAGAGGCTACTTGTCCCAAGGCTTCACCGGTATAGATCGCCTTTGCCTTCTCAGTTAGAGCGATTTGTTCCGCAATACGAAGCATATACCGTCTATATAAAAGGACCAATAATTTTGGATTGGCATTAGTATATATTTCATCCTGGATTGGTGCAAATTCCACCGAATATAATATTGATCCGGGTTGATACTTTGACAGGATCTGAACCGTCTCTTTCACTTTTTCAATAGAAGCAGGAGACACATGAGGTACAGAATGAAAATGTACATAAATAGGTCGTGTACCGCGTTTTAAGGCATAATAAGCAGCCACTGGAGAATCTATTCCGCCGGATAACATCACAACTACTTTGCCACTAACACCTACAGGCAACCCTCCTTGGGCAGAATATCGTTTTGGATAGATAAAGGTTCCTTCAGTTAACATATCAATAAAACACGTCGCTTCCGGATAACTCAAGTTCACTTTTTTCTCGAGTTGAATCACAATGGCTGCGCCTACATCTTCATTTATTGTTTGTGCAGAGAAAGGGAGCGGACTGTTTGATTTCCTTGCGGTTACGCGAAATGAATCAAAACTCATATTTTGCATCATTTTAACCGAATTGGATAAAATGGAGTCATGATCGGAAGGAATTTTCAAAGAGGGGGCAAAATAGGCTAATCCAAACACATTTGAAAGAGTGTCGATCATTGTGTTAATATTCTTTTGTCCGGATTCCGTCAATGTAATTAAGAATCTTCCACGAAGTCTTTTTATCGAGTGATAAGAATCAGGACATTCTTTTTTCAAGTGAAACTGAATATTATTCTTTAGTCTTTTTTCAAAGAACGAACGATTATCTCCCTTTAATCCAATCTCAGCATAATGGCAGAGGATATGGGTAGGGATTATCGGAAGTATATCTTTTTCAGAACTATTTTGCTTCATTTCGTATTGTATTTTTTAGTGTTTAATTTCTATTCTAATGTCGAAATTCGCAGAAAAATTACGTGGATTTGATATTTCTATACAAGAAAAGTAATTTATCACCTTGACCAAATTATGCTTTACAATATATAAATAGTGAAATAAATTTCATTTACAATTATCGTATGAAATCTATGTTATCGTCTTTAAAAGAATTTATATTTGATTTGTTCTATCCAAACTTCTGTGTGGTTTGTAATGGAAATCCAGAATCTGGAGTGAATAGTATTTGTGACCAATGTTATTCAAAATTTGAACTTACGAATTTAGAAAATCGGATCAATGAGGTTACAAATCCCGGTAAGATAGATCGGGCATTTTCGGGTTGGTATTTTAATTCTGAAATTCAAAAGGTTATTCATTCTCTTAAATATAAAGATCGTGCTAAATTAGGGGCTGAATTAGGAAGGAATTTAGGGAATTATCTTCCTTTTTCATTGGTGAAACCATTGGATTTGTTATTACCTGTTCCGCTTCATCCCGTGAAAAAACGAGATCGAGGGTATAATCAGGCATTGTGGATTGCAAAAGGATTATCAAGCGTATGGGGTATTCCGATGAAAACCAATGTTCTTTGGAGAGTAAGATACACAAAGTCTCAGACGACTTTATCTGTTGAAGAGCGACAAACAAATATGAAAGAAGCGATTAGGATTACAAAAGATTTGTCCGGAAAAAATGTTGGTATTGTTGATGATGTTTTAACAACAGGATCTACGATTGCTTCTTGTGCAAAAGAATGTAAAAATAAAGGTGCAAAAACTGTGGTTGCCATTACATGTTGCACACCAAAAATTATAGTTGAGTAAATATGATTAAAACATTAAAATCTTTTGATTTAAAAAATAAACGAGTGTTAATCCGTGTGGATTACAATGTTCCACTTGATGGAGAGAAAGTCGTTGATAATTTCCGAATTGTATCATCATTACATACGATACAGATTTGTCTGAAAGCCGGTGCATCCGTCGTATTGATGTCCCATTTAGGACGACCAAAAGGAGAGAGGAATCCAGATTTGAGTTTAATTCCTATTGGTGAGGAATTAGCTGAGCTTCTTGAAAAACCCATTAAATTTTCTGAGGATTGTGTATCAGAAGATGCCATTGATGTTTCATTCGGATTAAAACCAGGCGAGATACATTTGCTGGAAAATCTTCGTTTCCATTCTGAAGAAACATCAAATGATATGGAATTCAGTTCTAAACTTGCCAAACACGGTGATATCTTTATTAATGATGCATTTGGAACTGCCCATCGTTCTCATGCGTCTAACGTCGGTGTTACTTCCTTTTTTAATCAAAATGGAATTGGTGTTTTGATGGAAAATGAATTGAAGTACTTACAATCTGCCATCCGTCGTCCAAAGAGACCATTGGTTTTAATCCTCGGAGGGGCGAAAATAAGTGGAAAATTAGAATTGATCGACACTTTCTTAGATCAAGCAGATTCATTAATCATTGGTGGGGGAATGGCATTTACGTTTTTACATGCCCGTGGAACGCAAGTTGGCGGTTCACTGATTGATAAAACGATGATTAATACCGCGAGAGAGATCTTACAACATGCAAGAGCAAAACGGGTAGATATTCATTTTCCCACGGATATCGTAATTGCAAAGAATCTGGAGGATGCATCCAACCGATCAGTCGTTTCGATAAATAAGATACCGAAAAGTAAAATGGGCTTGGATATTGGTCCTGAAACCGTAAAAAAGTTTTCCGAAATCATTCACTCAGCCGGAACCGTAGTCTGGAATGGTCCCATGGGTGTATTTGAGATCCCGGGATTTGAAGAAGGATCGGAAGGCGTTGCTACCGCCATGGCAGAAGCTCAAGAGGCAGGAGTTGTTACGATTGTTGGTGGCGGAGATACAACTGCTGCGGTTAAGAAATTAGGATTTATCAATGATATGTCACATGTCTCTACGGGAGGTGGAGCATCTTTAGAACTTTTATGCGGAAAAATACTACCCGCATTATCAAGCTTGGAGTAAATAAAAATGAAAAAACCGATTGTAGCCGGAAACTGGAAAATGTACAAAACGCATACTGAAGGAAAAGATTTCATTCAGAGAGTGCTGAATTTGGGTTTGGATATAGAAAACACTCACGTTATATTCTGCCCGCCTTTTCCGGCGCTATTTAACATAGTTGAGAATTTGCCATCATCCTATTCTTTAGGTGCACAAAATTGCCACTGGGAAAAAGAAGGAGCATTTACAGGAGAAGTATCCACAAATATGTTAGCAGATTGTGGTGTGGAGTACGTGATCATTGGGCATTCAGAACGTCGCCATGTATTTGGAGAACCCGATGAATGGATCAATCGTAAAGTTCGTTCAGTGATTGAATCTAATTTGATCCCTATTCTTTGCATTGGAGAAACACTGGAAGAAAGAGAAGATGGTCAAACAAAAGATATTTTAGTCCGTCAACTTACTAATGGGTTAAAAGATGTAGAATCTTTAGAAAAGATTGTACTGGCATACGAACCGGTTTGGGCAATTGGAACAGGTAAAACT
Source organism: uncultured bacterium (assembly GCA_964645915.1). GTDB lineage: Bacteria > Fidelibacterota > Marinisomatia > Marinisomatales > JACNKV01 > JACNKV01. Next base: position 18,024 of record CAZYDH010000016.1, read on the forward strand.
GCCTCTCCCGAACAAGTTGTTGAAGCACATAAATTGGTGAGAGATCATCTAACGAAATTATATTCTCTTGAAGAAGGAGAAACAGTTTCGATTTTATACGGAGGATCTGTAAAACCGGCAAATGCAACATCGTTGATCAACTCTGAGGGTGTCGACGGGTTTTTAATTGGCGGAGCAAGTTTAGACGTAGATTCATTTACGTCAATCATGAAACAAGTTGAACAAGAATCATAAGGAATAAAACGTGCAAGGAATTTTTATTGGAATCCATACACTTGTCAGTATTTTACTAATCATCGTGATCCTGATGCAAGCCAGTCAGGGCGGTGGATTGTCCGGAACTTTTGGAAGTACCGCAACAAGTGCAATTATGGGTGGACGTGGAGCTGCATCATTTTTAAGTAAGTTGACCGCTTGGTTAGCCGGAGTATTTTTGGTATTAGCTATCTTAATTAGCTTTTTCTCTACACCGTCTAGTGTAGAACCGGAATCTCTCTTAAAACAGCAGTCTGAAGGACAAGCTGTCACTCCTGGTGAGGATCTTTCTTTACCATTAGATGTAGAACCCTCAGAAGTACCCATAGAGAATTAATCAAATTGCCGAAGTGGTGGAATTGGTAGACACGCTATCTTGAGGGGGTAGTGTCCGAGAGGGCGTGCCGGTTCGAGTCCGGCCTTCGGCACAAAATTTAAATGAAGGATCTAACATGAGTAGAATCAGCATAATTCTAAACATCGTTTTTGTCGGATTAATCTGGGGACAATCCTCTGACGCAGTGTTCGAACAGGGAGTAACTGCGTTTAATTCAGGACAATTTATAGAAGCAGAAGTATTATTCCAGCAGGTTTTAGCTGAGGATGATTCATTTGCCCCGGCTCATTTTTACCTTGCAAACTTATATTTTCGCTGGGGAAAAATGGAGGAAACACAAAATCATATGTTGAATGCGATTAATGCCGATCCGAAGAATCAGGAATATCGTGATGAATTTGATCGATTAAAAGAAATCAACACTCTCATGGGTGACGGAACAAGATTGATGAGTAGTGGTAGGTTTGACGAAGCATTTGATACGTATAGAATCGTTTTAGAAAAAGTACCTTTTTATTGTGAAGCTGCTTATAGCATGGGATTGGCAAAATTTCGTACAAAAGATTTTGATGAAGCCGTAAAACACTTTCAAAAAGCACTTGAACTTTTTGCTGATCATGAGAATGCCAGAGCGGCTTTAACTAATGTGGCTAAGAAAACATTCAATGAAGGAAACACCGCTTATAAACGTGGAAATTTGGAAGAAGCTATCTCTAACTATCAAAAAGTTCTAACAATAGACGATCAATTCTATCAAGCGCTTTATCAGATTGGTGTGATTGAAACCAAAATGCAAAATATTACGGGTGCAGTCGAATCCTATGAGAAAGCTTTAGAGATCAACCCTAATTTTTACAAAGGATGGTTTGCCTTAGGAATCGCTCGAAATAAAAACAATGATAGTGTAGGTGCATTGGAAGCATTTGAAAAAGCTGTTGAAGTTCATCCCGGATACGCTAAAGCATATTCAGAGATCGGAAAGATCTATGTTGAACAGAAAGAATACGAAAAAGCTGAAGAAGCACTAAAAATTGCAACACAAGTTGACCCAAATTATGCAAAACCTTTCGAATTATTAGGTGTTATAAAAAGCGATCAAAATAATTTAGAGGAAGCCGCTCAATATTTTGAATTATCTGTATCACTAAAACCCAAGAATGCAACCGCATGGTATCGTTTAGCTCAGATATATAATCAATTATCTGATTGTGAAAATGCGATTCGTGCTGCAAGAGAAGCCACAGATAGAAAGAAATCTTTTGGTGGTGGATGGGTTGAATTAGGTATTGCCGAATGGTGTGATGGTAAAGGGAATAAGACTGCTGCCCTCAATGCATTCGAAAAGGCCAGAAATGATCGTTCATGGCGGAAAATGGCTGAATACGAAATTGATAAAGTAAAAAATCCTCAAAAATATATCGACTAGTCTTAATGCGAGAGTAATTCTCGTTCCCTATCATGATTAAAGCTGTTATTTTTGACCTTGACAATACTCTTTTAGATTTTGTCAAAATGAAGCAATATGCCATTCGAGCATCATTATCTGCAATGGTCGAAGCCGGTTTAGATATAGATGAGGAAGATGCGTATTCTGAAATATTTAAATTGTATGAAAAAAGTGGTTGGGAAAATCAAACGATCTTCAATGATTTCTTAAAAGAAAAATTCGGTGAAGTAAATAATAAATTCTTAGCAGCAGGAATTGTTGCCTATCGAAGAGCCCGAGAAGCAACCCTCCAAGTGTATCCTAACGTTAATAAAACCCTATTTGAATTATTAAAAATAGGAATAAAACTTGCTGTGGTTTCAGATGCACCAAGTCGTGAAGCATGGATGCGAATTTATTATCTAAACCTACATCACATCTTTGATCATGTGATCACCTATGATGATTCTAAAGTGCACAAACCCTCTCCTGTACCTTTTAAAATGGCAATGGATGCGTTAAAAGTTTCATCAGATGAAGTTTTAATGATAGGAGATTGGCCTGAACGAGATGTTGTCGGAGCGAAGCAATTAGGAATTCGTACTTTATTTGCGCGGTATGGAGATAAATTTGATGTGAAGGAATCCGGAGCTGACTGGGATATAGATGATATATATGAGATTGTCAATATTGTTAAAGAGTTAAACTGTGGATGACATTTTTATTGGAACAGATATCCTGACCGTTTCACGGATGGAGTCTATTCTGAGTTCTTCACAAAATGACCGTTTTCTCGATCGAATATTTACAAGTAACGAAATAAAGTATTGTCAATCACAGGCGAACCCTGCCCTGCATTTTGCCGGAAGATTCTCAGCAAAAGAATCGATTAAAAAAGCTGTTTTATCATCCAATATCATTTCACACATATCTTTGAAGGATATTGAGATACTTCGCGAGAATAATGGTGCACCAACGGTGAATCTATTATTGGAACTTCCTGTTAAATATAAATGTAAAGTCACTATTTCACATTCTGATGAATCAGCTGTAGCTTTTGCTGTACTGATTATCACATCATGAGAGTATTACGTCGTCACCAAGCACAAGAGCTTGATCATATTTCCATGAAAGAAATGGGAATCCCCGGTGTTCAACTTATGGGGAAAGCCGGAGAAAAAGTTGCCCACACTGTCAAAGAAATATTAGGTCTCGATACTCGAAAAAAAATAGCTATTTGTTGTGGAAAAGGAAATAATGGTGGAGACGGATTTGCCGCAGCTTTATATCTTGATCAGTACAACCTTACGATATACAGCTTAATTGAACCCAAAGATATTTTAGGGGATTCAAAACATTATTTTGACCTTTGCAAAGAAAAAAATATTACTATTATACATGGATTGGATATTCCTACGGATTCAAAATACGATCTAGTTATAGATGCATTGCTTGGAACCGGATTTCACGGAGAAATGCGATCCCCATTTTCTGAATGGTTAAAATGGATAAATGATCAAGAAAGCACAATTGTTTCTGTGGATATTCCCTCCGGGGTGGATGCAGATACAGGTTCTGCTGCAAAAGAAGCGATCCATGCAGACTTTACAGTCACAATGGGCAATGTAAAGACCGGCCTTGTTTTAAATCCCGGAAGTAGTCTGACTGGAATAGTTATTCCCGTAGATATTGGCTTCCCTGATATCTATGATCAGTTATCAGGATTAACATGGACTATGTTTACTGAAGACGTTTGCCATCAATATTTGAAACCACCCAAAAAGGATACGTATAAACATCAACAGGGAAAAGTATTAATAATAGCCGGATCGAAAGGAATGACAGGAGCCGCATCTCTGGCAACATACGGAGCGTTACGAGTCGGAGCCGGTTTAACGGTTACTTGCGCACCGGAATCTTTAAACACCATTTATGAATCAAACATACTCGAAGGAATGACCTTAGTTTGTCCGGACGAAGGAGAAGGATACTTCTCCGAGAATAATTATGAAGATATGGAATGTATGTTTGATTGGGCAGACGTTTTATTGATAGGACCCGGTCTTGGAGGGAATCCTTCAACGGTTAGACTCGTTGAAAAAATTGTAACAAATCTTAATATTCCATTAGTGATAGATGCAGATGCTTTAAGAATTATTGTAGATAACCACACAATCTTAAAGAACATAAATACCGAATTTGTTTTAACTCCTCATTATGGTGAATTTGCTGCTATGCTAGGAAAAGATCAAAAGACGATTAAAAAAGAATTTCCCATCTTATTAGAAGACTTTTTATCAAAGTTAAAAGGCGTGATTATTGCAAAGAATGCACCAACTTGTGTCGGTACGAAAAAAAATATTGTAATCAATTCAAGTGGAAATCAGGGGTTGGCGACCGCCGGAACAGGTGATGTATTGGCTGGAATGACCGCAGGTTTTATTTCTCAAGGAATTCCATCTTTTGTCGCAGCTCAAATTGCTGTATTTATACACGGGAAAGCTGCAGACCAGTTAGTTGGTTGTCAAGGATATCGTGGACAGATTGCTTCTGATCTGCTAACAGAAATACCCAAAGTAATTCGTCAATATGAAATTGAATAATTATCGTAAGTTATTTTTCGGATATATACTTCTTATTCTCGGATTATCTTCGATTCCAGGCTATTCAATGCCGAACTTAAAAATATTATCTTATGACAAGATCATCCACCTAATTGAATACAGCATTCTTGGTGTCCTATTTACCTATAGTTTTTTCCCAATCACCGGAAAGAAAATAATCATGATACTATTAGTATCGTCCATTTTTGCTGTTTTTGACGAAACACTACAAGGATTTATACCGGGAAGAAATTCCAGTCTTTATGATGTTTATGCTGATATATTTGGTGTAATGATCGGCATTCTATATGTTAGAATAAGGGTGTGGAGAAATGCTTAAAAAAGCATACATCCGAGATTTTGCGATCATTGATGAAATGTCGATCGATTTCTCCAATGGATTAACAATCATTACCGGTGAAACCGGAGCTGGGAAATCAATTATTCTGCAAGCATTGTCTGTTGTGTTAGGAGAGGGCGGTACAAAGACAATGGTAAAAACCGGAAAAAATCAATCCGTTGTGGAAGCAGAGATCAAGGATAAAACTTATAGAAGGCTTATCTCATCCTCCGGTAGATTGAAATCATATATTGATGACGAACCGTTAGCCGTAAAAAATTATAAATTAAATACCGTGGGTTTGGTAGATTTCCATGGACAACACGAGCAGCAGTTAATTATGAATCCTGATACTCATATCGATTATCTAGATAATTTCTGCGGATTACGCTCTAAAGTAGATGAATTAGGATCAATCTATTTTTCATTGAAAGAAGCCAGACAAAATTTAATCGATGTCCAAGATGCAAAAAGTCGACAGGAAGAGAAAAGAGATCTGCTTGAGTTCCAAAAACAGGAAATTGACTTGGTAAATCTTCAACAAGATGAAGACATAGAATTACGGTCGGAATTTAAAAAAATGAGTCATATTGAGGAATTAGTCACCTCCGTTGAGCGGATCGTTTATGCTTTGATCGAAAGTGATCAATCTCTCTATAATCAAGCTGCATCTCTATCGGATGAATTAAATCCACTCACAAGATATGACCAAACTTTACAACCGATATCTGAATCATTATCCTCCATATTATTATCGGTAAAGGATATATCTGAAAATTTATCACAATATCAACAAACTTTAGATTATCAACCAAACCAGCTTTCAGAAATTCAAGAGAGACTTAATGCTGTAGAAAAATTACTCCGTAAGTATGGAGGAACAACTGAATCAGTTCTTCTTACTCGAGATCAGATCGTTGAGGAGTTAGAGTCTTTATCTTCATTGAGCGAAAAAGAACAGTATTTCCAAAAACGTATCTCCGAATTGGAATCTGCATATTCAGACCTTGCATTATTGATTCATAACATCAGAAGCAAATCACTGTCGAACTTATCTTCTTTGGTTGAAAAAGAGATGCATTCTCTCAGCATGCCCAATGCAGTTTTTGAAGTAAGATTATCTCAAAAAGAAGAGGAAACGTCTTTTATCACTCACAATGGAATAAAAGTTAAGGCATCACCAAAGGGAATAGACTTGGTAGATTTTTATCTGAGTGCAAATCCGGGTGAGAGACCAAAACCTTTGACAAAGATTGCTTCTGGGGGCGAAATTTCCCGTATTATGTTATCGTTGAAAACCGTTTTTCAAAAACATGATCCTATTCAAACGATGGTCTTCGATGAAATTGATACAGGGATTTCAGGTATTGCTGCAGAAAAGGTTGCAGAAAGTCTGATGAAACTATCGAAAGAAAAACAAGTGATTTGCATTACGCATCTTCCTCAAATATCTAATATAGCTGATCATCATCTTCATGTTACTAAAATAATACAAAATGGAGAAACAAAAGTCACAGCTGAGTATTTGAAAACTGACTAAATACTAAAGGAATTATTAATGGATAAAATTGTAATTGTTGGAAACCAACACCTAAAAGGAAGTGTCTCAATCAGTGGAGCAAAAAATGCAGTTCTTCCCATTATGACTGCAGCATTACTTGCAGATGGGATATCACACATTCATAAAGTTCCAAACTTAAGAGATACAAGAACGATGATCCGTCTTTTGGAAATGGTTGGAGCGAAAACAGAATTCAAAGATGGAACTCTTGCGATAGATGCAAGATCGGTTGATACACCGATTGCCCCTTATGAGTTGGTGAAAACAATGAGAGCGTCTTTTTATGTATTAGGACCATTACTAAGTCGTCTCGGAGTTGCAAAAGTATCTTTACCGGGTGGATGCGCATGGGGACCACGACCGGTTGATTTTCATTTAAAAGGTTTAGAAAAACTTGGAGCAAAGGTCACGCTTGATGGTGGTTATATTCAGGCAAAATCGGATAGATTAACCGGAAATGTTATTCGATTTGATTTTCCGTCAGTGGGAGCAACAGGAAATATTTTAATGGCAGCGGTGACTGCAAAAGGAACAACAATAATTGAGAATGCCGCAAAAGAACCGGAAATTGTTCAATTAGCACATTATCTTAATAAAATGGGTGCGGATGTAACTGGAATTGAAACGGATGTATTAACTATCAAAGGTGTAGATAAATTACATCCTGCAGATATTGATGTAATCCCTGACCGTATTGAAGCCGGTACATTTTTGATTGCAGGTGCAGCTCTTGGGGATGTAACTTTGATGGATGTAGAACCATCACACTTGGAAATAATTTTGGATAAATTAGAAGAATCCGGAGCAAAAGTGACCGTTGGAAAATCAACGATCAATGTCCAAAAAGGAGATCGTATTCAACCGATTGATATGACAACTGGCGTCTATCCAGGATTTCCAACTGATCTTCAAGCTCAGTGGATAGCGTTGATGACTATCGCCGATGGATCTACCGTTATTACCGACACGGTCTATAAGGATCGTTTTTCTCATATTCCGGAATTAAATCGCCTTGGAGCCAACATTCAATTAGAAAACAATACGGCATTTGTAAGAGGACAAAAAGGGTTGATTGGGGCTCCCGTTATGTCCACGGATATTCGTGCCAGTGCATCATTGGTAATCGGGGCATTAATTGCTGAAGGTACAACTGAAATAGATCGGGTGTATCATTTGGACAGAGGTTATGAAAATCTTGAACAAAAGCTTCAAAAATTGGGAGCAAACATTCATCGAGTGTCGTCATCATAATCATGGTGTCGATCAGATAATGAAAGGATAGAATATGCGAATTGTCATTATTGGAGCAGGATCGGTAGGATTCTATGTTGCAAAAGAGTTAAGTCAAGAAGATCATGACATTACTATTGTAGAGATCGATCCTGATAAATGCCGAAAAGTGAATGAGCATTTAGACGTAATGGTCGTTGAGGGAAATGGTGCCAGCCCGAATAATTTGACAAAAGCTAATGTACACTTAGCTGATTATGTGTTAGCTCTTACCCGCGTGGATGAAGTGAATTTAATTGCCTCTCAACAAGCTCATGAATTAGGGGCAAAAAGGATTATCGCACGTTTAAGAAATCAGCAGTATAGCACACGTGATTCTATCATCCGTCCGGAAAAATTTGGTGTAGATGTAATTATACATCCGGAAAAAGTTGCATGTAAAGAGATCGTGCAATTGATCCATCATCCGTATGCGACAAAAATCCAAGAATTTGAAGGGGGTCGGTTAGTGATGTTAGGGCTCCAAATACCAGTAGAATCACCTTTAGTAGGAAAATCGGTTAAAGAAATTTGTGTGCATGATGCAGAGTTTAAATTTGGTGTTGTTACCGTTTATAGAAATTCAGAAACTTTTGTGCCATGGGGAGATTTTGTATTTCAAGGGAATGACATTGGATATTTTATTATAAAGAAAGAAAAACTTGATCAACTGTTGGCTATTGCTCAAATCCCTGAAGTGAAAGCCAGACGGATTATGATCATTGGTGGGAGTAAGATCGGACGATCTATCGCTGAGGAATTAGAGAATGAAATGTCCGTTCGTTTGATTGAATCAAACAGACAAAAAGCTGGGGTCATAGCAAACAACCTACAAAATACGATGGTTATTTGTTCTGATGGAACAGACATTGAATTCTTGAAATCTGAGAATATACACGAAGTGGATAGTTTTATTGCCGTTTCTCAAGATGAACAAACAAATTTATTATCAGGAATGCTTGCTCATCATTTAGGTGTAAAACAGACGATCATCCATTTGACAACAACCGAATATTTACCTATCGTAAAAGAATTGGGTTTTGCATCTGTGATCAGTAAAAATGTAACCACGGCGAATGCAATAACTGCAGAGATCCATAGTGATAGCTCACAAACTGCGTTGAAATCATTTGATGATATTGATGTTGAGATCATCGAGATGAATCCTGAACCCGGAAGTATGGTCACAAAAAAGCCTTTGTCTGAATTGGATTTTCCTAAAGCTAGTATCATTGGTATTATTAATCATCACGGACATCTTAGCATCGCAAGAGGAAACTCTATCTTGACCGATGAGGATACGGTTTTAATTTTCACGAAGAAACAGGTTATTCCTAAGCTAAAGAAGTTATTTACTCAATAGAATTTCAGGGATTACCGACGCTTACAATATGAATACAAAAACAATAATTAACATTTTAGCTGCCTTGTTATCTGTTTTGGGATTAACAATGCTGATTCCGGCAGCGATTGCCTGGGGATATGGAGGAACAGATACTATTGCGTTTCTTCAGTCAAGCGGTATCAGTTTAATCATTGGGGTTCCGCTTTGGCTGATCAGTCGAAAAAATCGTAAGCTGACCAACAAAGATGGATTTGCTATTGTAACATTTGGATGGGTTCTAACCTCAATTGCAGGTGCTTTACCTTTTTATTTAAGTGGAGTATTACCTTCGATAACTGATGCAATTTTTGAATCAATCTCAGGTGTTACAACAACCGGAGCAACCATTATCGGTAATCCACTTACTTTACCTCATTTACCAAATGGAATAGAAAGCTTACCCCACGGAATATTGTTCTGGAGATCGTTTATTCAATGGATTGGCGGTATGGGTATTATTGTATTTACCATTGCGATTTTACCCTTATTGGGAGTAGGTGGTGTTCAATTATTTAAGGCGGAAGTTCCGGGTCCGGTCGCCGACAAAATACGTCCTCGAGTGCGTGAAACAGCAAAATATCTTTGGATCGTTTATGTTGGAATAACCGTTGCAGAATTTTTGGCATTGGGTATAAGTGGTATGCCTTGGTTTGATTCGATTTGCCATGCATTCACAACGATGCCAACAGGTGGATTTTCGACAAAAAATGCGAGTATTGCCTATTATAACAATTCAACGATTCATTATATAATTATCTTTTTTATGTTCTTAGCGGGGGTGAATTTTACTTTACATTTTCGAGCGCTCACCGGAAACGTTAAATCTTATTTTCGCGATAAAGAATTTTTAGTTTTTATTAAAATAGCCGTATTCGTGACTCTCATGATTTTTGGTAGTATGGTTATCAAAACCGGCAATTTTACACATGTTGGTTTTCGTGATGCACTATTTCAAACTATTTCTATCATTACAACAACAGGATACGGTACTGCTGATTATGAAGTTTGGACATTTTTTGCTCAATTTCTGTTATTGGTTCTAATGTTCATTGGAGGGATGGGTGGATCGACAGGTGGTGGAATGAAAATAGTTCGAATTATGCTAATTATAAAATATACTATACTCGAGACTCGTAGAATGCTTCATTCACGAGCTATTATCCCTATTCGTATTGGAAAACAATATATTAGTGGGGATGTGATAAGAAATACACTCGGTTTTTTCCTTTTTTATATTTTCATTTTTGGATTAGCAACACTGTTACTGACAATGATGAACATTGATTTAGAATCAGCTATTGGTGCTGCTGCATCTGCTTTGGGAAATATTGGTCCGGCTTTGGGTGAGTTTGGTCCAACGGATAACTATGCATTGTTACCGGATTTAGGAAAGTGGCTACTGTCATTTTGTATGTTGTTAGGTCGATTAGAAATCTTTACTGTAATGGTATTATTCAGTCGAACATTTTGGAAATAATAATTGAGGAAAATGATGAAATACGTTCATTATGATATTGATAACGGAATTGGGAAAATAGTAATTAATCGTCCCGATGCTCTAAATGCAATGAGTACCGAAGTGATAAAGGAATTAACCAATGCCTTTCAATTATTGATCGATAATAAAACGGTGGGAGTAATAGTTTTAACCGGTGCCGGTGATAAAGCTTTTGTTGCAGGAGCTGATATCAAAGCCATGCAGCAAATGGATAAAGAGAAAGCTTTAGAGTTTGGCGTTTCAGGTCAACGAATGACTCAGGTGATCGAAAACTCACCAAAGCCCGTTATTGCCGCGATCAATGGTTTTGCACTGGGTGGTGGATGTGAAATTTCTTTAGCCTGCCATATACGTATTGCCAGTGAGAATGCACAGTTTTCTCAACCTGAAGTTCATCTTGGACTGATCCCCGGATGGGGTGGAACTCAAAGACTTCCGCGATTGGTCGGAAAAGGAGTTGCAATTGAGATGATCACAACTGGGAATATGGTCCCTGCGGAAAGGGCGTTAAAAATTGGACTGGTGAATGCGGTTGTACCGTTTGAACAATTACAGGAATTGGTTGGTAAAATTGCGAAAGCGGTATTAAAAAATGGTCCTGAATCTGTTGCGAAATCATTAGAATGCATACATAAATCTTTTGATATTCCACTTGAGGAAGGTTTGGCCTACGAAGTAAAATCTTTTAGTGAATTGTTTGAGACAGATGAAACCCATGAAGGGTTAACAGCGTTTGTTGAAAAACGTCCACCGCAATTTCGATCTAAGTAAATATTTCTGACGACAAATGGAACTCAAATGGGCAACGTATCGAATTCATACGGTGCATCCGTTTGGAATATCTCGCAGCACGCACACCCAATATCAAATAATTTTTGTATATATTATTGATGGAAAACACATCGGGAGAGGTGAAGCTGCTCCAAACTTACGTTATCATGAATCTCCTGAAGCTGTTATTAACTGCCTTGAGTCACAATTGACTTTGTGTAGTCATTACGATACCGTAGAGAAATTACTTGAAGATTTGATGAATCATTCTTGTGGGTTACGATCACTTGAAGCTGCATTTTCCATGGCAGCTTTGGATTGGTGGACTCAAAAACAAAAAGTACCTTTGTATTCCTTCTTTCATGAGAAATCGTTTGTAAATAAAACAACATCATTTACGATCGCACTTGGAAATTTAAACACACTTGAAGAAAAATTAGTTGAAGCCGAGTCATTCCCGATACTCAAAGTAAAACTTGGATCACAGAACGATAAACAAATAATCAATAAGATTCGCAACCTTACCGATAAAACAATCCGTATCGATGCAAATGAAGGTTGGGATCTCGAAACAGCCATCGATATGACTATGTGGTTAGCAGATAAAAATATAGAGTTGATAGAACAACCTTTAAAAACCGATCAAATTGACGAAACCGCATTATTGAGGTCACAATCATCCATTCCGATATTTGCTGATGAAAGTGTTGTAACTGTAGAAGGTATTCCAAAGATTGCACATGCTTTTGATGGAATAAATATTAAACTGATGAAATGTGGTTCTCTGATAAAAGTATTTGAAATGATCAATTGTGCAAAAAAATACGACCTGAAAATAATGATAGGATGTATGGTAGAATCATCCGTTGGCATTACGGCAGCTGCACATCTTTCAACCATCGCGGATTATATTGATCTTGATGGAAATTTACTTATAAATAATGATCCCTACCGTGGAGTGAGTCAAACAAAGGGTGTTCTTCAAATACCCGATGTCCCCGGATTAGGATTAACACTCATATCAAGCGAAAAAGGACTTCTGTAAAATAAGGAAATATTATGAAAATATTAGGAATAGAACATATTGGTATCGCTACAAAAAACATTGAGAATATCGCTTCATTTTGGAGAACAATATTAGGACTGTCATATCGAGGCGATGACGTTGTTGAAAATCAAGGCGTAATAACTTCTATCTACGAAGCCGGTGACAGTAAAATCGAATTATTAGAACCTACCAATCGAGACTCCTTACTTGAAAAATATCTTCAAAAAAAGGGAGAGGGTATTCATCATTTATGTTTGGAAGTTGAAGATATAGATTCTGCGATTAAAGAACTATTGGACCAGAATATTGAGCTTATCAATGATGAACCGACAATCGGCGTGGAAGGATATAAGGTCGTCTTTATTCACCCTCGTTCTACAGGAGGTATTCTACTTGAACTTGCGGAAAAATCAAAGACCAAGTAATTCATTTATTTGATACGAAATTTATTCGCATTGTGATAAAAGCTTCCTAATTTCTAAGACTTTATTTTTCATAAACATAATAATAATACTCATCCCATCAAAATAAAATGGAGGTGCTCAAATGACCAAGCAATGGATAATTAGCAGTTTTATTCTTTTTTCTTTAATAATAGTTGGATGTGGTGGAGGAGAAAGCACTCCGATAGCCCTAAGAACAAAACCTATATCAGTTAAAACTTTTGAAACTCCTCCGGGAGCCGATCCCACCGTCTCTGCTGAAATGGGAGGAACGGGATTTGAAGCCATAGCGGAAAGTCTCGGTTTTGAAACATATGTTCCAGAACCGGAAGAGGATGAAGGTGCAAAGAAAGGCGGACGGTTCACGATGAGGTTCACTGAATTTCCAGCAACTTTAAGACCGATCGGTAAAGACTCTGCTTCTGAAATTGTTTGGATGCTTTCGATATTTTGTTATGAAACCTTGGTTGGCTATAACAGTGAAAAAGAAACAGTTTCTCCAACATTAGCTTCACATTGGAAAATTTCCGAAGACGGTAGAACCTTCCAATTTAGAATAGATCCTAATGCTCGTTGGTCTGATGGTAAGCCTGTTATTGCCAGAGATGTTGTGTCCACATGGAATCTATATATGAATGAAGGGATTCTTGAACCACGCTTGCAAGTAACCTTTGGAAAATATACAGAACCAATTGCGATCAGTAAGTATATCGTTGAAGTGTCTTCTAAAGAAAAACACTTTAAAAATTTCTTAGATTTTGGATGGGGAATGCAGATCTTCCCTTCACATATTATTGATGAACTAACAGCAGAACAATATCTTGAAACATATCATTTTGATATGATGCCCGGTTCCGGTCCATATACTTTTGTAAAAGATAAAATGAAAAAGGGTAAATCTGTAACGTTGGTCCGTTTAAAAGATTGGTGGCAAAAAGATTATGAAGAAAATAAAGAAGCTTATAATTTTGATGAGTTAAAATTTGTCATTGTAAATGATGATCGTTTAACCTTTGAAAAATTTAAAAAAGGCGAACTTGATTTATATATTATTGGTCGTGCTCAATGGTGGGTAGAAGAGTTTGATTTAAGTGATGAAAACTTCGATTATTTGCATCGAGGACTGATCCAGAAGAAAAAAGTATACAATTATAAACCTAAAGGAACTTCCGGCCTTGCGTTCAACATGCGAAGAGAGCCCTTTAGTGATATTCGACTTCGGTTGGCATTTGCTAAATTATGGAATAGAGAACAGTTAATAGATAAACTATTCTTTAATGAATACATTCCTCTCAAATCTTATTTTCCGGGTGGACCTTATGAAAATCCGAATAATGAGTTAATTAAATATGATCCTGAAGGAGCTGCAGCTTTACTTGCTGAAGCCGGATGGAAAGACAGAAATGAAGATGGCTGGTTAGTAAAAGACGGTAAAATATTTGAGCTGGAATTTGGGATTGCTCAATCTTATGAGCGAATTTTTACACCCTTCCAAGAAGATCTTGCAAAAGCAGGTATAAAACTTAATTTGAAATATGTAACACCCCAGACTATGTTTAAGAATGTAATGAATGAAAGAAATTTTGATATTCATTATCAAGCATGGACAATGCCTTTATTCCCCGGTCCGGACAAACATTATGGATCAAACATGGCAGATCAACCGATGACAACAAATATTACCGGTGTGAAAAATGCAAGAATTGACGAGCTTTCCCTTATTTATAATGAAACATTTGATGGAAAAGAAAGAGCAAAGATTCTTCAAGAGATCGATGGAATTTTGAATGAGATGGTTCCGTATGCCAATGGATGGGGAGCACCTTATACTCTAAGATGTGCTTATTGGAACAAGTTTGGAGTTCCAAAGGAAGTTATCGGATATAGCGGAGACTGGTATACTGCAATGGCAGCATGGTGGTATGAACCGGATTTGGCTGCACAATGTGAAAAAGCTAAAGACGATAAATCTATTACATTTCCATATGTAGATACAGAATATCTTTATGTAAAGGATTCTAAATAATTCTTTGCTTTTGCAATTCAGATAAATATTCTTAATTAACGCACAATAAAAAGTAGAAAAGAGAAATGACACAATATATTCTACGACGTTTATTATTGATGATCCCAACCTTCCTTGGGATTACAATATTAGTATTTACAATTCTACAATTAGTCCCCGGTGGACCGTTGGAACAGGAATTGTTAAAAGCTCAAGCCGCATTAATGGCAGGCGGGGAAGGTGGTGCAGGTGGCAGTACGACAGAAACAGGAATCGTTGAACTACCCGAAGAAGCGGTTCAGAGATTACGAGAGTTTTATGGCTTAGATAAACCGGGACCTGTCAGATATTTGATATGGTTAGGAGTTTGGCCAAAAGAGATCAACCAATATCATTTAAAATTCGAGGAAGGAGTTTCTGAACAATCCCAACGATTGACACGAAGCACTGCTCTTACAGTTAAATTAGTTGATAATATGCCTGTGGTCATTCCACCGGATGGTTATAAAGAAAAATGGAAAGCTGAATTGATTAGTGTTGATGAAACCACTAATCAAAAATCAGTTAAAATATTCCAGACCGCTTTTCGAGGAATTTTGAGTGGACATTTAGGAAAATCCTATACCTATGCAGAATCGGTGTGGACATTAATAAAAGAGAGATTACACATCTCTGCCTATTTTGGATTGATCAGCTTCTTTTTATCCTATATGGTCTGTATCCCTTTGGGAATTACCAAGGCTCTCAAACATGGTTCTAAATTTGACGCAGCTTCCAGTGTGATTGTATTTATCGGTTATTCCACTCCCGGATTTATTTTAGGAGCTTTATTGCTGGTGTATTTTGGTGGAGGAAGTTTCTGGGATGTCTTTCCTCTTGGAGAGTTTCGATCTGAAGATTTCGAATATTTTACATTTTGGGAAAAAGTAAAAGATCAGCTTCACCATACGATATTACCGGTTATTTCTTATATGGTTGCTGCTTTTGCTACACTAACAGTATTGATGAAAAATTCCCTGCTCGAAAATTTAAGTCAAGATTATGTGCGAACCGCATTTGCAAAAGGACTTTCTGAGAAAAGAGTTGTATTCTATCATACTGTTAGAAATTCACTGATCCCGTTAGCAACCGGAATAGGTGGATTGCTAGGTGTTTGGCTGGCAGGTTCATATTTAATTGAACGTGTATTCAATATTAATGGAATTGGGATGCTCAGTTATATGGCTGTTATCCAAAGAGACTACCCGATCGTCATGGGCTTTTTAGTTATTGGAACGATCATTCGATTGATAGGCAATTTAATTTCAGATATGGCGTACGCAGCAATTGATCCAAGGATTAGGTTTAAATAATGATATTTCGACGAAAAAAACAAAAAGCATTATCTCATTCGATATTACAAAAACGGATTCGGAAATTTAAAACAATGAAGAGAGGATATTATTCCTTTCTCATTCTGACCACATTGTATTTATTATCCTTTTTGAATCCGATCTTTATCAATAATAAGGCGCTAATTGTAAAACATGATGGTGAATATTACTTTCCGTTATTAAAGTATTATTCAGCTGAAACGTTTGACCAGAAAGGTTTTGGAGAAGCGCATTATCGTCAATTAAAACATCAGTTAGAAGACATCTCGGGAGAATGGGCTATTATGCCATTTTACCCGTACCATCCAAATGAATCGCTACTTGGTGAAATGGAAGGAGAACCTCCACACGCTCCATCATCTGAGCATTGGTTTGGAACGGATAATCGTGGAAGGGATGTCTTTGCTAGATTGATATACGGATTTAATATTTCAATATCCTTCGCACTGGTCGTGGTATTATTCGCATATATCATAGGGATCAGTATCGGTGCTATCTTAGGATATTTCGGAGGAAAGGTTGATATATTTGGTCAGCGATTTATTGAGATATTCGCCGCCATTCCGTTTTTATATACCATGATTATTATCAGCTCAATCTTACAACCAAATTTTTTCTTATTAGTGATGGTTATGACTGTATTTGGATGGATAGGAATGACGTATTATATCCGTGGTGAATTTTATCGGGAAAAAGCGAAAGACTATGTTTCTGCAGCTGTCTCGATGGGATCAACAAATTTCCGGACAATGTTTAAACACATTCTTCCAAATGCACTTACGCCTGTTATCACATTTACTCCATTTGCAGTCATTGGATATATCAGTTCTCTGGTATCACTTGACTTCCTTGGATTTGGACTTCCGCCACCCACCCCAAGCTGGGGAGAGTTAGTGAATCAAGGTGTATCAGATATCCGATATTGGTGGCTAATTCTATCCCCGATGGGAGCCAGCTTTTTTACGCTTCTACTCATTACATTTATCGGAGAGGGAGTTCGTGAGGCGTTCGATCCGAAGGTCTATTCAAGACTTCGATAGATTTGTAAATATGTTCAGGAATATTGCAGTTATTTAATAAAAGATTATTATGAAAAATAAATTAATTCAAATCAAAAACCTGCAGACGTATTTTTATACAG
Source organism: uncultured bacterium (assembly GCA_964645915.1). GTDB lineage: Bacteria > Fidelibacterota > Marinisomatia > Marinisomatales > JACNKV01 > JACNKV01. Next base: position 35,478 of record CAZYDH010000016.1, read on the forward strand.
AAGCGGGGACGGCAAAAGCTGTAGACGGTGTTACGTTTGATATCTTTGAGGGTGAAGTTCTAGGAATTGTAGGAGAATCGGGTTCAGGAAAGTCTGTAACCTCCTTATCCATTAATCGACTTATCCCAAATCCTCCCGGAGAAATTGTTGGTGGAGAAATCCTATACAATGGGATAAATATGCTGGATCTCAGCTATGAAGAAGTTCGTGAATATCGAGGAAAAGATATTGCAATGATATTCCAAGAACCGATGACTTCACTCAATCCGGTATTTAAAGTAAACGTTCAAATGAACGAAGTGTTAATGAAACATGAAAAATTAACATGGGAAGAAGCAAGCGAACGTAGTATTGAAATGCTTAACGCCGTTGGAATGCCTGATCCTGAAAAACGAATGAATGATTATCCACATCAGCTATCAGGTGGAATGAGACAACGTGTCATGATCGCGATGGCTCTTTTGTGTAATCCTGCATTATTGATAGCGGATGAACCCACAACTGCACTCGACGTAACTATTCAGGCTCAGATCCTTGATCTGATGGTGCAGTTAAAAGAAAAACGGAAAGAAGCTGCAGTATTATTGATTACACATGATCTTGCTGTGATTGCTGAAACCTGTGAACGTGTCATCGTTATGTATGGTGGAAAAATTCAGGAAATAGCTCAAGTTAACGAATTATTTTCCAATCCACTTCATCCATATACTAAAGGTTTGATGACTTCCATTCCTCATCCGGAGAAAAAAGAAAAGAAAGCACGTTTGAATGCAATTCGCGGAATGGTACCGTCTATTCTGGATATGCCGGAAGGGTGTAAGTTTTGTACACGGTGTGATGATGCGATAGAAAAATGTGAGACTGTAGAGCCGGAGTTGGTTGAGATCAATGACGGGCACTCGGTCCGTTGCCATTTATACGATAAAGAGAATTAAATATGTCTAATAAACCTATTTTAAAAGTAAAAGATTTAAAAGTCAGTTTTCCATTATTTGGAGGTGTCTTCCAAAGGAAAGTTGCCGAAGTGCGAGCCGTTGATGGAGTTTCATTCGACATCATGCCCGGTGAAACAATCGGTATCGTTGGAGAGTCAGGATGTGGAAAATCCACGCTTGGGAAAGCGATCATCAACGTTCTTAAGTTAACCGCACCCGATGTGGAAGTGTCCGGAGACGTTTCTTTAAATGTAGAGGGTGAATTTATTAACCTCCTTGGATTAACACGTAAAGAGATGACGAAACACCGTCCGTTAATTCAGATGATCTTCCAAGATCCATTTTCGTCACTAAATCCACGAATGATCGTTGGGGATATTATTCAAGAACCTTTAGATCTTCATACAAAACTGTCTAAATCTGAAAAGAAGAAAAAAGTAAGTGAATTATTAGAAAAAGTAGGGTTATCTGCGGAACAATCTATGCGGTATCCTCATGAGTTCTCAGGAGGACAACGTCAAAGAATAGGGATTGCGAGAGCGTTAGCAACAAATCCGAGCATTATTATTGCTGACGAACCGGTTTCAGCTCTAGATGTATCCATTCAAGCTCAGGTGATCAATCTTATGATGGATCTTCGAGAAGAATTTAATTTAACCAATATATTTATTGCTCATGATCTTTCGGTTGTTGAACATATATCGGATAAGATCGCTGTGATGTATTTAGGGAATATTGTGGAATATGGAAAATCAGAGGATGTTTATTATCATCCACGTCATCCTTATAGCCAAGCTTTATTATCTGCTGTTCCATTGCCTAATCCGGAAAAGAAACGCAAAGACCGTATAGTCCTTGAAGGGGATGTACCGTCTCCTCTTGCAAAACCATCCGGTTGTGGATTTAGAACACGGTGCCCGATGGCAAAACCATCTTGTGCTGAATCTATCCCTGTATTTGAAGAGCATGCAAAAGATCATCTCGTTGCTTGTCCTGTTGTAAAATAAATAACACAAAATATAAATACTCTATCGGAGTTTGATCTGAAACAGAGCTATCAGCTTATGTAAGGAAATATAATCAAATGAAAATAAATGAAACAAAATTTGGATTTACCCTCATTGGGAAAAAACATGTCA
>CAZYDH010000017.1:0-37358 GCA_964645915.1 uncultured bacterium
TGGAGTTTTAAACCATGAGAAACAGAAAACATCAGTTTGTACTATTTAGTTTATTACTGTCTCTGGGATTAACTCAGAACTTGCAAGAAACAGCTTATGTCCAATATTTCTCAGATGAAGTAGCATTTCTATCTGAGATTCCAATGATGGCGACCGAACGAAATAATTTACCTCATTTAGTTGTGTCATTTAATGAAGAAAAACAACCAATATTTATTGTCAAAGTTTCAGCAACGCAGGACACATTAAGTCGAGAAGTTCTTTCTTACAATGCTAAGAATAGTTTGAAGCAAAAAGCAATATATGGTCGAAGCGGGTCCTTAGCAAAAATAATACAATATGGAAACGATGAACCGTGGAGTTCTGCGTTTAGAAATCTAAAGAATCTAGCAAATCTGAAAATCTACTATACTGATCAACAAACGCTATTCAGTTTAAATCAATCAGGGCGAATTCAGGACATTATATTTCGATTAATTGATGGAACAAGTTATGGGCAAATATCATTCAAATATAACTCCAATGGAGTATTGAAAGAAGAATTATGGATGGAATTACCCGGTAAGTATATTCTAAGGAAATTCATTTATGAGATTATAGAATCCAATCGGATCAGACAAGTCTGGGAGTATAATCAAATGGATAGTTTAGTAAGTCATGTAGCTTTGCAAATGGCTCCTGAAGATCAACTTTATAACACAAATTTTCCAAAAACAGGAAATGTTTTGGATGAAGCTGAGATCATTTTAAAAGAATTAGTAAGTCAAAGAATTCTTACTTCAGTACCAATATTTATTCCAAAAACCGAGTGGGATATTTTGATATTAAAAACGGGTGAAGTGCAGGAAGTAGAATTTATCAGAGAAAATGAACATGGATTAGCCTTGCGATTGAAAAATGATCCAACCGTTCTTACCATCCCTGCAGAAACCGTAAAAACCCTTACTTCAAAGTGGGGAGAAGTTATTTTTTCAGAAAATTAAACCATTTTATCTTGTTGTAGAAAAACAAGATGTACGGTAAATTGAAAGTATAATATTGATTAAAGACAATAATATGAGACAACTATTTTACATAATATTAATGATTGCCATGTTTGGAGAAGTTGGTGCTCAAAATACGAGCTATCCTCCTCCGACTGACCTTATAACTCTTCCAACTGCCGGGACTCTTGTTCGCGGAAGCTACTCTATGGATCTTCGATTGCAAAAAGATGGCGGGCTGACACTGGGTCTTTCTGTCGGAATTTCAGATCGTTTTCAGTTTGGACTATCTTATGGTGCAAGTTATTTGATCGGAGATAGTTTGGCGGTGGCCTATCCTCGACCTGAAGCCAATTTAAAATATCGACTTATTGACGAATCTGTATCAATGCCCGGAATATCATTAGGATTAAATACACAAGGCACTGGCTCGTATCATGATGAAGAACATCTTCAACGTTATGATACAAAAGCAATGGGTCTGTTTTTAGTTGCTAGTAAAAATTGGAAATCTCCCTTTGGAAATTTTGGGTTGCATGCTGGTACAAATTATAATTTTTTAGAAGTTAAGGACGAAGATAAAGACCTCAACCTCTTTTTTGGGACAGATCTGGAATTCAATCCTGAACTATCGTTACTATTTGAATATAATGCAGCTTTGAATGAAAATGATATGACAGCCAACACTCTGGCTTTGAATCGCGGTGGCTATTTGAACGCTGCAATTCGTTGGACTTTTGTAGAACATTTACATTTGGAGTTAGATTTTAACAACCTTTTGTTTGACAAAGATAAGGTTCAATATTTTAATAGGGAATTAAAAATTACCTACATCGAATATTTTTAATTAAGGAGGAAAAATGAAAAGAGTACTTGCTATTATCATCATCGCTCTCATTGGACTAAATGCCCAAGCTGTTGTCGGTGAAAAAGCTCCGGAATGGACATTCAATGATGCAGACGGAAAAGCATTCACGATGGATTCATGGCCGGGGAAAATTCTTCAGATCAATTATGTTGACCCTGATGAATCAGAACTTAATGAGCACTTTAATGATGCAGTCAAATATGCGATTGATAGTTTAAAAACAATTGATCGCGCAACATTCAAAGGCTTTGGTATTGTGGATTGTGCCGCAACATGGAAACCGGATTTTCTGATTAGAAAAATTGCCGGGGCAAAAGCAAAGAAATTTGATACAACTATTCTGTTTGACTATGATGCTGAATTACGTGAATCTTGGGACCTTAAAGAAGATTCATACAACATCATTATTGTTGACGTTGACAGAACAGTTCAAGCTGTCATTAAAGATCGTATTACTGAAGAAGACGTTCAAAAATATATTCAACTAATCATAGATCTTCAGAATAAATAACAATATAGTTCATTCGAAAGGATGTCTGATTATGAGAGAAGACGGTTCTCTCTATACAGCAAAATTTGTTAAGACACCCTTTTAGACATATTACAAGACAAGGTGCGGTTATTGCTATAACCGCACCTTTGTTCAAAAAAGAAGTATTATCTTGATACTTGGGTCTTACCGATCATTCGTACGGATAATGGATTACTCAAACACTTTGGTTTAGATGGTTAATTGAAATGACCCTATACAATTAGCGGTTGGTAAATTCATTTTATAAAACATTTATTTCAGTTATAGAAGATAAATTGATGTAATTTCCGCGTTGCGATCAGGAAAAGACTTGATCATTTGAATTAATAAAACGGAGTTTAAGAATTTATGAAACAATTAATATTGATTATGATCGTACTCGGATTAATGGCATGCTCAGACACATCTAATAATGAATCCAGTGCTACAGTCAATTTAGAATCAAGAAAAGATTCTGTTAGTTACAGTATAGGATATGATGTTGGTAGAAGTTTTAATATGCAAGCAGTTGATATTGATGCTGATGTTTTTGGTCAAGGATTCAAAGATGCTTTCTTAAAAAATGAGTCTCCTCTCACAGAAACTCAAATGAGAGAGATTAGTATGTCTTATCAACAGGAGCATCGTGAAAAACAAGCAGAATTGAATCAGGTAAAAGCAACAGAAAATAAAAAAGCTGGTGAAGAATATTTAGCCGAAAATGCTAAAAAAGAAGGTGTGAAAACAACCGATAGCGGTCTTCAGTTTAAAGTAATTTTAAAAGGAACCGGACCTGTCCCAAACAAAACTGATAAAGTCAAAGTACATTATACAGGAAAACTACTGGATGATACCGTATTTGACAGTTCAGTGGACAGAGGTGAGCCGACTGTCTTTGGAGTTAATCAAGTAATCCGTGGTTGGAGTGAAGCTTTACAAATGATGCCTGTAGGATCTAAATGGATACTATACATTCCGTCCAATCTTGCCTATGGTGAGCGTGGACCTAATCCGACTATCGGACCAAACAGCACATTAATCTTCGAAGTTGATCTATTGAGCATTGAAGAAAAATGAAACACGGTATCGTCAAGGAATATGACAGAAGCAAGGGCTTTGGATTTATATCAAGTGACGATGGGGACGATTATTTTGTCCATGTAAGTGGATTGAGACAACATTTACAGAATCGAGGGCTCAGAATGGGTCAGCGTGTTGTTTTTGATGTTGATTTTGGTATGAGGGGGGACAAAGCGATCAATGTCCGCCCGGAGTAAAAAAAAGCAATCCATCGTTATTGCAACACATAATCTGGATAAACTCACCGAAATGCAGACTGTATTGCAGGATTTGGATATTCCTTTGTTGACATTAAGCGATTTTCCTGAGATAGACTCTATTGAAGAAACCGGAACAACCCTTGAAGAAAATTCATTGATCAAGGCAAGAACCGTTTATAAAATTACAAAATTGCCGGTAATTGCCGATGATACAGGGTTGGAAGTGGATGCCTTGAACGGAGATCCGGGGGTGTTTACAGGTCGATATGCCGGCGAAAATGCAACGTATAAACAGAATATAGATAAATTGCTTTTAGCTCTTCAAGAAGTTCCAAACGAGAAGAGAACAGCACGTTTCCGTACTGTTGTGTCTTTTATAGACGATACAAAGGAACTTCAGACTGAAGGTTTAGTTCAAGGAATTATTACTGAAGATCCAAAGGGGAATAAGGGATTTGGATATGACCCGGTATTCTTCATCCCGGACTTAAATAAAACATTTGCCGAGTTGGAAGAAGAGGAAAAAAATAAAATAAGTCATCGTGGACTTGCACTGCAAAACCTTCGTAAACTTCTTAAAGATAGTATTTGAGTAAACAAAGGAGAATTATTTAGACCAACCGATAACAGTATTGTGCAAGAGTTGCACAGAAGTATAACAGTAATAAAATAGGATATCCTTTGAAAATAAGGCAGTTGGTCAATAGTGTCCTTTGGTTGGCATTAGTGGGGATTGTTTTTCCCCAGTCGCTCGAACCCGAAGTAGAGTTGTATACCCTACCCGCGGGTTTTGTGCCTTATTCCCCGTTTGTTGTCAGCGCTTTCCCGGAAATTCCACAGCCAATGGGGGTGTATATTGATACACTACGTACACCAAAAGGTTGGTTGGACGTAACGTATGGTCGTCGAGTGATTGACTTAACTATTGCTCCTGATTGGTCTATGATCACTTTCTCAGAGACAATCGACGACAGGATACTAAGAATTCCATTTACCGCCCCTCTGGATTGGTATTTCAATAAATCATTGAAAATCAACCGTCACTTAAAATTCATCAACAACGTTGCATTTAATGTTCAAAGACAACATGATGAAAGATCACAACGAAGTAACACCCTTGAAGTTGTTGGAGTAGATCTAGGAAGATTAGGAAGAGCGTCCCTTCGAGTTCGAGGAAATGTAAACATCTCAGGGAAAATGGTTTTTCAGGATCAAGAATTAGTACGGTCTAGTATCAGTGAAACTCAAAATACACATATTGAATTTGATCAAAAACAAAATCTCAGCATAGAAGGAAAAATCGGAGATCGAATAACCGTTTCAATGGATCAGGACTCCGAAAGAGATTTTGACTGGGAAAATAATATCCGTATTCAATATGAAGGAAAAGAAGATGAAATATTACAAAGTTTTGAAGCCGGAAATATTTCATTATCTTTACCCTCAACCCAGTATGTAACATTCTCAGGTAATAATCAGGGTTTATTTGGATTAAAAGCGATCTCAAAACTTGGGCCAATCGATATTACAACGATCGCTTCTGTAGAACAGACAAAAAAAGAACAACAAAAATGGTCTGGTGATGGGCAGGAAGAAACACAAAGAATTGAAGATTACCAATATATAAAGAATCAATATTTCTTCATCCATGAATGGTATCGGAATGGTGTGAATTCTGGTGAAATTGATTTTCCTTCACAAACCCCATTTAATATTAATCCATACTACCCTCTTAATGAAGAAGGTAAACATCCTCCCCTATCTGAGAATCGTCTTGTTGTTAAAAACTTTGAACTATATAAATTCGATCAATCTAACAACCCTGCAGCAGACGAAGGAACCGCCTATGCCGGGAATCCTCCTTCAGATATTGGTGAATGGACGGACCCGAACCCAAATTATAATAAACCGGGAAGCTATCTAAAGCTGGAAAGAAATTCAGACTATTTACTGAATGAAGATTTAGGATATATACGAATGAAAACCAGAGGGCAGAATGATATTCTTGCTTGTCATTATTCATTGGTTAATTTTACAACAGGCGACACCATTATGACTGTCGGTCACGGAATTACAGATTCAGATTCGGTGTTAGTATTAAAGATGCTAAAACCTCAAAATAATTCACCCAGTCATCCTGTTTGGGATTTGATGTTTAAAAACGTCTATTATCTTGGTGCTTCAAACATCAATTCAGAAGGATTTGCTGTTCGACTAATGTATAATTTGGATTCGCCGATACAAGATCGAAATATTAATGGAGCTTACATAACGCAATTTGGCTTGGATATTGAAGATGAAAATTCAAATCCGCAGCCAGATGAGCTTGTCGATTATAAAAATGGTAGCATCGTCAATTTGCAGTATGGAGAATTACACTTTCCCGCTCTTCATCCTTTTGCCTCTGTAGATTCACTTGAAGGAGGAACAACAAACGAACTTCTGAATGAATACCTTGGATCAGGATCGATGTACCAAACATCTAACCAAACAACTATTCGTGGGGACAGTCGATTTACCATTGAAGTAGATTACACCAATGTAAGTTCTACGATTAATCTTGGTTTTATGTTGGTTGAGGGAAGTGAAGAAGTATATGTCAATAATTCGAAACAAGTTCGCGGAACAGATTATCAAATAGATAACTTTTCCGGAACGATCGTTTTCTTGAATGAAATAGATCCGAAGGCAGATGTAGAAATCAAGTATGATAAACACGAATTGGTCTCATTTGATAAAAAAGTGATCCTTGGGAGTCGCGCTCAAATGGACCTTGGGAAAAATTCGTTTATCGGAGCAACAGCATTATATTATAACCAATCAATCATTAATGAAAAAATAGAGGTTGGCTATGAGCCGACACGTAATTTCATTTGGGATCTTAATGGAAGATATGAGTGGGACTTAGAAAAGATAACTCGAACTATCAATAAAATACCCACGGTCAATACAGAGCAAATGTCCTCATTTTCAATAGAAGGAGAAATTGCCCAAGTACTACCAAATCCTAATCCGATCAACAATGAGGAAACCGGAGATCCCAACGGTGTTGCATATATTGATGATTTCGAAGGATCGAAGAAAACAACATCTCCGCCTATTCAGAGACGATATTGGAAATCTTCATCTGCACCACTTGACCCGATGACCTTGGAGCCACTTAGTCAACTTAATCGAGCAAGGATGTATTGGTATAATCCATACACACAAGTGCGAACCAAAGATATTTGGCCGAATCAATCGACTTCAGTTCGTGCTCAAAATGAAACCACAGACATTTTAGTCATGCATCATAAAAAACGCACTCATCAGGATGAGATGGGGGTAGATGATGATCAGGTATGGTCAGGATTAACAACAGCATTATACTCGGGTGATTATGATCAAACAAGCAGTAAGTTTTTCGAGATTTGGCTAAAAGGGACAGAAGGCAAAATCGAAATCGATCTTGGGAAAATCAGCGAGGATCAGAATGCAGATGGTCGATTAAATACTGAAGACAAACCGGAATCCGGGATGACATTAGGAAACGGTTTTTTAGAAGATGACGAAGATACCGGAGTTGATGGATGTTTTGATGAGTTTGAAGATGGATGGGGAGGATGTCTTGATTCATTATCCTATGCAGATTATGTTGTTTTGGGTGATAATGAGACCATCAATATGTCACCAGATGTAGATCCAGATGATCCAAATGGTGATAATTGGATGTATAATGAAGGAAGTGCGGATTACAGTCACGTTAATGGAACGGAAGGAAATGGTACCGGAACGAAAATTCAGGAAGGCGGAAAATATCCGGATACAGAAGATCTGGATCGATCCGGTTCTATTGATAAGATCAGTGATTATTTTACAAAGGGATTTTCCATTGATCCATACCACACTGATGCAGAAAAATATCTTGCAGGAGAAACTATTAATGATGGAGAACCAACAGGATGGAGACTTTATAGAATTCCGTTAAGCCATTTTGCACTTGCTGATACATCCGTATCCGGAGGGATGGTCAATGACTGGACGGAGATTCGTAATTTACGACTAATATGGTCCGGAGTTGAGGATGGTGATGCTCATTTATCCATAGCAAAAATGGAGATTGTGGGAAATTATTGGACGGAACTAGGCGTAGCAGATTCAGGGTCAGTTAACTATGTAAAGGATGATAGCGTTTTTGCGGTAACCGTAATCAACACAGAAGACAATGCTGATGTTTATACTCCACCCAAAGGTGTAGAAGGTGAATACGATCGAATTAATGAGATTCGTTCTAAGGAGCAATCACTTGTTCTGAAGTTTGACAAACTTGGCCCGGGGGAAAAAGCAGCTGCCCATAATACTGAAATGTCTTTTTCCGGTGATCGTGCAAAAAGTTTTTTAATCTACGACCGCTTGAAAATGTATATTTTCGGGAGTAGTGAAGATATTGGTATTCAAGATTCGGATGTTGAATTTTTCATGCAGTTCGGAAAAGGGGATAATTACTATGAGGTTGTTCAACCTGTTTTTAACGGGTGGGATGAAGAAAACGGTCGGAACTCTATTGATCTGGATTTGAACTGGTTAACCAAATTAAAACTGCAAACAGAAGAAAATGTCACAAAGTTTAGGCCCTCAGATGAGTTTATTGATTCAACTTATGTAAAAATATATCATTTCACAGATTCAGATAGTCAACGGACAGGAAAAACAATCAGAATCCAAGGACAACCTGCCATAAATCGCCTACAATATATTAACGTAGGGATACGTAATATAAGTGATCGAGAAGTGACAGGCGAAGTTTGGCTAGATGAACTTCGCTTAAGTGGGGTGAAAAAAGATCGTGGAGTGGCGATGCGACTTGTTTCAAAATTCAATCTTGCAGATCTTGGGAATACAACCGTTAGTTACAGCCGAAAAGATGCGGACTTTCATGTATTACAGCAGCGACTGGGCTCTAATCAAACCAGTGAAGATTTACGAGTAAATACCAGTTTACAGCTCCATAAACTTCTGCCAAAATGGGTAGGGATATCAATTCCACTATCAACATCATTCTCAAACACAGTTAGTCGCCCGAAATATTTTCCGGATACAGACATTCTCGCCGGAGATGCACCTCCGGATTCTATCTTGACCAAATCTCAATCAATTTCTTTGAGTACAAACGTCAAAAAAGCGGTTCCATCTGAAAATCCATTTGTAAAATATACCTTGGATAATCTTCAGGCAAGTTTTAGTGCGAGTAAATCAAAAAAATCAAATCCTCTTTTCCCAAAAGATAATTCAGAAAGTTATTCTGGAAAGCTAAGTTATACCGTGTCATTTGGAAAGGGGCATTATTTCAGTCCGTTAAAATGGATGCAAAATGTTCCTTGGATCGGTTCATCTCTCAGTGAATTTCATATTTATTACTTACCAAAGGGAGTAAATACCAGTATTGATTTTAGTGAAAAACTAAATCAGAAACAGCCGCGAATCGGTAATCCCCCACCGGATTACTATAATTTAGGATTAAATCGAAAATTTAATTTAGATTATAAAATTCTGGAGAGTGTAACAACTAAATACGGGTACACTTCTCAGAGTGATATGAAAGATTACCGTGGTTATGCTTGGATGGCAATAAGAGATTTAGATCCCGGAGTCATCACAAAGACAAGTGAAAACACAACAACATCTTTTACGCCTACATTATTTGAATGGTTAAAACCTACATTTAATTACTCATCAAATTATTCTTGGAGTCAAGGTGTTGGTCAAGAATCTGATGGAGCAAGTATTGGATCTCAATTATCACTATCTACAAACGTCTCATTTAGTTTTACCAACATCTTTGAATTGGTCTACAAACCACAGACGGAGAGTAGATCAACTCGTGAACGATCAAGACGGGGGAGAAATACTTCTGATAATGACACCGCACTGGAACAAAAAGTATCTGAAAAGAAAAGCACTCCAATCTTAACATATATACACACGTTTACAAAAAAAATTGATCCGATTAGCTTTACATATAAAGAAACACGAAACCGAATGGGGTACGGAGTTTTAGGAGACGTTCCCGTTGGATATAAATTCGGATGGTTGGGAGATCATGGACTCGAACATTCTAACAGTGTTGGATCTAATATCGGTAATTGGGACAAAAAACAGGACATTACCCTTCGCTCGGGTTTGAAACCCTTTAAGCGAATTAGCATAAGTTTGAATTATGCTCAAAATGTCAGCATGTCTCGCGGAGGTACAGGAGTAGAATCCAGATCGATTGTGAGAGACTACTTTTCCTTTGGAGAAAAGATGGAAAAGGGATTCCCATTTTTTGGGTGGAGTTTACGAATGAGTGGATTGGAGAACCTTCCATTGTTAAAATCTATTGCACGAACTGTTTCGTTGGAACATGCATATAGCGGTAAACAATCAATGGCATGGAAATTTGAAGGTGTCAATGTGATGGATATTGGATTTTTCGACATCAATTCATTTATAGATATGTACGGCACATTTCAAACACAATCCACCCGTAATACAAACTTTTCTCCACTCGTTGGCTTAACGATGTCATTAAACAAAGGTATTTCAGTCACAATCCGACAGAATTTTAGTCGCTCAGTGGATGAAACTCAGACCGGAATGACTGTAAAAACGGATAAGTCACTAAATGCCAGTATAGGATATAATCTGAAAGGTGGTTTTAAAATTCCGTTACCCATTATTAAAAATTGGGAAGTGGATAATTCGATGGGCTTTACTTTAAATCTGGATATGAACGAAAGTCGAACCATGGGAACAAAGGACAAAACGACCCTTTCGGAACAGGCATTCAATTCCGGATGGAAAATAGGCGCAAGAGTTTCTTATTCCTTTACCAGTAAGGTAAGCGGTGGGGTTCGATATGAGTATCGGGAAAATGACTCGAAAACCAATGGACGGAAAGTTGATCGAGATTTTGGATTTGATATTAATATTGCAATCAGTGGATAAACATTAGTGAATTTTCTACTAAAGATCATCCTTATTTCATTCATGACTTTTTATAGTACGTCTTGTCAACGTTCCGTTCCGGAATTTTCGGGAGATATGGCATTTCAGTTTTTGGAACAACAATGTGCATTTGGTCCGAGAAACCCGGGTTCAGATGGATATGATATGTGCAAGGAATTTTACTTACAGAAATTAAATTCAGTTGCGGACTCGGTAATTACTCAGACTTTTACGTATACAGAGACTCGAACAGATCAAACGTATCTATTAACCAATATCGTTGCACAATTCCGACCGGAAGCAAAGAGACAAATTTTGTTAGGAGCGCATTGGGATACACGTCCGTGGGCAGATCGTGATCCGAATATCAATCGGAGAGATGAACCAATCCTTGGGGCTAATGATGGAGCAAGCGGTGTTGCAGTATTGTTGGAATGTGCTGAGGTGTTTGCAAAATATCCACTTCCTGTCGGAGTAACTATTGTTTTATTTGATGGAGAAGATCTTGGAAAAGAAGGGACTCCTGAAAGTTATGCCCAAGGATCCAAGTATTTTGCTGAGAATCTTCCTGTGAAAAAACCGGAATCTGCTATTATCGTTGATATGGTAGGTGATTCGGAATTAAACATCCCGGTTGAACGTAATTCACAGCAACAAAACCCGGAATTGATCAAAGCATTATGGCAGATTGCGGAAGACAAACAATTACCCGCATTCAAGCAATGGTTAGGACGATCTGTTTATGACGATCATGTTCCTCTCTTTACAAAAGCCGGTATTCCGGCAATAGACTTGATCGATTTTAATTATCCAAATCGGTATGTAAATTATTGGCATACCCATCAGGATACACCTAATCAGTGTTCCGCTTCCAGTTTAGATCAAGTCGGTGAAGTTATTCTTCATTATCTTTACACTTTGAAAGATGAATAAACCATGTTGTTAAATAAATATAAAAATCGAAAACGAACAATTGGATTGATGATTCACAATTCATATTTTCCAGACATGAGGAACATTATTTTAATCATTTTTCTGCTGATGTCCATGGGATGTCCACCTTCTGAAAAAGTGATGGAAGACGTGTGGTTGCAGTCTGTCAGCTTTGATTTTATTCAATCAACAAATGAATTGTATTTTGATGTTGATATTTCTTCGTCATTTCAAGACACAGATCTGTCAGAAGTCAATATTTTATGGTATTGCTCTACATATGACAACGAGCCCGACACAATTCAGTTGAATGATAATGGATTGGATGGTGATATCCTTCCCGGGGATGATCATTATTCTGTCAAGATAGCAAATGACAGTTTAGAATTGAAAAATGATATTTCACCGACAACTACCGGGGAAGTCTTTTTGAATGTTTTGGCAAAGTATGGTTCCGGTGAAGAGACACTTGGATTCACTTTTCAACTGGGGAATATTAAACCAACCATCTTAAGTGTATCTTTTCCTGATACACTGATTAGACCGTTGCAAACCAATTCGTTTGTAGTGGACACCATAAAGGTAACAGTGCATGATGCCAACGGGTTGAGCGATATACAAAGTTGTTTTCTTCTCTTTCAGAAGCCTGATTCAACCTGGGCAAATAACGGGAATCCGATTCTGTTATTTGATGACGGGGTCATTAGCGAACAGATGTTCCTTTGGGATGAAAATGCATCCGATGGAATATATTCCCGCCTGATCACAATCGGGCGTGATAATCCTTTAGGAACGTATCGTGCACATTTTCATGTTAGAGATATTGCCGGGGACTATGGAGACTCCGTTATAAAAACTTTGGAAATCATAAATGAATAAAAACAAAATATTCCTGATTACTTTGATGATTGTTGTAAGCATCAGCGGACAGTCATTATCTCCAAATCAGTTTCGATTGGTGGTTTCAGATACGATCGAAGTGCAAAACGAGCTCAAGAACAATTTAATCACAGAGATCAGGTTGCAAGGTGATTCAACTGTTTGGTTAGGAACTGGGCAAGGTCTTGCAATGTTAGACGATTCATTATCCATCATTGCAATGGACACATTGACATTGTTGAGCGGTGAACAGGTTATGCTGAATGATGGAATATCCGCAATTGCTGTCTCTGACAATAAAACATTTTGCGCAGGTATTACCAGCGACGGAGAGAATCCAATAGGAAGTGGATTGTATTTAACCGACAATGGTTTAAGCGACAACGTTGTGTGGTCATATTATCCTCAACCGGTGGATGATGTCGGAGATAGTTTAGTTCCTTATGCCGGAAAAACATTTCGGGCCCTCCCTGTAACGACTGACCGTTTAAATGTTTCGTATGATGCCGCATTCACCAACAACTATCTGTGGATTACATCTTGGGCGGGTGGTTTGCGAAGATTAGATTTAAATAGCGGGACAGAATGGGATCGAGTTCCATTACCTAAGGATTCTCAACCGTATTTAATTACCTGTGCTGACTCTGCTTATTCTGATGACGGAGCCGGAAATGAAATATTGAATAATTACTATTTAAATCCAAGGGATCCAAGAGATAGTGGAAATCATAATCATAAAGCCTTTTCAGTTATCGGTTATGGAGATACCGTATGGGTTGGAACTGCAAATGGTATCAATAGGGGCATCCTTGGAACAGATGGATGTATAGACTGGGATCATTATTCATATCCGTTGGATGGTTTGAGCGGAAATTTCGTTGTTAGTATTGAGCACCAAAACTGGGATGGAGAACGAACAATCTGGGCTGTGACGTTAAATGCCGATCAACTTGGCGAGGAGCGAGGTTTAAGCTACACTAAAGATGACAGCACTTGGCATATTGTCTCCGAACTTCGTGGAGAACGTATTTACAATGTCCATGCAAAAGGTCCATATGTTTTTGCCGGAGCGGAAAGCGGATTATGGATTTCACCTGATGTGGGTGAAACATGGGCAAAATATCCTCCTGCCATGGATACAACTTATTTAGCAACGGATGAAATCCTCAGTCAGGATGTTCTTTCGGTTGTTATGGATGAAAGAGATTATTATGGTCGGCCAATCCTTTGGATAGGAACAGGAGATGGATTAGGACGATCTGATGATATTTATAGTGGAAATTGGAATATATACCGAACAGATATCCCCGGAGTTTATGCGTATCCAAATCCATTCTCACCGAACATACACCATGTGATGGAAGGAGATGGATATGTTCGATTTCATATTGATGAAATCGCTTCCTATACAATAAAAATCGGCATTTATAACTTTGCGATGGAACGAGTATTTTATGAAACATTTGATCGCCGAGATCCTAACAGCGGTGCATTAAAATGGAATGGACGGGATGAAAATGGGCGAAGGGTTGATAATGGAGTGTATTTTGTCAATCTTAACTATTCTGAAACCAGCAACCAATCTCCCGGTGATCATTGGTTAAAGCTGATCGTGGTGAAGTGAGGTTAAGATGAAAATGAAAAATATACTCAGTGTGTTCATTATTGTATTGCTGAATATCTGTACAATAAACGGACGGGACTATGCCGGCTATGCAGGGAGTTTTCTTCGAATGGGGACGTCAGCTCGAGCGATTGGAATGGGCGGAGGATTCAGTGCAGAATTGGATCGCGGATTTACCGCTTTTCAAAATCCCGCAGGACTGCCATTTTTACAAGATCGACATGTGTCATTTTCTCATCAACAACTTCCATTGGACCGTAAACATATTGCATCCGCTTTCTCTATGAAACTACCTCCAACAGCCGGGATCGGTTTAATGTGGATCAGTTCCGGAGTCAGCGATATCGACGGGAGAACATCTTCAGGAGTACATACGGAATTTCTCACTACAAATGAAGATGCGATTTATATTAGTTTCGCTCAAAGTATTGCAGGTTGGTTGGGTGTCGGAGTTAGTATAAAAATTCTTAACCAACAATTACCAATGAACTCCAATGATATCTCTGGAAAAGGTATTGGATTCGATGCAGGGATCATGATTAAACCCGGGGGAAATTTCGCTGCTGGAATTATGGTACAGGATCTGAATTCCGGATACCAATGGAATACCGGAAGCATCTTCGACAAAGGAATGATATACCAGGAATTATTTCCTACTCAGTATCGTACGGGGTTTAAGCTGAGAAAATGGGATATGGATATTGTTGGAGAAACATCCGTTATTACTGACCATGAAGCAATCTTGGGTGTAGACTTTCGCCTCGGAACGGAGTATCGGGTAAAAGAGGATTATTTCTTACGCGCCGGGATTGGTAGCTCACGCATCGGACTTGGGGCAGGGATGGAGTACGAGTTATATAAAAATAAAAAGGCATTTTTAGACTATGCATTTAGGCTGGGGACTGTAGCGGGGGTAGAACATATTTTTACTTATGAATTCATATTTTAAACAAAACCTGATTAAATAAATGGCTACACGTATATATCAATTTATTGCATTTCTGTTCATTGTTTTTGGAAGTGTAAGTTATAGTATCGGAACAGATTTTCTTATTATTCCAACCAACTCAAGAGAATTAACCGTTGGGAGCCATCCGCTTGCTAATTTTAGTGAAGTCAATCCCGCGGGATTAACTCTTTTTGGAAATAAACCACTGATGAAAGCAGCATATGGAAGTTGGTATTCCGATGTTACACAAACTTCATTTGGATTGATAAATAGAACCTTTGGAGGAACAACCGGGATATTGATCCGATATGCCGGATTGAATGGGCTGGAGTTGAGAACCTCCTCGCCAACAGATGATCCGTTGGCTGAGTTTGGAACTTACGGAGCTTCAATCGATCTGTCTCACTCTGGAGAATATGGAGAAATGAAGTATGGTATAAGCATTCGGCATTTACAAATGCAAATGCATACAAGTCATTCAGGTGGTTGGGCGATGGATATGGGTGTTTTATGGCATCCTATGGAAAAAACATCTCTTGGGTTTTCTGTGTTAAATTTGGGAAAAATGACAACGTTGAACAAAACATCACCATCTTTACCTACTCGGATATTGATTGGAGGAGATACGATATTGAAGGGGAACGGATGGGAAAACACACTGATGGCAACCGTTGAATACTCACAAAGTATATCCGGATTAGTTTACCGAATAGGAAATGAACTGCACTATCGATTTTTATCTTTATTGCTGGGATCTCAGTTTTCTGATGATTTAACCACCGTTTCCGCAGGTGTCCAAGTTCATGTAGGAATTTACAAGATCGGATACGGTGTACGATTTGGATCTCAAGGATTGGGAAATCCATCAATGTTGGATGTGTCTGTTTTATTGCCATAATGATGTTTCCTAAATCATCGAAGCCATCATTTCTGACATATTTATTTCTTACTAGTGCTGTTGCAATTGTTCTGTTTATCATCATTCTATTCTTTTTTAGTGACCCATTAAAAAAGGAGGGATTACCGCCTACTGATCAGGTAAGTCCGGATTTAGATCCTGCTATTCGGGGTTCCATAGCAATAATTATAGATGATTTTGGTTACCGAAACGATGTGATATCAAAGGGTTTTTTGGAGTTGGATGCCCATTTAACGTATGCGGTAATCCCAGGACATGAGTACAGTCAATCCTTTTCAAAAAGAGCCAAAGCCAAAGGATATGAAGTAATCATCCACATGCCAATGGAATCTCACGTATTTTCAAAAGGGGAGGATGCATTCCGATTGAACACATCAATGACAAGCCAAGAGATCGAAGATAGAACGGAACAGGCCTTTCTCCAACTCTCTGAAGCGGTCGGGATGAATAATCACCAAGGATCTAAAGCGACTGAAGATAAACGAGTGATGCAAATTGTCGCGGATGTTCTTCAAAGACATCAAGCGTATTTTGTTGATAGCAGAACAAGTTCAGCGACCATTGCCAAGATGATGATGGAAAAAAGTAAAGTTCCAAACACCCGACGACATGTATTCCTAGATAATGATTTTGACCCAGGGTTGATTTATCGACAATTAAATGAATTAATGCATCTAGCTGAGACATCAGAATATGCTATCGGAATTGGTCATGTAAAAAAGGAGACTCTTGAAGTCTTAAAAGAGGAAATCCCTAAATTAAAAGCGATGGGGTTCCGTTTCAAATTTGTTTCTGAAATAATTCAGTAAGGTTATCCTATGTCTATTATCATTGATGTAACAAGGGGTGATGGAATAGAAAGCAGACATATCGCCTATGGTGTAGTTGTAGATGAGAATGGTGATATTGTTTATTCTACCGGAGATTCAAATTATTTGACATGTATTCGTTCATCTTTAAAGCCATTTCAGGCGGCTGCTTCTGTACAGGCAGGAGCAGTCAAAGCCGCAGGTTTTTCCGAACAAGAACTTGCATTAATGTGTGCATCACATTTTGGTGAGGATATTCATATAAAAACTGCAAAAACCATGATGAAAAAACTGGAATTATCCAGTAAGTATTATGAGTGCGGATCGCATTATCCTTACAATAAAGATGCCCGTCTGGAATTATATAGTAAAAATAAATCGGCACAACCATGGCATAATAACTGTAGTGGGAAGCATGCAGGTATGCTGGCTTGCGCAAAGCATCTAAATGCCTCTCTTAACGGGTATGTTTCCCCCAACCATCCGGTACAGCAATGTATTTTAAATTATGTGAGCGATTTAACTGATAATAAAAATTTTTCGATTGCCATTGATGGATGCTCTGCCCCGACACCATTTTTACCTTTATCCTCGTTAGCATCTTTATTTCAAAAATTAGCTGCATCAGATCGACCTGAACTAAAAAAGGTTTACACAGTAATGACAAAATATCCGTATATCATTGCTGGGAAAAACAGATTTGATACAGACTTCATGAAAGTAATGAAAGGAAGGGCTGTATCAAAAGGCGGAGGAGAAGCGGTGAATGGAATGGGCATCCGTATGCCGGATGGTAAGGTTTTTGGGGTGGCCACAAAAATTCTGGATGGAAGTCAAAGGGCGGGTCCGATTGCGACTGTTGCTTTATTAGAGAGAACAGGATTAATTACTAAAAAAGAAATTAGCGGTTTAAAAAATTATCGATCGACACCTATTTTAAATCATCGTAAAATTTGTATTGGAGAAATAAAAGCGAGGATACAGGAAAGGGGATAACTATTCAGAAAGACCGAAATAAATCAGTCCCGACCTCGAGTCTCAATCCAATGTTTCAGAGTCCAAAGTAGAATTACTGTTCCTGCAATGACAAGAAAACCGGAAATAATGGATAGGACGAAAGTGTTCATAACTACTCCATCAAATTACTAAAGCCAAGAATAATTAAAAAGTCGAAAGAAGTTAAACTTTAAATTTAACTTCACGGTTATAACGGAGCGAATTAAACCGCGTACGATACTTTAGAGATGTATTATGTGTTTAAAAATCAGAGAAAATCATCTTGAATAAATATGGAATATCTCGTAAAATAGACCGACCAGTCGGTTTATAATAGGTTGATTTCACATATCAAAAAAATATTTAATCCATATTAAAGGAGAAATTGATGAAAATAGGTGTATTAGTTAAACAAGTCCCGGTGAGTGATTCTTCACTGAGGATCACCTCCGATCAAAAGTGGATAGAAGAAACATCTATCAATTTTGAAATGAATGAAAATGATTCTTATGCTCTTGAAGAAGCTCTTCAGATCAAAGAAAAAACCGGTGATGGAGAAGTCGTTGTTGTGAGTCTGGGTCCGGCTGACAGAACAACGAAAATCCTCCGCGAAGCACTTTCAAAAGGAGCAGATCGTGGAATTCATGTTGTTGAATCAACCCCTTATGAATCCGACCCTTATGTTTTAGCAGGTTTGTTTCAAGAAGTGTTGAAAGATGAAGCTTTTGACCTGTTGCTTTGCGGACTCCAGTCCGATGATATGAGCACCGGACAAACCGGTTTGATCTTAGGAGAATTCCTTGGGATGGCAACAGCTACAATGGTAGTAGCCACTGAAATGATGGACAATGGAATAAAAGTGAAACGAGAGTTAGAATCAGGATGGTTCCAGTGGGTTACACTACCTACACCTGCGTGTATCACAATACAATCGGGGATCAATCAACCACGTTATGCGTCTTTAAAAGGGATCATGAGCGCGAAGAGAAAAGAAATTCGCACCGTTGAGAAATCTTCATTGAACAGTGTAGAAGCGCTTCAGTCATTATCCAAAATGTATGTCCAACAGAAGGATAAACGTACTGAAATGATCGAGGGTGATACTCAGGCGATTGTAGATCGTTTGGTCGATGTATTTAAAAACGAAGCAAAAGTATTATAGGAGGGGTAACATGGATATTCTAATTGTATTGGAAGCCAAAGAAGGACAAATACATCGTATGAGCTTAGAAGCAGTGGCTGCGGCTCAGTCTATAGCAAAGGAGTTGAATTTAACAACCGGTATCTTGACGATGGGTAAAAATGCAGATGCATTATCTTCAGAAGCTACTAAGTTGGATGTAAATGAAGTCTTGACCGTTGACCATGATCTTGTTTCTGAATATTCTTCCGATGGATATACAGAAGCACTTAAACAGGTGATCGAAAAAGAATCTCCGTCTTATGTGATGATGGGGTATACATATCAAGCACGTGACTGGGTTCCGAAGGTTAGTGTTCGCGCAAACTGTCCTTACATCTCTGATGTAATCTCAATAAAAGCAGAGGATGGAAAGCCGGTATTTACAAGGATGGTCTACAACGGTAAACTATTGAGTGATATCCAACCGTTAACGGATGGTGTAACGATTGTTAGTTTTCAGGCGGCGGCTTATTCTGCAGACAATGTTGCTAGTGGAACAGCCGAGATACGTTCGATAAATGTGGATCTTGAGACCTCCATGATACGGACGGTTTCTGAAGAACCCTTTATGGAAGAATCCGGTGGGGTAGATTTATCCGGAGCTGATATTATTGTTTCCGTAGGGCGTGGAATAGGTAAGGAAGAAAACATTCCATTAATTGAAGAATTAGCAAAAGTATTAAAAGCTGAAGTGGGATCATCACGTCCTATCGTTGATGCCGGGTGGTTGCCAACCTTCCGACAAGTAGGAAGTTCCGGACAAAGCGTTGCTCCAAAACTGTATATTGCTTTGGGAGTATCGGGGGCGATCCAACATATTGTGGGAATGAAAGGCTCAAAAAACATTGTTGCGATCAACAAAGACCCTGAAGCGCCGATCTTCGAAATTGCGGACTATGGTGTTGTAGGAGATATTTTGGAAATTATTCCAAAACTTACCGAGGCAATTGGATAAGCATCTAATAAACGATTAGTTGGTAATAAGTAAAAATCTCTACCAAGCATTTTTACTAAGAACCTCCATTTTTCTGTCAAACCGTTAAAAGGAGAATATTATGCATCATGTCCCGAATATTATGTATGTGTTCGGATTTTCCGCCATTGCATTATTCATTTATAATCTTCGACGATTCTTTCTTGTAAAAATCGGAAAAAGTGAAGACCGGCTTCCGAAGAATATCTTCAAAGGACTACTCCAAGCATTTGTTTATGGATTTATGCAGTGGAAAGTAAATCGAAAGCGATTTGGCTATGCGACCGTTATGCATATTTTCATTGGATGGGGGATGATTGAACTCATTTTTGCAACGGCAGTGGATATGTTCACAAAATGGGGATTCTTCACTTCTTTCTTACCAACAATGGACACACCCTGGTTTGCTTCTTTAAATGATCTCGGTGGATTGTTACTGTTTGTTGGATTGATGATGGCTTTATTTCGTAGGCATGTTCTTAAACCGGAACCCTTGCCACAAGACACGTTTAAAGGCAGGGGATATTTACTAGCAGATACCGGATTGCTTTTAATGATCTTATTATTAGATATCGGTGGATATTTCTCAGAAGCATCGCGACTTGCCGTTGAACAACCCATTACTGCCTCAGCATCTTGGATTGGTTATCCTCTTTCAAAACTTGCAGATAAAGACACATGGTTTATACTTCAACCTTACTTATGGTGGGGACATGCGTTGACATCCTTTTTATTGATAGCTGTTCTACCGTTGACAAAAATGTTTCATGGCGTTGCAACGATCGTTAACGTTTCTTTGACCAATACTGATCTTCGAGGAACGCTTCGCACAATGAACGTTAGCAAATTAATGGAAGATCCGGATGCAGATATCGATGAAATTTCTTTAGGAAGCAGTACGATTAAAGAACTCACTTGGAAACAATTGCTGGATAGTATTTCGTGCACGGAATGCTCACGATGCACAAGTGTTTGTCCCGCTTATTCATCCGGAAAGCCATTATCTCCTATGGGAGTTATAACAGACATTCGTCAAACGCTTGTAGAAAAGAAAGATGATGCGATTCTTCCGGGAGATGTAATCAGTGAAACAGCTCTATGGTCTTGTACGACTTGTGGTGCTTGTATGGAAGAATGTCCTGTTTTAATTGATCATATACCTACTTTTACAGACTTAAGACGTTATTTGGTTCTCTCAGAAGGGAAACCTCCAACTCAGGCAAATGAGAGTCTTGAAAAGACGATGAACACCGGAAATCCATATGGCTTTTCTCAAAGTGATCGAACCAAGTGGGCAAAGGACGCCGGGATTGATTTACCAATTATGGCAGAAAAGAAAGAAGCGGATGTATTATTTTGGGTAGGGTGTGCAGGCGCATATGATCCACGTAATCAACAAGTTGCACGATCCATGGTGAAAATATTCAAAACTGCCGGAATTGATTACGCAGTCCTAGGAGAAGAAGAGATGTGTACAGGTGATTCTGCAAGGAGAATGGGAGAGGAATATCTATTTGAAACGATGGCGTTACAGAATATAGAAACTCTAAACCAATATAAATTCAATACCATAGTAACCACGTGTCCACATTGTTTCCAAACTCTTGGGAATGAATACAGAGATTTTGAAGGAACCTATACGGTTAAACATCATACTCAATTTATTCAAGAGCTGATCTCATCCGGAAAGCTGAATGTTCAAAAAGGAAGCGATGATGTTACCTATCATGATCCCTGTTATCTTGGAAGACATAATAATGAATACGATGCTCCACGAGATATTCTTAAATCCATAAATGAATTGAACGGATTAAAGGAAATGGGTCAGAGTAAAAACGAGAGTTTTTGCTGTGGAGCCGGAGGTGGAAATATGTGGCATGAAATAGAAGAGGGAGATAGAATCAACCATCTTCGATTTGACCATGCTATGGAAACCGGGGCGAAAACAATTGCAACCGCCTGTTATTTCTGTACAACAATGATGGATGATGCGATGAAAGTCCGTGGAAAGGAAAATGAAGTTCAGGTGTGTGATATCGCGGAGCTCGTTGCGGAAAATATCCAAGTAAATTAAATCAAAGAAACTATCCTGACTGTTAATATTTCATTATATATTCTGATAGTACAAAGGGCTGTTGTTTGATAAATTATTGGTACTTGAAATCATGATCCACAGAAAGCCGATTCTTGTCGATAAATAATAAACATTATTATCTCCCGTTTGAAAAAACAAAAGGATTTAAATATTCTGTCGAAACGATCTCAAATTTGACGGAATATGAAAAGTATAAATTATCCTACCACCCCGAACGCCCTAAATTCCTTGATTATCTTCAAATATTTTCCGATGTAAACCCTTGTTGTATTCCCAGTAAAGCAGTAGGAGCTTGCCTGATTCAAACATATCGAGGGAATATTAAAATAAAAGGAAAGATCATTCCGGTAATGATTGTCGGTCAACAAACAGGACCGACCTCTAATTACATGGAATTAGTTCAGAAAATGAAAGATCCTGAAGAGGTGAAGAAATGGAATCATGGGATGCCAACACCTGCTTCTTATGAACGTGCGATCAGAGCAATTAAAATTGCGAATGAAGAAAATCGAATGTTGATCGTTTTTGTGGATACTCCGGGTGCAGATCCGACTGAAGAATCTGAAGCAGGTGGTATTGCCTGGAGAATCGGGGAAACCATGCAGGGTTTAGCAGAAGCAACCGTTCCGACATTAGCCATTATTATGAATCGTGCTTGCAGTGGAGGAGCCATTGCTTTAACAGGATGTGATATTGTTTTGGCAATGGAATATTCAACATATTTGGTGATTACTCCTGAAGCATGTTCTTCAATATTATTTCACACTAGAAGCAGAGCAAATGAAGCAGCAGAAGCATCTAGGATCACATCTAAAGAAGGGTTTGAATTGGGAATTGTTGATGAACTTATTCCCGAACCGAAAGGACCGGCTCATCGATTCCCGAAAGAAGCCATTTCATCTTTGAAAGACCGTATTGAACATTACGTTGATCAACTTACAGAGATTCCAAAAAATGATATATTTCCCAATAGAATTGAACGTTGGTCTAAAATAGGTCAGTGGGATATTGCAACAAAAGAAGAGATAGAGTCCATTCAAATTAAAAAATCGAGGTTACCTGTTCCAATTCCTTCAGGATTTATTCAACGACATAAAGGATGTTATTCAGATAAACAAATTCATCATTATGATCCGGTCAGTATTGAAAAACTCAAAGCCAATAATTATGTATGTGATGTGTGTGGATTTCGGTATGTTCGTCCATCGGCATGGGATTATTTAGATTTAATCCTAGATAAAGATTCATTTGTTGAGCACGAAACTACCCGATATATTGTTGACAAGGATATCCTTGGGTTCCCGGGATATAAAAATAAATTAGTTGAAACACAAAAAGCCCGTGGTTTAGCTGCGGCAATGATTACTGGAAGCGGAACGGTTTTGGGTGAACCAGTTGTATATTGTGGAGCCGGATTTGGATTTTTAGGAGGATCATTTTGTATGTCCACCGGGGAAAAGATATGGCAAGCTGCAGAGATCGCTATTCAGGAAAGACGCCCTATGGTTTTGAAAGCTGCCGGTGGTGGAGCTCGCATGCATGAGGGATGTTCATCCATGGTCAGTATTCCTAAAGCACATGTTGCTATAACGCGAGTTGAAAGAGAAGGAATTCCGGTTATTACCATTATTACCGACCCAACACTCGGAGGCGTTGCCATTGGATATGGATCCAGAGGATCAAGGCTATTTGAGATCAATGCCGGGAATATTGGATTTTCAGGTAGGCGGGTTATCGAACAATACACAGGGCATAAAACTTCAAAAGATTTTCAAACAACAAATTGGCTGATAAAACATGGACACGCAAAACACGTAGTCAGCCCGATGAATATTCAACATAAAATTGTCAAATCCATTCATCGATTATGGCAAAGATATGAGCGATCCGGTTCAGTTTTAATAAAATAAAAAACCCGATATCCCTCGGGTTTTTTTATTATGAACAATCTATAATTTTCAGCAGCACTTATCAGTTTCGGGAGGGATATGAATTAATTCGATCCCCAGTTCTTTTGCGTGCTCGATGATTCGATCATCTCTATAAAACTCTCCATAATAAATACGATTGATCCCAACATTTGTAATCATTTTAAAACAGTTATAGCATGGAGATGCGGTGATGTAGATTTCAGCATTTTCAATCCGCACCCCGTGTCGAGCTGCTTGAACAATGGCGTTGGCTTCCGCATGGATAGTTCGAACACAGTGACCATTTTCCATCTCATGACCGGCGGTGTCACAATGCGGTAATCCACGAATGCTTCCATTATAACCTGTAGAGAGAATTGTTTTACCACGTACAATAATAGCTCCTACATGTTTTCGATCACAGGTAGAACGAGTTGCGACTTCTTTCGCAATGTTCATAAAATAATTTTCCCAGCTGATGCGTTTATCAGTCATAAAATCCTCATAATATACTATCATAAATTAAAAGGATAATTCATATAATATCTTCACAAAATGAACTGGGATTAATTATTTTTGTGGTTGCAGAGATATGAAAACAAATTATAAAGTGTACGATAGAAAATAGAACGATAATCGGAGATACAAAAGAATGGATCGAAAGATCGATAATACATTTACCATTTACATATTATTAATCGTATCAATTTTTATATGTGGTTGTGAAGATAAAAGAGCAGATGACAACATGCTTGATCAGGGGAATCCAGGTGTTATCATCAACGAAATTAATTATAACTCGTCCGATGTGTTTGATCCTGATGATTGGATTGAACTCTATAATTTTTCTGAAGATACAGTCAATATTGGAAATTGGATCGTAAAGGACGAAAATGATTACCACGCGTATCTACTTGAGGAAAATACTAAACTTCCTCCTAACGATTATTTGGTTTTGTGTAAAAACACAGTAAACTTCGTCAGTTTTTTCCCAAGTGTCTCTAATTATGTTGGTGATCTTGGCTTTGGATTTAGTGGCGGCGGAGAAGTAGTCAGACTTTACAACTCACAAGGAGGGTTAGTTGATGCGGTTGAATACAATGATGTTCTTCCGTGGCCGCTTGCTGCTGATGGTGATGGTCCAACTCTTGAACTGATCCACCCATTTTTGGATAATTCTTTGGGTGAAAATTGGGAAGCTTCCGAGGGATATGGTACACCAGGAGAAATCAATAGCGCTTATTCAGAATTGTAATAAATATTAATAATTAAACGAAATGAACTAAGAGATTATGCAAACTTTATTAAACTACGGATTTGAACAATTAGAATGGCAGATTGCATTACTGTCATTTTTATTAGCATTTATACTAACCAGCATTATTGCTCTAGTATATGAACGAACTTTTCAAGGATTATCATATTCGCGTGGATTAGTTCAAAGTATGATTCTTGGAAGTATTGTGTCATGCTTGTTAATGATCGCAATTGGAGATAACATTGCTCGAGGAATAGGTATTGTTGGATCATTAGCCATAATTCGCTTTCGTACAAATTTACGAGATCCACGAGATTTAGTTTTTGTTTTTGCTTCTCTTGGAATTGGAGTTGCTTCTGGGGTTCAAAGTTATGCAACTGCGATTATTGGAACGATAGTGTTTTGTTCGATTGTGTTCGTATTATATGTATCACCTTTCGGAACACGCCGTAAGCACGACGGATTGGTTCGTTTCCAAGTACCTTCAGGTTCAGAAACATCACTTGCTACCACTCAAGTCCTTCAATCTTACACAAAACATTTTGTATTGGTTACCATGCGAAATGCTGCACAGGGTAAGGTTGTTGATTATGCCTATCAGGTTAAATTTTCTGATTCTTCAGCTAATCAGAAATTGATTCAAGAGTTAGAAAAAATAAAAGGTATTCGCGGAATTACGTATATGAACCAAGAAGCTACTGTGGAGGTATGATGAAAATGATAAAATCATTCCATTTGAAGCAGACGCATTATGTTAATTGGTATAGTCTTCTTTGGGCGTTCGCACTATTGATTGTAATATATTTATTCAGTACATGGCATATTGAAAAACAATTTATCGGGATTGTAGAACGAAAATCTCATCAAATCGGGACTCAAGAATCGGGAAAAATTCAATCGATGTTGGTCGAAGTAGGTGAAGAGGTGAAAAAAGATCAACTGCTTTCCATGCTCGATATCAGCGATTTGACTACCCAACTTGGATATTTAAAAAAGGAACTAACCAGTCTACAGAGAATGGCTGATGCCCAACAAGAGATGTACTCAATCACAGCTCGAAGAATTTTATTAGAGATGGACAATGAAGCAGGTGAGTTGATAGACAGATTATCTCTAATCGAAGCAAAAAGCACAGAACTTGCAGGATTAAATGCCGAGATCAAACGGTTACAGGAGGCTGAAAAAGCCGGACTGGGATACAATCGGGATCTGTCTTCTTTAATAATTGAAAGAGATGCATTGACCAGTTATTTGAGAGAGCAAAGTAAAGACAGTGAGTCTCAGAGGTTGAAGCTTGAAAAAACCCGTAAATCTCGAAAAATGTTGGAGACAACTGATATTGACAGTATTTCCAAATCATTGCTTTTGGAACAATTAGACTACCAAGAGTCGTTGCATCGTGAAGTAGCAGCAACAGAACACCGCATAACGCTTAGAACGATCATGTCGCCATGTGACGGATATATTACCGAGATCAACGCTCTTCCGGGGAATATCATTAATGCGTTTGATCCAGTAATTATTGTTGAAGAGAAGAACACAAATTTCCTGGATGTGTATATCCCTGAAAGTTCAAACCTTCATCTTGAAATGGACATGGATGTGAGAATTTTTTCTTCCCGTGGAAAGCAATACAACACCACAGGAACGATCACGTTCATTCACCCCGGATTTGCTCAAGCGTCTGACAGAGTTTCATTTAGAGGACAAGTATTTTGGGCAAGAAAAGTACGAATACGGCTTTCTGACGATCATAAACTAATCCCGGGTGAAGTTGTGAATGTACGACTCATGTAAAATGAATATCTTAATAAAGCCAAACATGTTCACTTATTTGATCAAAATTGGTCAATGCTTTTTGATCTTGTCAATTCTACAGGGAGAACCGGAATTATCACAACTTTCATTTGATTTAGATAAAACTGTTTTAACTGAACAAGACGTAGTCGAAAAGGCATTAGTATATAATCGAAAACTGAAATCATATAAAACGAATGAGGAGATTGCTGAATATAAATATAAGAAAAGTAATTTCATTCGAAACCCGGAATTACGTTTCAGAGATATATCAACCCGGTATTATACGACCGGATACGATGAAGTTGAGATAGGATTACGATGGTCATTACCGGAATTAGGTGAGTTAGGAGAGAAAAGGCAAAGGACGGTTGTAAATCATTGGGAGCGAAAGGTTAGAAAAGATCGCTTTCAGCAAAAATTAACTGCACGAGTGCGAAGAGATTATGCAACGGTGTTAATGTGGGATCAGCAAGTTGAGCTTGCAAATCAAAGAGTGCTCAAAGAAGATGAAAGAATACAGATTATCGAAAAACTTGTAGAAGTAGGAGATAGATCTGTTGTGTATTTTACAAAAGCAAAGATGTGGCATGCAGAAGCTAAACATGAATATTCTCGAGCAATTCAAAAGCAAAATTTGGTTCGAAAAGAACTATCTAATGAAAGTGGTATTTCTGAACAGGCCACTCTTCTAATAGCTGACCTTCCTGAGATTAAACAAAGTGTAGATGAGTTGATCCAATTAGCCTATAAAAATCGTTCCGAGATTGGTCTTGTTCAGCAACGGATCAAATTGACAATGAAAGAGAATTACCATGAAAAACTTAAACGGGTTCCATGGATAACCTATACTGAGTTAACGTATCATCGTGAAAAATTCCGCCAACTGGATTGGGGAGAAATAAAATTTGGGATACATCTTCCTTTGTTGAATTGGAATAGTGGTAATATCAAAGCAACCAATCTTGCCGTAAAAAAGAAAGAATATGAATTAGAGGCGACGGAAGAATCTATTAAAGAAGAAGTTCAATGGGCCTATACGGTTTATAAAGATCTGCTTTTGGATTGGAAGAATTTCCATTTGTATGCAAACGAATTGATTGAAAATGCGGAGAAGGTTATTGAACAATCTAAAGAACATCAAGTGTTGATGCCCGATGAAGTTATTGAAATGGAGCTTACCATTTTAGAGGATGAAAAGTTGTTGTGTAGAAAACGCAGGGATCTCGCACACGCATTGATCGACTTGTATTATGCCATTGGCATTGAAAGCCATGAAGAACTATTGGAATAGCGATTTCGCAATACTGCCCGATGAAGCCAGTAAGCAAAAACGCTATGAATTAAAATATACAATTACCGAAAGTATCGCAACGGAGATCCGTGATTTTATCAAGGATATTTTTGTTAAAGATAAACATGTGTTGCCCGATGAAAATGGATATATTGTAAACAATCTTTATTTTGACACATTTGATTATCGATTCTACTACGACACAAAATTCCGGAAGCTTACTCGATATAAGCCACGAATCAGATTCTATGGGAAAAAAGCAGATGACCTTATTTGGCCAGAGATCAAATTAAGAAATGTCAATACAATTTGGAAACAACGGTTTTCGATACCCGTTAAACAGTGGGCAGAATTAACCTCACCCTTGGAAACCGAGCAGGAGAATTCTACACATAAATCTCAATTAGAAACATTTCAGGATGTTGTTTACTGGCACAATGCTCAACCTGTTCTTCATATCCAATATCACCGTGAACCCTATGTTACAGAGTTAGAATCTTATGGAAGGATCACGTTAGATCGACACTTACGTTGCAGAAACTTACGCGGTGAGATGACTTTTGATTATCGAGATCAAGATATGGTTTATTATGATGATCCGATCACCACGAAACATGCTGATTCTCCGGTCATTTTAGAAATAAAAGTGGAAACGTTGGTTCCATATTGGGCCGTTGAATTGATTCGGAAATTCAAACTTGTACAACGTGGGTATTCAAAGTATTGTTACGGTATTGATTCCATTATGGACTTTATCGGGAATGGAAGAATTTCAAGATATTAATTTTTAGAGCTATTTTATTTTCCGGTTAAATAAGCGGAGATTCGCCAATATCCGTAATATCCATTTTCATCCCTGGGGCGAACATCTTCAATAACTAGTTTGATATGATGTTTACCGGGCGTTAAATATTCGTCTAATTTAATCAGAAGAGGATCGACCTTATCTCCAGGGCACCAATTTGTCCGATCATAATCGGAAGACCACGTTCCATTTGACCATCTCCGAGTGTATGGATTTATTGCACGGAATTGCTTACAATCCTCCCGCCATGGAAGAAAACGATGCACTTCTCTACCATCTATGTAGACTACGTTGTATTTTGAAACAAACTCATCTGCCCCCATACCGTCTGTACAATGTCCGGAGACATTATAATAAAACTGAACCGTATTTATTGTGTCCGGAATAGTAATAGTGGTTTCTATTCCGCTATTACCGGGGTCATCTAACTCATACGATAGTTTATAGAACAAAGGTTTGATCCAGGTCGGATTTGAAACATCTGAGGTTTCATATGATAGTGTAAAGTCTATATACCATGCAGGAGTCACCCATGTGTCAATCCATCCTGCAAATGTACAATCTCCTTGCAAAAGAATTGCTAAGTGAGATACATCCATTTCCCATTCCGTTTCTCCTCCATAGGCTGTCATAAATTTTAATATTTCTATATCCGGTTCATTTTCTCGAACCAATCGCACATGCCCGGCGCGATCCCATCGATCGTAAACAGAGAGTTCATCTTTTGGAATTGGACGTAAGTGAATTCTTGCCATGATCTTAACATCAACAGTTCTTGGTAACCTGATCGTAGTTTGGATTTCTCGTCCGTTATCCAAAGATTTTACATCTGGTGATTCATGAGCACTTAGTGTGGAATCATCCAATGTATAATGAATCAGGTTGTTTTGAAAAATGTGGAAATTTTCTGTACTGTATATTGCACTGAAGGTGAGTAAGAAAATTGCTGATAAAATGATTATTCGTCTGTTTTTACTTTCCATGTTCTGATTTCAAATGGTTTAAGTTGAATGTTCATAGTTTTTGCATTGATCGCTTTGCCATCTTCACGTTCCATAAGATTTGTTTCTATCCATTCTGTGCGAATAAATCGTGAAGTTAAAATTCCCTTTGAAGATTTCCCTAATGTTTCAACGACACGTACGATAAGACAATTTTCTTTTTCAGCTTTTTTCACAACTTCCAAAGATAATCCATTTCCGGACAAGGTGATGGGAGGTTCGAATTTTTTTGCCGAACAGCCATCAAATATAACCACCGGATGATTCAATTGAGCAGATTGAGACATTACATCGGAATGGACAAGATCGCCCTTATGTGGATACAAACTATAAGTAAAAGTATGCAACCCAATGTCTGCATCCGGATCAGGATTAGTGGGTGATCTTAATAGATTCAAATCGATCACATTATCTTGAACGGAATATCCATATTTACAATCATTCATCAACGCCACTCCGTAATCAAGATCTGAAAGGTCTGCATATCGATGGGCAACCACTTCAAACTTAGCTTTTTCCCATGAAGTATTTTGGTGTGTTGGTCGTTTTACATATCCATATTGGATATCAAAACTTGCAGTTTCTGAACGTATATTTACAGGGAATGCAACTCTTAACATTTTGTGTTTTTCTTGCCAATTTACCGTTGTTACAAAATCCAGACGTTTACTGTTTTGGGCAAGATAAATCTTTTGTGAGATTGTAGATTTTCCTATGGACAATTCAAATTGAATCCCTTGACGAACAACCCCGGATGTAAGAGGGGCAACCTTGATCGATCCAGCATTTTCTATTGAGGAATTTTTATAGAAGAAATCAATATCCCATGCATCCCAATTGTTTGGACGGTCTTCATAAAGAGTGAAGACATTTCCTTTTTGGTCCACCATAAGAATAGGTTGATTAACCTCTTTATCAAAAGCGTTTATGAGTTCCCCTGTTCGTGAAAATTCGTATCTAACCAATTCGTTTTCAAGAACAAGACGATCAGATATAATTGAGTCAGGAATTGAAATGTTTGATTTATGAATTGTCATAAAAGAATAGGGTTCTACGGTTATATAAACGACAACATCATCGTTTTCTTTTTGAACAGAAAGCAAATTTCCGTTTTGGTCTTTAACTGAGGAACCATTCCAAGTTTTTGGTAAAACAACAGCCCCAGAGAATTGATCGTGTAAAAGGTTCATCATTACCAGAGAATCGTCAGATTTCTCAAATAGTTTATTTGCTCCAGCGTTGAGTAGTTCTTCGCAAAGAATTAAAGCCGCATCTTGCTCAGTTTGTGCTGTTTTATATACTTCATTAATACTGGATCCCGGGAGAATATCATGGAATTGACTCAGGAGAGTATTCTTCCATATCCTGTCTAACTCATCACTGGGATATATAGAGATTGGAATGCAGGACCATAAAAACTCCACTTCACGGAGACGGTTTTCAAGAGAACGATTCCCCTTTTTTATTTTTGCTTGAGTTGTATATGTCCCTCGATGCAGTTCGAGATAAAGTTCACCTACCCAAGTCTCCAATTGATCACGATATTTTTCAATATTTTGAAAAAATTGTTTTGCCGTACCGAAATTGACTTTTGGTGACCCCTCCAAATTAGCCATGCGTTTACCCAACTCGATGTTCTCTGGTTTAGGTCCACCACCGCCATCACCGACACCAAACAAACTGATAAACTCATTAACAAATGCTTTTTCTTTAAAATGAGTTACAGCAGGGAGGATGAATTCTGTATCCAGTTCGCTGTTATATGTGTTTTCTGGAGGAAAGTGTGTAAGTATTTCCGATCCGTCAATTCCTCGCCAATGAAATGTATGATGAGGAAATTCATTGAATTGACTCCATGATAATTTTTGAGTCAGGAAATACTGGATACCACTTTTAAGAAGGATTTGCGGTAAAGCAGCAGAATAACCGAAGACATCCGGAAGCCAAAGATTATTCACATTGATCCCAAACTCATCAAAAAAGAAATTTTTCCCGTGTAAAATTTGCCGGATGATCGATTCTCCGCTGATCAAATTACAATCCGCTTCAACCCACATACCTCCCTGTAATTCCCATTGTCCATTTTTTACGGCTGTTTTAATCCTTTGATACAATTCCGGATAATGATCTTTGATAAATTGATAATGCTGGGGTTGTGAAGCTCCAAACACATAATTAGGATATTTTTCGATCAAGGCAAGTTGTGTGGAAAAAGTACGAGCACATTTGCGTACACTCTCTTTAACAGGCCATAGCCAAGCTGTATCAATATGAGCATGACCCACCGCAACAACATTTAAGGTTGAAGCATTTGCGGGTTTTTCAAGTTCCTGTTTCAAAATGTCTCTTGCGAGCTTTGTGTTTTTTCGATCATCGCAAAAACAGTCAATAGCAGAATTTAAAGTTCTGATGATTCTTGCCCTGCGGACACTTTTTTCACTTAAGTGTTTTACAAGTCCCAACAATACACGAAAATCCAATTTGAGATGCCAAATATTCTCGTCAAATAGAGCAAACTGCATTTTCTCTACTTTTGCGTCAAAATGACCATAGCGATTTGGATCGTTCTCATCGGGGTCGGAATCTAAATAGACACCAAAAAGACTATTTGCAGCGGCTTCTACCCAAAGTTCAACATTGGTCTCAGATTTAGAAATGTCCAAAGGAACTAAAGTGCGTGCAAAATTAGGATCAAAAATGGAGCCATTTGTTATCCCTTGCAAAGCGATACCGTTTGATGAGTACACTAATCCCTCTCCGGAAAAGTCCAGCTGGGCAACGATAGACTTATTCCTCCAATTCTTTGGCACGTTCGCTGTTAAATGAAACCAAGCACTATCCCATGCTTTTCCCCATGGTTCTCCTTCTTTAATTGGTTTATATTGACCTTCTAACCGTTTTTCGAATGGAATTGCATTTTTAGACCAAAAGCACTTCGCGTCAAAAGGCAGACTGTCAATGATCAGCATTTTGTCTAATCGCTTATAAAAACGGTTGATCCTTTCAAGAACGATCTGTATCTCTTTTTTCGTCATACCCAGCCTCTAATGATTATCTGAGGATTGAATAAAACCATCATCTGTTTCATCTCTGTCCATGGTTTTTAATCGATTTAACATTCGTTTAAGATCAATGAACCCACCTCCTGTGAACCAAAAGATGGATATTAAACAAATGATGATATGAATGATCAAAAATATACGCCAAAACACCATCCAACTGGTATCGGATACATCATGAGAAAGATTATAAATAGTGCCCATGATAAATACGATAGTCCATCCGAATGTCCATATATAATTCACGATATAGATGAATTTATCAAATTTGGTGAACTCTTTGCCCATCCCAAGCATTTTCCACCCACGTTCAGGAACTTTGCTGATGACTTTTGTCTCATCTTTTATGATGTATTTTCCTCGATGGAGAAGTTTATCCAATTGGAAAGATTTCTCCGGGAAGAGAAGGGAGATAATAATGTATAAAAACGTAGATGTTCCCATCCCAATAGCCCAATAGACCTGACCATTGATCGACCTCATGGCAAGGATAATATTTTTTAACCATGACCATTGATCTTGAATCATCAGCCAATCGATTGATATTTGTTTAAAAATAATTCCACTAACGGCGATGGTCGCACCGGTGAACATGGCTGTCCATGCGGCTACGGTTGTTCCGCGTTTCCAATAGAGACCTCCGATGATTACCGCTCCTGATCCTCCTGCAAAGATGGCTCCCGTTATTGCAAAGAATAATGCAATTTTTTGTGTCTGTTGGAAAAAGATGCTGAACAAAAAGATAAAGGTTGCCACAAAAACGATTGAGAAGCGCAAGACTTTCATGTGTTGTTTAGGAGTGAACGGTTTTTTCCGGAAGGGCATAATAACATCTTGGATAAGGATACTTCCCCAAGAATGTAAATAGGTATCGTGAGTGCTGATAAATGCTGCAAGCATTACAGCTGCAAATGCACCGATCAATCCAACCGGTAAAATATTCGACAAAACAAGCGGTACTCGAACTTGGCTTTTTAATGTTTCGGAATCAAACGAAGCCAATGTTGCATTGACTGAAGAGGAGATATGAGAGAAATCAGCATGATTCATAATCGTATAAGCAATAATGGGAATAAATAGAAAAAACAGAGTTTGTGGCATTCCACGCCATCCGGAAAGAACACTTCCCATTTTTGCTTCATGAGCGCTTTTTGCAGAGGCATTGTACGCTTGAGTTCCCTGCCAACTCATCGTTCCATACATCACTCCAATTATCCCGATTAAAAAGAACCAGAAATTGAAATCTTCAACATGGTTGGTTTTAAACGGATTGATCCGCGATGTGTTTTCATGCCTTTGTTTAATCTCGGTAATTTTCTCTTCTTTTTCCAGATTGGATAAAGCAGAGAAATCATCAGTAGTTTGCAAATGAACTATTTCTTTATGAGCTTCTTTTTTTTGGGTTTCTGCCAATGCGGTATGTATCTGTGACCATTCCACACTGTAAAACAGGAAAATTATAATGATCACAAAGACAATATTAATAAAAACCCCTTGAAAAAAGTCTGCAATAATAACAGCAATTTGTCCGCCGGTGAATACAAAGTATAGAGAAATACTTAACAAAATTAACATCATAATCGGAAAGACCTGAATGTCATATCCAGCGCATGAAAAGGAAGAAGGAATACCGCAAAAGTGAATAAAAAATCGTGCCCCCACAGCGGGGAAAATCCCAAAATTGATTAAACCGGCAAGAAAGGCAACAAATCCTGTAAAAATTCTAAATTTTCGACTATATCGCATTTCAAAAAATTGAGCCAATGTCAGACATCTGGTTTGGCGAAATCGGTAGATCACCCAGCCGGAAACCGTAATAATCAATATCACAAATCCCATGGTCATCCCCCACCAGGACATGGAGAATCCCGCGATATAATTCATCTCCATATAATTAACGATAGTGATCGCACCCAAGCCCGCCACTCCACTGGAAATACTGATCACATATCGACCCGCTGATCGTCCTGCTGCCAAAAAATCGGTAACACTTTTCATCAATCCTTTACTGGATTGTACGGAATAGATCATTCCGAGTAGAACAATAAGAACAATACCCCAGTCAATAATACCCATTAGTTAGTCACTTTCCATGTTTTACCATCTTCACGGATCAACAGTATGGTTTTAGTTATTTTATGTGATAGGGAGGCTTCATATCCTGCTGATGTCAGGATGATATTTGGTGGCCAAGAAAAATTCTGCAAAGGAGAAGAGTCAAGATGTAATTGAGAAATATCATCTGTATAGAAACCTGAAATATTTTTCATTTTCTTTTGTTGGTAATATAGTTCTCTTAACACCCATTTTGCGTCTTCATCTTCCTGCCAATGAAAGTCTGCAGTTTTATCGCCAACAGTGATTTCAGAGAATTGGACAAATCCCCACATCTCCGGATAGTGCATAGCAATGAGTCCTTGTGGAGACCAAACCCAATTATGTTCGGGAGTATCTAATTTACGATATTGGCCATCTTTCACTTCAGTGTCCCAATGAACTCGAGAAAAATTAACTCGCCATTGATCGCCATTTGTTGGTCTTGCTGATGAAGCACATTCTTCAAGTACTTTCCATGGGATTGCAATCTCAACGGACCATTTATTATCCATATCTGATGGGTCGTTCAATGTCCCATCAATAAATACTTTTGTAATTAGACCTTGAATATCCCAGGAATCAACTGCAACCCGATCTTGATCTCGATAAGGTTTAAGCAATAACAGATCCCACTCGGTTCCATACGCATTGACCTCAAGCTCATAGTAATTGTGTGAATCTCCGTCAGGATCAATAAAAACTTCAAAATCGTTATCATAAAAGATTACCGCATCCCGTTCCGTTAAAGTTGCCCAAATATGGGGTTCTTCCATTTCTGCACCGATATAGAAATACGCTTCATCCCAAAGCATTTTCACACGTGTTTTTAGAGAAGGTTGAGGTTTTAATTTTCCTTCAATATCCACAAAGGATTTCGTCCAAACAGTTTTCTGCCAATCGGATTCGATCAACCTCCCGTCCAATGTAAGAGAAGCGGAAGTTTTGTAGCAGATATATTGATGAGGATTAAACGGAAGTTTTGGAACGGGGAAATCACCGTTCATTTGCCCAACAAAGATTAACGAGATAAATATAAACTTAAAGATCGCATGCATTGATTAATTCCTCTACAGTTGTCTCAGCAAGCCCAACACAGGTGTCCGCTGCACCGTAGTAAATCTTTACCGGACTATTCTTTTTGGCTGTGCCATTTTTATCTTGATCTTCTACGATTAATCCAGAAGGGAATACCACATTTGGGACCTGTCCGGTCAACTCATAAACTTCTCGTGGTTCAAGGATGTTGTACCGCGATCGGACAATAAGTTTTGCAGGGTCATCCAAATCAAATAATGCCACTCCGGCTTGATAGATATTAGAAGATTGAAAGTGTGTTGCGATTCCATGATAGATAAGCAACCATCCATCATTTGTTTTGATCGGTGGTGGACCTGCTCCGATCAGTTCATCCCAATAATGAAGCCTTCCGGATAGAACATTTGAGTGTGTTGTCCAGTGGATTAGATCATCGGAGTAAGATAAAGAGATGGTATCACCGCTTGTTATTCCATCATTGTCAGCTAGATTTGGACGGTCGAATCGAGCATACTTTCCATTGATTCGCTCAGGGAAAAGAACCCCATTCCGGTTATCTTCTTTGCTGACGATTCCCATAAAGTGAAACGTGTTTAGATCATCAGATTTTGCCATTCCCAGCTTGCATCCGGACTCCATATCCATGGCGAAAAGAATGTAGAAAGTGTCTTCCAGTTTTGTAAGTCTGGGATCGTAAATGTGATAGATGGTTTCCCGTATATTTTCGATCCCGATAAAATGGAGTGTCTCCTTGCGAATTTCAAACTGAACGCCATCATTGCTGTCAGCCATCATAAGAAAGGTTTCACGCCCACGATTTTGGACTCGAAGTATGAGATGGTAATCGCTGTTGTTTTTCACCGCTCCCGGATTGAAAACCGAAGACACATCACGCAAATGAGGTCCTAAATCAGGTACATCATTACGTGTAATAATGGGATTATGATAAAACCGTTTTAACATAGAAATAGAATTTATTAAATAAAACCATCATAAGTCTTCAATTTATCACCAACTTCAAAAGACTATAAAGTTGAAATATGCTGAAAGAAAAACCCCTATATAACAACGCTATACAGGGGTTTATAGAGTGACTCCGGAGCGACTCGAACGCTCGGCCAATGGCTTAAAAGG
>CAZYDH010000018.1:0-37014 GCA_964645915.1 uncultured bacterium
AAAAAAGTAATGCTTGAGAACCTAAAAAAGGGCGATAAAGTAATTACAATAGGTGGAATTCATGGAGTGATTTCCGGAATGAAAGCCAAAGGAAGTGTTGTTGTTCTAAAAACCGGGAAAAATAATGACCTTACCATAAATCGCTCTGCAATCGCAGGATTAGCAGGAAGCACTTCTGAAGAAGATGCAACTATAACAGGAGAATAATTCTTAATGACTCTAAATGAGATCATTAAACTTGGTGACCCGATATTACGGAAATCTTGCGCTTCTGTTACCGATTTTTCCGTTCTACCTAAAATTGTCGAAGAAATGTTTGATACCATGTATGAAGCGGATGGCATTGGATTGGCGGCGAATCAAGTTAACTTGGATATGAATCTTTTTATAGTAGATGTCCCTAGCGATGATGGTGAGATCAGCGAGCAAAGAGTGTTTGTGAATAGTAAAGTTCTTTCAAGTGAGGGAGAATCCAAATATTTAGAAGGATGCCTATCCATCCCCGGGATACAGTTTGAAGTTTCACGACCGGAAAGTATTACTCTCGAATATCAAGATATTGAAGGAAATACTCATCATGAAACATTTGATGGTTTATTAGCTAGAGCCATACAACATGAATTGGATCATTTAAATGGTTTTCTGATTGTAGATAGAGTAAGTAATGTGCAAAAACTACAGTATAAACAAGATCTGAAAGAAATCGAAAATCAATCAAAGCTTCGATATTCAGAGAGAAACTCGAGGGAAAAATAACACTTTCTTTTACAGTAAAATTCAGGGTTTTGGTAAAATCATTATCATTATGGAAGACATAATATGAGAGTGATATTTATGGGAAACCCTGAGTTTGCGGTTCCCAGTCTTGAACAGCTGTTTCGATCAAATCATAAGATTATTGCAGTAGTTACTAATCCTCCTAAACGAATGGGGAGGGGCAATGTCGAAAAAAGATCAGCTCTTCATGATTCCGCTCAGAGTTTGAATATTCCAGTTATTTTTGCAGAGTCTCTTAAATCCAAATCGCTATTAGAACAATTACAAACGCTTTCTCCTGATTTATTTTGTGTTGTTGCATATCGCATTCTTCCAAAGGAATTATTATCTGTTCCAATAAAAGGTTCAATTAATCTTCATGGTTCTATTTTACCGAATTATAGAGGTGCTGCTCCCATTCAACGTGCGATCATGAATGGTGACTCGCAAACTGGATTAACTACTTTTT
The DNA here is from genome assembly GCA_964645915.1 of uncultured bacterium. Lineage (GTDB taxonomy): Bacteria > Fidelibacterota > Marinisomatia > Marinisomatales > JACNKV01 > JACNKV01. The sequence continues at coordinate 1,226 of CAZYDH010000018.1, forward strand.
TACTTGATAACAAAGTAGATACCGGACAAATACTGTTACACCAAAACGTACCGATCTCCCCGGAAGACAATTACGGTTCCCTTTCAGAAAAAATGAGTAAAATAGGTGCCAATTTGTTGTTGGAGACGGTGGATAAAATGGAAAATGGTCTAATTGTTCCAATCAATCAAGATCATGAAAAAGCAACAAAAGCTTCCAAAATAAAATCCAAAGAACGAGAAATTGATTGGTCACTTTCTTCAGAGAAAATTCACAACCATATACGCGGAATTACACCGATCCCCGGAGCTTTTACCACATATAAAAAACATCGGTTCAAAATATTTAAAACAGAAATAATTTCTTATAGCACTCCAAAAGCTAATCCGGGAAGTATAGTTAAATTGACAAAGACAAGTATGATCATCCAGACCGGAGAAGGAGAATTATCAATTTTGTCACTGCAGCGTGAAGGAAAAAGAAGAATGGAGATAGAAGATTTCTTGAAAGGATCTTCTTTGGTTGAAGGGGAAATATTTGGACTCCGATGAGTGATGCTCGTGAACATGCCCTGAATATTTTAGAACAATTTCGTATAGATAATCAGCAGATAAAAAGTATTCAGGAATTATATTATTATAAAAATAAAATACCCGTAAAACATCGAGCTCGAATTCATGTAATTGTTCATGAAGTTCTCCGCTGGAAAAGACGTTTAGATTATTGGATTAGTTCAGCTCTAATAAAACCGATTCATTCATTACAACCGAGATTATTGACTCTTTTTGAAATTGCTTCATGGGAGTTACTCATGGATGAAAAAAGTCAAGATTATGCTGTAATTCATTCAGCTGTAGAATTGGCGAAAAAACGAGTTGGTAAACATACTGCGGGTCTTGTAAATGCTGTTTTACGGAATTTATCGAAAATAAAAACAGACCAGAAACCAAAAAATGTTTCAACAGCAGAATGGATGTCTCTCCCGGATTGGTTGTTTGACCGATGGGAAGAAGAATTTCAGGAAAATGTCGTTGATCTTTGCGAATCGATAAATAAACCATCCCGTTTAACAATTCGTAGAAATGTAAATAAAATTAGCAATGAACAATTCATTGAAGAATTAACGCGTGATGGAATACAATGTATAAAACTGAACGATTCTGATCGATTTTATCATGTTCATAAAGGTGGAAGCTTACTAAGGAATCATTCATTATTTAAGAATGGATCGATCTCTTTTCAAGACAGAGGAGCAGGGGCAGTTGTGGAGTTACTGAATCCCTTGCCCAATGACACTATCGTTGATGTTTGTGCCGCCCCTGGAACAAAAGCACTCTATTGTTCAGAAAAAATGAATGGTGTTGGAAAAATTTATGCATTTGATATCGATGAAGATAGAGTACATTTTGGAAAAAAAGATATTAAGCGCCATAGAATGAATAATATTCAATGGGGAATAAAAGATGCAATAAAGGATACATATCCAATGGCAGATAAAATTCTCATTGATGCTCCATGCACAGGGACTGGAGTGATTGGAAGAAAACCGGATATTAAATGGAGAAGAAATAAAGAAGATATTATCGAAATGCAGACTTTACAAACTCAAATTCTTCAAAATGTGAGTCATTATGTAAAAACCGATGGAATCCTTTGTTATTCAACTTGCTCTATCGAACGGGAAGAGAATTGGAATGTAGTAGAGGCATTCCTTAAATTAAACGATGGATTTCAGTTGAAAGATTCATTGGAACTTTATCCACATAAAACACATACAGATGGTATGTTTGCAGTAATATTGGAGCGATTGGATTGAAAACACTTATAAACTATGGAATAACAATTGGTTTTATCATCATTCTTGGTGTTTTATTACTAGAAACTGTTATTATGCCATTATACATTCGCTCAGATCAAGAATATAGTCTAGCTAACGTACAACAGAGACCGCTCTATCAAGCTCAACAAATACTTAAATCAGAAGGATTCAAATCGATTGTAGAAGACACAATCTACTCAAACTACGTCCCTGCTAATACTGTAGTTGATCAATATCCAAAACCTGGAAAAATGGTTAAGTCGGGACGAACAATTCGGTTGAAAATATCTCAACCTGAAAAATTGGTATCTGTTCCAAATTTAATTGGACATACTACAAGAAGTGCCGAAATACTCTTACAGCAAGTTGGATTGGTTGTAGATACAGTTTACTCAGAATATAACCCTAACTATCCCAAGGGGACGATAGCATGGCAATCTCCTAAAAACGGTGATTTCTTAAAAAAAGGGTTAGGTGTTCACATGACAGTTAGTAAGGGAATGCCACCAAACTTTTTCCAGGTTCCAAATATTTTTGGTTTAAGTCTTGATAAAGCTAAAACTCATCTGGAAAAATCAGGGTTTAAATTAGGACGTATCAGCTATCAACAGAATGAAGATTTAATCCCTTATACTGTTTTAGATCAATCGATCGAACCTGGGACAGTACTGGATAGATCCGTGAAAATCGATTTAATTATCAGTGTCTTAGATATGCAGGACATCTTTGATGAGATCATGGAATAAAATTTTGGTGATATGTTAAAATTAGGAGATCTATATCGTAAGACATTTCATATGGGAAATATGATTTTTCCTTTGAGTTATTGGTTTTTGATTGACAATAAAACTGATATGGTCATTATTATTGGAAGTCTACTTTTTGTTTCATTGTTGATTGATGTGTTACGAACCAAAGTCGAATGGATAAATCATGTTTTTAGGAAATGGTTTTTCGTCATGATGAAATCCAAAGAAAAAAGCGGTAAACTAACAGGAGCAACTTGGGTAATGCTCGGTGTTTTTCTTACGGTTGTGTTGTTTCCAAGAACTATTGCTATTCCTGCAATGCTTTTTTTATCAGTTGGAGATTCATTTGCGGCTATAATTGGTTTAAAATATGGACGAATTTCAATTGGAAATAAAACTCTGGAAGGAACACTAGCAGGATTATTTATGTGTCTGATAGTTGCTTCACTTTATGATCTTATTCCTATTAAGATTACAATCATTGGTGCGATTACAGCAATGTTAATTGAAGTATTACCTATCTCAATAGATGATAATATTCGAATTCCGGTTTTTTCCGGGGCAATAATGTATTGTTTATTTACTTTCGGAATATTCTAATCTTGAACTTTAAATATTCAACCATATGACATTTTTTTCACCAACCATTCTTTGGGGGTTATTAGCTGCAGGTATTCCCATTTTAATTCATCTTTTTTCTACACGTAATACTCGTGTAATGGAATTCAGCACATTGCGATTTATTCAGGAACTTGAGCATGAGACTATCCGAAAGTTGAAGTTACGTCAATGGTTGTTGATCTTACTTAGAATTCTTGCAATAATATTTTTAGTAATGATGTTTGCCCGTCCGGTACAACAAGGAATATCCTCTACTATTGATGCAAAGGATAAGGAATCCATTGTTATCGTATTTTTAGATAATTCTGCAAGTATGGCTGCTGAAATTGGTGGTATTTCATTATTAGAATCTGCAAAGGCATCTATCCCGGAAATAATAGATGTTTTTGAAGGAAATACAAAAGTAGAAATCTATCAATCGAATCCATTGAAACAGATCTATAAAGGGGATATACAACCAAATTCGATTAGAGAAATAATAAAAACCGTTGTACAATCTTTTACAGCAGACAAGCTTTTAACAGATGTGGATTCTGTACTATCGAATATTAATAATACAGATCCAAACCAGGAATGTTTTTTAATCAGCGATTTTTCAAAACCAGAAGATAAAGAAGAGTTTAATAAGCTGAAATTAAAGAATTCATCTTGGAGATTTTATTGTCTAGAACAATTAAAACCAATTGATAATCTTTCTATTCGAGGTGCACAGGCTGTCAGTCAAATCCGCCTCCAAAATCATTTATTAAAAATGAATACGCGTATTGCGAATGACGGGGAATCAGAGAGGAAGAACCAATCCATTGAGTTGTTTTTAAATGACGAACGACTCGGTCAAGTAGTTTCAACATTTCAATCGGAGAAAACAAAAGAATTTTTATTTCAAACATATCCAGGAAATGCGGGAATTGTCCATGGAAGGATAGAACTTCCCAAAGATGATTATTCTTTGGACAATCAATGGTTCTTCGAATTACCTATTCCAGAACAAATTGCAGTGACTCTTGTTGGAAATTCAGAAGAGGAATTATTTTTACTGAAAACTGCTTTATCTTCAATTGATAATCAATCCGGTTTTTTATTTATTCAGACTCAAATTATGAGTTCAATAAACCAATTATATTTGGATAATAGTGATGTTCTGATTCTGCATAACACTGGGGAGTTCTCAAAGAGAGCGATAGAGGATGTTCAAGTTTTTCTTCGAGAAGGTGGTGGAATTATTTGGTTTGCGGGAGACAGACAGACAAACCTAACTAACAGTACATTTGAAAGTACAATTGGGATTCCGGAAACTTCTATGCTGCATTCTTTAGATGGTGAATCATATTATTCTGTGGTGTCAGAGAATGATTTTCATCCGATTCTATCAGATTTAAACTTAAGAAATATTCAGAGAGAGCTTCCTCAGGTATTTCGCTATGTGGAAACAAAATCGAATGCGTTTGAGAATGTAATCTTACGAATGGAAAGTTCGCATCCGTTATTATCAGAATTAAATTTGTATAATGGAGTCGTCTATTATTTCACTTCGTTGGTTGATCTGAATTGGAATGATTTTCCGATGCGTGGTTTGTTAGTACCGATGCTTCATAGGATATTGTTGCTTTTAGCTACTGATGAATATAATACAAAGTCTGTAATAGCCGGTGAAACTAAAGTTATTAAACTTGATCGTGAAATGATGAACAGCAAATGGTCCCTGGAAACACCTTCAGGGCAATCGATTTTGCTTATTCCGGACTTTAATCGTGAAATGTTGTTAATTACACAAACAAATGAGTTAGGATCATACAAAGTACATGCTGACGGAATTCAATATACAGCATTTTCTACTCAACTATCTCCTCGTGAATATTCTTCAAATCGGATGAATAGATCAGATGTGTTGAATTTACTTCCCAATGAAACCACAAGATGGATTGAGCCGGATATTGACTTAACTCAAGAATTAAATACAATTCGATATGGACGATCTCTTTGGAGATATTTCTTGATCTTAGCTATTATTACATTACTGATTGAATCAGCTGTAGGAAGAACAAAACCCGAGCAACATAAAAATATGTGATTTATATGGAACAAGAAAATAGATTAAACTTTGAAAAAGCGATTCTTGTTGGTGTCATTACCGCCGGTATTGATGAGAAGATCATGCAAGAACATTTAGATGAACTAACACTACTTGCAGATACCGCTGGAGCACAGGTTGTTGGTCAGGTTACTCAACGATTATCCCGGATTAATCCGGCCTTTTTTGTAGGAAAAGGAAAAGCCGAACAAATTGTAGGACAAGCAAAAGAACTTCAAGCTGATCTTATTATTTTCGATGAAGATCTAAGTCCTGCCCAAACAAAAAATTATCAAAATTTAACTAAAGATCTTAAAGTCATCGACCGAAGCGCTTTGATATTAGATATTTTTCGGAAACATGCAAAATCGAAAGAATCAAAAACTCAAGTTGAATTGGCACATTTACAATATATTTTACCAAGATTAACTCGGATGTGGACTCACCTTGAACGACAAATGGGAGGGATCGGTACTCGTGCTGGTGCTGGAGAAACACAGATTGAAGTCGATCGAAGATTAATTCGAACAAGAATTGCCACGTTAAAAAAAGATTTAAGTAAAATTGAAAAAGAACGGCAAATCCAATCAAAGAGAAGAAAAAATGAATTTCGAGTAGCTTTAGTTGGATATACTAATGCAGGAAAATCAACCATAATGAATGCAATTTCAGGTGCTGATGTCTATATCCAGAATCAGCTCTTTGCCACATTGGATACAACAACCCGTTCTGTTCAATATAATAATGATATGAGGTTTTTATTAAGCGATACAGTTGGTTTTATCAGAAAGCTTCCTCATCATTTGGTTGCAAGTTTCAGAAGTACATTAAGTGAGGTTGTCCAATCGGATTTAATATTAATTGTATTGGATGCTTCATCTGAACAGATACAAGATCATTATGAAACAATTATATCGGTGTTAAAAGATTTAAATGCTGATAAACTGCGATCAATCATTGTTCTTAACAAAATGGACAAAGTAGAAGATAACAGACGATTGAATTATTTGAAAAGACTCTATCCTGAGAGTCTCATGGTTTCTGCAAAAAATCATTTGAGAATTGATCGAATCCCTGAAACCATTAATAAAATAATGAAAGAAGCTTTTTTAACCTTGAACGTTTTCTTTACATTTACCCAGGGGAAAATAATGGCTGAAGCAGAACAGGGTTTAGAGGTCCTCAGTAGAGATTATAGTGAAGAAGGTGTTACCTTAACACTTCGTGGACCTATTGATAGAATAGAGAAAATAAAATCTCAGTTTGGATCAAAATAGAATTGATTTCAGTTAATATTAAATTAGTATTATAAAAAAGAAAGCCCTCTTTTTAGAGGGCTTTCAAATTCCGTTGAAGGTGTTTTTCAGGACCGTGGTTTTTCACGGTGGATGCCTCTCACTTACAGCAAGTTTCCTTTACCCCAAATAATTTGAAGAAGGCCTACTTTTTGTAGATGAAGTACAGCTTCCAAGATTTTATTATTGAAGATCCTGAAAATACATATTCTTCAACGGTAAATGTATAATATCTTGGTAAAAGTTAGATAGTAATTACAATACGAGCAAGAGAAACAGCCATTAATTTGTGATAAATATACTATTCAGAAAGGTACACTTCGCCATCCCCGATTGAATATATCCAATATCCAAATCCCGGACGTAAAGAGTCTGCGAGTGAATAACCGTTTGCCATTTCATAACAGGTTCCTTCAACAATCAAATCTGAGGAATAAAGTATTTCAACGGGTATACTTGAGGTAATTCCTGAAATGAGATTCCATCCTTGGTAAACATGTAATGTAAGATCGGTAATTGGAAGTCCGAAGACATCAGACACTCCATCTTCTGGAAATCTTAATAAATATCCTTTTCCGGGTATTATAGAATCACTTTCAACATAACCACCATCAAAGGAAAAACAACTTCCAGAATACGCATTTGGAAATATATCTAAATAATGAGATGAAGATGTATGTACAGGAAGACCAACTATATTCCAATTTTCGATGTTTGGAATTGATAACTCAATCATATCTGAATTACACGAAAAAGTATCTGTAACGGTTGTATCTGAAACAAAAGCTTGCCATTGAATGGCTGCGTCTCTTGATGGAGACCAAGATGCAGTATCCGTAAATAACGGGTAACAGTCATACTGAGAAATTATCATACTCGCTCTATCTCCGAGCCAGCCATTATTTAACTCAATCTCATCTAATAAATACGGTTCATCAATTGGAAAATCATCCGGAAGACGTTGTGATATAATATCTAGGAAATAGTTATCTAATAAATGTCTATTAGTAATTCGATTATGTCCAGCATTAGGTTCCATCGCTAAACTCCAAGGAGCACCTAAAGGACGATGATTGAGAAAAATTCCTGTAAGGTTTTCAATTCGATAGTCAAGATCATTTTCTCCAATAAACATCAAACCGGGGACAAAAGTAGCTTCACCCGCATAAGTGGTATCATGATAACCACCCTTCATAGTAACAAACCCAATTATTCGACTTGGTTGCCAATTTGTAAAGTGATATGACCATTGTCCACCCCATGAATATCCTTCAAAATAGAGAGGGGAGTGTTCAATCTCTGGGTGATTACTTTGTTGGGCAAAATTAGATAATGCAGAGAGCAAAGCACTACCAATTCCGGAATCCATGTGCATATTATCTAATTGAGCACCCATTAACGAAAAATCATTGGATTGACATAAGGTTTGCATATGATGATCATGAACAACATTTCTTGAATCTGTCCCATAAGGATTTAGATAAACGTAAATCCCTCTTGATGTGTCTACATTTTCGGGGATAAAAATTCTAAAATTAGCGATAGAGTAATCGTCGTTGTGATCGGGCTGAGCAGAATAATCATAAATTTGTCCATTTAAAAAAGAAATAAGAATAATGAATAAAGTTGATCTGAGAAAATTCATGATCATAATACTATTGACTTATTTTTTGGTATAAATTTGATTCATCTTCACTTTTGGCGATAACTACTGCTCCAATACTATCACTACCAACGTTGACCATGGTTCGTGCCATATCTAATGGGCGATCAACTGCCAACATCGTTCCTACAATTATTCCAGCTCCCGGATGATCTGCGAGTCCAACGGCTTCTAGAACAATGAAGATCATAACCAAACCAGCAGATGGAATTGCAGCAGCCCCAACAGAAGCTAAAAAAGCTGTAATTACGATCAATAATTGCTGAGTAAAAGATAAGTCTATCCCTAGTGCTTGAGCAATAAATAATACACCTGCACATTCATATAAAGCGGTACCATCCATATTAATTGTTGCTCCTAATGGTAGAACAAAACTGGATGTTTTATTAGAAACTCCACATTGGTTTTCTACACAATCCATCGTTACCGGTAAAGTAGCTCCGGAAGAACTTGTTGAGAATGCAGTAGCAAAAGCTGAAGCCATTGCTTTTACGTGTTTTATTGGATTTATTTTGGTGAATAAATAAAATACTAAAGGTAAAATAATGATGAAATGTATTGATAACCCAATTGCAATGGTTAACATATACTTTCCCACAGCTTGAAATAAATCAAATCCTGTTGAAGCAACAGCTTTCGTAATTAGTCCAAAAACACCGATTGGCAAGAATTTGATGATCCATTGTGTTAAGGTCATCATTGCTTTAAATCCTGCATCAAAAAAATTAACTAAAATGTCTTTTGGTTTTCCTGAAAGTCGAGTAATTGCAAAACCAAATAGGATACTCCAAAATATTAGTGCGAGTATATTCCCGTTTGAAGCGGCTTGAATGGGGTTGGTTGGGATCATCCTGTAAAAAATATCGATGGGTGAATCAGGGGTGGATAAATTTGAAGGATTAAATGCAGTTTCAACTAAATTAAGTGTTACTCCAACTCCAGGTTTGATAATGTTGGTTAAAGTAAGTCCAACGAGAATCGCTAAGAGTGATGTCATTAAATAATAGGAGAAGGTTTTAATTCCCATCCTACCAAGTGTTTTTGGGCTTCCCAAACTTGCCACTCCACTCGTAATAGAAAACATGATAAGAGGGATTATAATCATTTTTAATAAGCGCATAAAAATTGTACCTAAAGGAGCTACAATTAATGACTGTTCCTTGAAGATCAATGCGAAAAGAATCCCTAATCCCATTGCAATGAAAACTTGCCAGTGGAGTTTTAATTTTGTCATAGTTTTTTCAAAGTGATTTTATGTGAAAAGTTTTATTTAACTCAATACTATTTATTCTTGAAGATCATTGCTTTTTCAAATCGATTTTCGGTTCCTTCTCGCAGTCTTGATATATTACTACGATGAGTGAAGATAATAAACCAAGGGACAAAAAGAGAAAATATTAACAGAGAAAAAGGAGCCGGATCAACTGAAAAGAGTGGGGGTAAAATAAAAAGAAATATTGGAAGTGAAACCCCTGCAAGCATTGAGCCCAAAGAGACATATCCGGTTGAGATAAGTGTAATAATAAACACAAGTAAGCACAGTGGAAAGGATATGGGGAATAATGCAATCAACATACCTGCAATTGTACCTACACCTTTTCCACCTCTAAATCCACCGAAAATGGTGTAAGTATGTCCTAAAACAGATGCAAATCCTGCAAGAATCTGTACAATCCCCACATCATTGATAGGAAGATTATGAAATAAGGTTGTAGCATAATATGCGACGGGGAGCCAGCCTTTAAAAACATCAATGATTGCAACAATTAATGCGGGTTTCCATCCCAAGACTCTAAACACATTCGTTCCACCTGCATTTCCGCTTCCATGTTCACGGATATCAATCCCTCGGATAATTTTCCCGGCAAGTATACTTGTAGGAAACGATCCTGTTAAATAACTAAGAAAGATAAGAAAAAACAATTGTAACCAAGAATTATCCATGCGAGGGACTCCTTTAATTATTAATGGGAACCAACATTATGTTTTGGAGGAGCTAACATTCCTCCTGAAATTACGATTTTCAAAGCTTCTTCAACGCCTACTTCTGCAGGGAGTGTGTCCTTAATTGGAATCATTATAAAAACACCGGAAGTTGGGTTGGGTGTGGTTGGGACAAACAAATGATAGAAATCACAGCCCTCTTTATTCGTTGAGTTTCCTGTAACAAAAGCCAAGGTCCAAAGATCCTTTCGCGGATATTGAATATAAACAACGCTATGAAAATTCCGATTTGTTGTTCCTGAGAGTGCTTGAGTGATCTGTTTTATCGTTTTGTATATCGTATTCACAAGAGGTACATTTGTTATGATCTTTTCAAACCATACAAAGAGTATTTTTCCTAGATAATTGTTAACAAACAGACCCAACGAATAAACCAATACTAATGTTAAGATTACTCCCATTCCGGGGATATTGAGATTGAACTTATTAAGAAGCGGTAAATTAATTTTATTTAAACTGGTAAAAATAAAATTTAAGATATAAAAAGTGATAGCAACGGGTGCGATTGCTATCAATCCGGTAAAAAACATCTTTTTAATATGTTGCCACATAATGTAACCGTTCTAATTTATGATATTGTTGATAGTTAAACATACTTAAAATGCACCTTCCAATTCCAGTAGGAACATTTTACGATCTAATCTTCCACCATACCCTCCCAAAGATCCATCACCGGCTATAACTCGATGACATGGGATAATAATTGGAATGGGATTTTTGGCATTTGCCGTGCCAACGGCTCTAACTGCTTTTGGATTATTTACTCGAGCAGCTATTTCACCATAGGATGCAGTTTTACCGTAGGGTATTTTTTGAACTTCGTCTAATACTTGTTTATAAAATGGTGGCAAATTTATATCAAGTTTCAGATCAAATTGTTTTCGATTATGAAAAAAATATTCTGTCAATTGTCTGATCGGTTCCTTCAACTTTGAAGGATCATACAATACTGTACAAGAGTAATTTTGTTTTAGCGTCTCTTCAAACGGACTTTCTTCCGGACTCATAATACGGCAAATTCCTTTTTCAGATGTTGCAACTCCCATCTGACCGAAGCTTGATTCAAATTCAGCAAAATATATGATATCCATGATAGAAAATTAAGAATTTATTTTTGTTCTTGTATTGGGAATATTAATCACCAGAGCTCCTCCAATAACAAGGATAGCTCCCAAAATAGCGATTGTGGTCAGTACTTCCCCCAAGAAAAACCATCCGATGATAATAGCAATAATCGGAGGAAAAAAAGCCACATAAGAAATCTGTGTAATAGATAAATATGAAAATAACCAAAAGTAAATAAGCCAACAAATTACCGAACCAAAAATGGATAAATAAGCGAGTGCGAGTAAATTATTTACTGTCCAAATCATGGGTTGGTTTTGTTCGAAAATACACGATAAAAGTATTAAGACCAATCCACCGATCGTATGACTTACGGCATTAAGTTGAATTGAATTGACTTCATTTACATACTTTTTTAAAGTGACATTTGGCCAAGAAGCAATTAACACCGCAATAAATAACGCACTGATCCCTAAAATAACATTTTCTCCGCCAAAATTCTTGCCTTGACTTAAGACAAGAACCGCTCCAATAGTTCCAAAGAAAATGCTGAATATTTTTTTTCGATCGAGTTTTTCACTGGGTAGAAGAAAATGAGATAAAATAGCGACAGTTAATGGAAATCCTGCCCAAACAATGGAAGAAACATTAGAATAAACAAACTGTGCAGCCCAGTAAGTAATAGCATAGGCTACTGAGAAATTTAATATAGAAAATTGAAAGTATAAATTAATTGCTTTCCGAGTTCGAGGAAGAGTTTCTCTTTTTGCAAAAAATATTCCCCATAAGATAATCCCTGCAAAGAGAAAACGAATCCCAGCTCCAAAGAAAGGGGGCATTCCCTCATTTAAACTGATCTTTATTGCAAACCATGTTGTTCCCCATAAAAAACAAAGTAAGCAGTACAATGAGTATAATTTGATTTTCATAATAAATAAAAACGCTCTCGTATAAGGAGAGCGTTTAAATTAAATGATATATTATTTTTGTTCAATTTGTTGCTTGTTTATTATGTAGTTGAACAACAATTGGACTCGCAATATAAATGCTGGAATACGTACCGACAATTACACCGACAATCATTGCAAAAGCAAACCCGTGTATGACCTCTCCACCAAATAAGTACAATATTAACACAACCATAAATGTTGTTAACGAGGTAATAACCGTACGACTCAGTGATTCATTAATGCTCTCATCGACAATACGTTCGTATGGAAGGTTCCGCTTCACTTTAATATTTTCACGGATACGATCGAAAATCACAATCGTATCATTTAACGAATAACCGACAATAGTAAGGAAAGCGGCAATGATTGATAGAGAAATTTCATATCCAAGGATAGAAAACAATCCCAAGGTAATTAGTACATCGTGCGTTAATGCAGCAATGGCACCCAGTGCGAATTTAAATTCAAACCGAACAGAAATGTACAGAAGGATCAAACCTAAAGCAGAAATAACTGCCATGACGGCTTTACCACTAAGTTCCGAACCGATTTTTGGTCCCACGCGTTCAATCGTAAGAATGAATTCATTTTGATTTGCAGGGACTTTATCGGGGAAACTTTGATAAAGGTGGTTAACAACAATTTGTCCAAAATCCTTTGGTTCATTTTCAGTATATGAAATACGAATTGAAATATTGGATGGACCACCAAATTGTTTGATCTCTTCTTTACTTAGATTGTATGTTTGTCCTTCAATAGAAACATTAGACAATGTGTTTCTGACTGAGTTCACATCAACGGGTTCTGTGAAATGAACGGCAACCATTGTACCACCATTAAAATCAATACTCAGTTTTGGACCGCCATTAATCACCAAGGATATAAGTCCAGTGAGGATAAAAACGGTGGATATAATGAACCCAAAGCGTCTTTGATCCATAAATTTAATATGTGTTTCTTTAATCAGTCTCATATGCTTAACCTCCGGAGTCCCGTCTTTTTTGTAAAGGAATTAAAGATAGTTCGTGTTACAAATATCGCTGTAAACATACTGATAACAATTCCCCAAAAGAGGACAGTAGCAAATCCGCGAATTGGACCGGTTCCAAATTGATAAAGAACTAATGCTGCAATGACAGTCGTAATATTTGCATCAATGATTGTTGTTAATGCACGCTTATATCCACCATCAACTGCGGCTTTAGGTGTTTTCCCTTTTTTAAGTTCTTCTCTTATTCTTTCAAAAATGATTACGTTAGCGTCGATCGACATACCAACAGTTAAAATTAATGCTGCAATACCCGGTAATGTTAAAGTGGCTTGCAAGGATGCCAATACTGCCAGAACCAATACAATGTTCCATAAAAGAGCAAAATCTGCAATCGATCCAGACCCTTTATAATATATTAGCATAAAGACGAGTACAAGACCTAACCCGATTAGAACAGAGAGAGTTCCGCTTTTTACAGAATCTGCACCAAGAGATGGTCCGACAATTCTTTCTTCAATTATATTGACCGGTGCCGGCAAGGCTCCTGCACGAAGTACGATTGCAATATCTTTTGCAGCATTCATATCTTCAAATCCCTCGATCTGTGTACCACCTCGAGTAATTTTTTCACGAATAGAGGGTGCCATGTGTACTTTTTTATCTAAAACGATTGCTACTCTGCGTCCAACATTGGCTCCGGTGACCCGTGCCCATTGTTTAGAGCCTTCACTGTTCATGCTGAGTAAAACAACCGGTAGTCCGGATGCGCTACCCGCTTGACTGCCAAGACGTTCTTTTGCTTCCTCAATAACCCCTCCGGTGATCTCGGGATCTTTTTCTAGATGATAAAGCGTGTACAGTTTTTCTTCTCTGCCATCAATATCAGAAAGTGATTGAGATTCATCGGAGAAAAGAAAAACGCCATTTCCGGAATCTAACTTGAGTTTGACTTCCGGCATTTTTAAGATCTTTTTCACGGCATAAATATTCTTTTCAGGAACACCAATGTCTCCACCATATGTGCGTAGCAAGGACGAGAAGGGTCTTTCTTCAAACAATCTTTGGTCGACAACAACCGACCCTGTGTCTGATGCGCTTTCATCAGTTTCACCAAATAATTCACTGACTGAAACGGATTTGTCATCACTGACAGGAATTTCTTTTTCAACGTCAGCTTCATTTTTCTCAGTGTCAGAAATTTCTTCTGCAAGCTCATCTAACTCTTTGTTTCCTTTAAGAATATTATCAATTCTTGTCAAAAGATCATTGGTTACTTCAGCATTTTTTACAATATAGAATTCTAATAAGGCTGTGCTTTGTAAAAGAGATCGTGCACGTTCGGGGTCTTGAATCCCTGCCAACTCAACAACAATGCGATGATCTCCTTGTTTTTGAATCGTGGGTTCGGAAACACCAAACTGATCGACTCGATTACTTAAAATCTCTAAAACACGATTGATTGCATCATCAGCTTCTTCACTAAGTCCGGTAATGATTTCATCCGGATTAGAACCATAATCGTGATAGTAGCGAGCCAATCGTAGTTCGTTTTCTCCTGCAGATTGAACAAATAAGTCAAAAAAGTTGACTTCAGGGAGATCCATTTGGGTTTTGACTTTGGAAATCACTCGTTCAAATTTACTATCTTTATTAATAGCTAAATTTGTAACTAGGGTAGGAAGATCTACTTCCAATACAATATACATTCCACCTTTAAGATCCAGCCCCTGTTTAATGGTGCTTGATTCCAGATCATTAAAAGTGCCCTCTTCTTTCATTTCTTCAATTTTGGTTTCTGTCAGCATTTGGTATTGTATTGATGGCCAAAGTGCATAAACCGCCCAAGAGAGAATAATCGCAATGAGGATATATCTAGGTGTAAGTTTTTTATTCATTTATTTACCAAATTTTCTATGTTAATATAGCCGGCAAATATACCGATTATGCTATTCGCCAGTCAATTTTTTATTCATAAAAGACATAAATTAAATACCAAATTACTAAAACGGACAATAATTGAAGAAATCTCATCCAATTTTGTCAGACTCATCGCTTCTTTTCTTGTTTAGAAGCAGTGTAAATTCCCGGAGTATATTTATGCACATTATTGAAAACACATTAAAAAGACAGCAAGTACAAAGATGAATGACAATTTAATTATACTCGCGGCCGGAATCTCATCTCGGATGAAAAAATCTACGGTTGGAAGTGATTTGAAAGCTGAATTAATCGAAGAAGCCAATCTAAAACCCAAATCCATGATCAGTGTAGGTAAGGGTGGGCGTCCGTTTATGGATTACCTATTATTTCATGCTGCAGAATCCGGACATAACAATATTGTCATTGTTATCAATGAACGAGATAAGTTTACTGAGAAGTATTATAAAAATAATAATACTTGGGACCTCAACCTTTCTTTTGCAAAACAGTTGATTCCTCAAGGACGTGAAAAGCCATTAGGAACCGCGGATGCCGTGTTACAAGGAATGAAGAAAAAGCCTGAATGGTCCGGACAGAAACTCACTATCTGTAATAGCGATAATCTATATTCGGTTGATGCATTTAAAGCTCTTTTGAATGATGAACATCCTTGCTCAATGATCGATTATAATAGAGATGGACTAGGTGTAGAACCGGAACGTGTCAATGCATTTTCCGTCATTTGGAAAGATGAGCGTGGTTTTTTAGAGGATATAGTTGAAAAACCCAATACCGAAGATATCATTAAAGCTGCAGATGAGAATGGTAGAGTTGGAGTCAGTATGAATATTTTTCGATTTGATTATGATATAGCACTACCCGCGCTGGAAACCTGTCCGATGAATCCGGTAAGAAATGAAAAAGAGCTTCCTACTGCCATCAAAATGATGATAAAAGAACATCCAAAGACAATGAATACAATTCCATTTTCAGAAAAAGTACCTGATCTGACAAGTAAAGATGATATTCAAAAAGTGCAAAGGTATTTAGAGACATTAGGAATCCAATAATGAGCATGAAATCACAAGTCGTTTGTGGAGTAGATATTGGGGGAACTAATACCGTCTTTGGCTTAGTTGATCTGGATGGTAAAATATTAATAGAAGATAGTTTTTCAACTTTAATTGGGAATCAACCACATGATTTTATTAAACATCTCTCATCTCGGATTAAAAAATGTCTAGAACAATACAGTGATGAATTGGATCTTATCGGCGTTGGTATAGGAGCTCCAAACGGGAATTACTATACAGGCGAAATGGTTGACCCACCAAATCTACCTTGGGGAACCGTTCCAATTGTGGAACTATTGTCAGATCATTTACAAGTACCGTGTAAAGTCACCAACGATGCGAATGCTGCTGCTTTAGGAGAGATGCAATATGGTGCTGCAAAAAAGATGAAAGACTTTATTGTCATTACGTTAGGCACAGGATTAGGCAGCGGAATAGTGGTCAATGGTAATATTGTCTACGGATATAGTGGTCATGCCGGCGAATTGGGTCACTGTATTGTTGAAAAAAATGGTCGGAAATGCTCATGTGGATTGCGTGGGTGTTTAGAAGCGTATGCAAGTGCAACCGGTGTTGTGCGAACGGTCAAACTAAATTTGGAAAAAAAGAATTTGACCGAAATATTAGGATCGCCCATAGAGAATTTGTCATCAGAAAATATTTATTTAGCAGCGAAAGCAGGCAATCAAATTGCATTAAATGCATTTAAAGACACAGGTAAGATTTTGGGTGAGTTTTTAGCTACATCCGTCTCTCATTTACATCCGGAAGCGATATTCTTGTTGGGCGGTCTTGCAAAAGCAGGGGATTTATTGTTTGATCCGATTATCCATGCAATGAATAAAAACCTACTGTCTGTTTTTAAAGATCAGGTAAAAATTCTCCCATCAGCTTTACCGGATGCAAATGCAGCGATTCTTGGAGCTGCAGCCTTAGCTTTGGAAGCAATTAAAAAGAATTAATAAATAATTAGTTATCTTTTTTAACCGGAATTGCAGTGCGTTTTAATTTATTCAGTCCCATCGTCATAATGGATAATAGAACTGCAACTGCCACATCAGCAAAAGGGGGAACGGAAGGAAATCCGTAATTCCATGCAATAACAAGGAAAAGCCATAATAAATACGTTTTCATAAGCCGGAAAATTATGGAATAAGATATATGAATGATAAGAAATATTTCAGGAAAATCTAAAGTAATAGTAGTTTCCAAAGTTGTTTTTAACAATTAAAGAAGATAAATAAATCATTAACCAGATAACCAAAAACGAAAGATAAATAGTGAAGATTGGATTTACAGGACTAGATTTACCGGAGGGAAAAATTAAGTACAAAGATGAGTATTTGAGGGCTTTAGCAGAAAAAGACAATCCCAAAAAGATTACACCATATTTTATGGAATTGATAAAAGATGAATTTGCAAAGACTGAATCAATCTTGGTGTCCAAGGGACAAATCTTGGATGTGCTGATCTATGATTTAGAAAAATTTGAAGCTCGATTAGAGCGAACAGATTATGAATCAGAAAAGATTTTAGCAAAAAAATGTCTTCAATATTTAGAAAATGAAACTCCGCTTTGTGATGCATCCTTTACTAATGAAGAGTTGACCATCTTGCAAACAATTTCTCCTTATAGTTTGAAACCCGTTCTGGAAGTAGAGGAAACTGAAGACTTGGATAATCTTTTTAAGCAGATTTTCGAAAAAGCAGATAAAATGTTTTTTTATACATCCGGTCCGACAGAATCTCATGCATGGTTGATGGAAAAAGGATCATCAATACTAACCTGCGCTGGAAAAATCCATTCTGACCTTGCTCGTGGATTTATTCGAGGTGATGTGGTTACGTTTGAGGAATATTTATCTTGTCATAATTTTAATGATTGTAAGTCCAAAGGGAAAGCAAGAATTGTTGAACGTGATTATGTTGTTCAACCAAATGAAGTGATCGAAATTCGATTTAATGTTTAGCGATTAAATGTTTTGAGAAATATCTGATAAAATATTTCTCATTTCATCTACAGATGGTGCAGTAACCAGCTTTTTTCTTAGTGCTACTGCTCCTGAGAAACCTTTTAAATACCATGCGAAATGCTTTCTCATCAAATTTGATCCGATACGCCCGCCATGTGTTTGCAAACTTAACTCTAAGTGTCGACGGCACATCGCTATTTTTTCCTTGATGCACGGATTGGGTGGAATAGGATCGCCCTTCAAACTTGCAATCAGTGTATTAAAAATCCAAGGATTTCCTAAAGATGCTCGTCCAACCATTATTCCATCACACCCGGTTTGTTCGATCATTTCATGCATTTTATCTACAGATGTTATATCACCATTTCCTATTACCGGAATAGTTACAGCTTGTTTTAAGTCTTTTATATAACTCCAATCAGAACTACCAGAATAACCCTGCTTTGTAGTTCGAGGATGAAGCGTAATTGCTTTTACCCCGGATTTTTCTAATAAGTTTCCTGCTTCAGGTATAATAATAGAGTCAGAATTCCATCCTGTTCGCATTTTTACTGTTACGGCTACGTTAGGAACTGACTCAACAACAGCAGAAGTGATCTCAGACATTAATGAAAGATCTCTTAATGCTGCTGATCCGGCTCCTTTTTTTGTGATCTTTGGAACCGGACATCCATAATTGATGTCAATAATATCCGGATTGAATTGATCATATACGAATCGGGCGGCTTTTGCCATCACTGAAGGTTGATCTCCAAATATTTGAATTCCAATCGGGCGTTCAAATTCTGTAAACCGGATCATGTTCAATGTTTTTTCATTTTCGCGAATAATACCATGGGCTGAGACAAACTCGGAATAAACAATCCCCGCTCCTTGCTCTTTACATAGTAAACGAAATGGATAATCTGTAACTCCCGCCATCGGTGCGAGTAATATCGGATACTTTATTTTAATATGTCCAATAGTTAACATTGTGATAAAAATGTATATATACTTACTAGAATTTAATCAGAAATGAACTTAATGCGGATTAATTCGTAATGACTAATTGTTAGAAAAAGACTGATAAATGTAAATTTATCAGATAAAATAGAAAAAGAATTAATAATTACGTCAGGAAAAAATATGTTTGATATTGAAATGATACTTGAAGTGTATTCGAAGATGGTTGCAAATATTAAGAAAGCCAGAGAATTAAACGGATCACCCTTAACTTTAACGGAAAAAATATTGTACTCACACTTGGCCGATGAACTTCCGAAGGAATCATTTGTCAGTGGAGATGATTATGTAAACTTTAATCCTGACAGAGTCGCGATGCAGGATGCCACAGCACAGATGGCACTTCTACAATTTATGCAAGCAGGCAAGTCTAAGGTTGCTGTTCCAACAACTGTTCATGCTGACCATCTTATCCAAGCAAAAGTCGGATCACAAATTGATCTGGAAAACGCAAAATCAACGAATCAAGAAGTATACGATTTTTTGTCCTCTGTTTCTAATAAATACGGGATTGGCTATTGGAAACCTGGAGCAGGAATCATTCATCAAGTTGTTTTAGAAAATTATGCATTCCCCGGAGGAATGATGATAGGGACGGATTCCCACACTGTAAACGCCGGAGGACTGGGAATGATTGCGATTGGTGTTGGAGGTGCAGATGCTGTCGATGTTATGGCAGGGATGCCCTGGGAGTTAAAATTCCCCAAATTGATCGGAGTTAAACTTACCGGAAAACTTAATGGATGGACTTCTCCAAAGGATGTGATTTTGAAAGTAGCTGGTCTGCTTACCGTTAAAGGAGGGACAGGAGCGATCGTTGAATATTTTGGAGAAGGAGCAAAGACATTATCCGCGACGGGCAAAGGAACGATTTGTAATATGGGTGCTGAGATAGGTGCAACGACATCAACCTTTGGATATGATGAAAGTATTGAAAGATATTTAAGAGCAACAGGACGTGGTGAAGTTGCAAATGCTGCGAATCAAATTAGGGAATATCTAACAGGTGATAAGGAAGTATATGATAATCCACAAAAATATTTTGATCAAGTCATTGAAATCGATTTATCAAAATTATCTCCCCATTTGAACGGACCGTTTACACCAGACCGCGCTACACCTGTATCAGAAATGAGTGAGACAGCCAAGCAAAATGATTGGCCGTTAGATGTTGAATGGGCGCTAATCGGCTCTTGTACAAACTCATCTTACGAGGATTTATCCCGCGCAGCTTCCATTGTAAAAGATGCTTATGAAAAGGGGATTGAACCTAAAGCCTCTTTGGGAATCAATCCGGGATCTGAGCAAGTAAGATATACTGCTGATAGAGATGGATTACTCGAAATATTCACTAAATTTGAATCTACAAAGATATTTACCAATGCATGTGGGCCTTGTATCGGTCAATGGGACAGAGAAGGTTCAGAGAAAGAGGAAAAAAATTCCATCGTACATTCATTTAACCGAAATTTTGCTAAAAGAGCTGATGGAAATCCAAATACACACGCATTTGTTGCGTCCCCTGAAATGGTCGCTGCGATCGCACTATCTGGTAGATTGGATTTTAATCCGATTTTAGATACGTTGATAAATAACAATGGAGAAAAAGTAAAACTTGCTGAACCTGTAGGACTAGAATTACCATCCAAAGGTTTTGAAGTTGAGGATAATGGATATCAAGCTCCGGCTAAAGATGGAAGCAATATTGAAGTAAAGGTTAATCCAAACTCTCAAAGGTTGCAATTATTAACACCATTTTCTCCGTGGACGGGAAAAAATATAAAAGGTGCTAAATTGTTAATCAAAGCAGCGGGTAAATGTACAACTGATCATATTTCGATGGCAGGTCCGTGGCTAAAATATAGAGGGCACTTGGATAATATTTCTAATAATTGTCTGATCGGAGCGGTAAATGAGTTTAATGGGAATACAAATCAGGTGGTGAATCAAATAGATGGGTCTTTAGAAGCCGTTCCTGATGTTGCGAGAAAATATAAAGCTGCCGGAATTCCAAGTATTGTTGTTGGTGACCATAATTATGGTGAGGGATCTTCCAGAGAACATGCCGCGATGGAACCCCGAAATCTTGGAGTTGTCGCAGTGATCGTAAAATCTTTTGCACGGATCCATGAAACAAATCTGAAAAAACAAGGAATGCTTGGATTAACATTTTCTAATGAGAAAGATTATGATCTGATTAAAGAAGATGATACATTTAACTTTATTGATTTGGATAAGTTTTCTGAAGAGAAACAACTCACACTGAAGGTTGTGCATATCGATGGCAGAAGTGACACAATCCAATTAAATCATTCCTATAATAATACGCAGATCGAATGGTTTAAACATGGCTCAGCATTAAATAAAATATCCAGTGAAAATCAATAAAATAGTCTTATCACAAAAGAAAGAAAAATTTTAGGAAAACAGATGGGTTTTCCTTCATAAATTCGCCTAGCGTTAGGAGTAAAAAAATGGCAAAATTATGGGATGATCTGAAAAAAAATATGTTACAATGGGGGAATGTTGCTGTCAAAAAAGCAGAAGAAGTCAGTAAAATCGCAGTAGCCAAAACCGAGGAACTAACAAAGATAAGTAAGATTAGACTTGAAACTCACCAATTACAGCGTGAGTTATCAAAAACGTTCGAAGAATTAGGGCGTTATGCAGCAAATCAAGCACAAACCGAAAATGTTGTGAATTTCACCGGTAATGCTGAATTCTTTAATTTTATCCAAAAATCTGAGAATCTTCAATCTGAGATTGAGATAAAAGAATCAGAGATTCAAAGAATTAAAGATGAATATGACATTAATGAATCTGACATTATTCTGGATGAAACTGATGAACCATCAGAAGAACCAGAAGCTGATGTTGAAAAAGAAAAGACAGAAGAATAGTCAAAACGACGTTGTAAATCTTCATAAAGACGTGTAAAATCGGCTAATAAATTGATGGTAAATCTTTTTGAGAAATAGAAAGTATAAATCATATATAATTCAAACCGAAAACCCGAAAAAGGTTCGGCAATGGCATTTTAGTGCCCGAACGTTATGGGGAGTGATCGGAGTGACCATCATTTTTGTTACTGCTTTACTATTCTTTAGTGCAGAAGTTTTAACACAAATACTCTATCAAGAGAAAATTAAAAATATTAAAGATGAATATTCTCATTTAACCTATACACTACAAGAACTCCAGAACCGAATAGGAGAAATGGATTCTGAAATTCAAGTTATTGAAGATAAAGATGTCGCCGTTCGAACCTATGCTAATTTACCAAAAATTGATCAGGATATTCGACAGTTAGGTATTGGGGGAATGCATCTCGATCGAACTCCAGAATCCTTTACTCATAACAAAGAGATCAAATCCATATTGTCTGATATTGAGATGGATATTGATCATCTGTCCAGAAAGATCAAATTGGAACTTGCCAGTTATGAAACGATCTATGATTATGTAACTGAAAATTCAGAGCGAATGAAGCATGTTCCATCAATTCGTCCTATCTCCGGTGGTTATTTAAATTCAGGGTTTGGATATCGTAGAGATCCATTAGATCATACCCGTCGATTTCATTATGGTCAAGATATTACGGTTCCTACTGGTGTCACCATTATTGCACCCGCTGATGGCGTTGTAAAAGAGGCACGATATAGGGGAGGAAATGGAAAATATATTAAAATCGATCATGGGTATGGGTACACTACTTTATACTTACACCTTTCGAAGACCTTAGTCAAAAAAGGAACTTCAGTAAAACGGGGTGATGTCATTGGAAAAACCGGAAATACCGGAAGGACGAACGGACCGCATTTACATTACGAAGTTCATTATTACGGTACTCCGCAAAATCCATTAGATTATTTCTTTAGTGGAGTGGTGAAATAACACCCTCTGTCCATTTCATTCGTGTTATTCTAAATGAGTAAATCCTATTATCTGGAAACCTATGGCTGTCAAATGAATGTAGCCGATTCAGAGCTTGTTGAAGGGATTTTACAAGAACAGGGACTATCACCCTCTAAGAGTATGGAATCTGCAGATGTGATCATGGTGAATACTTGTGCCGTTCGAGACCATGCTGAAGTGAAAGTTCATACAAGATTAGGACAATTTAATAAAATCAAGAAAGAGCGTCCCGAGGTATTAATTGGTGTTTTAGGGTGTATGGCTCAGCATCTAAAAAATGATTTACTCGAAAATAAACCTTATGTAGATATCGTCCTTGGACCTGACTCGTACCGACGATTACCGGATATTCTTCAAAGAAAGAATGCCGGAGCAAAACACATTGTTGATACAAAACTATCCAAGTTTGAAGTGTATGAAGATTTATTCCCAAGCCGAAGAGAAGGGATCAATGCATGGATATCCATCATGAGGGGATGTGATAAATTCTGTACATTTTGCATTGTACCGTTTACACGCGGTCGTGAGAGAAGTCGAACAATTGAGAGTATTGTACAGGAAGTTACTGAAGCTGTCAATAATGGATTTGTTGAGATTACATTATTAGGTCAAAATGTAAATTCATATTTAATCGATGGCAGTGGATTTCCGGATCTGTTGGACAAAGTAGCACAAGTACCCGGAGTAAAACGAATTCGGTACACTTCTCCACATCCACAAGATATTGATTCAGATCTTTTGAATGTAATGGCAAAACATGATAATATTTGTAAATCGATACATCTTCCATTACAAGCCGGGGCGGATAGAGTTTTAAAAAGAATGAATCGAACCTATACACAGCAACATTTTATCCGACTGGCTGATGAGATTCGTACAACATTACCCTGTGTGGGTATCAGTACCGATATTATTGTCGGATTCCCGGGAGAAACAGAAAAAGAATTTGAAGAAACCTTAAAAGTGATGGAGCATGTAAAATTTGATTCTGCTTTCACATTTAAGTATTCTCCTCGTCCTTATACAAAAGCTGCTGAATATTCTGATCATGTCCCGGAAAATGACAAACAGAAAAGATTAGAAAAATTAATCGCACTTCAAAAAGAACATACTTTATACAGGAATCAAGAATTAGTCGGAAGTATCGTTCCGGTCTTAGTTGAAAAAGAGAGTAAACGCTCTACCGAACAATGGGCAGGGAGAACCGATTCAAACAAATGGGTTATGTTTGATAAAGGAAATGTTTCCGTAAAAGATATCATAAACGTAAAAATTAATCGCGCTCATGGAGTCAGTCTTCATGGGCAATTAGTCACAGAGGAGTAACACAAATGAAATTAGTAAAAATCTTCACATTATTTATTGTCCTTTTATTTGCTCTGATATTTTTAATGCAGAATACAGGTTTAGTATCAGTGAACTTAATCTTTAAACAGTATGAGAATGTCAGTGTGGCTCTTGTAATGTTATTTGCTCTGGGAATTGGTATTTTAATCGGTTATCTGTCCGCAGTTGGATTGTTGTTATCTGCAAAAGCAGAGATTCGCTCATTAAATATTAAAAACCATCGTGTTGTGAATGAATTAAATGATCTGAGAAATGTTGCTATTGAAGAAGGAATTAATATAATTGATGAAGGGGAGGAACAGTAGTCGTGACGGGAATGACTATATTTTTCATTTTCCTTGTTATTGCAGTTGCGGTTGGAATTATATCTTTTACGATGAAACCAAAGAAAAAACACCGAACCGATTCTTTGTATACCAATGCATTAAATGCGATGGTTCGGGATGATAAGAAAACGGCTGTTTCGTTACTTAAAGAAGTCGTCAGAAGTGATTCAGATCATATCGATGCTTACTTACAGTTGGGAAATATTCTGAGAGACATCCAACCTGAACAAGCAATAAAGATCCATCAGTCATTGACGGTAAGACCAAACTTATCCAAGTCATTAAAAATTGAAATTCATATGGCGCTTGCCATGGATTATCAAATACTTGGAAAAACTGAACAATCAAAACGTGAATTGGAGATCATTCTAAATATTGAGCGAAGAAATCTCACAGCGGTAGAATTTCTATTGTCTATCGCAGTTCAAGAACGCAATTGGCAAGTTGCAGCTAAATATGCAAAGATGATCCAAAAAATAAATCATACACATGATAAACAGCAATTGGCTCAATTTCAGGTATATGAAGGTTTGGAGAAACTTGAGCAAGGGGATCGAAATGGGGCATTATCCTGTTTTAAACGAGCTGTAAAAATGGAACCTGAGTTTGGAGAATCTTATCTTCATCTTGGAGATTTTTACGAAAAAGACCGTGACTTAGTAAAAGCGATTGAATACTGGGAAAAATATGCCATGAATTCAAACGAAGGTGCAAAAAAGGTATTTCATAAAATTGAATCAGCACTTTTTGACTTGGGACGCTTTGGTGAAGTTGAGAAATTTTATAATCGAATTTTAGAAATGGACTCTAATAATATAGAGGCTCTAGCTAAGCTTGCAAACGTGTTAGAAGAAAAAGGAGACCATCAAGCTGCTTTGAATTTGGTGAATACTGCTCTGACGCGAAATGAGAAATCACTTCAAATAAGACTAATGAAACTCAAGCTTTCATTAGCGATGAAACCACCTCACGCTTTAGCAAATCAAATAGATGACTTACGAAATCTTATTTCAGAAATTGAAGTAGAAAAGTAAAAATTTTGTGGGAAATCGGGTGGTAGAAGAGAAACAATATTCCTATGTGAAGTGTTTATTGCACGGACTTTTTCTTTTGGGAATAACTTCCTTTGGTTTTGCGCAGAATACCGAAATGTATTTTTCTTTAATTCAAGAAGGACGAATTGAAGAAGTTCGACAGCATCTTCCTGAACTCATATCCAAATATCCAAATAATGATGGTGTGCACTTTCTTGTGGCACTTACAACAGTTTCTGGAGATTCATCCGTTAATAAATATAAGAAATTTATAAAGCGATTTCCTGATTCGCGTTGGACTGATGATGCCCAGATGAAGATAGGGGAATATTTATATGCGCGTGGTTTATACAGTCAGGCAAGTACTCAATTTCGCATGATCCCCTTAAAATATCCGGAGTCTACCCATATTCAACGAGCCATGAACTTGATGGTAAAAAGTTATGATGCAACAGGGGAGACCGACACTTCTCACTACTATCTTCGTGTGTTTAAACATTTTTACCCTGATTTGCAATTTGATCAATACGGATATACCGATCTTGACATTGATCCGGAAACCTCTCTAATCCGGATCCCAAGTAAACAAGCAAAAGAAAAGATAACCTCTTCCAAAAAACCGATTAAACCATCGGTATCGATACATGTTGATCCTAAAGAAAAACCATGGATTATTCAAGTGGGTGCTTTTGGAAAATATAATAATGCAAAAAAACTTAAGATGAATCTTAGCCAAAATGGGTATACTGTCGCAATTGATGAGATCGAATCAGGTGGAAAGCGATTGCATGCTGTGCGAGTATTAAGATTTTCTACAAAGTCTGAAGCAAATAGAGTTGGTAAGGAATTAAAACGTAAATTCTCATTAAATTACCGGGTAATAAATAAACCTTACTAAGAAAATTTGGGAATGATTGCGAGGCTGGTGCCCGCCGCGGTCTTCAAAATCGTTGGGATCTGTATTCCAGATCCGCTGGGTTCGATTCCCAGGCGTTCCCGCAAGAATTGTTAAATTATAGTACCTTCCACGATCCGGCGACGATTGTTGGCTTCAATCCACCGGTGGCAGATCCGGGTAGCGGTGGAATAAATAGTAATTCACTATTTGTAATTCGATCTAGTTTTAGATTGGTGGCCACAACCGCTCCCTCAAAAATGGCTGATTCTATTTCGACAGTCCCTACGCAGTAACAACTGGCATAAATTGTACCCCTTAATGATAGATCTCCAATTGCGTTTACATTTGAAAAAACTTTTCCCCCACTAATATCAATATCGCCAAAGGAATATATTTCATTCACTCTTGATGGCCGGTCACCCAACGGTGTTGCACTCCAATCCAATCCGTATAAAGTCCCTGTGGAAATAACATTAACACTCCCGGATGCAATTGTAATAACGTTGTCTCCCACGGAGCATCCATTTTTAAAATCGACTGTACCATCAACAATGATAAATGCCGGCGAATCTGTGGTGAAGGAGGAAATTATTGCACTAGCACCCGTTACTGTCAAGTTTCCGTTTATAAAGACGGTGTTGGAATCATATGCTGAAAGATCCCAAGCTGAATTAACAATCGAATTTCCAAATATTTCATTTCCATTTGTTGAAGTAATTGCTTCGGCAATAGATAATAATGAATCATGGAATGTATGATCAAAGACAGGGAAAGTGGGTAGTGGAGGTGGATAGATATCCCAGCTATACGTTTCATCAAATGTTGCACTGGAGGTGACCACATGACCCGGTGGAACATAAACGGATGTTGTATCGATTCTTGAGCGAGGCGTCTTTACATTTACGTTATCTCCAAAATACATATCCCCTTTAAGATTGTTGTTAGTTCCAATCTCGATATAATGGTTTTTAATTGGGTCCTGTAATTCTTTGATATACATTGAAAAAGAAAAGGGTTCACCCAATGAACTAAATGTTACTTGTATTTTTTTAATTGATTTTTCTACAACCGACGTAACAATAATACGTTTTATATCAGAATTAAGATTGTTCCCATTTTCATCTGTATCATATACAACAACTTGAAATGCTCCCTTCCCGAAATTGATAGATCCTGATGTCCCTGACCAATTAGTGAAATCATTTACTAACTGGTAGAATGCATATTCAACTCCTGCAATAGCACAAAGTTCGGCTTCGGTGTCAATATACAGATTTGATGTTTTTTCGCTGTTAATTGATATTATTGTACTCATGGTGTAGGTCATTAAGCTGAAAAGGACCAAAACCATGATGACCGTAGCTATATAAATTATACCACGATCATTTTTTGTAGATTGTAAAAGGGTCACAGTACGTTTCATTTTACGATACCGTATTTTAGATTGTGAGGTGAATCAAGGGATTGAAACGTCATCTCTCTCGATCCTTTACTTCCATTAAGTTTGAGTCGGATGTACCAAATTGTAGATGTGCTGATTATGGGATTTTCGGTTATTACATATTCATGTATATCAAAGTAATAGAATGAAGTACTATCTGTTAAATAATACGCAATAGGATGTTCACCGGTATTATTTATGCTTCGATAAAGAGTTCCTCCGGCGTATCGATATTGAATCGTATCAAGACTAGAGTCAACAAATCGAAGTCGAGTGCTATCTGCATACAAAATATGCTGACTGTCTCTTAAACTGGCAATATCTACACTAAACAGCTGCTGTGCAATAAACATATTATCACTTACTTCTTGTCCGTTCATGACATCTTCATAAAATTTTGCACCGGTTAGAAAGACCCTTACTAAGAGAATTCCTATGATCCCAAATAACAGTATCGATATGATTAACTCGGTCAGAGTAAATCCAGGAGAGGACTTAGATGTTATTGTGCTTGAAACCTTCATATCAATAATGGCTTGATATTAGTGCGTCGAGAACGATCGGATCAATTTCATTATGTGTAATCGTCACTATAATTTTTTTAAAGTCTGTTGTGGCAAAAACGCTATCATCTAAACTCCCTGAAGGAGATACATAAAAAACGCGTGCGGTTTCAGTAAACCCCGGGAAATTGGTTATATCGCTATTTGAATATCCAGCAAAGTCATCCACATCATCAAAACTAATATCACCCAATTCTATTCCAAAAGAAGGGGTGGGTGTCCAAGGTGGCTCTAAATTTTCATCATATTCTTTTGCGACAATCCTGTTCATTAATTCTTGGCCAATAAAGATAGCTTTAGTCGTCAATTCTATTTTTGCTACCGCAAACTTTTGATTAGAAAAATTCTTAAAAATAGTGATAAATACGAAAGTTAGAATAACGATCGAAACGATGGTTTCAACCAAACTGAATCCTGTATTTTTCTTATGAACTATATTCAAGTTAATCGTTCTCTATGCGGACCATACCCGTGCCCCATTCCACGGTTATTGTCACTTCATTACTCAAAATTATAGATCCGGAGTCACTTGTATTTCCGAACCAATCAAATGCGATACTCTTATCATTTCCAATACTTAAGCCGGTGATGGTAACATTATTAAATTCGCCCTCATTTAATTGCCTAATGTACGACCCTGCGCCGGATGATTTTTCAACTAATGTTCGTGTTGCTTTTGTACTCCCGGAATAAAGTTTATAAAGATTCTGATTGTCGTCAAATTCAACCCAAGTGCTATCATGATCTGTCATTGCCACAGATTGAGCAAAGCGAAGATCTGCTAGGATTTGTTTAGCAGCGGAGTTAATTCGTCTATTTACATAATTATCATAAATCTTAGGAGCTACAAATACGGATATAATTCCAACAATCACTATAACGATAATAATTTCAACAAATGTAAACCCTTCTGAGTTTGAATTTTGCTTTGGTAACATTTTGGATTCAAAGGATGGTATTTTAAATCGCAATTTCATTTTTTGAATTCACTTGAATAACACCAATGAATTATCCTCTTTTAATTTATAAGGAGAAACCAGTTAAATTTACCATGTGAACATTTGATTTCCCATGAAAATGTTTTTTAACTCACCCAACTGTGATATAGTGCACTTATCCTGTGTAGGAGAATAAATTGATCTATTTAAGTAATATTACTTTTTGTATATCAATAAATCTATTTGACTTTACATGTATAAAATATATTCCGCTAGAAAAACGGTCAGCATTCCAAATTACATTATACATTCCCTGTTGTTGAAACTCTTGAACAATAGTATCTATCTTTCGACCGGAAATATTATAGACTTCAATAAGGGTCAATCCCTCATTTAAACAAGTGTATGCAATGTTTGTAATCGGATTGAAAGGATTAGGAAAAACCTTAACACTAAATGATTTAGGCATAACTGTATCATCGACTGATAAATCTATGTTTGCAGAGGTGGGCGTCGGATTCATGTTTGTCCATTGATCCGAACCATCAGGTAATCTTCCAAAAGATATGTCCGGTGTTTGTGCTCCAAAAGTAACAGAGTCAATTATAGTGATTCCATCGGAAGAAACCAGTGCAATGAACTCACCATTACCTGAAAGTTTAAAATTTGTATGAAGAAAACCCTGCTCTTGATCTTCATCACACCAAATCAAAATAAACCCTTGAGAGGGGATAATGATCTCCTGATCCGGGAAAGCCCATTTTGTGAGATTATCTGCTTTATCTGTCAGAAACATTCCTGAAAGATCAATATCGGTGTCAGAATCATTATACAATTCAATCCAGTCATCAAACTCACCAAACTCATCAGAATTTATGGAATTGTTTCTTGCCAAAAATTCGTTGATAAATAATGGCGGTGCTGAGTCACTGGGCGTATTGACTGTGATTTTACGATTCCGTGGATACACTTGTGTTTGTCCGGCATTGTCCTCTGCAACAATATCAAAATACCCGGTTATCCCAACTCCAAGCGGTGGTAGTACTCCAACCCATCGATCAATGTTTTCAACCAGCTTCGTCCCGGTTATGGGTAAATACTCCATTGGATATTCCGTCCATACAGGTACCGGATTATCATAGTAACGTAAAGTAATGTTACTTATCCCATTGCTTCCAAATGCTGCAATAGTCACGTATATGCTGTCTTCTGGTTGTGGATATTTCGGGTGCCAATCCAGATCATAAATGATCGGGGGAGCTCCGGTATATGGCGCAGGGTTGGATAAAGAGGAGGTTCGAGCATTGACAAATTCTAACAGTCCGCGCTTAACATGCTGATTTTGGTAAGAATCAGCAAAGTAAGATTGAGTAAAGTCATCCAATGTAAAACCGTAATCTAAAGTGCGGAACTCATCCATTTGAGCCCAAGGATAAACAGAAGAATACACTGTGTTGATCCTAGATTCTAAAATCGTATTGTTGTAAACATTTTCAAGAAAAAATTCTATGAAGTGAGTGTAAAGATCTCGGTATTGGTCATTTCCCATCAATCGTTCTATCAATGGACGATCTCCACCATTCATCACCGGAAAATTATATGGATTTGTGGAGGTCCAATCCACGTTAAACCAATCGATCCCAAAAGTATTATCATAGTCATAAGGAATCCAATGAAAACGATCACCATCTGGTTCATGATAAAGATAGTAATTGTTCATCAAGAACCAGTAATCATCCCAACCACCAACGAGGATATTCATCGCAAAATATTTTAATACTTCATCAACGTATAATACGTTTTCCAGAGAATCTGCAAAGGAGTGATCCGGAGTTTGATTGATAATCCTGATTAATCTTGCAAGTTTAGTGTAATCAAATAAATCACGGTTGGTTTTCAAATCATATGGACGATCATCACCATAATAAGGGTGATAATCTTCGGGAGCATTTCCTCTATATGTCAAATCCGCCGGCCACAGACACTTCCATAGATTTCCACTGTCATCAGAATAACTTTTTTCTAAAAAAGTATCATCAATATGTTCAATTGATATATATAGTCCATAATAATCTCCGTTGATATATACGGCTGCATGGGTAGCGCGAGAGGAGGATAATTGGATGTCTTGAAAAAGATCCCAACATAGTTTACTTCGAACTATGGATGGATCATTGTGTTCACCATTGAGATTGATCTTCTCGACATCATAAAAATCTCTACCGGAAAAGAAATGATTAAAATCCAGTTTGAATGATTTTTTTGCTGCTTGTCGTGATGTATTGCCGCGAAGTCGAAAACCTACACTGTCTACTGTTTCATTTATCCATTCGTTTGAGTAGTGAACAGTAACCAAATGGATCGAATCACTTTCAACATGTTCATAGATCCAATTCAGATCAACCGGGTCGATTGTGATTTCAATGACATCTATTTGGGTGTCATCATAAAGCATCCAGCTGTCATTTGCAAAGATTAGGTTGGATAAACCTACAAGAAATGAGATGATAAGAATGCTTAAAGTTTTCACTATTTTTGTTTGAAAAATCCGTATGAGTATGGAGGGCATGTCAATATAGTTTGTGCATCATCCATTTCCATATTCGAATAGATTATCTCCCATGTATTAAGATCATTTATTTCGATAGTTTTCACCACAGAACTATGGTTAAAGGCAACAAGGACAACTTCATCAAAATATCGTTTTTCATAGATCAAAATTGGTCCATCGACTTTTATGAGCCGAAAATCTCCAACAGCAAGAGATGGGTATGTCCTTCGTAAACGATTAATTTTACCAAACTGCTCTTTTAATGCTTTCTCAGATATTGAAAGTTTTTGACCAAAAACCATAGGGCGACGATTTCCCGGATCACCTGCACCCATTAGTCCAATCTCTTCTCCATAATATAAAACCGGTACTCCGGGAATGGATATGTTAAATGCATAAAATGCTGCCAGTTTATCATAACTGGTTGAAGATCGAACTGCATTTGGTGGATTGAAATAAGTTCTATCTGTTCCGTTATCACTGAAGGAAACTTGTCCATCAGCAAGTCCGATAAATCGTAACTGATCATGACTGGAAGTGATATTTCCCATTAAATTTATCGGTTGGTAAGTCTTGAAATTCTCCATCATGAGATTCGATAAAAATGTGAAATCAGCTTCATCAGATACGAAGGGTCCACGTGCATTGAAATAGATGGAAAAATTGAATTGAGCGTCCAACTCACCCGGATTAACATAGTCAAGAATCAACTCATCTGATCCAAAAGACTCCCCAATTTGATACAATTTTTTCTCGGGGAATCGTTTTTTCATTTCGGAGGTAAGCAGTTTCCAAAAACTATGTGGAACATGCTTTACTGCATCTTGGCGAAATCCATCTAAATCGTATGTTTCTAACCACCAACAAGCATCCTCTACAACTTGAGCAATTGCTTCAGGAGCAGAGACGTAATCAAATGATGGAATAAATTCATCGAACCAAGTTGTTAACCGAGTTTCTTCACTCCAATTACGAATATTCATCGTACCGTCTTCTGTTGTAACTTTTCCAAACCAATCCCGGTGTTCTTGAAAATAAGGATGCTCTTGATGTACATGGTTGCTGACAAAATCTAGGATTACCTTGATCCCTTTTTGATGGGCAAGGTCAACTAAGTGTTTTAATTCTTGATCAGACCCATAGCGTGGATCTGTTTTTCTTGGTGCAACAGGCCAGTATCCATGATAACCGGTAAATTTACGGTTCGGTGGAATCCATTCAGTATAAGCAGATTCCGGTTGAAGTTGTACAGGAGATATCCAGATAGACGAAATACCTAATTCGGTAAAATATCCTTCTTCCAGTTTTTGAATGATTCCAGCAAAATCTCCACCATTAAAATTAGCGAGAGGATGTACATCAACATCATTTGCAGGATGGTTATTGGTTTTGTCACCATCGTGAAAACGATCGACCATCAAATTATATAAGATTGTAAAATGCCAGTCATCCGGATCTTTTTTAGGATTGATTGGACTTCCGTTCTTAATAATCGTATGATTTTCTTGAATAACTCTGTTTTCTGAATCAACCCCGGTAATACGAAGAAGACCATTTTTATAGGATGAACAGTTAACCATTAAACTACCATCCGGTTTCGGATCGAATGCATCATTATGTAGTCGTTGATTATCAAAATAAACCATCACGTCAACAGGTAATGCACCATCATCTGGTTGAATGAAATCAAAATATAAACGATCACCATTTATCGAAGATTTCATCCATTGACCTGCCGGTTGTATTTTGTGTGAGGAAAGATCAAGAATGGAATTCCATCCACCGATATTATTAGAAATAAATACCGGATTATCAGGATCAATTAATTCTTTTCCATCCTTTACAAATTTATATTCGTGTCGTTCCGGTTTTAAAAAGACGGTTCGTTCAAAGGTTCCATCATTATCTTTATCTAATAAAGGTAGCTTTGCTCGTGACCAGTCATTAAAACCACCCATAACTACAATGTTTGCTATTGGAGCATCTGATTTGAAAATAAATGTATGTTTCACCATCTTTCTTGTGTGAACCAACAACTCATGAGGAACATCGTTGACAAGGATTTGAACACGAGTTAAGGGAGGTGTGTCGTCAGTTGGTGTTAAGTATATACTATCTTGTTCAGGTACAAAACGGATGTCCAACTCTCTGTTATCTAAAACGTTAATCGAAGCAGTTATATCTGTTTTGTATTTTGATAGGTCTAATCCGCGAGTTCCGCCTTCCCAAAGCATAATTGTTGGGACAGGTTCTAACGTTTTCTCAGAAATATCTGAACAAGAAATGAAAAATAGTGATATGAATAATAAGAACAAATTCAGCATGATATGTATCTCCGTTAGGGGCTAAATTTAGTAACTCACATCGGAGTTACTAAGGAAAATTTGACCATGATATTAAAAAATATTTCCAAATGGCTATTTGTCCCATTTTTCCTCATAACCATTTTTACAGGATGCAGCCCTATGGAACACACACCACTATCTTATGGAGCTTTAGTCAAGGAAGATGGCACGGAATTTCATCTTTATGCACCAAAGGCGGATAAAGTATATGTTGTCATATTCGAAAAATATGATGATGAAAAGGGAAATGAATATCCCATGAAAAAGACGGATAACGATAAATGGAGGTTGACAATAAAAGATACCGGATATGGGACACTTTACGGCTATCGGATTGAGGGAGGATATCCCGGGAATGATCCAAAAGTAATTATTGCTGACCCATATTCGAAAGCTGCAGTAACACAAAACACATATCGTCATGTAGCAAAATCTTTAGTCATTAATACATCCTATGATTGGGATGGCGACCAATGGATGACAGTTGACCCGAGAGACTTAATTATTTATGAAATGCATGTTCGCGATATGACGGCTCACCCTAATTCGAACTCGAAGTCCCCGGGCACGTATTATGGTTTAGCGAATTCTTTGCAGAGAGGAGGAATTGCCCATCTTAAGGATTTGGGGATTAATGCAGTTCAGATCCTCCCGATTCAGGATTTTGCAAATGTTGAAGTTCCGTTTAAAGATGACGAGGCGACCGTATATAATTCGTGGAATCCGTATGCCCGTAATCATTGGGGATATATGACAACATTTTTCTTTGCGCCCGAAACCTATTATGCCACAGACGGAACAAGCGAATCCGGTAAATGGAATGGGATTGATGGCCGTGCAGTGAAAGAAGTAAAAGATATGGTAAAAGCACTGCATCATGAAAACATAGCTGTTATCATGGATGTCGTTTATAACCATGTCTCCAATTATGATTTTCACCCTTTTAAATATATTGATAAGGCGACGTATTTCAGATTGGATGATAATGGAAATTATATTGCTCATAGTGGATGCGGAAATGATACTCAAACCGAGCAGCCTGTCATGCAGCAACTCATTTTAGACAGCGTAAAATATTGGATGACAGAATATCATATTGACGGATTTCGATTTGATCTCGGAAACTTGATTGATGCCAAAACACGAGAAATGATTATTGCCGAATTAAGAGCAATTAATCCGAATGTGATCATTTTGGCAGAACCATGGGGTGGTGGATATGATCCTGATGGATTTTCAGAAATGGGATGGGCATC
>CAZYDH010000019.1:0-32903 GCA_964645915.1 uncultured bacterium
TTTTGAGTGGTACGCCCGAAGGGAGTCGAACCCCTATCTAAGGAACCGGAATCCTTTATTCTATCCATTGAACTACGGGCGCAATGAGATAATCAGATCATATATCCGCTTTGAAATATATCAGTTTTTCAGAGAATAACGAAAGAGCAATTCTACTGATTAATATGCGTGCAGGTCACCGATCGCATCTTCTACTGCATGAAGTATTTTTCTGTCCTTAATCGTTTCCATCATATTATTATGATCTACATAAAGCGGACGATCAACATCCAAATGCTCAACGACTTTACGAACCTCTGCATGAGCAGCGCGTGTCCCTTCACCCGGAGTGAAATCACGAAAATCCAATGCCTGAGCAGCAGCAATAAACTCAATCCCAAGAATACCATATGCATTATCAATGATCTTCCGAGTTTTTAATGCAGTATTCATCCCCATGCTTACAAAATCTTCCTGATCTGCTGCAGCAGGAATAGATTGGATCGATGCCGGTGTAGAGAGAATTCTCTGCTCCACGATCATCATGTCTGCAGTGTATTGACTCAGCATATGCCCGGAAAACATTCCTGCACCCTTAGTTAAAAATGCCGGAAGACCTACACTCAATGCAGGGTTCAACAGGCGGTTTAGTCTACGTTCAGATAGAACAGAAACCATCGTGATCACCGAACCGAGCATATCTAAAGGTACACTGATAGGCGATCCTTGGAAATTCGCTCCGGTAAGGACAATTTTATCCTCCGGTAAAAATATCGGATTATCACCCACACCATTGATCTCTATTTCGAACTGGCTTCTCGTCCAACGAAGTTGATCTCGTGCAGCTCCGATCACTTGTGGAGTCGAACGCATACTGTATGCATCCTGAACTTTGACTTTCATTCCTTTTAATAGATCAGATCCGTCGATCATCTGCTTTATATTTTTCGAAGAGGTTACGGCACCTTGAAATCCTCTTAGCGAATGCAATCTAGTGTCATACGGTTTTAGATTGGCCATCAGAGCTTCTAAGGTCATCGCAGCGGCAATCTCAAACTGTTTCAAAAGTCTTTCTGCTTCATAAATCTGAATGCATCCCATTCCGGCGGTCAAGTTACTCCCATTGATTACGGCAAGTCCGTCGCGGGCTTTTAAACCCGGCACAGGGATTCCGGCTAATTCAAATGCTTTTTCTCCGGAGTATCTTTCTCCTTTATAAAACGCTTCTCCTTCTCCCATCATCAAGAGTGCAATTTGACTCATCGGAGATAGATCACCGCATGCACCCACACTCCCTTTTTCACATACAACCGGTGTGACGCCCTTATTCAACATCTCGATCAGTGTATTTGTTATTTCAATCCGACATCCTGAATGTCCGTTTGCATGGACATTGATCCGTGTCAGGATTGCAGCACGAATATGCTCAATCGGCGCTGGATCTCCTAACCCTGCAGAGTGATTATAAATAAGATATTTTTGGAAATCTTTGACTTGCTCATCTGTTAATACGGTTTCAGAAAATTCACCAATTCCGGTATTAACTCCGTACATGATCTCTCGTTCATCGATCTTTTCCTGAAGAAATGCACGACATTTATGGATACGTTTCTCAGCATCCGGATGCAATTCAACCGTTTCAAGTCCATACGCAACTTTATAGACATCCTCGATCGTTAGATTTTTTCCTGTAATGACAACTGACATATTTTCTCCTTTTTAAAAATGAACTACAGAAACAGAAATATTCCTGTAGCTGTTAGTGTTAGAACAATGGTAGCGCTCATAAACAAACCTAATAAAACCGCGAATATCGATTTTTTATAGGATAGTCCAAAAACAAAAGCCGCTGCACAGCCCGTCCAAGCACCGGTGATCGGCAATGGAATCCCGACAAAAAGAATGAGTCCCCAAAACTCAAATCGTTCGATTAATTTTCCTTTTCGTCGTGTTCGGGCAAACAGCCAGATGAAGAACTTGTCCCATATCGTCCACCTTCTTAGCCATTTAGAGACGGGTTCCAAGAATCCCAATAGGAACAAGGCAATTACGTAATTTCCTGCAATCGCCCAGCAATAGGCAGAAACCCAACTCAATCCGCCAATAGTCATACCCCATGGTAAAGCGATCCTCAATTCAGTAACAGGGAGCATCGCCATGAAGAATGTTGCAACCTGTGGCGTCAGAAAGGAATCTGAAAAATAGGATAATACAGCTTCAGTCATTTTGTTTTTCGTATTCTCTGGGTTAATCGCTTCGTCATTTATGAATTACTATCGTGAAAATAAGAACGGAAATTATAGATATTTTTATATTACTTATTATATATTTTCTTTTCAATATACAAAGATATAGAATGAGATTTTGGGATCAATTACCGAACAGAAACGGTAATTGCGGACATAATCTCGCGTTCAATTTTACCGTCTGATGGTGTGCTTACATGTAAACCATTTACGACCAGACCGGATGATCCACCCCCATCAAGATTGATCGCTTCAACACATCCCAAATTTTTCATAATGGTTGCCAATTCCTGTAAATATACTCCCCTGCTCCCAATATATCGTCCTTCTACAACGATCAGGATAAGTTTGTCATCTTCTGTGATACCTGCAGCTGACCTCGGATGCAATTTGGTAATATTCGAATGAAAAAATACCTCCTCATTGCTTGTTACATTTACTTTTCCATCCGACACAAGAACTGGACCTGCCTGAACTGCATTGGTCATTTTCCAGAGATTTTCTCTCAACGGATGGATCGGTTTATGCGGTCTTTCTCTTTTATTTTTGATCGGAGATGTCCATTCAAATAAGGAATCATTCCGTTCGGATACCCAAGCAATATCGATAGAACCATCATTTCCAATTCCGAATGCACCCCGTGCAGTAAAATAACGTTGTTCTTTATAGATTAACGAACGGATCGCAGAATGAATGATTTCTTCATTTTCCATCAATAATCCAATATGACGGGTTGAGTCTCCATCATTTCGGAAAAACCCTGCATTGATTCCAATGATACTTTTATTTCGATCACAAATCTGTGTTAACGTCTCCAGATGATCCTCATCCTTTGCTGAGATAACTTCTACCAAGATTTCTGGATCGGTAATATCAATTTCAGCATACCATACTTTCAATGGTAATGAATAATTCACACCGTAATAAATATGAACAGATGATGGTAGATCTTTTGAGAATCGATCTAATTGTGTCCAAATGATGGGGACTTTATCTTTTGGCTTATCAGATTCACACTGAAAAAGAAGCAGTCCACAAATACTTATGAGGATAAAATAAAGGAGCTTTTTCACGATTTAAATTGAATCTGAGGGGACAATAGTAAATTGAGTTGAACCAAATTCTACATTATTTGAATCCAGGATGGTTACCGACCACTTTCCTGTCCATTCCGGATTGATTTTTATCCGACTCCAACAACGCCAATGTACCGATCGACCAATAGAGATATCGATTGTTGTCAGTTCGCGATCGTTGTACTTCCAAATATGATGAATCTGATGGGTGGGTCCGGTTCGATTATCAACGCCTGTAAAACAGTATAAATAAGGAATTGTATCTGTAAAGGTAGTTGCCGGCAGGATCGGTTTACGATTTTCGATGTCGATCCCTTCCGATATCCTGATCTGGTTCAATCGAAGTTGTTTAATTTGAAGGGATTCTATTTCTTTTATTTCATTGTCCTTCACAGGATCTTCTACACTGATAGTAGGTTGTTCTACAACATTATCACTCTGTACAGGTAAGATTTCTTTTTCTATGATCGTTTGATTAGCCCGATTTGGTTCTGAAATAAAAACAACAAGGATATATCCAAGATAAACGGTTATCATTACCGGAATGAATTTGTAAAGATTAATCACTACTGCAATTCCAATGAGAATGAGTAGTACAAGCGTGATTGGTAAGATAGTCGGATCGTACATTATTTCATCGAATGATATCGTTCAAACGGGAGGTATTATCCTCCCGTTTTTATGTCGGAGCGACAGGATTTGAACCTGCGACCCCTGCAACCCCATTGCAGTGCGCTACCGGTCTGCGCCACGCTCCGAATTGATCATGGATCTTAATCCAATAACTGCGAATATCTTATTCAGCAATGATAGATAAGATCGATTTTAATTCTTCTTTAATTTTTTGTATAGCTTCTTCTGAACGAGCGATATCGGCTTGACTTTTTGATATTTCAGGAGCAACCTTTTTATCCCTGGCAAGCTCCGAGCGTGCACCTTCAATCGTAAATTTACGCTGATAAAGTAAGTCTTTGATATGAAGGATAAGGTCAATATCTTTCTGTCTGTATGTGCGGTTTCCTGCACGATTTTTTGGAGGATTAAGTTGCTTAAACTCTGTCTCCCAATACCGTAGAACATACTGCTTCAGATCGGTCAATTCACTGACTTCACTAATGGAGTAGTATAGTTTTTTTACCTCGGGATGTATGGCATTTTCCATCGACTTATTACTTAAACTAACACTTTATATTACCGATTTAACCACACTATCTACAACAAGTTTCTTTCAATTATCGGTTAATATAATTGTTATGAAAATCGATCCATTCAGGTAAGACTTTTATAAGCATTTCCTTCTGTGGAAGAAATGCAAATCGTAAATGATTCGTTCCCGGTTTTTGACCAAACCCA
Source organism: uncultured bacterium (assembly GCA_964645915.1). Lineage (GTDB taxonomy): Bacteria > Fidelibacterota > Marinisomatia > Marinisomatales > JACNKV01 > JACNKV01. Next base: position 4,655 of record CAZYDH010000019.1, read on the forward strand.
GAACCATTCACTGTAGTAAGACCTGTTGTTTCCAGAAGGTTCATACAGTACTCAAAATCTCCGGTTCCTTCAGGAAGTTTATTTAGTCGAGGAAACAAATACATCGCTCCGATCTTTCCAAAACATTCCACACCGTCCATTTCTTTAAATGCATCCTTCACCATCATTGCTTTTTCAAACAGATCATCCAATACAGATTGTTTTTCAGTAATATATTGCTGATAAGGATCACTTCCCGGTTCCGGTGGATTTGATATCATAAACATCATGGACTGTCCCACCGTATTTGAACATAAATTTACGGATGCCTGCTTGAATAATATGTCAATAAATGGAAGGTCATTTCCTAGAACCTTTGGAAGGTTTCTTGCTTCCATATATCCTCCCCGATGTCCGCATTCACCGTAAAATCCTTTTGATGCACTATGTAAACTGAACAAAGGAACATCCGTCCCTTTCACCGCAGATGCAAAAGAAATAAATTCTGCTCCATACAGGTTTTCCTGATATACTTCGTCAGAGATAATAGCGATCTCTTTTTCTCCGGCAAATTGTATCACGTGGTTAACACTTTCTCTGTCTAAGATAGCACCTGTTGGATTTGCTGGATTAATGACGACGATTGCTTTAATCTGAACACCCTGTTTTACTGCGTCATTATATGCACGTTCCAGTTCATTTTTATCCAACGCCCAATCACGTTCTTCATCAGGGTAATAATTCACCTGTGTTCCGCCACATCTCCGTATTGTAGCAGAATATAACGGATACTGCGGAATGGGGATCATAATTCCGTCTTTTGGATCGGTAATTAATAATTCTAAAATGTTTTTAGCACCTTCACTTGCACCATCGGTTAAAAAGATATGTTCCGGATTAGCAGGAATAATTCCATTAGGTGAGTTTGCATCTCTGTTGTCTATATATTTTGCGATTGACTCACGTATAAATAACGGTCCCTTACTATCGGTATAAGCACCCATTCCCGTTTCCATATTTTCTAAAAATGATTCTGCATAATCTAAAACATAGTCAGATATTGATTGTTCTGAACGATTTCGCTCGGTACGTATACGTTCCGGAAACTCTAATAAACTTAAAACCTGTCGATAAAATGTAATGGACTTTTGTCCTAACGCTTGAGGATTCCCGATATTACACGGAATAGTCTTTTTCCCCATCCGCCTTAATTCAGCCGCTCGAATCGGAATTTCCCCTCGAACCGCATATTCCATCTCAATGATATTTTGATTCAATTTCATTTTTATACTCCCTTGTGATGAAAAAAAATGCCGTCAGCTCTTATTATTGATCCGACGGCATTCATAAATTGTGGTGATTTATACCACGTTACCCCTATTCAGTCAGTTAGAATCTCTTCTTCCGATGAGGATGGTTTCCTTTTTTTCCTCCACGTCTTCCACCTTTGTCAAAATCTCGACGAGGAGAAACATATCCTTCGGGTTTTTCGAGTAAAGCCTTACGACTAAAATCTAATCGACCCTGATCATCCACTTTGATCAATTTCACTTTCATTGTATCCCCCGGTTTACAGACATCTTCTACTTTCTCCGTCCGTTCCCAGGCTAACTCAGAAATATGAACTAATCCTTCTCTTCCCGGAGCAAATTCCACAAACGCACCGAAAGTCATTAATCTTGTAACGGTACCGTCAAATTCCATACCCACTTCGGGTTCCATTGTAATCGATCGGATCAATTCAATCGCATCATTGCATTTATTCACATCCGGGCTGGCAACCGTTACAACACCATCATCATCAACATTGATTTCACATTCAGTATCGGCAATAATCTTTTTGATATTCTTTCCACCAGGACCGATTAAACCACCGATCTTTTCCGGATTGATTTGCAAGGACATAATCCTTGGAGCATATTTTGACATTTCGAGTGGTTGCTCAACCGTGTCTTCCATAATTCCAAGAATATGTAACCTTCCTTCTTTTGCCTGAGCTAAAGCTTCCGTTAAGAGTTCAAAAGATATTCCTTCAATCTTTAGATCAAGTTGAATAGCGGTGATCCCTTCTCGAGTTCCGGCTACTTTGAAATCCATATCTCCCAGATGATCTTCTTCACCAAGAATATCACTTAGAACGGCGTGTTTGTCTCCGTCAAGGATCAATCCCATCGCAATTCCTGCAACATGAGATTTAATCGGTGCACCACCACTCATCAAAGCAAGTGATCCACCACAAATCGATGCCATTGAAGAAGAACCGTTTGATTCCATAATTTCAGAGACTAATCTGATTGTGTATGGAAAATCTTCATATTCGGGCATAACCGGTTTCAGTGACCGCTCAGCTAAATTACCGTGACCTACTTCACGTCTACTGGTAAACCCAATCCTGCCAACTTCTCCAACACAATATGGTGGGAAGTTATAATGAAGCATATAGTTTTTCTTAAAATCATCATCCATACTGTCAATAATCTGTTCATCACTTTTAGTTCCGAGCGTCAAGACGACTAATGCCTGAGTTTCCCCTCGAGTGAAAAGTGCTGATCCATGGGCTCTCGGTAAAAAATTCGGATCAATAGTGATCTGACGAATTTCTGTTGGTTTCCGTCCGTCACTTCTGACATTCTTTGTCAAAATCTGATCACGAAATGCCTTTTTAAATCGATCGCTGATAACTTGTTTAATCTCTTTTTCAGCTTCCGGATATTCTTCTGCAAGATCTAATAATGTGGATTCTGTTAGTTCCTTTTCCGCATCTTTTCGATCGAGTTTATCCTTAATACTGATAATATCTTTAATTTTTTGTTCAATAGTTTTTAGAACAGTATTTTCTAATTCTTCGTTTGATTCAACAACGGGAATCTCACGCTTTTCTGTTTTTACGGCTTCCACCAATTTATTCTGAAGATCGATGATATCTTTGATATACTTGTGTGCAAATTTCAATGCATCAACTAAGGTATCTTCAGAAATGATTTCGGCTTCACCTTCAACCATCACGATCGTCTGATCATTACCTGAAACGATCAATTCTAATTTGGATTGATCCATTTGTTCGCGAGTTGGGTTCACAATGAATTCATCATTAATCATCCCCACTCTCACAGTAGCAATAGGTCCATTCCAGGGAATATTTGAAACGGCTAATGCTGCAGAAGCACCAATACCGGCTAATACGTCGGCCGGATTTTCACCATCACTGGATAAAGCAGTAATCATCACCTGCGTTTCATATTTGAATGATTTCGGGAAAAGCGGTCTGATAGGACGGTCAGTTAACCGACTGGTCAGAATTTCTTTTTCTGATGGACGCGCTTCTCTTTTGAAAAAACCACCGGGGATCTTTCCACCTGCATAATGTCTTTCTCTATATTCTACTTGTAAAGGAAAGAAGTCAATATCTTCTCTCATTTCTTTTGCAGCATTCACCGCCGTCAAGATCATCGTATCGCCATACTGCACGATGACAGAACCGGCAGACTGACGAGCTACCTTCCCTGTACGGATTGATAGTGTTCGTCCGCCTATTTCTGTTTTAAATTGTATCATATTATTTTAATTATCCTCGTATTCCAAGTTCTTTCTTTATCTCCACATAAGATGTTGGATTGGTTTTCATGATATATTTCAACATTCGTTTCCGTTGTGAAACTAACTTGACCAGTCCATGTCTTGAATGGTTGTCTTTTTTGTGAGTTTTGACATGTTCAGTCAAATCTCGGATTCGTTGAGTCAGTAAAGCGATTTGTACTTCCGGGGCTCCTGTGTCCTCAGGTGTTTTTCCAAACTTTTTTACAATCTCTTGTACTTTTTCAGTGCTCAAAGGCATATTTCCTCCTATAAGTATTTTGCCAACAAGGCTATACAGTGTTTTTTATCTTTATCTAATTGTTCAATTAATGTTTCTTTAGATGAAAATTTCTTTTCATCCCTTATTCTTTCTAAAAATTCGATCCGAATATTCCGGTCGTATAGATTTGTATCATCTTTTTCAAAAAAATGTACTTCCATCACAAAATCACCTTCGTCGAACGTTGGACGAATCCCTAAATTACACATTCCATACAACGTCTGTCCATCTACTATTCCACGTGTCAAATAAACACCATTTTTCGGTAGTAATTGTGATGATTCCAACGGAACGAAGTTCGCTGTGGGATATTCCATCTTTTTTCCTCTTCCACTTCCGTGCACAACCGTTGCAGGAAAACCATATATCCATCCAAGTTCAAAAGACGCGCGACGTACATATCCTTCTGTTATCAAACGACGAATTTCCGTACTGGATATAATCGATCCCTCATCAGATACAGCTTTTACGATCTCAATTTCAATATTATTCTGATCTGCATAATTGGATAGAAACTCCGGACTTCCTTCCTGCTTATACCCAAAATGATGGTCATACCCGATTACAAATTTCGACGGATTAAAATTTTGAATAATGATGTCTTCTAAAAATTGCTTTGCAGATAATTGTCTGATAGGTTCTGAAAATGGAATCACAAGAGTATTTTCAACACCAAGGTCCTTTAAGATCGAAAGTTTATCCTCTACATTTAAGATCAATGGAATATCTGTATTTTTTGAACATGTAATTGTTTTTGGATGCGGATATAATGTAATCACAACGGATGCAATATCCTTTGCTTTGGCATAGGCAACAACTCGTTTTATGATCTCTTGATGACCGCGATGTATCCCATCGTATGTTCCTATGGTTACAATGCTATTGGGTAACGACGGTATATCTTTTAGGCTTCGATAGACTTCCATTGTCTTTCAAATTCCTCCAAGGTTAATGAACCTGAGATATGATAATCTCCAACATCCGTTCGAACTAGTTTTGTTAAATATCCAACCGTACCCAGTGATTCTGCTATATCTTTTCCCAATACTCGAATATACGTCCCTTTAGAGCAAGTCACCGAGAAGGTAATTGAATCTTTGTCTCTATAAAGAACCTCAACATCATGTATTGTAATTTTAATTGGATCTCTCTCGATATTCTGATCTTTTCTCGCAAGCTTATACAACCGTACGCCACGAATTTTTTTCGCAGAGAACATCGGAGGGATTTGAGTTTGTCCTCCAATATATTGTTTTAATACATCTGCTACTATCTCATCAGTTAATGTTGGAATGGGTTTATATGATATCAAAGCACCTTCAACATCCAATGTGTTTGTTGTTCGCCCTAAAGTAAGTGTTGTTGTATAAGATTTCTGGCTATTTGAGATAGTGGATAAACTCTTTGTATCCTTGCCGGTACCCACGATTAGCACTCCTTCGGCAAAAGGATCTAAGGTTCCGCCATGACCTACTTTTTTTTCCTGAGTGATCCGACGAATATATTTTACAACATCAAAAGATGTCCAGCCGACCGGTTTAAAAAGATTATATATCATTTTCCGTTGTATATGAAATCGTGTGAAACAACGATTCTATTTTGTTTGAATATTCCATGGTTTCATCAAAATAAAAACGCAGATCGGGAATATTCTTGAGATGTAATTCCGGTGCTAAATACTTTTTAAAGGCTTTTCGCAACTTGTTCATTTCGATTGTGATCTCTTCAATTGTCTTCTTTGGATTGATCACACTGAAAAATACTTTTGCAGATCGAAGGTCCGGTGCAACAATGGTATCCGTAAATGTAATAAATCCCAAATGATCCAATTCTATATGTTTTGTAACGATCTCACCAAGGATTTCACAGATCTGATTTCCTACCCGGTCTGTTCGTTTGTATGGGCGTTCTTGCTTCAATTCGAATCGAGTGTCCTCTTGACTTCGGTGATCTGGAATGTTTCAATGATATCCCCTTCTTGGAATTTTGATATTCCTTCTAAACCAATACCACATTCCATTCCTTCACGGACTTCTTTTACATCATCTTTATGTCGTTTTAGAGATGATATTTTGCATTTATCTGCAATCACTTCGTCATCACGGATTAAACGTGCAACATCATTCCGTGTAATCGCACCCTCAATGACTTTAGAACCGGCAATAAATCCAATCTTTGGAATCTTGAACGATTGCAGCACTGAGGCACGACCGGTAACGTTCTCTACCTTATCCGGTTCTAATAAACCTTCGAGTGCTAATTTGATATCATCCACGACTTGATAAATAATATTATAAGTTCGTATTTCTACACCGGTTTGCTTCGCTTGTAATCGAGCATTTGATCCAACCTGAACATGGAAACCAACAATAACCGCTTTAGAAGCTTCTGCTAACAGAACGTCCGACTCACTGATCATTCCTACAGATTTATGGATAACATTTACACCCACTTCATCGGTATTGAGTTTCTCTAAGGTTTCAGCAAGTGCTTCGATGGACCCATCAACGTCCCCTTTAATAATGATCGGTAAGGACTGAATGGTTCCTTCTTTGATCATAGCAGACATTAAGTCCAGGGAGTGTGAAGCGATCTTCTTTTGAGCAATTTCTCGTCGTATCCGTTGTCGATCGGTAGCAATCCGCTTCAACTCTTTTTCATCCTGCATAACGGCAAATACATCTGCTGCCTGTGGAACTTGATTAAATCCAAGGATTTGCACGGCATCTGACGGACCGGCTTTTTTAATACGATGACCACGTTCGTCCATAATAACCCGTATTTTTCCTTGAATATCATTACAAAGGAAGGGATCTCCTATTTGAATAGTTCCTTTTTGAATTAGAACAGTTGCCATGGGTCCGTGACCCCTATCAAGACGTGAGTCGATGACGGTTCCCCTGCCTAATGTATCAGCGTTAGACTCTAATTCCAGCATTTCAGCTTCCATTAAGACTGCGTCCATCAGTTCAGTAAGTCCTTCTCCGTTCTTAGCAGAAACAGGAACAGATTGAATCTTTCCACCCCAATCTTCAACCAATATTTCATGTTCGGATAATTCACGCTTTACTTTTTCTGCATCTGCGCCGGGTTTATCCATTTTATTAATAGCAACAACAATAGGGACACCTGCAGCTTTTGCGTGATTGATCGCTTCGATTGTTTGAGGCATCACGGCGTCATCCGCAGCAACAACCAATATGACAATATCAGTCACCTGTGCACCACGAGCTCGCATTGCGGTAAACGCTTCGTGTCCGGGAGTATCCAGAAAAGTAACTTTCTTTCCGTTAGCTAATTCAACTTTATATGCACCGATATGCTGCGTAATTCCACCAGATTCTCCCGCTACAACATTTGTTTCACGAACATAATCAAGGATGGATGTTTTTCCATGGTCAACATGTCCCATAACGGTGATAACCGGAACGCGAGGAACTGCTTTTTCTTTATCTTCTTCAGAAATTTCCATTGAGAATATTTCCTCACCGATATCAACCATTTTTTCCGCTTTATATCCATATTCCTCTGCAATGAGTTCAATGACATCCCATTCTAAACGCTGATTAATAGATGCTAATATTCCCAATCCAAAGCATTTTTGGATAATCTCACTTGGAGTTGTGCTTACAAATTTGGATAATTCATCCGCGTTGGAATATTCCGGAATTTGTAGTACTTGTACTTCACCGGAAGTCCCAAGATCAGTAGCACTGGACTTTTCTTTCTTATAAACTTTCTTTTTTGTTTTTCTACCGGCTTCAGCCAAGGTCTGTCGAACTCTGGCTTTTACAGTTTCTTGAGCAGTTTCAGATTCTTTTGAGGATTGCTTTCCTCGTTTAGATTTTGGTTCAAGTTGACTAAGATCAATTTTTCGAAGTTTTTTCTTTTTAGACTTTATTTTTTCGGTTATCTTTGGTTTTGCTTTGGCTTTTTCTTCTTCTTCGGATTTCTTTTTCTCTAATTTCTCAGCCGCTTCTGCTTTGGCTTTTTCTTCTTCTGCCTTTAGTTTTTCTTCTTCTTCAGATTTCTTCTTTTCTTCCAGTACTTTCGCTTCGAGTACTCTTTTCTTTAACTCTTCTTTTTCTCGTTTTGCAGCTTTGACTTTTTCTTCTTCTTCAAGCTCTCGCTGTTCTTTTAAAGATAAGAGTTTTAATTTTTTCGTTTTTTGTTGAGCATCTTTTACTCTTGTATCGTGGATTTCACGACGCATCTGCTCTTTTCTTAAACGATCGACTACAGCCTTTTCTTTTGAAAATTCAGTTTGAATCTTTTGATACGTTGCTTCATCAACCGGAGACATATGGCTTGCAACACTGATCCCCTGATTCTTTAAAAAGGCTACTATCTCTGTATGAGAGATATTTAACTCTTTTGCAATTTGAAATATTCTGACGGGTCTTTTTGCCATTCTTTTCTCAGTTGTTTTGCAGTTCTAGTTTACAATCGTTAACATTACGCTAAGGATTCTTCATCATCTGCCTCACCCTCAGATCCGGAATCACCGGACTCGATAAAGGCTTGAACAGATTCATAAATTTGTTCCAAACTCTCTTCGGTTACGCCTTCTGCTTCCAGAAGAGTATCTTCCGAAACGATCAGTAGTTTTGGAATGTTGATAATATCGGCATTAATCAATCCATCAATCGTTTCCGTCGGGAATCCCGGAATATCGGTAAAGGCTGTATTTTCTTCTTTTTGCCGTTTTTCATATTCCTTTTTACCGTATGCATCAATTCGATAATCCGTTAAACGGGACGCCAAATTAATATTAACTCCGCCTTTACCGATAGCTGCATCGAGTTCATCATCATTAAAAATAGCCACACAATATTTTTGTTCATCATCAATGTATAAATTGATCGGTTTACCCGGGGACAACGCTCTTTGGATCAATATTTCAGGTTTCTCACTGTAATTAACAATATCGATCTTCTCATTATTTAATTCACGCACGATGGCTTGAATCCGGCTACCTCGCATTCCGATACACGCTCCGGAAGCATCCACACGTCTATCATGAGAGTGAACAATGATCTTTGCACGTTCACCCGGAACTCTGGCGATGGATGTAATCTCAATAACCCCATCTTCAATTTCCGGAACTTCCATTTCAAATAATTTGTACAGGAAGTGATTATCACTTCTTGAAATAACAATATCCGGACCTTTTGAGGTCACTTCAACTGATTTAATCACGGCACGGATTGTATCTCCTCTACGATATTTTTCAGTAGGGATTTGCTCTCTCTTTGGAAGTCTCAATTCAGCATGTTCAATATTTACAAATACATTATCCCGTTGAACTTGGTGAACGACTCCAATAATAATCTCCCCGACTCGCTGGGCATAATCCTCATAAATATATTGTCTTTCAACATCACGAATCTTTTGAGCAAAGAAATTTTTCGCATGCGTGACGAGTCTCCGGCCAAATACCGTCGGATCAACCACTTCAACATAAGGATCACCGATAGTCAGATCGCTTAAATCAGGATCCTTCTTCAGAACATCATCCAAAGTGATCTCATATAACGGATCTTCAACTGTTTCTACTATCGTTTTTTCTATATAAATTTCTATTTCGCCTTTATCTATATTCACGATCACGTCACAATTGGATGCATCTCCATATTGCTTTTCAATAATATATAAAAATAACTGTTCAATGATCGACCCAAGTTCTGAACGTTCAATGTTTTTTTCTCGAGCGATCTCTGAGAAGACTTCAATCAATTGTCGGTTAATCAAGATTCCTCCAACCTGCTTATTTGAATGTAATCTTTACAACGGCTTGTTTAATATCTTCAAACCGCATAGAAAACGTGTTTCTCTTTTTATCTGATAAGTCAATACCATCATCCCCCACACGAGTAAGCGTTCCGGAGATTCGCTTCTTTTCTGAAGGATCGTTTAAACTGACTGTCAGCTTTCGTCCAATATTTTTTTTGTATTGAAATGGGTAGAGTAACGGAGAAGTAATTCCCGGTGATGTCACTTCCAATTGAAATCCCTGTGGATATCGTTTATCCAATTCTGGAGACTCTTTTATGATGCAGGCCAATTTGGTTGTTGTCTTTGCATCAATTGACTTTTCAGAATCGACGACCACTTTAATGAAACCACTCTCTTGGCTCTCGGTTAAAGCGATCAAAACGATATCGTCTCCGATTAACTTCTCTATGATATTTCTAAGCTTATCCATGTTCAAACAAACGAAAAGTGGGAATTTGTCCCACTTTTCATCGATGAATTTATGGATTTCTTATGACCGTTACAAGGAATTTACCGACGAAATTCCCTTATAATTTAGTTCAATAATCCTCCGGAAATTTCTTCCGCTTTCTTTTTAATATTATACGATAATTCTTCATTATCTAAAATAGTCTTTAAAAGAACTGATGCTTTATCCGTTTCGCCATTATTAGAATAGAATTCTGCCAAGGTTAATTCTGCAGTATATTTATCTGTTTCATTGGTTGAAAAACTAACCGCTTTTTTCAAATGATCTTCAACACGCTCTAATTGATCTGTTTTCTGATAAATACCAGCCAATAGATTATGTGCATTTCGTGTCAAGATCCATTCTCCACCATTTTTAATAAATTGATTCAAATACGTCTCAGCTTCAGTAAATTCTTCTTTATCAAAGGCGATTTGTCCTAAATAGTATTGTCCTAATCTGCCGCTGTTATAACTACTGTATTCTTCGGCAAGGATCTCAAATTGGAATTGAGCATTATCAAAATCTCCCTTTTCATAGGAGACGAGTGCTCTTCCAAACATGGATTCACCTTCCATCCGTTTTGTGGTGCGTGAGTTTTGCATAAACAGAACGACGGCTACTAATAATACTACAGCAGATCCGATGCGTATTATCCATGGTTTATATTCTACAAATTTATGTTGAAGTTCATTAATCGTCTCCAATAACGGATCCTGACGAATTTCTTTTTTAGTGATTTTACGTTTTGGCTTTAACATCTTTCTATCTCTTGATTCTCTTTTTCTATTATTTCAAAATTTTGTTTCAGTACCCTTGACAGGAATCGAACCTGTATCTAATCCTTAGGAGGGACCTATTCTATCCGTTGAACTACAAGGGCAATATCCTTACATTAAAGGCGGGGAAAATTATACCGATTCTGCCTATGTTACAAAGCAGGATTTCTTACCCTAAACTCTTTCAGCTGACTCAATTGTATTTTCAATAAGCATCGCAACGGTCATTACTCCCACTCCACCCGGCACCGGTGTGATCGCTTCTGCTTTTTCAAAAACATCGTCATAGTGGATATCACCGACTAATCTTGATTTTCCTGTCGATTCATCTTTGATTCTATTGATACCCACATCAATAAGGATTGCACTCGGTTTAATAAAATCTTTTGTCACAAATTGTGGAATCCCAATCGCAGCAACAACGATATCTGCGTGCTTGGTAAATGACTTAATATCCGATGTTCTTGAATGACATAATGTGACTGTCGCATTTCCGTTAGTTGTTTTTTGACTTGTTAAAATAGATAAAGGTCTTCCGACTGTATTGCTTCTACCGATAATCACAATATGTTTTCCGCTAATATCAACATCATAATAGTCCAACATCCTCATAATACCCTTAGGTGTACACGGGATATATCTTGGATCTCCGAGAGTAAGTAACCCGACGTTATTCGGATGGAAACCATCCACGTCTTTTAACGGGTGAATTGATGATAGAATTACGTCCTCATCAAGATGATTAGGCAACGGTAACTGAACAAGAATCCCGTGGAAGCGATCATGATCGTTTAATTGTTTTATCTTTTCGATCACTTCGGTCTGTGAGACGTTTTCTTCCATCAGGATCGTTTGAGAAAAGAGTCCTAATTCCTCAAATTGTCTTGATTTATTTTGAACATAAACGCGCGAAGCAGGATCCTCTCCAATCAATATAACGGCTAATCCCGGTATGATTCCATTGGAGACAAGATTAGAAATTCTTTCTTCTAAATTTGTATAGACTGATTTCCTAACCAATTTTCCGGATAATATTTTTGTCGTTTCCATCAGATAAAATTAATGATGATTGTTAATGTGTTAAAGAGGGGAAAATTAAAATGTGATTTTTCAGCTTCTAATAATATCTTTGAATTATTCAACTAATGATTCTTCGATCATTTCTATCATTGATGTAATCTTATCTTCAATATCGTCTTCAGTGACATCTTTATCTCTTCGACTATTAAATAATTCATCTGCTATATTCATCGCAGCTAAGATCGCAATTCGTGTTGAAGGTTGCTCAGATGATAGACCTCCCTGAACTTCTCTCATTTTTGTATCAACATATTCAGCAATATTTTTGATATATGATGCGTCAGCCGGAGCTTTAACAGTATACTCCTGACCAAAAATACTTACACGGACAAGACTACTTTGATCATCACCATTCATAGTTTATAACTCATCTAAATATTCAATAATCTTTTTGACTTTTTCTTCAATTTGTGCGAGTTTGTTTGAGGTTGTAATTGAAGGAGTCTGAACGACTGTTTTTTCCTTTAACAGTTTGAATTCACTGATCAATAACTTGATTTTATTTTCTAACTCAACCAAAGGTGTTGTTGATTCATTCATGATCGTAATTTAGCACCAATTTTAGATGATGCAACACTGATAATTTCCTCTATAATTGGAGTTATCTCTTTATCTTCAAGGGTTCTATTATCACTTTGGAACGTAATTCGAAAGACAATACTTTTCTTTCCATCTCCTAAAGAATCATGCCTGAAAATATCGGCAGGAACAATATTTTTGATCAATCCTCTTCCTTGTTTTGAGATTAATTTTACAAGTTCACCTGCTTGTGTTTCTTCTTTTAAAACTAAATTAATATCTCTTTCAATAGAAGGATAAACTGATACTGGTTTATAAACAATTTCTTTTAGATCAAAATGATCCAGATTAATTTCAAATGCAAAGACATCATCCAAATCTAATCCTAATGATTCAACATAATCGGCTGATAATTGTCCGGCTGTACCGCATATTTTCTTATCGTTCTCGACAGAGAACGCAGTCGAGAATCCTTTGGACTTAATAGGAGTCAAAACAATCTTTGTATCAAAAAGGTTTGATAAAATACCTTTCAAAGAATAAATTGATTCACCTCGTTCTTCATCACCATGGATGGAATGAGCAGTTTCCAATCCATGAATCAATCCGCACAAAACAAATGATTCATTTAATCCTTCAAACCCTTCTTCTGTACGGTGATGAACTTGACCATATTCAAATAACCGGAGGTTTTTGGATCCATTTTTTATATTGTGATCCGCTGTTCTTAATAGTCCCGGTATCAGCGATGTTCTCAAAACGGACATCTGTTCACTTAGAGGATTTATGACGGATACAGTACGAATACCCAACGATCCGGCGATCTTATCAGATTGAAGCGAATTATTATAACATTGATGAAAACCCAACCCAACTAATTTCTGAAACACTTTATTTAAATGTGACTGCGGATCAGGGACATCATAACTAAACAAACTATTAAGACTTTTTGCAGTAGTGACATTATCATAACCATATACTCGAACTAACTCTTCGATCAGATCTATCTCTCTATCAAGATCCGGTCGAAATGAAGGTGGAATGCAATTCCATTCACCATCTGAAATACGTTGAGTTTTAACCTCAAGAGATTGGAGTGTGCTTTCGATAAATTCTGATGTGTTATCATAACCGGCAACACTGTTTAATTTGGATTGCCGTAATCGAATGGTAGGGATCTCTTTTTCTCCGGGATATTCATCGGATATCTCTGAGCACAGTTCTCCACCGGCGAGTTCCTTAAGTAATTCAACAATACGGTAAAAAGCTGTTTCTGCTCCATTCGGGTCGGCACCTCTTTCAAATCGTCTGGAAGATTCAGTTAATAGACTGAGCACTTTTGATCCTTTTCGGATCGTTACCGGATCAAAATAAGCGCTTTCTATCAATACGGTGTGAGTAGAGTCAGTAACCGCAGAATCCAACCCACCCATAATTCCGGCTAATGCCACCGGATTTTTTCCGTTTGTAATTAGTAAATGTTCAGCATTCAATTTATGCTTTTCTCCATCCAGAGTAACAAACTCTTCACCTTCATTTGCATTTCGGATCAATACTTCATTATTGGGAAATCTATCGTAATCAAATATATGAGTTGGGTGACCCATTTCCAGTAAAATATAATTTGAGATATCAACAAGATTATTGATAGGACGCATTCCTGCAGATAATAATGCATCTGCCATCCATTTTGGAGAAGGTTTCACAGTCACATTTTTAACAACCCCTGCGATATATCGTGGACATCCAATTGGTTCTTCGATTTTTACTGAGACCGAGTCGGTAACAGTTTTTGGAGAATATTTGTTTACTTTCGGTACTCGTAATTTTCTCCCGGTCTTTAATGCGATCTCACGAGCAATTCCAATATGATTCAATGCGTCGGGTCTATTTGGTGTAATATCTAGTTCTAACGAAGATAATTTATCATTGAGTATCTCTTTGATCTCGATCCCCAATTGTGTATTTTTATCTAATATCAAAATTCCGTCAGCGGCTTCAGAGATTCCCAATTCTTTTTCTGAACACAGCATCCCGAAGCTTTCTTCACCGCGAATTTTAGCTTTTTTGATTGTAAATCCACCGGGTAAAACTGCACCTACTTTAGCCAATACAACGGTTTGTCCCTCAGCGACATTTGGTGCACCACAGACAACATTAAATTTCTCTATATCGTCGGTAACGATACACGTTTTTAATTTATCAGCATTAGGATGTTTTTCACATGATAGTACTTTGGCAGTAACACAGTGATCGATTCCTGAAAGATCAAGATCGATCTCTGCTTCAAAACCCAACATAGAAAGTAGTTCTGCTAACTCTTCAGGTGTTTCCTGAATATCTACAAATTGTTTTAACCAGTTGATCGATATTTTCATTAGAACTGCTCCAAGAAGCGAGTATCACCTAAATAAAATTGCCGGATATCGTTAATCTTATATTTTAACATGGCAATACGTTCCACACCCATTCCGAAAGCATATCCTTGCCATATTTCTGGATCATACCCAACATTTTCAAAAACGGCAGGATCTACCATTCCACATCCGAGTATTTCCATCCATTGGTTTCGTTCTTCATTCCAAATATCGACTTCAGCACTGGGTTCAGTGAAAGGGAAAAAACTAGGTCGAAATCTAATTTTTACATTCTCGTTAAAGATTCGTTTGATAAAATATTCTAAAGTACCCTTTAATTCAGAGAATGAAACATGTTTATCAACATAGAGTCCTTCAACCTGATGGAATAAACAATAACTCTTAAAACTGATGGCTTCGTTGCGATAAACCCGTCCCGGCACAATATACCTTAGAGGAGGATCTTGTTCTTCCATTAAATGAATTTGCACATTGGAAGTATGAGTTCGTAAAACAGTATTTTTATCAACAAAAAATGTATCCTGCATATCTCGTGCAGGATGGTGTTTAGGAATATTTAACGCCTGAAAATTATGATAATCATCATCAATTTCTCGTCCATAAGCGACGTTAAAACCTATGGAAGTAAATATTTGTTTTATTTCATCCATCGTTTGTTGTAGAGGATGAAACGATCCTTTAGGATAAATATAACCCGGTAACGTATAATCTTGTTTGTTCTCTTCTGCTTCTTTTAATTTAGCGGTTAAAGAGTTTAATTTTTCATCAAAGAGTGATTGACACTCATTTTTTAGGGCGTTGATCTTCTGTCCGAACACCGGTTTTTCAGCCGATTCAATCGCTCCAATCAATGAAAATAGTTTTGCGATTTGGCCTTTCCGACCTAAATAAGCAACACGTACATCTTCAATAAATTGAGGATCGGAAGTAAGAGAATCAAGGGCAGTCCGAAATGATTCCCGGACTGCCTCTATCTTCGTTTGGTAAGACATATCTTAGGCGTTTACTTGTTTCACCAGTTCAGCAAAGGCATCTGGATTTTCAACCGCTAAATATGCTAGCGCTTTCCGATCCAATTCAATTCCCTTGTTTTTCAAACCGGCAATAAAAGCAGAGTAAGACATTCCATGGAGTCGAGCCGCAGCGTTGATCCGCACAATCCAAAGACGCCGGAATTGGCGTTTCTTTTGACGGCGATCACGATAGGCATAAAGTCCCGCTTTCGTAACCGCATCAATGGCAGATTTATAATTGCGGCTCCGGGCACCATAGTAGCCCTTGGCCTGCTTTACAACTTTACGATGTCGTCTATGTCTTGGAACAGAACTATTTGCTCTTGGCATTGTTCCCTCCTTTTACACACCCAGCATCCGGCGGACTTTCCGAGCATCGGAACTATCCACTAACCCCGGCTGACGCATTTTGCGTTTCGCACTGTTAGATCTCCGGATCAGCATGTGACTATGGTTTGCTTTGTTACGTTTGAGCTTCCCGGTACCTGTAAGCTTGAATCGCTTGGCGGCACCACGTCGCGTTTTTTGTTTCGGCATTCGATCTCTCCTATTTACCGCTAAAGATAATGGACCTCCGACGTCCTTCGAGAGGATTTTCTTTCTCAATCTCTGCAACGTCGGCGAGCATTACTTTTACCCGTTCCATGACCAGATCTCCAAGGTCAAGCCTGGACATCTCTCTACCACGGAACATGATAGTTACTTTTAATCTTGCACCGTCTTTTAAAAATTTCTTCCCCATATTTAATTTTGTTTCCAGATCATGTGTATCGATCCCGGGGCGAAGTCTTACTTCCTTTAATTTAATAACATGCTGCTTTTTCTTATTCTGTTGAGCTTTCTTTTTTAACTCGTATTTTACTTTTCCGTAATCAAGTAGTTTACAAACAGGAGGTTTTCCATTTGGCGATACTTCTACCAAATCCAATCCCTCATCTTCAGCACGTGATAATGCTTCTTTAAGGGATACAATCCCTGCCTGCTCACCGGAATTAGTAATTAGACGGACTTCTGCAGTTCTAATTTCCTCGTTAATACGAGGTTCAATATTCTTTACGATATGCGTTTCTCCTTTGATTTATTTCCTGACGAAGAGATGCGATGACATCTTTAACCGTTTCGGTTCCGATATTGCCTTCAAAGCGACGACGGATAGAAACCGTTTGATTGTCTGCTTCTCTTTCACCCACGATCAACATCACATTGATCTTGGACAACTCAGCTTGCCGAATTTTTGCTCCAATCTTGTCCGGTCTGGAATCAACCATGACTCGGATGTCATTTTCTTCCATCTCAGACTTGATCTGGTTTGCGTAATCATTGAACTTATCCGATACCGGTAAAACAGCCACCTGCGTAGGGGCTAACCATAACGGAAAATCTCCTCCGTAATGTTCAATTAAAAATCCGACAAATCTTTCGTGTGTTGAGAGAGGAGCACGATGAATACAAAGCGGCGTTTCCTGTTCTCCATTTTCACTGATATACGTTAAACCAAATCGTTCCGGAATTGCAAAATCTACCTGATTGGTTGCTAACGTAAACTCTTTTCCTATCGCACTCCAAACCTGAACATCAATTTTTGGTCCATAAAAAGCTGCTTCTCCAGGAATTTCAACAAAACTCAAATTACCCTCTTCAAGTGCTTCTCGTACGGCTTTTTCAGTCTTTAACCAAAGTTCAGGTTCGTTAACATATTTTTTTCCCAATCCTTTGGGGTCATGAAGACTCAGACGCATCTGATATTTCTCAATTCCAAAGATATCAAAATAATGTTGATACATCTCGCACACAGCTAAGAACTCTTTTTTAAACTGTGATTCGGTACAATAAATATGCGCATCATTCATTTGCATACTTCGTACTCGCATCAAACCAAATAATTGTCCGGATTTTTCATATCGGTAACAGGTCCCATATTCAGACAACCGAAGTGGAAGATCACGATAACTTCGCATTGAAGCTGCATAAATTTTATGATGATGGGGACAGTTCATTGGCTTTACATAATAATCAGTACCTTCTATCTCCATCGCAGGATACATACTGTCTTTGTAGTGATCTAAATGCCCGGAGCGTTCGTATAGTTTTCCCTTGGTTAAATGAGGGGTTCTAACTTGTTTGTAGCCAGCCTTCTTTTCTGTTTCTTTTGCAAGGGTTTCTAACTCCTCAACAATGACAGTACCATTTGGCAACCATAATGGTAATCCGGGACCAACTTCTTCATCAAACGTAAATAATTCTAATTCTTTCCCCAATTTCCGGTGATCTCGTTTCTTTGCTTCTTCTAATAAATGCAGATACTTTTTCAACTCTTTCTTTGAACTGAATGCGGTCCCGTAGATCCGTTGAAGCATTTTATTGTTTTCATCTCCTCGCCAATATGCACCGGATGAGTCCAATAGTTTAAAATATTTGATTTTTCCGGTGGATGGGACATGCGGTCCACGACAAAGATCAACAAAATCATCCTGCTGATATAAAGATAAGGTTTCATCAGGATCAATTTCCTGAATGATCTCTACTTTGTAAGATTCATCCATATCTGCAAATAATTTCAGAGCTTCATCCCTTGGTAAAACTGAACGTTGTACGGAGATATCCTTGCGGGCAAGTTCTTTCATTTTTTCTTCGATATGAACTATATCTTCAGCCGTAAATGGTTTATCTACATCAAAGTCATAATAAAAACGGTTTTCAATGGATGGACCAATCGTCACTTTAGCATCCGGAAAAAGTATTTTAACCGCTTGAGCCATCAAGTGTGCAGTACTGTGAAGTAATACTTCATGCCCCTCGGAAGAATTACCCGTCAACACACTAAACTCAGCATCAGAGTTGATCTCTGTTTTCAAATCGACAGGATTACCGTTAATCGTAGCTGCGACGGCTGATTGTGCCAGTCGTTCGCCGATATTCTCAGCTACTTCCAAAGCAGTTATGCCCACGGGAAATACGTGAGTGGATTGATCAGGGAAAGTCAGCGTGACTTGTTTCATAAACTTTTTAGGATATAATGCAAATTAGAAAACAAATGTTGAGAAAACAGAATAGACGAATCCCTCACTGTTTTTGCAAAAACAGGCGGACAGTTTATGATTGTAATTAAGTCTCATTAATTCAATACTTAAATAATGTGGGCGATACAGGATTTGAACCGGTGACCTCCTGCATGTCACGCAGGCACTCTAACCAACTGAGCTAATCGCCCCTAAAGCCAACGAATTTAATCAAATTACAAATTATGTTGAAAGAGTTTTCAACGTTTATTTAACAGTAAATATTCCGTTGTATTTATTGGGATTATTCAACAATTCTAAACCTTGAATCACCGTTTCATCTTTTTTCAAACTCCATTGGAATCGACCGTCTTTTCCATTAAAATGTTCCGCGAATTCCATTAACATTCGATCTTGAAGAGTTTCCTTCTCATTATCAAACAACAGCCGTTCTTCTTCTTGGATATACCATTCAATTTGGTTGAAGGCTAATTTTAGACTTGCATTGGTGGAATCCTTTTCTAAGAATTTCTTCTTTGCTTCTTTGAGAGAGGTTTCACCGGAAAGAGTTACATCAATATTCATGCTATCAATGTACGAACGGAAATTTTCCATCAACGTCGATGTAGATATCACGTCTTCGAACGATGTGAAATTTTGTTTCTCATTTTGCACAAATGAAAAGAAAAGTCCATTTCGCCAGCATTCTCTTAAAAGAGGACCGGATATTTTCGACTCAACAACAATATCGGGCGTAATGCCACCTCCACCGACCACTTTTCGTCCACCTGCTGTTACATAGACGGAATCTTCTTCCACGGGATTAACGACCAATTCATCGTTGACGTAATCTGGTTTCTGGATCAATCGTCCACTGGGAATATAATATTTTGCCGTTGTGATCTTTAACGAGCGATCCTCGTCTAAACGATATACAGATTGGACGAGACCTTTTCCAAAGGACTTCCTTCCGATAACAATACCACGATCAAGGTCTTGAATTGCGCCGGCAACGATTTCACTGGCAGAGGCACTTCCTTCATTGATAAGCACAACCAGTTTCACATCCTCTGGAACAATCGGTTTACGTCTTGAAGTATACGACCGATTGGATTCTTTCGTTTGACCTTTTGTTGACAGTAACTCTTCACCCTTAGGAATGAAAAGATCCAATATATCCACTGCAGATTGCAATAACCCTCCAGGATTATCTCGTAAGTCAAGAACAAGTCCTGTAACATTTTGATCTAATAAGATTTTCAACGACTCTTTTAATTCGACAGATGAATTTTTTGAAAAACGAGTTAAGCGGATATATCCGATGTTGTCATCGACCACACCGGTATAGGCTACATCCTTCACCTGAATATCTTCTCGCATTAAAGGGAATTCAATCCAATCATCTTCTCCACCTCTTTCGATCGTTAAGATAACCGTTGTTTTTTTCTCACCACGAATCATTTTTGCCGCATCATTTATATCAAGGTCTTTTGTTAAGATACTATCTATTTTTGTAATAATGTCTCCACTCATAATCCCTGCTCGTTTTGCAGGACTATCTTCCATGGGAGCGATAACGGTCAAGCGATCTTCCCTTTTTCCAATTTGGATACCTACTCCTCCGTATTTTCCGGTCTTTAATAGTTCTATTCCATCCCGTTCTTCTGCTTCTAAATAGACGGTGTACGGATCCAATTGATCGGAGATATTTCTCATAATCGTCCGGGTAAATTCTTCAACATTTACTTCGTCAGCATAATAGGTGATCAAGTACTTGTATGCATTATTTAGCAACCTTGTAGATCGCGCTATTTCTTTGTAGATATCTGACTTAGTCAGAGCTAGAGATAAAAAACCTGCTAAAAGCAATAAAGCAGGTATTAGGTAAATCTTTTTTCTAAATATTTTTTTCATTTTGATAAATTAAATCTCCTGACAAACTCGTTTCTAATTTCAGTTTGGATTTCATTCATTCCCCTCATTCCATCGATAACCACAATTCGTTGGGGTTGCTCTTTAGCTAACGAATCATATTGTTCACGTACCCTGTATTGAAGACTCAATCCGGCACTCTCAATTCTATCATCTTCACCGCTTCGTCTTTTTTGCCCTTCTTCGGGCGATACATCAACAATAAATGTGATATCCGGTTCTAATGAGTAGGTTGCAAAGTTATTCACCTGTTTCAGCCAATCAACACTAAGTCCTCTTCCTCCGCCCTGATATGCTAATGTAGAATCAGCGAACCTATCGGTGACCACCCAAGTCCCTTTTTCCAAGTTCGGGAGAATGACTTCTTTGGTTAATTGTGCTCGACTTGCAGTCATCAACAGGGCTTCAGTTCGATCGTATAATTCCAGATCCACACGATTGAGTAAAATTTCCCGCACGGATTCTGAGACTTGTGTACCCCCCGGTTCACGGACTAAAATGGATTGATACCCTTGATCAAGGATCCATTGGTGGAATAATTCTGCTTGGGTAGATTTACCGCAACCGTCAATTCCTTCAAACGTGATGAATTTAGCGTCGGTTTTCATTATGATTTTTCTTCTTCAAAATACACATTCGGATCATCTTTTCCAATCAGGATTATACATTCCCCCTTGACATTCTTATTCTTAAAATACGTCAAAAGAGAGGAAACAGTTCCACGGATTGTTTCTTCGTGTAGTTTGGTTAATTCACGACAAATGACCGCCGGGCGATTTCCTAGTATTGAATGAATATCTCTTAACGTTCTTTCTAATCTTCTGGGACTCTCGTAAAACACGATCGTCGCGGTTTCATCAACCAGATGGTTTAAACGCTTTTTCCTCCCTTTTTTGGGAGGTAGAAATCCTTCAAATAAGAAACGATCTGTTGGTAATCCGGATGATACCAATCCTGCCAGCACTGCTGAAGGTCCGGGAATGGACTCGACTCTGGCGTCTATCTCAATCGCAGATCGGATCAATCTATAGGCAGGATCTGAAATCCCCGGAGTTCCGGCATCGGTGACAACAGCCAGATCATGACCGGATTTTAAATGTTTCTGTAACTGAGGAATGCGAGTAAACCGATTATGCTCAAAATAGCTGACAGTTGGGGTGTTGATATCATAGTGCTGAAGTAATCTCATTGTATGACGAGTATCTTCTGCTGCGATCAACGGGACAGAATTAAGAATTTCAACTGCCCTATAAGTAATATCTTTAAGATTCCCAATGGGGGTCGAAACAATGTATAGAATACCGGTACTCATGATAGTGTTGGGTGAAGACCTTTCGATCTTCACCCATTTTTATTTACAGATCGAATTTAATACCTTGTGCCAACGGAAGTTCTGAACTCCAATTGAGAGTATTGGTTTGACGACGCATATACTGTTTCCAAGAATCTGAACCGGATTCTCGTCCACCACCGGTTTCTTTTTCACCACCAAATGCTCCGCCAATTTCTGCGCCGGAGGTCCCAATATTGATATTGGCAATACCGCAATCACTTCCACGAGCCGATAGGAATAACTCTGCATTACGCACGTCAGTCGTAAACATCGCTGAGGATAATCCTTGCGGTACACTATTATGAATATCAATCGCTTCTTCTAAGGTACTAAATGGAATGATATAGAGGATTGGAGCAAATGTTTCATCCTGCACGATTTGCCAATCATTTTTTGCCTTTACGATCGTTGGCTCAACATAAAAACCATCCCGATCAATTGAATTTCCTCCACAAAGAACTTCTCCACCGACTTTCTCAAGTACGTCCATTGCATTTTTATATACATCAACTGCACTTTCATTTACAAGCGGCCCCATCAACGTTCCGTCTTCGAGCGGATCACCGATTCTGACCTGACGATAAGCTTTGACCAGTCTTTCAACTAATTCATCATAACGACTTTCATGAATAATGACACGACGTGTGGATGTACACCGTTGTCCGGCAGTTCCGACTGCTCCAAAAACGACTGAAGGGATCAACAATTCCATATCAGCAGTTTCATCAGCGATAATGGCATTATTTCCACCCAATTCAAGGATGGTTTTACCAAAGCGTTTGGACACTACTTCATTGACATGACGACCCATTGCGGTTGATCCTGTAAAGGAAACCATTGGAATATTTTTATCCTGGATCAATGTTTCACCGATTGTTGAACCTTTACCTACTACGATACTGAAAATACCCGTATATCCGTTCTTTTCCATGACTTCGTTACAAATATTTTGCACGGCAATTGCAGTGAGAGGTGTCGATGATGATGGTTTCCAGATCGTTGTATCTCCTGCAATCGCTGCGATGAAAGCATTCCATGCCCAAACAGCTACCGGGAAGTTAAATGCAGAGATCACACCGATAGAGCCTAGTGGATGCCACTGTTCATACATACGATGATCAGGACGTTCGGAATGCATGGTTTTTCCATAAAGCATCCGAGATTGACCGACAGCAAAATCAGCGATATCGATCATTTCCTGAACTTCACCATCGCCTTCTTGCTTGATCTTTCCCATTTCCAGTGAAACCAGACTTCCCAATGCATCTTTTTTCTCTCTTAATGCTTCGCCCATTTGACGAACCAATTCCCCACGGATGGGTGCCGGAACTTTTCGCCAGTCTTTAAAGGCTTCATTAGACTGTTTTACGATTTCATGATAATCATCAACAGAACATTGATAAACTGAAGCAATTCGTTCTCCGGTAGCCGGATTGATCGAATCTAAGGTTCCGGCATCAGTAGTTTGATTCCATTTACCTTTTCCGGAACAGGCTCCATAATTATTGTCCTGTATCCCAAGTTCTTTTAAAATATCCATGTGTATTCCTTTTATTATTTGATTTGTAATCTTAATTCACAAGCGCTTATAAGTCTCTAATGACGTTTCTTACTTCATCTGCGATCTTATCGATTTGCTTTTCACTGATAGTCAATGCCGGTGCAAGTCGAACCGTTGTCCGGTGCGTTTCTTTTGCATAGACTCCACGTTTTAATAATCCCAAAGACACTTTATGTCCATCCAATGCAGGTTCGTTATACATTTCAAATGCAGTTAACAAACCTTTCCCTCGTGCTTCTTTAATTTTATTAGGGAATTCATCTTTAACCGCCCGAAAGCGTTCCATTAACTGAGCACCGCGGATACGTGCATTTTTGGCTAATTCATCATCAACCATTACTTTAATTGCATAAGCAGATACTACTGATGCTAAAGGATATCCTCCGAATGTAGAACCTTCTGATCCCGGAGTCAATACTCCGATGACATCATCCCGTCCGGCTACAAATGAAACCGGTAATATTCCACCGCCTGCTGCTTTCCCGCACCCCATAATATCCGGTTTTACACCGAATAATTGATGAGCAAAATTCGCTCCGGTACGTGCGAATCCGGTTTGTACTTCATCCATTGCTAATAAAATATTATGCTCTTTACATAATTCAGATACTTGAGGCCAATACGCATCATCCGGTACGATCACACCGGCTTCGCCTTGAATCGGTTCTGCAATAAATGCCGCTATCTTATCGCCTTTTTCTTCAAACAATGAACGTAATGCTTCGATATCGTTGTAAGGCACCAGTTCAATCCCCGGAACAAATGGACCAAAATCCGCTCGGGCATCAGGATCATCAGATAATGAAATAGCGGTCATTGATCTTCCGTGAAAATTCCCTTTTGCTGCTACGATGATCGCTTCGTCTTTCGGAATTCCTTTCACGCGATATCCCCATCTGCGGGAAAGTTTAAACATCAACTCGGGTGCTTCAACACCTGCTACTTTCGGAACGACTCGATCCATGCCTGAAATTGAAGTGGCTGCCAGTAAAAATGCGGACATATATTTATGCCGGATCGAACGTGGAACCGTCGGTAATTTTTCTTTGGTTAAATGATGGATAACCGCATCAACAATAGTTTGATTCAACTGCCCCTGATTGACAGCAGAATAACAACAAAGTCCATCAACTAATTCTTCTTCAATAAAAGAAGCAACTTCATTTGGATCGGGCTTTCTACAAATCAATGTAGATGAGTCTTGAACATGAGATACAACTACATCTTCTAATGGACTATAATTACGTCCGCCCTTCTCTTTTTCGATCGCTTCATGATCGGCGGGAGATAAATCTCCAATTCGAATACCGTTGACTGTCAGGTCGTCGCCGTAACCGGTAATCACTGTCTTTGACATATCTAACTCCAAATAATATTTATATCATTAAAATAAGGGAAATAAGTTTACAACGATTCACCCACGCACAGAAATGATATTCAGTAAGATAATTCCATATATTATTTAACCAAATGTCCGTAATTTTTATTGTGATGGATATTCAAAATAAACAAACACTTCTCTCCCCATTTTCTAAGGATGAACTAGACACACGAGTTAGATTAAACCACGACCAAATCATAAAGACCGCAAAACTGATCTCAAAACTGAGCACTGAATCACCCTTCTCTTTTATTGCCTCCTCCCTTCCTCCGGAAAACCATCCGCTTACGGTTGATTTCTTTTTTGTCACAACACTACAACAATTTAGTTTTTGGTCTATCAAAAATGGACGTTATCATCTTCCATTATATGACACGATCGACGGAGAAACGCTAAAAGGTGCTTTTTATCTGTTCAAGGCGTATTTAAAAAAAATAGATACCGATCCTGACTTTTTTTCACCCCAAAGACAAGCCGAGCAATCGTTGGATGAAACCGCAGACTTATTTCGTTCAGACAATGGCAATGATGTAATGCCGGTAATAGAACTTCATTTGGATGCCGCCCACCGATATGGACAATCGATGTTGAAATTGAGATGGACACCCACTTCTATCTTACAAACTTCATTACAAACAAAAACTCCCCTTGAAACTTTCTTAAAGATGCTAGACAAAGTGGGTGGATATTGTGAAGATCCTCTACGGAAAAAAAGTGCATTACTAGCGATGATCCTAAACAATCGACCTGAAGTCTTTCTGCCATTTGGTAAAGATGAATCGCTGCCACCCATTATTGACTACCATTGCATGCGGTCGTGCTTACGGATGGGTTTGATCGATGTCATCGACCCTAAATTACTGCATCATTTACAAAACCGTGATGTTATTTCTGAAGCTGATGAATGGGCGGTGAGGATCGCGGCATTTCATGCGGTTGAATTATTACCTGAATTATCGAACCGATCGATGGCAACCGTGGATCAATATTTCTTTTTTGGTCGAAAGCGCTGCCCCGAAATGTCTGAACCGGAATGCTTGAAATGCAGTGCAAATTCCGTCTGTGCTAAACGAAAAGAACTATTTCAACCCGTCATCCGTACGGATTATTATTAAATCGACAACAAACAATACTTACTCATCCTCCAAAATAGATAATATAAGGACAATATTATGCACATAAAATTTACACGAAATATCTTGATTATTTTTTTAGGATTCCTCGGATTAGGAGCAATTGGAGGAGGTGGAACTATGATCATTTCACCTACAGGAGAGCTGATGGGAATGCCTTTATCCATGTTGGAACCATCTCCTTTTAATAGTTTTCTCATTCCCGGAATTATTTTATTCTCCGTTCTTGGACTCATCCCCTCTTTTCTGATGATCGCCTTATTAAAACAACCGGAATCCAAACTAGCGGAGCAATTCAATTTATTTAAAGATATGCACTGGTCATGGACTTACAGTATTTATGTTGCTCTTACCCTCATTAGTTGGATACAGATCCAAATGGTATTACTTCAAGGTGTACATTGGTTACATACATTTTACATGTTTTTTGCGGTGGCCATACTTATAATAGCCTTATTGCCACAAACGAGAAGTTTATATAAAAAATAAAATGTGAGGATACATAAAATGAAGTACAAAGTTCACAGGATTGACGTCAAGAGTGAAAATATGCAGGATTATTTGGAAAAGTTTTTAAATAATCTTGATGGTGAAATTCTTGCCATCGTTCCAAATGTTAAACCCACCTTCCAACTTATGGGAGCAACAGCTAAAATCGATTTTTTATTAATTGTGGAAAAAACAGAATAAAAAGAAAAGACCTTTTTCAGTCTGCTATCCGAACAGATTATTAATAAAGACGATACATGTCTTAAGTCATTACATTTTTTTCTGTTTCTTTATACGTTTGGTTAGTAACTTTTATTGTACTTAACCACTTTATTAAATGACGTATATAAAAAAATATATTCAATAGAAACAAACATCCTATAAGAAATTTATTTATGGCAAAAAAGAACCCTATTCAAACAGAAGAGTCTTTAGAAAAACAACTTTGGAAAACAGCTGATAAACTTCGGAAGAATATTGATGCTGCAGAATATAAACACATCGTTTTAGGACTGATTTTCTTAAAATATATATCCGATACTTTTGAAGAACTATTTGATAAACTTCAATCTGGAACGGGTGATTTCATAGGAGCAGACCCTGAAGATAGAGACGAGTATAAAGCAGAAAATGTATTCTTTGTTCCTTCTTCAGCCAGATGGGGTTTTCTTCAAAACCATGCCAAACTACCGACTATTGGAAAAACGGTTGACGACACCATGGATGCCATTGAGAAAGAGAATACTTCTCTCAAAGGGGTTTTGCCAAAAGTGTATGCCAGACAAAATCTTGACCCAACAAGCTTGGGAGAACTTATTGACTTGATTGGTAACATTGCACTTGGAGACGCAAAATCCAGAAGTGCCGATATTCTCGGACACGTTTTCGAATATTTCTTAGGTGAATTTGCACTTGCAGAAGGTAAAAAAGGTGGTCAGTTCTATACGCCAAGAAGTGTTGTGGAATTATTGGTCGAAATGTTAGAACCCTATAAAGGACGAGTTTTTGACCCTTGTTGCGGTTCGGGTGGAATGTTTGTCCATTCTGAAAAATTCATAAAAAGCCATCAAGGAAAATTAAATGATATTTCCATTTACGGGCAGGAAAGCAACCAAACCACATGGCGATTAGCAAAAATGAATTTGGCGATTCGTGGAATTGACAGTTCTCAGGTAAAATGGAACAATGAAGGTTCTTTCTTGAACAATGCACACAAAGATTTAAAATGCGATTATATTATCGCTAACCCTCCATTCAACGTAAGTGATTGGAGCGGCGATCTCCTTCGAAATGACGGTCGTTGGCAATATGGAACACCACCAACCGGTAATGCCAATTACGCCTGGATTCAGCATTTTATCTATCATTTGGCACCAAGCGGACAAACTGGTTTTGTCTTGGCAAAAGGTTCACTAACCTCAAAAACTTCGGGAGAAGGAGATATCAGAAAAAACTTAATCGAAGAAGGGTTGGTTGATTGCATTGTAAATCTCCCGGCCAAATTGTTTTTAAATACTCAAATACCTGCTTCATTATGGTTTATGAGCCGTAACCGTAGCAATGGAAAATTTAGAAACCGCAGCACAGAAATTCT
>CAZYDH010000020.1:0-31760 GCA_964645915.1 uncultured bacterium
ACAAATTGAAAACACTTCTTAAATTAACAAAAGAATAATATAGGCATATTTATTCGCTTTTTTGGTACCTATGACAATTTGTTTTTAGGTATTCTTGTTGATGAGGAAGGTTGATATTATTATGTTACAAACGTAAATATAACCTATTTAACTTCAAAATGATAAATCACACTGAATTATTTTAGAAAAATGAAATTATACAAAAAGATGTATATTTTCTTAGCATCCGTTATTCTTTTCAATGGATGTATCATTTGGAATCAATATCAAATTGAGAAAAAGTTACTTAAGTTGGATTGGGTTTATATTCAAGGTGGAACGTTTAATATGGGTGATTTTGAAAACGAAAAGAACATAGATGCTACACCGACACATGAAGTAACACTTCCCTCCTACTATATCATGAAATATGAAGTAACATATCAACAATACGATGAATATGCAAACTTATTGAATCTTCCCACACCGGATGATGAAGGATTTGGTCGAGAAGATCGTGCCGTTGTAAATATTTCCTGGGAAGAAGCTAAAGCGTTCTGTGAATGCTATAATGGTCGTTTACCTACTGAACAAGAGTGGGAGTTTGCAGCTCGTGACGGTGGGAAGAAAATATTATATCCAGGAACCAATAGAAAAGGTTTTGTGGACGATTATATTCGCCATGAACAAAATAGTGTTGGATATTCATACTTTGTAGGTAGCAAAAAACCGAATGAATTGGGTATTTATGATATGGGTGGAAACGCATATGAATGGATCGGAGATTGTTATCCTACGTACCCGGATTCCGGGGAAACACCCGCATGGGTAAATTATGATGATTACACATTAAGAATTATTCGTGGAGGTAGTTTTTGGTCACCGCCTTTTAAAACATTTCAACGTGTAGCGGCGTTCCCCGATCCATCCACTATGATCGGGTTTAGATGTGTGAAGGATATTGACTAACCGGCTTTTCCTACAAATTTATCTTTTTGTTCCTGATAGTAAGCATTCTCAGAATCGAATTGAATACACTTTTCAATTTCGATGATGGCTTCTTTTGTTCTACCTAATTTCCACAAAACCTCGGCTTTTGTATCAACAAACATAAATTTTTGTTCGTCATCTGTTTCCTTTTCGATGGCAATGATGACCTTTTCAAGAGCCATATCCAAATACAACTCTAATTCAGACATTCGCCAGGAGAATGTATTTAATTCTCCCGGATTTGGTTTGTCTAATGAGGTAATGTACCGAACAAACAGATCTGCTTCCAGTTGAGGATTATCATCCATCGATATCCTAATCAAAAACATTGCATTTTCTAATGCGATTAATGTTTGGTCTGTCCCCGGGTTATTATCTGCATACTCGATTAATACCGAAGCATCTTCGTTTTCCTGCGCAGTGAAAAGCAATAGTTTAAATGATGCCAGTCCCGCCGAGTCGGTTCCTGCATCCATTATGGTTAGAAGTGTTTTTTTGGCTTCCGGTATATTTCCCATTAATTCATATTTTGAAGCTAATTCGTATAGAACAGAAAATTTTCCGGGTTCATTTTTAGCAGATTCAATTAGAGTTGGGAGTGTATTTATTCCTTTTTGAACACGCTTTAACTCTTCAAAAAACGGTTCGGGCGGCATATATCCAACTATTCGATCCAATTCGTTCCCTGCTGCATCCGCGAAGATAATCGTCGGATATCCTTGTATTTTATATTGTTTTATTAAATCTGTTCCCTCTCCCTTTTCAGCATCGATTTTTAGACTGACAAAATGTTTTCTAGCAAATGATTGTATATATTTCTGTGAATAGGTATCGACATCCAGTCGATCACACCACGTTCACCACTCTGTTTCAAAATCTAATAGAACTAACTTATCACCTGCTTGTTTCAGTACGTCTTCATATGAAGTATCAACAAGCCATGGATAAGAATTATTTGATTCGCAGCTGAACAATGTTAAAAGTAAGATGATGGGAATAGTTTTAATATTCATTGGATTGCCTTTCTCATATAATAAAGTTCGTTATTCTTTATAAAACAGTTCAACCATTTAAATTTACTCACTAATTTTGTGTAAATTAGTTCTGATGAACAAATCAAGAAACTGTAAACTCAAATCGTTTACTCACTAAATATTTCGCCAGAGATTGAGGTTCTAATGAAAAAATATTTATCAATTCTAAGTATACTATTTATCCTTTTACTGACAGGATGCTCAAACGTATCTATGATGAAACAGATGATGCGTGGGGAAATGACTATTCCGAAAAAAGGAATCGATTATCCAAAACTTACTGAACGCAACCAACTCCTTGGGGAGCTAACCTCTATTAGAACCTGCTATGATGTCCACTATTATGATCTAAATATTGGAATCGAGTTAAAGAATGAACAAATAAACCTCGATGGTTTTGTTGATATTTATGCAACTGCAATAGATGATTTTCAATTGCTTCAGATCGATCTGGCGAAAAATATGTCGATCAAAGGAATCTCTTATGAAGGAAATCCTTTAAAATGGAGCAGAAAGGAAGATGCCGTTTTTGTTGAATTCCCTTCGGTATCAAAAAATGATCCGTTCAAGTTTCGAGTTAGATATGAAGGACAACCAATCATCGCGAAACGACCACCTTGGGATGGTGGTGTGGTAGTAGATTATGATAAAAATGGACGTCCTTTCCTAGGAGTTGCTTGTGAAGGAGACGGAGCAAGTTTATGGTGGCCAAATAAGGATCATCCTACTGAAGAACCCGATAGCATGGCAATGAGTTTAACGGTTGATTCTTCGCTGGTCTGTGTCATGAACGGTGCCCTCCGGAATGTTCAATCAAATAAAGATAAAAACACTTGGAATTGGTTTGTATCCAACCCGATCAATAATTATAACGTTACATTTAACATCGGTCATTATGTTGAAATTCAAGATACTGTCCATTCATTAGGTGTCGTTCGTCCATTGAGTTATTGGGTTATCGATTACAACGAAGCTGTTGCTAAAGTTCATTTAGCAGAGACTCGTGATGTGATCCGTTTTATGGAAAAACGGTTTGGGGAATATCCGTTTTGGGAAGATGGTTTTAAAATAGTTGAATCTCCATATCTTGGCATGGAACACCAATCTGCAATAGCCTACGGTAACCAATACAAAATATATGACAAGTCAGTTCGAAGTATGTACAGCCACTTAGATTATATTACGTTGCATGAGTCATTTCATGAATGGTGGGGAAACAGCATCACCGCAAATGATGGTGCTGATGTCTGGATACAGGAAGGATTTACCACCTATTGTGAAGCTTTATATATTGAAGATCGCTGGGATTACGAATTAAGTATCGATTATCTATTAAATCAGAAAAAATACATCCGAAATCGGAAAGCAATCGTCGGACCACGTAATCAGTATTACTGGGGATTTGAAGATGCCTATTATAAAGGCGCATGGATATTACACACATTGAGAAATGTTATAGATAACGACCCGTTATTTTTTCAAACCATAAAATCTCTGGCGACAGAAAAAGCTTTATCTGTCCTCAGTTCAGAAGACATCATTGAGTTTATTAACTCAAAAACAGGCGAAGATTATACGCCTTTCTTTAATCAATATCTGTTTGATCGAAGTCCCCCTATTCTTGAATATAAACAAGCGAAAACTGAGTTCACTTATCGATGGAAAAATGTGCAGCCTGATTTTGATATGCCAATTGATATATTAGTCAACCGGGAAGAAATTCGAGTGACGCCCACGTTAGAACCACAAATATTATCCGTGCCGGAGCATGCTACGATCCAAGTCAAAGATTGGGAATTCTTACTGGTAAAAGAACGTATAAATTAAAATATTTTATTCAAATCTCAGGGATTCGATCGGGTCTAATTTTGCTGCTTTCCATGCAGGATAAATACCAAAACCGATTCCGATCATCGAACAGACGACTAATCCAATAATAGCCCAGTCGATTGGAACGATCGCCGGGATATTGAATACCATAGCAACAATATTTCCACCAACAATTCCTAAGATCACACCAACAATTCCACCAAATTCACTTAAGAATACCGCTTCAGAGAGAAATTGAATCAAAATATCTCGCCGAGTTGCTCCAATAGCTTTTCTTATTCCGATTTCTTTAATTCTTTCGGTCACCGATACAAGCATGATGTTCATGATACCGATTCCGGCAACCAGCAGAGCGATAACACTGACGGTAAATGCGAATATTTTTATTCCTCCGGTAAACTGAGAGAACGTATCGATCAACTCTGCATTTGAAATGATTTCAAAATCGTTTTCATCTCCGGGAGCTACTTTCCGAATGGTTCGCATTAACCCAATCGTTTCGTCCATAGTCTTTTCATACATTTCATCTGATTCCGCTTCGATGGTCAGCCCCAACGATGTCCATCGATGAGCATATCGATGAAGATATGAAGTAATTGGGATCAGAACATAGTTGTCCTGACTTTGCCCAAACATTTCTCCTTTTTTTTCAGAGATGCCAATTACGGTAAACTCTTCTCCTTTTATTGAAATTTTCTTTCCCAAAGGATCTTCAAATGGAAAGAGTTGGTCCATCGCATCTGCTCCAAGAACAACAACTCGTCGAGAAAATTCAATATCCTGAAATGTTAGATTTCGTCCATCATCAATCAATGTATTAAACATCCTTAACGTTCCATCATCTCCACCAACGATGGCCACATTTTTCTTCGCAATATTATCTCGGTATGAAACTTTAATTCCGGTTCTTGAAGCAGAAGAACTCACATTGATGGGGAGTTTTGCACGTCTCTTTAATTCTTCATATTGAAAATAATCTATATTTTTTCGATTATGATATCGACGTCTATGAGGTCCACCCATTTGGATCGCAGGGTGTTTTTGAATGGTAAATGTATTTGTTCCAAAAACATTCAAACCCGATTCCACTGAAGATTCCAACGTGCGAATAGCGGTCATGACTCCAATGACTGAAAAAACACCAATCGATATTCCTAGCAACGTTAAAACAGATCGCAATTTATTTGCTCGGATAGCATTTAAAGCCATACGAAAACTTTCTTTAATCGTATTTTTTAGATGTCCTTTTTTCTGTTTCATCTGATTACTCGTATCGTAGTGCTTCTATAGAATCCATGTTGGCAGCTTTGTATGACGGGACTAACCCGGCAACGACACCAACAACAATACTTAATGTGACTGATATAATCGCCAACCAGACAGGCATCGTGGATGGAATTAATTTATCAACGAACTGACTAGCGATCCATGCTAAGCCAAGGCCAATTATTCCACCAGTCATACAGATGATGACGGCTTCCATCAAAAATTGACTTAAAATCATATTGCGTGTAGCACCAATCGCTTTCCGTACTCCAATTTCTCGAGTCCGTTCTTTGACAGAAACAAACATGATATTCATAATTCCTATTCCACCTACAAGAAGAGACAATACTGTAATAAAAATTCCCGTCCCCCCAATTGCCATTTTGATCATATTGTATTGTTGGCGAAACGCTTCCTGTCGATTGATGGCAAAATCATCTTTATCCTGAGGGTGAAGACCTCGCAACCTTCTCATGATTCCCCTAACTTCATCTTCAGCCTCATCCACTTGAGTTCCATCTACTTTTATATTCATGCGCATCCAA
This sequence comes from uncultured bacterium, assembly GCA_964645915.1. Classification (GTDB taxonomy): domain Bacteria; phylum Fidelibacterota; class Marinisomatia; order Marinisomatales; family JACNKV01; genus JACNKV01. The sequence goes on from CAZYDH010000020.1 coordinate 5,645, forward strand.
CCACGTCTTGAAAATAGTCGTTGGTACGTTCCGACCGGAATAACCACCTGACTGTCAAAACTGAATAGTCCGAGAAACTTCCCTTGTTTTTCGACGACACCCACGACTGTAAATCGATGCGGACCTAACATGATTTTTTTACCAATTGGGTCCTCAACCCCAAAAAGTCCATCTGCTACATCTTTTCCTATAACTGCATTACGTGATCCTGAGCGGACTTCTCCCTCGGTAATAAATCTTCCTTTTTCGATGTTAATTGATGTGGTTTGCAGATAATCAGGAGTTGTACCGAAAATCCTAATCCCGACAACGCTTTGGTCTCCCCTGCTTACATCCATACCACGTTCCATAACAGGAGCTACGGCAATAACTCTTTTTGCTTGAGATTTTAATTTATCAACATACTCCAATTTAAACTTTGGGCGATTTCGCACTTCCCACCATTCCTGACCACCAAACCACTCAAACCGGGACAGAAACAAGACATCTCTTCCTAAAAACGACATACTTTTTTCAAAAGATTGATCCAAGCCGGAAATTAATGTACCCATTAATGTAACAGATAAAATCCCAATTACGATCCCAAGAGCAGTCAATAGTGCACGGATTTTTCCGCTTAAGATAGCAGAGAAGGCGATTTGCAGATTTTCAAAAAATAGTCGGATCATTTTGATTTGAAGTCTTTACTGATTTTCCCGTCAAATAGGTTAATGATTCGATGGGCATGGTTCGCAATATATTCTTCGTGTGTGACTAAAATAATTGTATTCCCAAGGTCAAAAAGCGAATCTAAAACGACCATGATTTCATCACCGCTTTTTGAATCCAAATTTCCGGTGGGTTCATCTGCAAGAATAATTGCAGGATTTGTAACCAGAGCTCGGGCAATTGCCACTCTCTGACGCTGCCCTCCGGACATTTCATTTGGACGATGATGCATCCGATCTTGTAATCCAACTTTTTCGAGAGCTTCCTCTGCTTTTTTCAACCGTTCTTTTCGATAGACATTTGCATAGATCAATGGAAGCTCCACATTGTGTAATGCGGTTAATTTTGGAAGCAGGTTGAAGGTTTGAAAAACAAATCCAATTTTTCGATTTCTAATGGAAGCCAATTGATTGTCATCCATCTCATGAACAAGCTCTCCTTCAAACTCATACGTTCCGGATGTGGGTGTATCCAAACATCCGATCATGTTCATTAAGGTCGATTTACCAGACCCAGAAGGACCCATAATGGAAATGTATTCATTTGTTTTAATATCCAGATCCACGCCATCTAACGCGTAGACTTTTTCCTGTCCAACAGTATATATTTTGTGAATGTTTTTTAATGAAATTAAATTTGACATCGTTAATAGTTTTTTCGTTAATAGCGCCCTAATTCGATTTAACCACGGTGCCGTGTTTTAATTCCCGGCTGATAGCTTTATAACTTCCCGTGATCACGATATCCCCTTCTGAAAGTCCTTGTAATACTTCATAATGAGTATCGCTGGTTATGCCGACTTTTACTGGAGTGACTAAAGCATATTTTTGATCATTTTTCCGAAGTGTCGGCATCTCTTTTAACGTGTCTGACACTGCAAACACAACTTCGATCATCTCTTTTGTCACTTGTTTATCTTGTTTGGGTCCATCCCCTCGTCTTCTGTCTTTTTTCTTTCCACGTTTCCCTTTTTTTGGAAGAATCTTATCTGACCCTTCAGGTCTTACCGTAAGGCATTGAATGGGAACCGCCAGAACATCCTTTCGGATATCGGTAATAATATTGGTTGTTGCGCTCATCCCCGGACGGATCTTTTCAGGGGCATCCAGCATTCTAACTTTTACTTTAAAGTTTGTTACCTGCTCTTGGCTGCCCATATTTTGTGTTTCCGCAACGTGTGCAATTTCACTTACGATCCCGGTAAATACTGTATCTTGAAATGCATCAATTTCAATTTCAGCCGTATCACCGATTGAAACTGAAACGACATCATTTTCATTTACATCGACTTCGACTTCCATTTTAGACAGGTCAGCAACTGTCATTAAAAGTTGTGCTTGGAATGTCGACCCTAAAGCCATTTCACCTTTTTCTTTATAAATCTTAGTTACAATCCCATCTTGGGGAGCTGTTAGTCTGGTTTTATACAGTCGATCATTTGCTGATGCCAGTGATGCCTGATACTGTTCTAACAAACTCACGGAAGATTCATAAGCCGCTACATCATTTTCCCACTCTTGCTTTGAGACCAATTGCTTCCGATATAACGCTTCTGTTCTTTCTTTTCGTGCTTTACGTTTTTTCAAATCAGCTTGTGCTGATTTAACCATAGATTGAGAACGCTCAACATCTGAGCGGAGCTGTTTATCATCTAAAGAGATCAAATGCTGCCCCTGTTTAACTGAATCACCCTCAGCAACAGTTATATCCATAATCCATCCGGTTGTAACAGCACTGATCTTGATTTCAACTTCAGGTTGAATCTTTCCACTTGCATTTACTTTATGTATGAGTGTTGATCGTTTTATTTCTTCGGTTTCAACTTGAATCGTTTCTGTATCATCCTTCAGTAAGTTTACAAGAACCATCGCTCCGGTAATAACGATAACCAACGATATCCAAATCCATTTTTTTGCTTTTTTCTTAATTTTCATTTTCAATAATTCCTTTTACGTATTCAATCAAACTCTCGACCTAAAACACCCATATGGGCTTTAAAATATGCTTCATCGATCCGTGCATCATATTGTGTCGTGATCATATCGGCTTCTGCTCTTATTTCTGCTACCTGTGCGTCTAACACTTCTAAGATGCTTGCAGAACCCAACGCATATCGTTCCCTTGCTAATTTTAAATCTTCTTCGGCTGACGTCAAAATATCGTTATACACTTCCAAGGTCTCTTTCGCTATATTCAAAGCATCATAAGAAGATTTCAGTTGTAATATTTTTTCATTAATCGTTGTCAAATGATTTAATTTTCTCTGCTTTACAAGTATTTTGGATTGTTTCTCTCGAGAAGAGAGGTTTAATCCGGTAAATATTGGCAAGGATAATGAAAGACTCCCGGTCATATCCCAATTATCCGTATAGCCTGAAATTAACTCTGATGGATCTTCAGCGCTCGTACCATAATTTACATTTGCAGAAAGAGACGGTAAACGCAAAGCTCTCGTTAACTTATAATCCAATTCAGATTTTCGTATCTGTGATTCACTTGTTAATATCTCAGGATTTTCTATTTTCATGATCTCGATCGCTTCTTTAATCTCTGGAAGATCGCTTAACAATTTTTCAGATCGCCTTACAGAAAGCTGGACATTCGTATTTAACAGACCCATAGTGTTTTTAAGACTTCTTAAAGAAGCATCGACCATGGTTTGCTGGTTTAAAACCTGAACTTTGGATTGTCCGGTATTTTTTTTCGCTTTAAGGAGGTCTGTCTTGCTAACAGAACCTAAGTCATATTTCTTTTCTACAATTTCAAGATTTTGATTAGATGCTTCAAATCCTTTTTGATAGACTTCCAGTAATTCTTGTGCTTTTAATAATTGAAAATATGCTTCAACAACTCTTAAAATGACCTGTGTGCGTATTTGTCGTTCCAGCTGGACAGCGGTATTAACGTCATTTCTTTTGCTTGCAATTGTATTCCACCAAGCCCCGCCATCATAAATAGTTTGAGATACATTTACCGAACTTCTCCAGCTTGTACCACTTGTTTGAGAATATTGATCGGATAATGCTGTTTTGGATTCATTGACATTGCCACTTAAACTGACTGATGGAAGTATCTCACTCCACGAACCGGTTCGACCGGCTTTGGCAAGTTCAACATCTAATGCTGCAGATTGGATTGTTTCTTTGTTTAACAATGCCGCTCGAACACATTCTTCCAGTCCGTATTCTTGAGCCCATAGCCCAATCATTGGAAATAATGTAATAAATAAGACTAAAATATTTTTCATCGTACCTCTTTTTAAATTAGGGCTTTTGTAATTGCGATTTGCACTATTAATAACACTACCCACACACTTGTTAATGTTAGAAAGACCTGTTTTGTTCCTTTTTTATATATAAGTCCCATTCCAATTGATATCAGGATGATTCTCCATACGGCAAATAGATCTATCCCTGCTAAGAACATTTGAATGAACGAATCAGGTTCTCCAATATTTAAAAGTCCCAAACCAGTATAAACTTTCACGCTCCATTTGTTCAGCATGAGTGGTATTTTTACCAACAATTCTGGGACAGTCACTAAATATGCATATGATGTTATCGTCATCATCAATCCGTATGTGCTGTTTCCGCCAAAAATAAAATTACCCACCAATATAACAATTAATGTAAAAAAGAACACACGGAGTGGAATGGATACTGCAGAGCCGATCCATCCGATCAATTGCCTAAATTGTGAAGGATTCTCAACTCTATCATATATCATTTCGATAGTGTTCTCTTTTTCCTCTTCGGGGATTTGTGTACTTTCTTCTACATGATTAATCGCTGTTTCAATCTGTGTGTCTTTGATCAAATCTTGCAGGAAAAATGTACTCATCAGTCCCGTGACCATGAGTAGGGTCAGTGGAAAAAGACTGTCTTTCCAATTGTTATGATCAATAATTTTTTGAAACACATCGGTCGGCGAAGTAAAAATCTTAAATATAAACATTATATCACTCCTTGGTTTATCTCATTTTAGGCAATATTTATTAGACACAAAGTATAACGGAAAGTTATCAGATATTATTGACTTTCTGATAAAATATTATCCTTAATATTTAACATATATTCAAATGCGTCCTTATAATTATTCTCAATTTTTCCATCAAGAATAGCATTCTCAATTGCTTTTTTAATCTTTCCAACCTGTTTCCCTTCTGTAATTCCGCAAACTTCCATAATAGTATCTCCTCGAACAGGTGATTGAAATGCCCGGAGTTTATCTCGCTCAATAACGTTCAACATAAACTGCTCAACACGATCAAAATTTCCGAGATATCGTTTAATTAAATGCGGATTCTTACTGGTAATATCTGCACGGCATAACATTAACAGGTCTTCAATATCTTCACCGGCACTAACCATCACTCTTCGTACTGCAGAGTCCGTTACTCCTTTTTTTGCTAAGGCAATCGGTCGGAGATGGAGTCTGATCAGTTTCATCAAATACTCTTTTAACTTATTGGAAAGTTTCATCCGTTTAGAAATATTCTCCATCATTCTTGCTCCGATTTCATCGTGCCCATAGAACGTATACCCCTTTACCGGATGAAGCCTTCGAGTTCGAGGTTTGGCAATGTCGTGCATTAACGCTGCAAATCGCAATTCCATTTTATTGGTCAATTTTGCAATATTATCAACAACCTGTAACGTATGTTGGAACACGTCTTTATGATGCCATTCTTTTGCCTGTTCTAAACCATACATTTGATCGATCTCCGGGAGAAAATATTTCAACAATCCGGCATCTTGAAGAAGAGATAATCCAATAGAAGGTTTCGGAGTCTTCAGTATTTTAATAAACTCAGCCGTCACTCTTTCAGCTGAGACAATTGATAACCGAGATGCCTGTTTTTTCATAGACATAAAACAAGCTTCATCCATGTTAAGATTCAATTTAGAGATAAAATAGGCAGCTCTTATCATTCGAATCGGGTCTTCAGAGAATGTTTCATCCGGGTCTAAAGGCGTAATCAGCCGTTTCTTTCTTAAATCAACAATTCCATAAAATGGATCATGCAACTCTCCAAAATGAGCAGGTGAAATATTGACCGCCATCGCATTGATCGTAAAATCTCGTCGGAGTAAGTCTCCTTTTAGATCGGTGTATTGAATTTCTTTGGGTTTGCGAGAGTCTTCTTGATATGATTCAGTCCGAGCAGATGTTACTTCAATCTGAATAGGCTTATTGGGAATCATTGCTGTTCCAAATTGTGGAAAGGGAATCACTTTCTTAATTCCCAGTTCCTTCGCTAATGACTTGGCATATTCAATTCCATCTCCAATGACCATTAAATCTGCTTCGATAATCTTAGATTGTAATAATAGATCACGAACCACGCCACCGACAACATAAATCTCAATATTATGTTTTGATGCAAGTTTTCCTGCAACAGTTAATACCTGATGCAGATCAGCATGGGGTATAATTAAATCTTTTATGTTTGTCATAGATTACAAATTACAAAATGATACTAAGTCTATAAAAGCAATATCAATTAGTTCTTTTGTGTTAGTCGATTACCTGCTTAACGGTGAATTGTATGAGTAGTGGCAAATTGTGTGAATCACTCCTGTCACACCGTTCAAGTAGGTTGCAAATCTTGATAACGTGTACTGTCGAGTTTTATCTTTCAATATATCAAATATGTTCGATTCTATTATAAGCTTATTCCACTTTGAATAACGACAAGTACAATTAATCCAACAGCTACTGCAAAAACCACCACGGAATAAACTAGCCCAATTACAGTTATTTTTAGAATTGTCTTCCAAGTTTTTTGTTGATAAAGAATTTTATGACCAATAGTTAAATAAACAGGTATTAGAAGAATTAAATAGTCTCTGAATGAATATGAAAAATCTGGAAGAATCACGGCTAACAAAAGTATTACAAATAAGACGACAAATATAAATGCATGCTGATTAATTGCCATTATAAAATGAGTTATGTAATAATTTTGTGCTTTCCGATAAAATAACCATAATAAAAAACCGTATAATGGCATTAAAAGAAACATCGCCCATGAAAGATTGGTCAATAACCGGTCAAAGAATATTTCTGGATGTCTACTTAATAAAGCTATTTTAGACACTTCACTATCCTTTATATTTGATTCGGAGAGTATTTCCTCATCTGTTTTTAAAGTATCAGGAATATTAAGTGGATCAGAAACCTCATTATTCCCCAATATGGTCACATCATTTTTATTCTCTATGTTTATTATAGTATGTTGCGATGAATAATAACTAAGCAATAGGAAAAAAATAAAACTAATAAACACATAAAATCTAAAAGGTGGCATGTATTTTACACGATGACCTTTTACATAGTCTAGCGTTAAGGTTCCTGGTTTAAATAATATTGCAATAAAAGTTTTCCAAAATCGGGTATCAAAAGCGAACATATTTCCCATAAAATCGATAATCAAAAATTGAAAAGGCCGTTCAAATTCCTTTATCGACTGACCACATTCTGGACAATAATTACCATGAAATTTCTCACTACAGTTTTTACATATATATTGTTCTTTGTCATCGGTTTTATTGTTATTCATTTTTGCTTCCTTAATTTTTTAGAGTTATAAGACACTTAAACTTTAAACCTGAATTGATATAAAATATATTCGTATAACATAATTTAGATCGATTTAATATGCAACACATCGAGATACTTATGAGATATTAACCGCTTCCAGCATCGACTGATAATCCTTTATGAATTTATTGCGGATTCCTAGATGCTCTGGTTTACGTAAATGCGGATCTTTTTCTACAACTTCAAAAGCATATTCACGTGCTTGTCTGATCAAAGCTCCATCCGTAACCATATCAGCTATTTTATATTTAAGAAAACCACTTTGACGAATTCCAAAGAATTCCCCAGGACCGCGTATCTTTAAATCCTCGTCTGATATAAGGAATCCGTCATTGGTTTCTTCCATAATTTTTAATCGTCGTTTACTGTTCTTTGTAAAATTCCTCTGAACTAAAATACAATAACTTTTTGCTGTGCCACGCCCTACTCTACCTCGCAATTGATGAAGTTGGGTTAAACCAAAACGATCTGCATGTTCAATTAGCATAACAGAAGCATTTGGGACATCAATTCCTACTTCTATCACAGTTGTTGATACTAATATTTGAATCTCATTATTAGAAAAAGAATCCATGACAGCATCTTTTTCCTCCTTTTTCATTCTTCCGTGTATCAAACCAACAGTGATTCCGTTAAATACTGTTTTTTGAAGATCTTCAAATGCCTCAGTTGCGGCAGCAAAATCCGATTTTTCAGTTTCTTCTACCAGCGGATATACAATCATACACTGGCGACCATTTTTCACTTCGTCACGCATAAATGCATATACACTGTCTAATCGTTCGGGATTGACCGTTTTTGTGGTAATCGGTAGCCGGTTTTTAGGAAGTTCATCAATGATGGATAGATCCATATCTCCATGATAGGTTATAGCTAATGTTCGTGGAATCGGTGTCGCAGTCATCGCTAAAAAATGCGGATTGAGTCCTTTCTCTACCAACTCTCCTCGTTGCATTACACCAAACCGATGTTGCTCATCTACGATTACCAATCCAAGATTCTTAAACTTTACATCTTCTTGAATGAGCGCATGTGTTCCGACGACAAGATTAATTTTTCCATTTTCAATAGATTCTAAAATGTTATTTCTCTCTTTTGTTGGCGTATTTCCAACTAAAATTGCACAGGTGATCTGTGCTGATTCCACGAAAGCGGTTATTGATTCATAATGTTGATGGGCTAAAATCTCCGTTGGGGCCATGATGGCTACCTGTGCCTGATTCCCAACAGCTATCGCAGATATTAAAAGGGCTACAATTGTTTTTCCGGAACCGACATCTCCTTGGAGCAATCGATTCATTGGGTTGGATTTAGAAAGGTCTTTACGGATCTCAGTCACAACACGTTTTTGAGCTTCGGTTAACTCAAATGGTAATGAATCGTAAATCCTTTTTACATACGGACCTGAATCACTAAGAGGAGTTGCCCCGGTTTGCTTTACGGTTTCTTTACGAAGTGCTAACAATAACTGTAGAAAGAAATGTTCGTCGAATTTTAGTCGATGAATGGCTTGATGCAGATCTTGCACATTCTCTGCAAAGTGAATAGATGATAAAGCAGAAGAAAGAGAACAAAGATTATATCGGTTTTTTACGTCGTTTGAAAAGATATCATCGATTTCCGGGACTTGCTTTAAAATTTCACGGACCATCCGTCTAAATCTTAACTGGTCCAAACCAACTTGTTTAAAAGATTGAGTCAACGGATATAATGGAACGACAACTCCGGTATTTAATGGATCATCTTCTGCATTGATCTTATCATATTCAGGATGTACAATTTGAAATCCATTAAAGAACTCTATCTTTCCAAATACAGCCAATCTGTCACCGGGAGATAAGCTTCGTTTGATGTAAGGAATTCCATTAAACCACGTCAAGGTCAACAGGCCGGTTTTATCGCTTAAAACAGCCTGAAACAATTTTCGTTTTCGTGTTTTTTTCTCTCCACAGACTTGCACAGTACCAACGACAAAAGCATAGCTGTCTTTCTCTAAAGATCGAATTGGAGTAACCGTAGTTCTATCTAAATGACGTCGGGGAAAATAATAAAATAAATCTTCAACCGATTCCAATCCGGCTTCAGATAAGGTTTTGATTCGAGCTGGTCCGACTCCTTTGAGAAACTGAAGAGATGTCGAAAATGAAACCGTCATTAATTAAATCCACATGGTTGGGAAATCAACCTAAATAAAGGGAACAGCCGAACACGAATCATTTAAACGTAGTATCGGTTAAAACAGTACAGTTACTTCCATTCCTTCCGATAGGTGTAGGTAACCGTTTTTGTTTCTCCTGCTTCTACTTTTAACGGGAAGTGAATTGTAGATGCATCTTTTTTAATATACATATCCGAAGCGTCTCGAATCACCCAATCACCGGAAATATGTTCAATTACTTTTACAGAAACGTCCACTTCTTTTGTATTTCTTAATATAAGTTCAATTGTGGCTTCTTCACTTTTCCGCTGACGATCATAATGGAGAACTTTTCGTTTTCCTCTAACATCAAATGCACGTCCTGCGGTCAGAGTAGCTGTCCCGCCGGTTGGAATTTGATCTAAATAATCCTCACCAACAAATTTGACAAACCCATTTTTTCCTGAATGATACAGTTCTACTTTTCCGGCTGGAAGCGGAATGTTTAAAGAGTTTTCTTTAGTGTTCGCAATACTTATTTCAGTGACCAATGGTTCATCACGCTGCACTCGTTCTGCATTTTCAAAAATATATTCTTTGTTGAACTGCACGACCCGAGGAGTATATAACCGAATCGTTGTTTGGTGATCAGAGTAAAACATTTGTTTGTCTGATAAAAAATATTCGTGGTAATCCCCAAGTGTTTCTCTTTGAGTGCTTGGTACCTCACTCTCCAATATCACTCTTTGATTTGGCAGGGCTTGTTTAGATAACTTGCGAATATCTTGATACCGATTGGTTCGATGTAGTTCTCCTTCTACCAAACGTAGATCAGCTTCTAAAAAATCTATTCCACTGTTATTGGTAATCAAGGCTTCAGAAATAAATTCACCTTTCCCCGTTTCTCTGTCCATAATAAACCGATAAATTGCATTCCAATCAAATCCTGAACTTAGATAGATCAAACTTCCTTCTTTATTTCCGCTTTCATTTGTTATGATGGACCATTCTAAAGAAGGTTTAAATTGAAAGTTCTCTACAAACTTATCCATGGTAAAATATTCAATCTTATCAGATGGAATGTAAATCATCTCTTGATCTTCTAATAACGTAATTCCAGCTGAAGTATAGTCTAATAATAACCCTTCAAAAGATTTTCCCTCAATGGTTTTCAATTTTATCGGATAACCTAGCTTACTTAAATAATATTCCTGACTATGAAATATATCGGCGTCTAGGGTTTGTGAAATAATGGTTGCTCCCGGGATAACTAAAAAGGGAGAATCCGTAAACATTCCTTTGGGTAATAGATTATATGAAACTTGATTTTCTCCCATAATCATAGACCATTCTACAGGCTGAGAAACTAACGCAAACTTATCTTTATATAGGGTAATTGTTGCATTATAAGACTGGCTAAATCCATATGTTAGAAACAGAAATATCCATATGACTTTTTTCATTGAAGTATCTCCAAATTAGACGTTATTTTTTCGAGTTCTTCAGACATCTCGATTTGTTTTGTTTTTTCCCGATCAATAACCGCTTGTGGGGCTCGACTTATAAAATTATCATTTGAGAGCTTTTTCTCAACACCGATTAAATGACCTTTTAATTCATTTTGTCGTTTTCCCAACCGTGATCGCTCTTTATCCAAATCAATTAATCCCTCTAGTGGAATAAAAAGCTCCATATTGCGAACAACTCCGGTAGCCGCATGAGGGGGTTTTTCTACTTCTTCGTTCCAATGGACGGATCCAATATTTGCAAGTTTCTGAATAGTGGATAAATGATCGGTAAATATATTGTTTTTATCCTCGGGAACTCTTGCAACAAGATCGGCAATTTTCGATGGGGGGACATTTAACCGACTCCGAATAGTTCGAATAGTGGAAATAACCTCCTGAACCACTTCCATAGTCTCCTCAGCTTCGGAATTTATACTATTCTTGTTCACTACCGGCCATTCTGAAATGATCAAATCTTCTTCATCAGATGATTTAAAATGATTCCATAATTCTTCAGTTATAAATGGTGCATAAGGATGAAGAAGTGCAAGAATAGTTTTCAATACTTTTACTGAAATAATTCGAGTGATTTCTGCTTTTCTTGGATCTGAACTGCGAAAATGCGTTTTAGCAATTTCAATATACCAATCACAAAAATCATTCCATGTGAATTCATATATCACTTTTGCAGCTTCGTTGAAATGAAATCTATCCAATTGACGGTTCATATTGTGAATAGCTTTATTCATTCGACTCAGTATCCATTTTTCCAAAAGACCCATTTCTTCTTCAGCGATCTCTTGGTTTTGGATTGGATGATCTGAAAGGTTCATTTGAATAAATCGCGCGGCATTCCACAACTTATTCATGAAATTACGACCAACTTCCAAACGGGTAGATGAGAATAGAACGTCCAATCCTTGAGGGGCCATTAACATGATACCGAACCTAACCGCATCGGTTCCATATTGATTAAACAAATCAAATGGATCGGGTGAGTTGCCTAAAGATTTACTGAATTTTCTTCCGTCTTCATCTCTGAGGATACTGGTAAAATAAACATCTTTAAATGGAATTTCTCCAATAAACTCTTCATTAGCCATAATCATCCGTGCTACCCAAAAGAAGATAATGTCCGGACCGGTAACTAGAGTATCTGTTGGCATGTAGTAGTTTAATTCTTCGCTATCGTTAGGCCAGGAGTGAACAGCAAAAGGCCAAAGCCAAGAACTCGACCAAGTATCTAATACATCAGGATCTTGAATTAAATTATTTGAATTACAAGAAGTGCACTGTACAGGTTTATCGACTTGCACATGTAATTGTCCACAGTCACTACAGGTATAAACAGGGATACGATGCCCCCAAGTAAGTTGTCTGCTTATGCACCAGTCTTTAATATTTTCCATCCAATGATTATAGGTTTTTACCCAATGGTTCGGATGGAAATTAATTTTTCCTGAATTCACTGCTTCTATCGCAGGTTTTGCGAGATCCGTCATTTTCATGAACCACTGTTCAGAAATGTACGGCTCAATCGGGACCCCACCTCTTTCAGAGTATCCGACTTTGTGTGTGTAATCCTCTATTTTTTCTATTAGATCGAGCTTTTCTAAATCTTGGACAACTTTCTTTCTAGCATCTTCTCGTGATAACCCTTGATATACTTTCGGAACATTTTCATTCAAAGAAGCATCTTTATGTAAAATATTGATGAATCTTAAATCATGTTTTTCACCCATATTGAAATCATTTGGGTCATGAGCCGGTGTTACTTTAACACATCCTGTACCAAATTCAGGATCAACAAATTCATCAGGAATGACAGGAATTTTGCGATCGACAAGGGGTAAAATGATATTGTTACCAATTAAATGTTTTGTTCGAGAATCATTTGGATTAACTGCAACTGCCGTATCGCCCAACATAGTTTCCGGTCGCGTGGTTGCAACCGTTACAAAATCATCCCCACCTTCAATCGGATATCGAATATACCAAAGCTTTCCTTGTACTTCACGATGGAGAACTTCCTCATCACTTATTGCAGATTTCGAGACAGGACACCAATTCACCAATCGATGTCCACGATAGATCAATCCTTTATCATATAACTTTACAAAAGCTTCAAGAACTGCTCTTGTATATCCTTCATCCATCGTAAAGCGTTCTCGTTCCCAATCACATGAGCAACCCAGTTTTTTCAATTGCTTGATAATGATCCCGCCATACTTTTCTTTCCACTGCCATGCATATTCTAAAAATTCTTCTCGTGTGAGATCTTCTTTGTTAATCCCCATGTCTTTTAGCATGGTTACTACTTTTGTTTCTGTAGCAATCGATGCATGGTCAGTACCCGGAATCCAACACGCTTCTTTTCCTTCCATCCTCGCCTTGCGGATTAAGATATCTTGCATGGTATTATTTAACACATGTCCCATTGTCAGCATCCCGGTGACATTAGGAGGAGGAATCACAATTGTATAGGGTTCTTTTCCCGAGTTTGGTTCTGAATGGAAATAATTGTTCTCCAGCCAGTGGTCGTACCAACGATCTTCTATTTCTTTAGGTGCATATACTTTTCCGAGTTGAGTATCGGTATTCATCCCTGTCATTTTCCTTATCTATCTTAATTTATATTCTGTATTGTGGATTTATATTGTTATCGTTCTAACACCAGACTGAAAGCGGTAGTTAATTTTAGAACATTCTTATTTGCATTGACTAATTTTTTACAAAGAACCCGACTGATATTTTGCATGATCTTATATCCGGTTTCTTTATGCTCATCACAGATTTTGAACAGATCGTCTTTCATGATGCGCATGAGTTCACAATTAGTGAGTGCAGTAATATTTGCGGTTCTTTTTGCATTGGATTCAAATAGTGTCATTTCACCAAAAAATGGAGGAGGATCATCCTTGCTAGATAATTGAACAATTGATTTTTCCCGCGTGTCATTTTGGCCTTTATTCAAAGGGAGTGTTAATGCCTGATTAATCTCAATCGTGCCTTCAAGTAATAAATAAATTGAATCTCCTACTTCACCCTCTATGATAAAATCTTTTCCTTCTTGTATACGAATGGTCTTTGCAACACTTTGAAAATGTTCTATTTCTTTGTTTTCAAGATTATTAAATAGTGAGAATCGTTTCATATGTTTGATATTCATAATTACCTCACTGAATGACGATGGCACGTTCACCATCTTGAATGATATAATCTTTCTGTGGATTAATGACCGTATTTACACGACTTTCTTCCTGGAGAGATATCCCACCTTCTCTTAATTTTCGCTCAATAAATGCATCTAAAGAGGACGAATCAGCAGATAATACTTCTCCAATTCCAAGTTGATCTTCTTCAGAATAAACTCCAACTAACACCCAACCATGTTCAGTTCGGAAATAGTTGAAAAGTTCATCAAAAGTTTTTTCAATAAATTTAGAAGGGATGTTTACACGTTTTAATCTCGAAGAAGATTTATGACTTAATAAAACATCAACGGTTTGTGGAATCCCCGGGTCCATCACATGAGATGCAACCATAAATGCACCAAAATCATCACTGAGAACTACTTCATCTACATTTGCCCGACGAATATGTTTTAAGTTGTCTCGATTGTGTAAATAAGCAACAACACGTACATTTGGTTCCATACTCTTAATCGTTAACGTAGCAAATATTGTTGATTCATCCGGATGCTTTTTTTGTTTACTACTATCATTTGGAATGATAACGACCGTTTCGGCATTCTGTAAATTGGCTTTTTCTAAAATCTGTTCTTGAGCAAAATCTCCGGTGATGTAATGAAGGTTAATTTTTCTGTACTTATTTTTTAGCCGATTGATCTCTTCTTCGCTCAGGTCATTGATCAGAACCACATCCATTTTACTGTTGGATAAGTATTGGATTGAATCGATTATTTTTTCACCATTTCGATTCCATCCGCACAGAATTACATGATTATTAAAGCTAATTTTTTCCAAACCTTTTCCCTCCCGAATTTTTTTTGCTACAAAAATAGAAGAAATGGTCGCAGTTAACATCGATATTAGTGATATTCCTGCAAACATGACCAACACAGAAAATAATCGTCCTCCCTGAGAGACGGGAGAAAAATCTCCATAACCAACTGTGGTCATCGTAACGATCGCCCACCAAAATGGATTCTCACTTTCGATTATCGGTCCGGTCTCAAAAAAACGCAGAACGAATCCGCCCAAGATCATTACAAAGAATATCCCGAAGCCGATCTGAAAAAAACTATTACGAATTAATGTACGAATCCACACACGCATAGGCGTAAATTAACCCATCCTGAGGAAATTTTACAGAACAGTTTTTTATTTAGATGATTTAGAAAACACGGCTACGGTCTCTACATGCGCCGTATGTGGAAACATATCCACTACCGTGAGTTTTGATAAACTATATCCTCGATTTAGCAAGATTTGTGTGTCACGAGCTTGGGTTGTCGGATTACAGGATATATACACAATCCTTTTTGCTCCGAATTTGATTAGATGTTTTGTGGTGTTCTCATGCATCCCTGCTCGCGGCGGATCTACAATTATCACGTCTGGCTTTGGTAATTTTTTTACAAGCCCGGTTTGTGTAAAAAACGTGTCTAGATTAGCTTTATGGAAAAACGCATTTCCTACTCCATTTGACACAGCATTCCGAGTCGCATCTTCTATGGCAGAAACGATCACTTCAAACCCATGCACTTCTTTAGCATATTTTGCCATAAATATTCCAATAGTTCCGGTTCCGCAGTACAGATCATAAAGAACCTCTTTACCGATTAATTGTGCACCTTCCATAGCGATTTCATATAGTCTATTCCCTTGAAGGCTATTTGTTTGGAAAAATGAATTTGCAGAAATTTCAAATGTCCTGTCTCCCATCTTTTCTTCTATAGACGGCGTTCCGAACAACAAAATCTCAAACTCCCCGTGTGCTGTATCCCCTTTTCGGGTGTTCACATTATTTACGATAGAGGTGATCATTGGAAATTTTTCCAGCAATCCATCTACAAGAGGTTGTAATAAATCCGTATTTTCATAAGATGTTACAATATTAACCATAACCTGATTGGTATTTACACCAAATTTCAACACTAAATGACGTAAAAATCCAATATGTGTGCGAACATCGTATGGTTTAAGTTTGTATTCTTTTGCCAACGTTCGGGCAGCATTTAATATCTCATTACCTAAAGGCTGCTGAATATGGCATTCATGTATATCCAATATCTTATCAAACCGCTTTGGGATATGAAGACCTAAGGCAAAATCTTTTTCTGTATTCTCCGGTTCATTGGGCAATAACCAGCGACGGTTTGAAAACGTAAATTCCATTTTATTTCGATAATGAAAAAACGGGTCTGCTGAGACAGTCTGGTCAATTTCAATATCTTTAATCCCAGCTAGACGACGAAATATGTCCGCTACTTGTTTTTGTTTTTGATGTACTTGTTCGGTGTAGTCAAGGTGCTGAACTTTGCATCCTCCGCAATAATCAAAATGCTCACATCGAGGAGCCACATAATATGGAGATTGGTCCAGTACATCTATAATGCGTGCTTCACCATACCCTTTTCGCTTTTTATAGATAAAAGCCTTTACTGTTTGACCCGGAATCCCTCCGTCAACAAAAATAACAAAATCATCGATACGTGAAACTCCTCTGGCACCATACGCTAACGATTCAATCTTTAATTCTAGTTCATCGCCTTTTTTTATCATTTATCTTCTTTATTAATCTACTATTAAAAGCTTAATGTGAAATTCATTCCGGGTATATAACTTTTCGAATTTGACATGATAATCGGTTGCATTGACAACTTCATATCAGAAGACGTATTCTTTCCGAATTTAATTTTCCGTTTAGTTATCGCTTTTGATGTCAAATAAAACCCGGCTGTTGCTGATGCAATATCAACGATCCTGGCACCTTTTACCTCATAGTCTAAGTCTGCAATCAATGCAATTCCAAGCCATGTTAAATATCCTGCTGTGGTTCCTAATGCAATCACACCGGCATCACCCACGGTTAATTCCATATCTTGTACCATTTCATCAGCAATATATGTATAACCATTTATGGATATTAAGCCGGTTAGCATCATTTCTCTATATTCTTCTAATTCAAACATAGCCGCTAACTCAATCCATGTAAAAAATCCTAAAACAGTACCAATGCCTACAAAAGATGCATCTCCTTTTGTATATGATTTATTCTTAACGAATCGATGGGTGTAGTAACCTCCTGCTAATGCTCCGGAGTATGCCAATGGAAGTCCAATTCTGATCCACGTGTCGGATGGATCATCCGGGATATCAGTGATAAGCGTATAGCCAATCCATGTATTAAACCCTGATAAAATACTTCCTCCGATAATCATTGAAGTTTGTCCGTCTGTTGGTTGCCATTTTTGGTACAGTTTGTCCATATAATATATTCCAATCGGAGCAGCCGTCATCATATACGTAAACATGGCTTTTTCATCTGGATCAAATTGTTCCCAATTATCAAATCCAACTAACGCCATTAATGGAAACACAGATACGATTCCCAAAGATGCTCCAAAATTTTGTGAATAAGCCCGACCATAAGAAATATCCATTTCTTTTGTATACATCCATGTTGTGTAAAATCCTCCTGCAAATAACAAAAGTTGGGTTCCCATAATTACTTTTCTATCCTCTATTCCAAGGACATACGGTACACCAAACCCATATAAACCATTTCCAAGTGCCATATTTTGATAAATAATCCACCAACGACCTTCTTGGCTTAGCGCTTTACTTCCAGGTTTGGTTTCAATTATCACTTCTCTTTGTAGACTTAATTGAATATCCGCATCTGTTAATCCAAGTGAAGACTGTAATGCGTCAAGCAGTACTTGTTCATTTTCAGTGATTACACTATCTTCAATAGCAGTCTGATATAAATTCTTATACGTGTCAATATTAGTTTGTGCAATAATTCCGGATGCTACAAAAAATGAAATTAAAAACAGATGTTTCATGATAGACCCTTTTGTTAATTAGGTTATTGAATTAACGAACGATATCAAACTAACTGAGTATCAATAAATAAAACAAGTGAAATAAATAAAAAAGATAAAACTATTTTGTATAAATCTCGTCAATAATACCGATAATGATGGATCGAATCGGAGCATTGTCTTTTTCAAAAATTTGGCGTGCGGAATTTCCTTCGTCAATCATTAAAACTGTATCTCCTGCTCCTGCGTCTACAGTATCCACAGCAATTAAATAATCACCCGTCAAAGAACCGTCAGGATTCAATTTATCAACAACCAATATTTTACGTTCATCATAAAAGTGATGATTAATTGTTGAGTGCAATGCACCAGCTACTTTCCCTAAGATCATTCTTTCACCTCTTTATTTAAAAGATGAACATCATCGACTATTCCAACCACAGCATCATCCACAGGGACAAACCACGGATCCAACGTTAATGCAGCCTCTCGTGAGCTTTCATAATAAATTAATTCACCCGGTCCGGCCATTCTTGTCGAGTCAGTAGCAACAATTGGAGAACCAATGGGTTCCTGATTTTTATTCAATGGTTGAACAAGAACCATCGGAACATTTTCTAATCCTTCATAAACAACACAGGGAGTTACCGTTCCGAAAACTTTTCCAAGTTTCATGTTACAATTCTCCACCTTCTAACGAATCAAACTCCGTATCCGTAAATGATGTTGATGAATTGATTTGTGTTGCTATATCATTATGAATATTTGGAACGATGATCTCACTTAACCAATGATCATCTTTTGGTGTTGCGTTCTTAGCGATCTTTACTGCTGCTTGAACTTCCTCTAAAGATCCACCAAAGATAGAAAACGCTTTCCCACCAATATCATCAGCAAGTCGTATTTCAATTAAATCCACATCTGCTCCCTTAATTCCTGCATCAGTGGATTTTATCATGGTCGCGACGGAAGTCGTTTCAATGACTCCGATTGCATCATGGTTACAGGAAATTCTTTCTCCAAGAATTCCATCGTGAACCTGTACATGAATATCAGGAAGGAAAACTTTATCGAGTAAATGATCACTTGATGTAAGGATCCCTTCGGCAAAAGCTTCTTCTACAGATGCAACACTTCCACCAATCAAAATTAGGTATTTACCATTATGCACCGTTCCTGTTTTCAATACACTGATAGGTGCTTTTTTCACCATCAGGTCACCGGTTTTAATTCCGACGGCAATACTATCTATTTCCAAAAGGGCAATTGCAGGATATTTTTTCATTATTTAATTCCTATTGTATCTATCGTTACATTTAATGCTGATACTATATTTCCTTACACGATCCTAAAATGGTCTACCATAACACATCGTCTTTCTCGGGAAAAACTACGCGGAGTTGTAATTCCCTCTCCGGTTGGACTGGCAATTGAAAAGGAGCAATAGCCTTCTCCCCCATATCCTAATCCTGATAGGGCAGGTCCGTTTTTAACAAAAATCGATGTGTTCATCGTTCGAGCCATCTTACTTAAATGATCAATATTTTTTGAATGCATGATCGCTGAATGACCAAATCCATGCTCTGCTTTCTTTGCAAGTGCTATACCGGATTCAACATCTGAGACTCTAACAATGGGCAGGATCGGCATCATTTGTTCAGACCATACAAGTGGATGATCCTTATTAACTTCTGCAAAAGCCAAACGAATATCCTTTGAAATATCCAGCCCAATCTTTGATAAGATCTCACTAACGTTTTTACCGATCAATGATTTGTTCATTACAGCAGGTTTACCCGGACCGTTCTCTTTTTCAAAGATCACTTTCCCAAGCTCAAACATTTGCTGTGCATTCAACTTATATGCACCGTTATCGGTCATTGATTGGATGAACTGATCAGTAACAGAATCAACAACAAACACTTCTTTTTCATCTACACAGATAATATTGTTATCCATTGAAGCGCCTTTAATAATTGACTTTGCTGCAATATCAAGATCAGCGGTTTCATCTACAACCACAGGAGGATTCCCCGGTCCCGCACAGATTGCGCGTTTTCCACTTTGCATCGCTTCTCGCACAACACCGGCACCACCTGTTACGACCAACAATCTTACTCCCGGATGTTTCATCAACTCCTGAGCACTCTCAATTGTGGGTTGTTGAACGGTGGTCACTAAGTTTGCAGGTCCGCCGGCTTTAATGATCGCCTTATTTAATAAAACGATATTATAGGTACTGACTTCTTTCGCATTCGGATGCACGTTAAACACAACCGCATTTCCCGCCGAGATCATTCCAATCGTATTACATATGATCGACGATGTAGGATTAGTAACCGGAGTGATCGCCCCAATAACTCCATACGGAGCTAATTCGAGAAGAGTCAATCCACGATCACCGGTAAAAACAACCGGTTCTAATATTTCAGTTCCGGGTGTTTTTTCAACAACCAAACGATTTTTCTCTATTTTATCTTCCAGTCGCCCTAATTTGGTTTCAGCAAAGGCTCGACGCGCTAAATCCTCAGCATGCTTTAGCATACTTTTCTGAATTTCAGAAATGATCTCCTTCCGTTTGGAAAGATCCATTTCCATGAGTTCATCAAAGGCTTTTGATGCAGCTTTTACCGCAGAATCAATATTTGGAAAAATCCCTGTTTCATTCTCTTCTAGTTTAGAAGTAAGCTTCTTTTTAGAAGGGGATGGATTTTCCATCATTTGAATTATCTGCGTAGCTACATCATTGATCTGTTGTTCAGTCAGTTGTGACAAAACTCACCCTTTCTGTGTAGTATTTAATTTTAAAGGAGTAAATAATTAGCGGATAATGAATATGTATTTCTAACATTATTCAAAGACCTTACTAATCATTTACTCCTTTTTTGTACATGAAGTCGCTACCGGTTTCCCAGTTATCCACGATTGCCATAACAACAGCATCACAAGGACGTTTATCTGTCATCACGGTTTGACGTGCCGAGCTTCCCGTAGCGTAAAGAACCATTTCATCTACTCCTGCGCCCACTGCATCGGCGGCAACCACAAATCCAGTGTCAGGTTTGCCATCCAAATCCACATTTTGCAGGACCAAGAATTTCAGTCCTTCCATGCTTTGTTCTTTTCGTGTAGAAACAACCGTTCCTACTACTTTTGCTAATTTCATTTTTACAATCGATTATGATTGTTTGTCTAATTCAGCTTTGCCTTCTTTTTCACGTCCCAAGGGGATCACTGCATCTACATTTACATGCGGACGAGCAATAATGTGAACAGCAACAATTTCGCCAACTCGTGCAGCGCCTGCTTTACCTGCTTCACAAGCCGCTTTTACAGCAGCAACATCTCCACGAATATTAACGCTGACGTATCCGCCACCAGTTTTTTCGTAAGATACCAGTTCTACTTTTGCAGCTTTAACCATTGCATCTGCAGCTTCAACTGCAGCCGGGAAACTCCGTGTTTCCAACATTCCAAGTGCTTCAGCCATTTTCTTTTCCTTTTGTTATTATGGGTTTATTTGTGACTTTCTTTTCCGGTCACATCTTCAATCGCATTGACAGCTGCCTGCCAAGCAATATCTATATCTCTTTCTTCTCCACCTAAGTAGATCCTACCAAAACTTCCAAAGGATCGTACTTCTAAAATATTTATTTCCGCTGCTTTTTCAGCTTCATTTGCAGCCAATGCAGCGTAAGCGGCCGGTTGAACTTCCATCACAAACAAGGTTTCGCCCGGAACGATCATATTTCCATGGCGCATCCGATTGATCAACTGAGTTTGATGATCGTCTACTTTACGAATTACTTGTTTAGAATATATTTTGGGTTTCCAACGATCCGTTTCTTTCAAATCTAACGCATCCAGAATCGCCTGTCCGGCTTGGCGAACATCCGCTTGAGACGTAGAATGGATCTCCAACATACCATAGAGCCGTTCAACAATCTGCATCCCCGGAGTTACATGGGTAGATTTCAAAGCAATATCTGTGATTCGGTTTATTTCAATCCCGGGTGAAATTTCTACATACAGTGACGCCATTCCGGCAATGGGTAAAAATCCTTTAGCTACCGTTCCCAGAAAAGCAGCGTACTGTGGTTGAAGTTTATCTAAAAATACATAGGCTCGTAGGTCGACCATTTTATTTCTCCATTTTAATCATTAATTCTAAAGTTTTGTAATTCATTCCAAATCTTATTAGTTGGAAATCGTAACCGATTTGGCTTCTTGAATAATTTTTATTCCGGCACTCGCACCAATTCTGGTTGCTCCGGCAGCGACCATTTCTTTCATATCATCTAATGACTTGATTCCGCCTGCAGCTTTTATTCCCATTCCCACTTGACCGGCAATTTGGTTCATAAGTGTGACATCTTCAACCGTTGCACCATAAGGTCCAAATCCTGTCGATGTTTTTACATAATGTGCTCTTGCTTTTTTGGATAATTGAATCGCTCTGACTTTCTCATCATCCGTTAAATAAGCTGTTTCAATAATGACTTTACAAATTGCACCACCATCAACACAGGCTTCACGGACACTTCGAATATCTTTGTAAACCAAATCATCATTTCCGCTTTTTAATGCACCTATGTTGATAACCATATCAATCTCTTTCGCACCATCCCGAATCGCTTGACGGGTTTCCATCGCTTTGATTTCAGAGCGATGAGCGCCTGAAGGAAAACCAACTACCGTACATACTTTTACATTCGTTCCTTCTAACTCATCCGCTGCAAGTCGCACATAACTTGGACTAATACATACGGCTGCAAAATTGTATTCTTTTGCTTCTGCACAAATACGTTTTACATCTTCTTCAGCGGCGTCCGGTTTTAATAATGTGTGATCGATACATTTGGCGATATCACTCGGAACGCCTTCACACACCGACCCATCATGATATCCAATCCTTGAAACTCCAAAGTCCATAAAATGGCGAAGAGTCTCAGGGTTTCTATCCAGATGAAGACCACAACGACATACCATTTCAGAATGGTCATCGGAATCTGTATGAGTGTGCTCTTCCCCTTGATTCATTTCCATTAGTTCTTTCACTTTTCCGGCAATCTTTGACAGATCTTCGGTAGAAATATCCATTGAATTATTCTCCTTTGTATTCAAAACTGATTGAGGTTCAGAAGGAGGATTTTGTTCTGATCCTTCAATCATACTTACTCTACGTAAATGTCGTTCAGCGGTGCATTCATGAGATAAAAACGTATCCACAATTTGAGTGGCCAAGGGTGATCCGATTAAACCGGCTCCCAAAGTAAGGACGTTCGCATTATTATGAACTCGTGCATTTTTTGCACTGGAGACATCATAACATAATGCAGCTCTTACCCCCGGAATTTTATTAGCAACCATTGATGAGCCAATCCCTGCACCGTCAACCATAATTCCAACCTCTGCCTGACCGTTTACAACTTCATCTGCGACGGCTTTGGCAAAAACCGGATAATCCACCGACTCTTTATTATCCGTTCCCAGATCAACCACATTATATCCCTTGCCGATCAAATGACCTTTTAAACCGGTCTTCAATTCATAACCACCATGATCAGATCCTATAGCAATTGTTTTTATATTCATATTATTTATTATCGCTGTTTAATAATTGGTTGGCTACCCATTCATCGGTGATTAAACAATTAAACCATTTTCCTTTTAATCCGGCTTTGATAGCATTTAATTTTTCTTCTCCACCGGCAACAGCTATTGAGTAATCCTTTTTCTTTAAATCGTTCAATTCTATTCCGATTGTTCGAGCGTCTAATTCTTTTGAACAGATTTGTCCATTTCTGTTGATAATTCTTGAACAAATATCTCCAACAGCTCCTTTTTCTAAAAGGTCTTCTACTTCTTTATGATCAAAATAATCAGCCTTAACAAGAACAGATTCATGATTAAATGATCCAATGGTAAAAAGGGTTATTTGAGCTTTTTTTCCTAGTTGAAGGGTTCGGTTAATATTTCGATCTGATATGATTGCATTCTTTAATTCGGATCGATCAACAACTGCGGGTAAAGGTAATAAATAAGGAATAGCATTTAATTTTTCGCCCACAGATTTAGAAATTTCACTGGCATTTGTATCATATTCTGCTCTGGATATTCCACCATTCAACTGTACAACGATCCCATTATTGATCGGATGTTTTTGTAATTGTCCGGCGACTTCTTGCATAGTTGATCCCCAGGATATTCCAAGGATCATGTTTTCGTAACTGATTTGATCTAAGAAGACTACTGCCGCTTTTCCTAAACGGGATTTAGTAATGGTCGTGTTCTTGTGGGTTGGGACTACCAATACTTTTTTTAAATTATATTTTTCTGAAAGGAGTTTTTCTAACTTTGATCCTGAGTCGGTTGGGTCAACGATTTTAATCTGAACAATACCGGCGTTTTGAGCATTTTGCAGCAATCTGGATACACCGGGTCTGGAAATCCCAAGTTTATTGGCAATTTCTTGTTGAGTTAAACGATGCTCATAATATAATCGAGCAGATTCAACCATCAGGGCTATAGTGTCATTATCCTTTTTCATTGTGTGAACATTTGTTCATTAGCTATTATCATCTGTTCAAGTTTAAACGCAACTATCTAATTATGTCAAGGATTTTTTAAAAATATTTTTATACCTGTTTATTTGTCTTCAAACCACAGCAAGTAGCGGGTGATAATGGTTTTGTTTGTATAACCGTTGATCATCCTCGTAGTGACAAACCCTCTTCTTAAATACGCTTGTATATCTCAGGGTGTAAATACTAACTTTATTTTACAGTTATGATTAAAATATATCAAATTTCAGTTTGTAGAATGGAGAACTGCTCTGCAAATATATTTCGCTCAGAAGATGATCTATTTAGAAGAAAACAATGAAAAATGTTTATACAACTATATGAGGACGATAATCAATTAAGGCTAAGTCGTATATACATAGACGGAGCTTCTTAACATTAAAGCTATGAATACGAATACACTTACAGATGACCAGTTGCTGGTTTATGATACAGTCTTTATGAATTCCAGACGCTGGCAGGTTATACAAAATTGCATTGATGAAGATTTTCCATCTGGTGAATTTACTTTTTTAGATGTTGGAGGAGGCAATGGAATATTTGCTGATCGGATTTTGGAGACATATCCAAAATCTCAGTGTACTGTCGTTGATAATTCTGAATTGTTAATTAATAAAAATATTCAAAACAACCGTAAAATACTTTTACTAGCCGATATTACCGAAGCAACAACAAAATATTCCGTTAAATATGATATAATTTTTTGTAATTGGATATTGCACCATCTAATTCATAATAAATCTTATATAAAATCAAAAAGAAATATTAATGCATCAATTTTAAGGTTAAAAAAATTATTAGCACCGGGTGGAAAAATTTCGATTTATGAAAACATGTACAACGGTTTACTCATTGATAGTTTACCTGGTATAATAATATTTCATTTAACGTCAATAAAATTTGCTTCAAAAATAATTAAAAGGTTGGGTGCAAATACCGCGGGAGTTGGAGTTTGTTTTTTATCTTACAATCAATGGTGTAGCCTTTTTAAGGATTGTAAACTAAGAGTTAATAAAATTTCAAAAGATTCGAAATGGATATTTGGTTTAAACTGGAAAATATTTTTACATATGGGTAAGACTTATTGTGCTCACTTTTGGCTAGATAAATAATATACTCAACTAATTATGTCAAATTATTTTTGAAATATATTTTAGTAGTGAGATTCCCGTGGTTGTTCCTCCCATGCTATGACGGCCATTGTGCTAAACATATTACTTGACATTCATCCACTTGTATTTTTAGACTTTATACGCTTATTAGAATGGAAAGTTATTTGACAGGTAAAGGTGTAGGTTTGTAACCATTTTGTATACATAGATGTTTGGTGTATATCGCCGAGAATACACCGTAAAGACAAAAACATCGAAAAAATTATCACTGTTTCTTATTCGAGTTACAAATGAAAATAAACCTGACAAATAACAATGACATATTGATATTGAATCCGGTGGGTTCCAAGACCACGAAACGGATTCCAAAGAGCTGTACATATACAGCACCGGGTAGGTACACCCCATTTTTCGTTAAGAATATTTTGAGTAAAATTTCAAATATGTTTATA
>CAZYDH010000021.1:0-29324 GCA_964645915.1 uncultured bacterium
CCATACCCAAAGAATATTTTGATTTTCTAAAGAAAAACAAAAGCCAGTTTGAACATATTACTTCAGACGAAATTGAAGAAGGTGGAAAAAGCCGTGGCGGTAGATCAAATGAGCAATATGTCATCGGCACTTTAAAATCAGACTTAATAAAAAGATGCACATCATTCACCGATGATGACGAAGAATTTATTCAAATTGTGTTAGAAAAATATAACGAAGGTGTGATTCCCAAAAACATTACCAAACGCATCAAACAAAAAATTGAAAAAGAAGGCGAAGCATTAAAAATTCTTGCTGTGCTTAAACGAGAAATCCCGGGACGACTTTTGGGCATTCGTCATTCCGGTGGTTCGGAAGGATTTATCTCTAAACGGGAAGTCATTTTGTCTGAATGGCTGGCAGGTGAAAAATAATGGATAAACAAACCGCCACACAACTTATTGGTAGCACTTTCAATTTTCCTTTTGATGAAGGACGCTTTCGCAATTTTGCTATCAATCTGCTGAATGATGTGGATGAATCCAAAGCCGTCAAATTTAGGGGACACATAAAACACTCATTTTTACCCCACATAAAATCTCATAGAAGATTGGGCACTTACACCGATCCAAATGGGGACAAGATTGATGTATTGGTGGTTCAACTTAAAAATGAATGGGCATTGGAACGCTCACGGACGATGCTACGAAACTTCACTTCGGACTATCTCAAAAACAGGGATGAAAAAGATGCGGCGTTGGTTGCCTATTACACCACCAATCCCGATGACTGGCGATTTTCTTACATTCGGATGGAATACAAACGGGTGCAGACCGATTCCGGAAAATTCAAAATTAAAGAAGATATCACCCCTGCTAAACGCTATTCTTTTTTGGTGGGGAAAAACGAACCTAACCACACCGCACAAGAACAACTGGTTGGCATTCTTTCTGATGACCGAAAAAATCCCACTCTTTCTGAATTAGAAAATGCGTTTAGTGTAGATGCGGTTACCAAACAATTCTACAAAGATTATCGGGCACAATTTGAAAAACTCTGGAATGAACTCAACGACATTGTAGAAAAAGATCCAAAAATCGCAGAAGAATTTGAAACGAAAACCATTGATACAGCCAATTTCGCCAAAAAACTAATGGGGCAAATTGTATTCCTGTATTTTTTGCAAAAGAAGGGTTGGCTGGGTGTTGGTAAAGATGAAAATGGCAATTTTAAGGACTGGGGTAAAGGACCCAAAAACTTTTTACATCGACTATTTAAGAAAGAGTTTACGGAATATGGCAATTTCTTCAATGAAGTATTAGAACCACTTTTTTACGAAGCGTTAGCCACTGAACGATCAAACGATATATTCACCCGTTTCAATTGTAAAATCCCCTTTTTGAATGGTGGATTGTTTGAACCCATCAACGATTACAATTGGGAAGAAACAGACATCCGCATTGACAATGATTTGATTGGTGAAGTCTTTAAAACATTTGATCAATATAATTTTACCGTGCGGGAAGATGAACCGTTAGAAAAAGAAGTGGCCGTTGACCCGGAAATGCTGGGTAAGGTGTTTGAAAATCTATTGCCTGAAAACCTACGCAAAGGTAAAGGCGCTTATTATACGCCCAGAACCATTGTTCATTATATGTGCCAGGAATCATTGATAAACTACCTTGATACGGAATGCGAACCGGCACCGAAAGAAGACATTGAAACGCTCATCCGTGAAGGCGATATTATTTTAGAACTGGAAACGGCTATTGTAGAAGAAGGGAAAAAATACAAATCCGTTTTGATGGATTCTATTAAAGAAAATGCCCAAGCGTTGGATGATGCTCTGGCCAATATCAAAGTCTGCGACCCTGCCATTGGTTCGGGGGCGTTTCCGGTGGGAATGCTCACAGAAATTGTGAAAACCCGAACAGTATTAAGTCTATACTTATCTTCCGACTCTGTCATTCTGAACGACAGTGAAGAATCTCAAACAAATGATGGAGATTCTTCATTCCGTTCCACTCCATTCAGAATGACAAATGAGAGAAGCATTTACCAACTCAAACGCCACTGCATCCAAAATTCGCTTTATGGTGTGGACATTGACCCGGGCGCTATTGAAATTGCCAAACTCCGTCTTTGGCTCTCATTGGTGGTGGATGAAGACGATTATACCACCATCCAACCACTGCCGAATTTGGACTATAAAATTATGCAGGGCAATTCACTCATTGAAGAATTTCACGGCATTTCGCTGGATATTGAAAAGAAAAATGAGCAACAAGGTCTATTTTCTGGTGGTAGTGATTTAGATGCACTCATTAACGACCTGCACCAAAAACAGGATGATTTTTTTAATGCCGAACACCCACGAGAAAAGAAGCAAAAACGGGATGCGGTAGAAACGGCTATTTACAATATCTTTCATAATGAACTGGAAAAGAAAAAAAGCATCTCTGTGTTAGAAGCCCAAGAAATTGAAACGGACCTGAAAGAAATGACCCACGGCAATAAAGAACGGAACTTCTTCCCGTGGAAACTCTATTATGCCGATGTATTTCGGGAAAAAGGCGGTTTTGATGTGGTGATAGCCAATCCGCCGTATGATGTGTATCAAGGACATAGAGTTGATGAAATTGAAATCATTCGGCAAATACCTACATTTGAAATTTCACAAGGTGGCAAACTAAACGCATACAAAGTATTTCTTGCAAGAAGCATAGAGTTTCAACGGGCGAATGGTATTTTATGTGAAATATTTCAAAATTCATTTCTTGCTGACAGTTCAGCAAAAAAATTAAGAAAACATTTTTTGCAAAATCATAGAGTTCAGAGAATTGATTCTTTTCCAGAACGTGACGATATTTATAAAAGAGTCTTTGAAAGCGCTAAAATGAGCGTTTGTATTTTGCAGAGTAAAAATGTTAAAAAAGAAAATTATAATTTTGATTTATATGTATGGGAAGACAGAAAAATGTCTTCATTTAAATATGCCAAATTAGGTAATAAAGATATTTTTAATTTTGAACCATTTAACCTAACTATTCCATCAGTAAATCAACAGGACATAGAATTGTTAAAGAAGGTTTGTAAAAACGAAAAATTAAAAGAGTATGCTTATTGCTACGAAGGTGAAATAAATCTTACTTTTCACAAAAAACATTTACGAGAAAAAGGAACTGGTTTTTCTAAAATGATAAAGGGTGCTGGCGTCCAAAAATGGTTTACAACACAAAAGATGAGTCAAGGGGAAGTCCAAGAATTAGATAAAGAAACATATCTTTCAGAAAATAGTGGCAAGAAAAGTCGACATCATAAATTTGAGAGAATTGTTTTACAAGGTATCACTGGTGTTGATGAAAAACATCGGCTAAAAATGGCGATAATTGATGAAAACATTTTTTGTGGAAACTCTGTTAATTATGTTTTAATCGAAAACAGTGGTATTTCAAAATCGTATTTGTTGGGTATTTTAAATTCAAAATTATTAAACTGGTATTTTAAAGTTTTTAGCACAAATGCAAATGTGAATTGTTATGAAGTAAACAATTTTCCGTTCAAAATTCCAGTAATACAAAAACCATTCATAAAATTAGCCAACCAAATTCTCACCGCCAAAAAAGCCAACCCACTGATAGACACCACCGCCCTTGAAGCCGAAATAGACCAATTGGTGTATGCGTTGTATGGGTTGACGGAAGAAGAAATTGCAATTGTGGAAGAGAGTGTGGAGTAATGGATATTTCTGCCTTTAGTAATAAGATATTTCAAATTGGTAAATTAGGGAAGTTACCTTCATTTATATTGGGTTGTGTCTGTTGGGCCTTTATCTTATTACCAGAGAGATTATCTAATCTATTAGGGATAAAAGCATTGATTAATGAGAATCGCTCTTACTTGGGTTTGGGTGCAATATTATTTACAATCTATTTAATTTCATTTATTTTATATGAATATTTAAGTGGTTATCTTTCACAATGGATTATGATAAGAAGAGCAAAAAAGCGATTGCGAAATTTAACTGATGATGAAAAAGATGCTTTACGACCTTATATTGATGAAAACATAAGAACACGGATATTTCGAGAAAGTTCAGGTGTTGCAGGGGGATTATCGGCAAAAGATATCTTATATCGTTCGTCTCAATTAAGTCAGATTGGAGATTATTTTTCATATAACATTCAAGATTTTGCATTTGATTATTTAATGGCTAATAATCATTTGTTGGAAAACAAAAAATGATTCTCACCGTCAAAAAAGCCAACCCGCAAGCAGACACGAGCAAATTAGAAAAAGAAATTGATGTATTGGTGTATGAGCTTTATGGGCTAACAGAAGAAGAAATACAAATAGTGGAAGAGAGTGTGAAATAATGCGTTATTTGTATTTAGATGAAAGCGGTGATTTGGGTTTTGATTTTGTTAATGGTCAGCCATCGAAATATTTCACAGTTTGTATATTAGCAATTCAAAACCAGCATGATAAAAAGATAGTTGAAAAAGCAGTGAAGAGAACATTGCATAATAAATTAAATCATGGAAGAAAAAAACACCGAATTGTTGAAGAACTAAAAGGAGCATCAACAGAATTTTCCATAAAGCATTATTTTTATCATCAATTAGAGGGTGTTGATTTTTCGATTTATGCACTAACATTAAATAAAATACGAGTATTTGAAGAGTTAGTTAAGCAAAAACCACGGGTGTATAATTGGATTGCCAGATTATTATTAGAAAAAATCGAATTAAGAAATTCACAAAATAGAATTGCTTTTACATTGGATAAATCGAAAGGATTTAAGGGTATAAAGGAATTTAACACCTATATCCGCAGTCATTTAGAATCAGAAATAAATCCGAATATACCATTGGATATTTACCACAAAGATTCAAGAGAGATTAAATGTATTCAGGCAGCAGATTTATTTGCTTGGGGAATTCGCAGAAAATATGAAAATAGAGATGATGAATGGTATAATGTATTCAAGAAAAAAATAAAATATGATGAAAAATATTTGCCATAAACGAAAAATCGAGCATGCCCTGCAGATTACGATGCCGGGACTATTAACAACCGATGGAAGAAAACATCCCGGACAACCCACAGCGGACTTACCGCTCGATTCGTCGAAAGTTACAGAAATTGGTAAATATAAAACAAATCAAAATCTCACCGCTAAAAAATCCAACACGAAAGCAGTCACCACCGCATTAGGAAGAAAAAATGATGTATTAGTGTACGAACTTTACGGATTAACAGAAGACGAGATTCAAATAGTGGAAGAAAGCGTTGGGTGATGGATAATTGGTTTCAACTATTGGGTGCTGCGGGTATTGGTGCAATAATAATCAAAATTATAGATATTGTCTGGCTTCAAAAAACTCTTGAAAAATCAGAACATAAGAAATGGTTAAGGAATCAAAAGTTAGAAGTATTTACTGAATTATCAGAATTACTATTATCAATAGGATTATCAAAAAAGCACAATATTGGTAATAATCCCTATGAATTTTATGTAGTCGCATCAAAATCAATACTATTAATTGAAAATAAAGAATTACAACAACATATTAATAGGTTCATTGTTGATTGGGATAAATTAATAAATGAGACCCTGACTGAAATTGAATCAGATGAATTATACCAAAAATTAACCACAAAAAGTAAAGTGATAGTGGATGAAATGCGAAAAGATATGGCATTGTGATAGTAAGAAGTGGCTTAATCCCCACTCCACCGGACGGCTTAACTTATGGGATGAATTTGAGATTTGGATGGAAAATGAAGATTTGTGAAATAAATATAATTGGAATAGAATCGCCGTACACCGATGTATGTTTAAAATAAAATGAATATTAAAATCATTCTCAGTATAGTTGGGATTATTTTTACTGTCATTGGTTGGTTTATTAGCCATGGAGAAGATATAAACTGGGTCAAGCGCTTAATTGCACCTCAATACACCGTTGTCATTGAAGCCTATGAAAATATGATAATAAATAAATCTTACATCAAAGAGGGAGATCCTGGTTTTCAACAAATTGCTAAAATTCTCTCCGAGAAATTATCAGGTCCTGGAGATCTAACAATTTCTAATATTCATATTTTGGACCATGGATTTTCTATCAAATCGTATAATACAAGCATGAAGAGCGTACCTACTATCACTATTGAAATAACAGTTAGGGATGGTAGAAAAACACAAACTTCTGGGCTAGAAGATTTACGACCTGAGATAGAAAAGCGATATTTGAAAAAATCCATTTTCAAAGCAGGTGCGTGGGTTTTTTGGGTTGGCATACTTATAGGAATATTTTCAATATTCGTAGAAAAAATATATAAATGATGAAAACAAATAAAGGCATTCAGATAAACCTTACTCCGCGCCTTCAAGGCACAGCAAGGCAGCTGATTTTCACGCTATATATTTATCACTTTTAACGCTTCCCGATGACTCAATGGTTTTAACGAGTGATTTTTCACAAATCTAATCACTATCTCCGGGTCAGTTTTAGAATATTCCCTTAGTGCCCATCCGATGGCTTTTTGAATAAAAAATTCATCAGAATCCTTTAACTTCTCAATCGTTTTAAACAAAAGTTTTAAATCGGTATTTTGTTTATATTTTAGTTGGAAGAGGATACAAACACGCTGAAGCCACATATTATTTGAGTCCATCCACGATCGATGCACAAAGTCAATTTCATCCGGATGATTTTTTAAATGAACTCCAACAATTCGTGTTGCAAGCCAATCCACAGTATCCCACCATGATTTTGTCGTGATTAAAAACCGAAACAGATCAACATCAGAAATCTGCTGTATTTTTACATAATATTCTAAAACATCCAAACCAAAATAATGTAGTTCCCTATATGGTTGTCCCCAAAGTTTTTGTAAAAAATCCGACACATCAAGTCCACTTGGACGACCATGGTTTTTAATAAAATCTCGAGTGATAATTTTTCGTTCCGGTGATTTCATTCCATAGAATTCAAATCGATTTTTCATATACCGTTTCATCGGAATTGAATTTTCCGGATTCTCATATTTCGAAAAATAATCAGTTAATGAATGAATATATTGAGTGTTTTTATCGGACATTTGAGGAATTAGTTATCAGAAATAATTTTTAAAAAGATTTTTCGAGTTCTTGGTCCATCAAAATCACAAAGAAATATCCCCTGCCAAGTGCCAAGAACAAGAGATCCATCTTCAATGATGATTGATTCTGAAGACCCAACCAATGCGGTTTTGATATGGCTGTCAGAATTCCCTTCTAAATGGCGATACTCAGGTTGGTTGTAAGGGGCAAGTTTTTCAAATTGGAATTTTAAGTCGTGAACGACATCCGGATCTGCATGTTCATTAATCATAACTCCACATGTCGTATGCGGAACAAAAACGGTTACGACACCATTCTTAACACCGAATTTTCTGACTCTATTTTGTACTTCAGATGTAATTTCAACTAATTCTGTACGTTGGTGAGTTTCTACGATAAAGTGTTGCATCCTAATCCTCGGTTAATGATTTTTCTAAAACAATTCTAGATTCTTCTGATGGAATTTTGGGAATACGATCAGTAATGATAAAATTTCGTTTTAATGAAAAGGATAACATCACCTGATGCTTCAAACGGGTTTTCATATGAATGCTTTTGTATCCATTTTCTTTTGCCCAAGTTTCCTGATAGTCAGCGAGTTTAGAGGCGACTTTCAGTTTTCGATATTGTGGTAAAACACCACCCATCCATGAATAGAACGAACCATCTTTAATTCTTTCATATCCAATTTTGAATCCGATGGGTTTGTTATTGATATATGCGGTAAGAATCGAGTTCTTTACACCAATTAAACGCTTTTCATATTCTGATTTCGAATAAGGATTTTCGAATTCAGGGATTTCCATCGATACTTTTAATGCGTCTTCTAATCGATCTTCAATTATTTGAATATTGGACGGAGTGTCCATTTTATGTTTTTCGTTCTTTTTTCTTTGCAGCTGGGAAGAGAACATTATTTAATATTAATCGATAACCGGGAGAATTCCGATGGAGTGAAAGATCAGTAGGAGGATCACCGACAAAATGTTGATAGTCTTCTGGATCGTGCCCCCCAAGGAAGGCGAAAGATCCTTTTCCAAAATTCCCGTGGATGTATTTCACCTGATCAGAGGCAGGATCTTCTCCCATGATAACAATATGTTTCTTTATCTTTGATTTATGATAACCCGTTGTTTGCCCCATAAATCCTTTAATGTTCCCCACATGATTTTGCGTTAACATCGTTGGCACGGGGTCATATTTTGCTGAGAATTCAAACAAACTGAAATAATCTGCTTCTGCTCCATGTGTTACCGGGTTATTACTGGGAGGGAAATCGATATCCGAGTATTCATAGACCATTGGATCAATAATGATAGTATAATCTGTAAAGGCAAATGTTTTTGAGTAATCTAACTTATTTTGAAGATCCGGTGTTATAGGCGTTCCGTCAAAAACATAATGAGCCCCATCAAGACCTTCCTCAGAAAGTGCAATGTCATACGAGTCTGTTGCGGAGCACATTGCAAAGAGAAACCCTCCTTGTCCAACATAATTCTTAATGAGTTTTGCAACGGCTTTTTTCTCTTCATGAACGGACGGGAATCCGAGTTCAAAAGCCATTTGTTCAAATTCAAGTTTTTGTTGAATATACCAGGAAGCGTTTCTGTAATTTCGATAAAATTTACCGTATTGTCCTGTAAAATCTTCGTGATGTAAATGCAACCAGTCTATTTCTTCAAATCCTTTGGTAAATAATTCTGGGTCCCAAATAGTTTGGTAAGGAACTTCTGCATAGGTTAATGCAAGCGTTACTGCATCGTCCCAAGGTTGTTTCCCGGGAGGTGTGTAGATGGCAATTTTTGGTGCTTTTTCCAATACGATAATTTCCATATTGTTTTGATGAATCGTTTCATAGATGGACATCAGATTTACTTCTTGTACTGTTTCCATGGAAATTCCTCGAATACGGCATTGTTGAGCAATAAATGGATAATTATCAAATAAAAAGGATCCACCTCGGTAATTTAGAAGCCATTCAACATTTACATTTTTTGTTAGGACATAATACGTCAATCCGTATGCTTTTAAATGATCGTTTTGAGACTGATCCATTGGGATCAAGATTTTTTGACTCAGAACGATCTGTAAACCGAGTAAGATGGGAATAATTACTTTTTTCATGAATTACTTTCTTTCATCAAATTTCTTATATGATAACGAACCGGTTCTGCTAACAATGAAAGCGGATACTCTTCTAAAACTATCTGGTAAAAATCCATCGCGAGTTGCGGATTCTTAAAAGAATGTTCGATAATTTCTGCTTTTAATGTCCATCCATAATCTGCTAATTCGGTTTTTGTTAGTTGTTCTGCTAAGTCTAAAACATGTGTGGTTTGTTGAAAAAGCTGACGGACTAAAGCTTCTCTTAACATAGATAGCGGTACGATCGATGTGTTAGAGAATTCTGATCGAAGACTTCTATATGTTTCTATCGCTTCAGGATATTTATTTTGAGTGAGTTGATATTCTGCCTGAACAAATTTTACAAATGCTGATTTATCCTCGATTGATCCGCTAAAATAGTGTTGCTGTAAGAGGTCTTGTAATTCCATAAGATCATTGAATAACTCATTCTTCGGATGAATAGTATTCAATAGGTTTTTAATAGATACTTGTGTTGTGTCAAACCTTCCCATGAGGAAAAACGATTGAATTTCCTTCATTTGTAAAGATTCAAAATCATTTGGAACAGATGAGATATATTCAAGTGCTGCAGGAATATTTCCCTTTGTTAAGTAAACGTCTACTAGATGGAGATGGACTTTTTGAGAAAACTTCAATTTGCGAGAATGTTTCAACGCTGATCGAAATGAGAATTCAGCTCCATTGTAATCCTGAGTAATGCGATATTTAATCGCTCCCATTCGAAAATGGGCAGTGCTGGAAAATGATGAAGCAGGCAATGTAACCAAGACAGAATCATATAAATGAAACGTAGTTTCTAAAAGATCTTTAGGCAACAATTGAGCTTGAATAAAATCGTTTTTAAAAAAGAGATTCTCCGGATAAAAATTTACCAGAGATTCCCTTGAATATTTTGGAAGAATCTGGTCCTCAAATGATTGCCCTAATCCTAAAAGCGCTTGCCCTTTTGCTTTTGTTGTTAACAGAAAAGGTGGAGAAGCTAAGATATGCCGATAGGCTTTTAATGCTAAAACAAATTCGTATTCTAATCGAAGGTTATTAGCAAAGGATAGCCACCGTGTAATATCTTTTTGTGATTCAGTCCCCAATATTGAATGTTCATTGTAGGCCTTTTCATATTCTCCGATCTTAAAATATAGCGAACTCAAGATCAAATGAGAAACCGAGGGGTCGTCTTCTGCATGTTGCATCAAGGATGATATTATGATGGAATGACTGTCTTGAGAATCACTCAATCGAAGAATTCTATCAATGACAATATTTAGTTTCTTTTGGTTCTTATTAGCAAACAAAAGATATTCTTGGAGCGCATCTTGGTAATTTTTTCTTGCAGAATAATAGTTAGCCAATTCCATTGATAAAAAAGATGGATCATGAAATTTCATTCTTCCGCGTTCTGCGAGCGATCTCATTTCTTCTTCAAGTCCATTTTGACTAAACATATGCAGAAGAGCTATATAAGCTGATGTATTATTACTGAACCTTCTTTCGACTTGATACCAAATGTCCTTAGCCGTTTGGAAATCTTTTTGGAAATAATGAATTTCTCCAAGTTCAATGTGGGAGGGAATATCCTTCGTAAATAAAACAAGATGTTGCTCTAAAAGAGATTGTAGTTGGGGGTAGAGCTGCTTTTGTTTATATATTCTTTTTAACCGATAGAACGCTTGTGTGTTTTTTGGTTGGCGTTGGATCATATTTTCATAAAGGACAATTGCGCCATCAATATTGCCTTGCCTTTCAAGCAATTCTGCAGTTTTAATTGAATTGGATTTAGGTTTTTGTGCGTCTGAATGAGTTACCGTTTGTGAAAACAATAGCGTGAGGGATAAAAACAATACTAATTTATTCATTGTTCTCTCCACTGCTTATGGTATCTGTTTCTGTCGTATTGTTGTTGAAATCCGAAATATCTTGTTTTCCTAAAACGTTAAAATAACGGCGGATCATCGTTTGGTAGTCTCTGGAATATCCCGCTCCCATAGCCCTGTTCAATGCTTCCATCGTTAGGCTGCGTCGCTGACCTAAGTCACCGGGTAAGCCGGAAGGACCGGATAATAGATTTTGTGTTGTAGCGGTTGTTGATTTTCTTTCCTCTTTTTTTCCTCGTTGTGTCATTGATGTTTGACTATCAAGCATCCTGGACAGAATGCGCTGCTGGCGTTCTTGAGTCCGCCTTGTATAAGCATTATTTTTAAGATCACGTATAACGTCTTCCACGTCTTTCGCTATTCCCCCAAGATCTCCTAGCCCTTGATCGCCTCCGGAACGGCTCATTTCATCCATAAGTTGTTGTAGTGATTTTTGAACTTGTTGTTGACCTCCCAACATTTTTTGCATCATTGACTGTTGCATTGATGCACCCATCTGTCCTAGTGCCAATTGCATTCCCATATTATTTAATCCCTGCTGTTGACCTGACATTTTCTGCATTGCTTCAAGGAATTGTTCAAAACCACTTGCAGATCCGCCTTGTTGCATTTGCTGAATAGCATTAAAGATGGATAGGGCTGTTTCGTTCAAACTCTTCATGGAATTCGTTTGACTATTGGTAGCTTGAGTTTTTTGTCGTTGGGAAAGTTGTGAAGTAGATTCTTCCATGTGAGCAGCGGTGGCCCCGATCATTCTTCCCATCATAGAAGTAACCGCAAATGTTTCTTTTGATAAGTCCAATATCTTTTTCATAACCTGTGATAATTGATCTTTTAATCTTTGCTGATGTTGAGCCATCTTATGAAACTGAGGTGAGTTATACGGAAGTTTTGATGTGGTGTTTTTAAGCAATTCCTGTTGTTTTGATAATAATAAAATATCCCGCATGATCGATTGAAGTTTTGCCGCCATTTCGGATGCAGTTTCTAACTGGAACATATTTGCAATAGATTGAGCTGCTTCTTGAAAGGATTGCAAATGATTGAGTGCAGACTGACTAAACTGGCGAGAACTTAGCAAATTTTCTTTACCCAACTGTTTGGAGGTTTCGGATAAATCACTCTCAGTATTTTCTGCGAGCTCTGAAGATGATAAATTATTCATTTCTTCAGCAGATTGTTTATGGAATTCTTCCATTAGCTCAGCTACTTCTTTCATGAGATCACGGATGGTTTCAAATTCGTCTGAATTTCGATTTTCTTCCTGTTTTAATCGAGTAAATGTAGAAGGATCGGTCTCTTCATTGGTTTGATTAATTTTCTCATCTAATATGTCTTGTTCTTTAACAAGTTGTTCTAATCGTTTGTTGATTTCGTCGATACGTTGCTCAGCTTGGATGCGTTTAAAAATTTCTAAGAATCGATCTAATTCCTGCTCCATTTGGTCCAAATTTTCAGCCATCTGTTCCATCGCGCCCAGCAAATCTTCCATATTAAGATTTTCCAGAGCATTTTCAATATCATCCATATTCATTAAAAGGTCTTCAGAAATAATATCTTGGACTAATTGCTGTAACTCCTCAAACTTTTTCAATAATTCAGGTGAGAATAAGTCATGTTTTTCAATTGTTTCAGACAAGGTTTCAAGTGCTTCAGCCATTTTCTCAAATTCAGCGAGCTCTTCTTTTGTTTCTTCTAAGATCTTTTTTAAATCCTGTCGATGCTCCCATTCGATATTTTCGCTTTTTATCAGATCGTTTTCAACATCTTCAAGATGTTCTTGGATGGATTGAATCTCTTCAAGATTAACCTGTGATTCATCAAGGATGATTTGTTCTTCATTTTCCGTTGATTCGAATAGATCTGCTAAAGACGGGAGTCTCGCGATAAATGTTTCAGAAATCGTTTTTTTAGGACCAGAAATATTGTCATTATCATACAATTCAAAGTGAAAGTGAACTTCATCTTCCGGCATCAATCCCAAATCACCTACATCCCATAGCGTTTTAATGTCTTGCTTTAAGTCATCAGGAGAAAGATTCGGTACGGTAAAAATGGAAATAAAAGGTTCAGCCTGAATATAGCTTGGACGTCGTATTTCATATCCGACCTGTAGATTTGAAAACCCAAAATCATCTTCAATATCCAAATGGGTCGGGATTAACATATCATCACCTAACTCCGATGTCTTTTCAGGAATTAATACGTGTAAAGAAGGTGGATAATCCGGAATAAGCAATAAATGAAACGGGATTGGATCTCGGTTTGAGATATCTCGGTAATCTAAAAGATGAACAGTGAATATTCCTTCTGACCGAAATGTAAAACTTCCTTCAGCTCGTTTCCCTCTAACTGTTAACGGGATGGTTGTACCTTCCAAATCCAAATAGCTTTTTTGGAGTTTGCGATTACTGGTTAACGTGACGGTAATTGTAGATCCTTTTAACCCGCGAATCTCGGCTTGATCACTACTTTGTATATTCACCGGTAGATTGGAGTACGAAGGAGGGATCACCGCAATTGTAAAGTCTTCCATGGTGGGTCGATCAGTTACCACAATTCGATATTCAGGAGAAACAACCTCATCCCAAGCTTCCCAAAAATGTGAAGAAGGAACAAAGGCTTCATACGAATAATCTTGGAACATATTCTCCACGGTAAATGGGTATGAACCGGTTGAATCTTTGGATGAATGCAATACGAAATTGGTTGGAAGAATCAAATCATCTTTGATAGGATTGATAGCCGTTAATCGAAGAAATACCGAATCCGGTTCTCCATCTATCGCTTGTACAATAACGGAAGTTGATTCTCCTCCGAGTAAATGAATATCACCGGTTTTACTTTTTAGTGTGTAAGGAGTGGGGGCATAAAACTCAGTCCGTGGATGTGCCCATCGATACATTGCTGACGTTGCTTCATTCCAAGTCGTAAGAATTGAAATGCCTAAGAATATCAGTAAAATAAATGTAGTTGACTTCCACTGAAATAATTTTTGTTTAGGGAATAATCGATTCAATTCGAGGTTTGATAATTGTTGATATATTTTACTAATGTACGAACGACTTAAATCAATCGAATCGCTCTTATCCAAAGACCGTTCTAATTGCAAAGCATTAATCACAACGTCATCTTTTTCAAAAGCCAGTTTCCCAATTTTCCGCGCAAGGGATGACCATCGATATCGTTTTATTTGATTAAATAAACCCAAAATAAAGATTGTTAAAAGAACAAAGAATCCAATTCCGACAATGATCAGTCCCGTGAATATCCAGACAATTCGAACGGTGGTTGATAAATAAAAAATAGATTCAGTCATTAAACTGATAAAAAATATTGCCAAACCGATAGCATACAACCTCCAGAAAGTTGTTATTCCGTCATTTTTGAACGCTTCAGTTCGTACGCGTTTTAGATATTGGGCTATCATGTTATTGTGTAAGCGCATAAAATATAATATTTACACCCATTTTCAGTGCAGCTTCACGAATAGAAACAGGATCATGATGGACTTCTTCATCTTCCCAACCATCGCCAAGATCACTTTCATAAGTATACAAGACCATTAATCGGTCTTCTTCAAAAAGACCAAAAGCTTGGGGAGGTTTACCATCATGCTCATGTACTTTAGGTAATCCTTGATTAAAATCAAAATAGGAGTGAAACACCGGATGATTATAGGGTAACTCCACAAAATCTTTGTTGGGAAAAACTTTTTTCATTTCTCTTCGAAAGGATTCATCCATTCCATAATTATCATCCGCATGGAGGAAGACTCCTCGGAGAAGAGCTTCGCGTAAGATAATAGCTTC
This sequence comes from uncultured bacterium, assembly GCA_964645915.1. Lineage (GTDB taxonomy): Bacteria > Fidelibacterota > Marinisomatia > Marinisomatales > JACNKV01 > JACNKV01. The sequence goes on from CAZYDH010000021.1 coordinate 14,919, forward strand.
TTCTTCGCTGAACCGGATATTTCCGTGGCCAGTAAGATACAGATAGGGATAGTTATACAGATCTAGATCAGTTAATCGAATGTGAAATTCCTCACCAACATTTTTAATGGCAGTTTCCGTTTCTAAAAAATGTAATAAGTTTGGCAAACTACTTGGATCAGAATACCAATCTCCACCACCACTGTAATGGATGCGGGCTATTGTAAACGATTGTGCTTGTCCCACAGAAAAAACAATGAGGAAACTGAGAAAAATTTGTTTCGCGTGTTTTTGTAAAATCATCTTTAATATTAATGAGTTTAAACCGGATATGTTCCAATTTGAATCTAACATATAAGTTAGTAATAAAAGGGAGCGTTATAAATAGGTAATTTGACGGAAAACACTAAATGATATATTTTAGCAAAATGGATGATTTGCTGATAAGAGCGGTGAATTTTTCTTGTCATATACATATAAAATCCGTTAGCTTGAATAATCATGCAGGCAAGATTTTACATTGTTCTCTTTACAATCTTGGTACAAGGTTTTTCTATAGCCTCTCCTTTTGCTCCGGAGGATTCTGTTAAAACGTATTTTTGGGGGTTGATCAAGATTCCGCAAAACGCAGATCTGGTTTATGAAGATGGATATTTTTTAGATAAACTGCTTCACCCCAGAGAATTTAGCGAACCGATCACTTTTCTTCCGTTAGAGGTCAGTTATGGTGTAGGAATTAGTGGCGGAGGAGGTGAAGATCTGGATTTAATGAGAACCGGATGGATGAAGTTTGAAGAAAATCCCCCTTACTCTTTTGATGGTGGCCACATAGGAAACAGAATCGGTCATCAACTGGAATTAGATTTTTTAAAATTAAATCTCAGTCATTACATTTTAGGGTCAAGCTGGGCAGATATGCAAACCGGTTTATTTTTCCGTTATGCGTCAGTTTTTTTTCCTCCTAGTATTCCCGACAAAGATTGGCAAAACTATAATCCTTCCTGGAATGTGGTTGACAAAACATTTTCTCCTCGAGTCTTTACTTTGGGGATGAGTCATTCTTGGATTTATCAAAGTGCAAAATACTGGTTCTTTCACTGTGAATATACATATGGTATTGCTACGGCTGATTTTTATCGTCATCGAGTGAACAAAAATTATGATTCAAAACCCAGCGGATGGGGACCGGCAACATCCTATTCAGCCGGGTTACGATTAATATTAGATCCGGGGATGAAAAACCGATATGCAGTCGGTGTTGACTTTAAACATGTTTATACAAAAATAAATCGTATAAAAGATGAAGACAATGTCACACCCATATCAAGATTTGACTTAGCCAATTTTGGATTATTCTTTTCGATAGACGTTTTCTATGGGGGAAAAAAGACATCAGGAGATAAAGGGAAAGAATATTATTACCATCGAGATTATATAAAAGCAGTAGAATCTTTTAGAGACTTTCTTCATCGATACCCAAGACATGCCAATCGGTACAAGGCGGAACGGTATTTACAGAAATGCATACCAAAGATTCCTTACCAACTGATGCGTGAGGGAATGAGTTTTGATGAGCGAAACTTAATAGACAAAGCTCTTGATCGATATTTAAAAGCACGTGTCATCGCCACCGATCCCAATATGTTAGCCAGTTTACAGATTCGCATTGATCAAATTGCTGACAAGCAAATATACGATGCAGAATTGTTGATGGAAAAAGGATACCTTCAAAAAGCATTATCTATCATGGAAAAAGTAGTGACTTACTCTGAAAGAGGGCGAAAAGAACTTCCTCGTTTCCATGCCAGAGTGATGTTGCGTGACGGAGAGGTAGCGTTAAATGCAGGATTCTACAAAAAAGCCATGAATCTGTTTATGAATGCGTTAAGAAAAGATACAGACCTGGCTCTTGAAGTTGGAATATTACAGCACCAAATTGCAGTGAAGTTAGTCGAGCAAGCGAACCAGATTACTGATCCGGAAGATATACGATTAGCAATTGAATCTTTGGAAATGGCAGAACAGCTTTCCCTGTCATTTAGAAAATCCGACAGAGAAATATTAAACCAGTTAAAAGAAAAGTTAAAAATATCAGAACAGATAAAAGTGCAATCTGGTGTTTTCAACAAAATGGATGAAACCAGAAAAGAAATTGAAGAACAGAGAAAACCTAAAGCAAAAATTGGAATGACAATTCCGGAAATACAGGAGATTTTGGGCAATCCTTCAGAAAAAATTCATAAACCTGATGTTGAAGGAGAAGATCATCAACTATGGATTTATCCAATGAAAGATGGAAAAGAACTCCAGATTACCTTTTTAAATTTTATCGTTATTCGGGTTGAAATTCAATAATGTAGAACGACAGATATTTTCAGTTTAGAGTAAATGCGCGTTTTTTGAAACAAATCTGACTTCTTGAATAATTACCTTTAAAATTCCAGCGGCAGGAACCGCAAAAAGCATTCCAAGCGGACCTAAAAGTGTCCCTCCGATCAATAAAGCGATCATCACAACCATGGGGTGAAGGCCAACACTATCACCGACTAAAATTGGCGTAATAAAATTATTATCAATTTGTTGAACAATGATGAACATGATGATAATATCAAAAATGAAAAACGGAGAAGGAATCACACCAAAAAGGGTATGAGCAACAGCAACGTCACTTCCCAGATTGTTCATAAAAACGATGAGAATTGCAGGAATCATTCCAACAAAGGGTCCAACAAGAGGGATTAGATTCGCTAATCCCGCAATGATACCGATAAAAATGACCATGGTAATATTTGCACCAAGAAGATTTAATATAAATAACCCAATGATGGACAAAACTGCAACACTTCCCGCTGCCAGTAATTGTCCATGCAGATAATTGGAGACTTGTTTTTCTATATTATAAATCAGTCTAAGTCCAATTTCAAAGTAGCGGTTCGGAAGTAAAGTGGCAAAAGACCTTTTAAAATTATAATATTCATGGAGCAATATTATCGTAAAGATAAAGACCATGATCGATGTAAAAATAAATGAACCGATAGCCCCTGCAAAAGCAACAACACTTTCAAGTAATTGACCAATATTGGATTTTAATGTGTCTGCAAAGTTGGTGTTTTGAGGAAAAGAATCCTTCACAAAATCCGGTAAAGATGCTACAAACTTATGAAAGGTTGTATTCATCGTAGAAACGGTATTCTCTTCATTAAGTCGTTGTGAGAAATCTTGTACTTGTTCCATAAAGCCGGAAGCGAATCCGGCAAAGAATACAACAATTACGGTAATGAGTGTTCCGGATATAATAAAGACACTTAATCCTCTATTTCGAATTTTTCGTTCTAAAAAATCCGTTCCTTTCAGCATGATCGTTGTAAAAAGAAACGCGAATACCAACATAACAATTACCGTGGATATGTAAGGCCATATGATATAAACAAATCCAAGAATAAGCAGCCCAAACAGAATTCTGAGGAGAATGGTTAGCGGGTTAGCATGAGTACTCATTGGTTATCCTTTTTGAAGATTGGTGAGGAGATCGTTTGTTTTTCGCAATCTCTTTCCAATGACACGAGCCAAGTTTAATAACAATTTGTTTCCGAGTTCAGGGTTTCGCTCTAACAGAGAAAATAAATCAGGGCGAAAAAATCCTAATAATCTCGAATGATCAACCGATACGGCTGTAGCGGAGCGAATATCATCGTCTAACAGCGATAATTCCCCAAAAAATTCACCATTCCCTAATTCTGCCAGAATATTTTTATTTGGGTCACTACCATTCATGCAAATTTCAACTTTACCGGACAATATGATGTACATCCCTTCGCCGGGAGCATTTTCTTTGAAGACAGTTTCTTCCGGTTTATAGGTTCTTTCATGGATTAGTTTTTCAACTTCACGGTATTCTCGTTTTGTAAGTCCGCGAAATACTGGAACTTGTTTTAAAGTCAAAACGGTTTCATTTTCCGTTGTGTTCCAACGGTTAAATATATTTGTCCAAAATGCGTTCTTCACGATAAATCCTCAAAATAATTCAATAGAAAGTAATGAGAGGAAACAGGAAAAGACACAAATATTTTAATAGACTCATGATTTTATCGTTGAGTAAACTGATATCTATAATGATAATAAAACGCATTGCACTCCCTTATTTGACCTGGCTATTTTCTGAGCAATGTTTCGTCAATTTTACATCTTATTAATCACCGCATTTTTCTTTGGTATTTTTGCGCAAAATCAATCCCGCAATTTTGAAGAAGAACTGCATTTTCAAAACAAGGCTGTTGAATCTCTGAAAAAAGAAATATTATCTACTCGTGATCGGATAAAAAAAGAAGCCAACCGTGAAAAATCAACAGCACGACGAATTTCAGATTTAAGTGAAGAGATATCTTTGCTTGACAGATTGATCGGAGAATTAAAAAAAGAAGACAGAAAAGTTCGGGCTGAAATCACTCGATTAGAAGGTCAATTAACACAAAACAATCAAGAATTAGAATCGCTGCGCGACAGATATGAAAAACGCGTGGTTGCTGCCTATAAAAAAGGAAAACTATCTCAATTAGAAAAAGTTCTGAGTTCTACAACTTGGAGACAGGCAATTTATCGAACACATTATATTAAAATCATTTCAGATATTGAACATGAATTACAAGCACGAATCAAATCTTTGATGATAACAATTGGTCAGGATAAGTTGAAATTGGAAGCGGCTTTACGAAGAAATATCTCTTTAAAACGAGAGCAAGAACAACAACGTAAGTCGATGCGACAAAAGCGAATTGAAAACGAAAAACAACTTCAGAAAATAAAAAAGAATAAAGTTGAGTTAGCCAGTTATTTGGATGAAAAACAAGCCGGATTAAAGCAATTAGAAGAAGTTCAGAAAAAGATATTAGAAGATAAAGCAAGATACGAACGTGCTGAAAGAATTCGTAGGCAACAAGAAGCATTAAAATCAAAAAGTTTCTCAGAATTAAAAGGGAAGTTAGCTTGGCCTGCAGAAGGACGAGTTATTGCAAAGTTTGGGCGGCAATGGAACCCAAAGCTAAAAACAACAACTGAAAATCCGGGAATCGACATAAAAGGAAAACCAGGATCAGAAATTCGTACAGTCTTAAATGGCGTTGTTACAACGATTACTTATATTCGAGGTTATGGTACGACCATCATTGTTGATCATGGTGGTGGTTTTTATACGGTTTACAGTCATGTGACAAATATACAAACAAACATCGACAGTGAAATACGTGGTGGAGATGTCATTGCATATATGGGAGACTCAGGATCGGTGAATGGAGCAATGCTCCATTTTGAAATATGGGGAAACAAAGGAAAGTTAAATCCTGAGAAATGGCTAATAAGAAAATAAATTCTGTTTTCTCTCTTCAGCCGAAAATATCCAATTCTTTACTCAGATTGGTTCGATCAAATCGTGTTGGAAGTGCTTATCTTTTCTCCGGTCCGCGAGGAGCCGGGAAGGAAGCTGTAGCCGCAGAATTTGCAGCACTGTTGAATTGCGAAAGTATAACTCAATCCGGTCGATGTCAAACATGTGCATCGTGTTTGCGATCGAATCAATATCAACACGAAAATATAAAATTTGTCGTTCCGCTACCGACAGCTCAAAAAGATAAAAAATCTAAGAATCCGTTACATGGATTATCAGTCGATGAATTAAATTATTTAACCGAGTCTTTGAAAAAGAAATCAAAGGATCCGTTTTATAAAATTCGTGTTCCTCGATCGACGAGAATTTTGTTAATGTCCGTACAAGAATTAAGAAACACACTTTATTTAAAAACACTAACAAATGGTAAAAAGGTTGTTTTGATCTTTGATGCACATCTTTTATCCGCCGGACAGGGTGAGAGCGCAAATGCGTTATTAAAAATCCTTGAAGAACCACCGATGAATACGACGTTGATTTTGGTAACAGATCATAAATCGGAGTTGTTGCCAACGATCATTTCAAGATGCCAACAAGTCGATTTTCCTCCAATTGCTTCGGATGTTGTCATTCGAGAATTGATATCACGCGGGGTGAGTCAAGAGAGTGCTGAGTTTATTTCGGGGATAGCAGAAGGTGATATGTATCGCGCACTTTCACTTTCTCAACAATCAAAAGAGGACACCCTCAAATTAGTGAAATCGTTAGTGCAGATCACCGGATCAAAAGATGGAGCGGCGTGGAAGAAATTCATTCATGATTATGGTAAAATGGTAAGGTACAACCAAGATGAATTCCATTTTCATTTTTATTTGCTTCAACTATGGTTTAGAAGTGTGAATCGTTACAAAATGGGGTTAACCGATCAACTGCATTTAGATGACCTGCAGGATGATCTAAAAGAATTTACTCATCAATTTCCGAATGCAGATTATGCAGAAATTGACCATGAGATTGAAAAGATATTTTTAGCAAATGACCGAAACTTATTTATGCCATTGGTTTTAACAAATTTGCTGATTAATATTCAAAAAGAATTAAATGGGAAACACAATGTCAAACAATAAATATTATATAACCACTCCAATATATTACGCGAACGATGAACCTCACATCGGTCATTCTTATACGACAATATTGGCGGATGTATTGACAAGATATCATAAATCCATTGGGGAAGAAACGTTTTTCCTCACCGGTTTGGATGAGCACGGATTAAAAGTCCAGCAAGCTGCTGAAGTTAATAATATTGATCCTCAAACGCATTGTGACCAAATGGCACCAAAATGGAAAACCCTTTGGGAAAAACTACACATTCAGTATAGTGATTTTATTCGTACAACTGAACCTCGACATGAAAAAGTAGTTCAGAGTGTATTAGAGAAAGTGAATGCTGCCGGAGATATATATATTGATGAATATGGCGGTCATTATTGTGTGGGTTGCGAACGATTCTACACAGAAAAAGAGCTCGAGGATGGAAAGTGTCCTCAGCATGAGAAAGAGTTAGAGTTTATCACCGAGAAGAATTATTTTTTCAAAATGAGTAAGTATCAACAAAAACTCATTGATCATATCCATGCCAACCCGGAATTTCTTCAACCCGAACACAGGAAAAATGAAATCTTGGGGTTTTTACGCCAACCACTTGAAGATTTATGTATATCCCGCCCTAAAAGCCGTTTAAGTTGGGGAGTCGAACTTCCATTTGATAAAGATTATGTTACCTATGTTTGGTTCGATGCATTATTAAATTATGTTACAGGACCCGGTTATGGCAGCGACATGGATTCATTTGAAAAATGGTGGCCTGAAGCGATCCATTTAATAGGAAAAGATATTTTGATGACACATGCGATCTATTGGCCAACGATGTTGATGTCAGCAGGGATTCCATTACCTAAAACTATTTTTGCGCATGGATGGTGGTTGATGGAAGAATCAAAAATGAGCAAATCATTGGGGAATGTGGTTAATCCAATGGAATTAATAGATGAGTACGGTGTGGATCCGGTGCGATATTATCTTATGAGAGAAATGGTGTTAGGTCAAGATTCGAGCTTTACAATGGAATCGTTTATTAAACGGTACAATAGCGATCTTGCTAATGATTTTGGGAATTTGTTGAGTCGCGTAAGTCGACTGATAGAGAAAAACTTTGATGGAAAACTACCTGAATATCACCAACCAACTTCTGCTGAAGATGAGATCAAAAAAAATGGAGAAAGCACTGCTGAAAAAGTAAATAAACTAGTCAGTGAGATGCGGATAAATGAAGCGATAGAAGAAACGATGCAATTCATTCGAAGTGTAAATCGTTATATGGAGCAACAAGCACCGTGGAAATTGGTAAAAACCGATAAAGAAGCCGCAGGTAGGGTGTTGATGACGGCTGCAGAAGGTATCCGACTGGGAGCGGTGTTATTAGAACCGGTGATGCCAAATCGAACAGAAATTGTGCTGAACACTCTGAATACCAAAAACAAAACATTGCAATGGGATGGTTTAATCTCGGGAAGTGAATTGAAAAAACATTCCTCACTATTCCCAAGAATTGAGATTGAAAAAGAAGTAAAAGAGAAAACGAAAACCAAATCTGAGGAAAAAAAGGTGGAAAATGTAATTACCTTTGATGACTTTTTAAAAGTTGAGTTAAAAACAGCTAAAGTTCTAGAAGCTGAAAAGGTCGAAGGAGCCGATCGTTTATTAAAACTTCAGATCGATGTTGGAGGAAGTTCGCGTCAAATAGTTGCAGGAATTGCAGAATTTTACACTCCGGACGATTTATTGGAAAAAATGATCGTGATTGCAACCAATTTAAAACCTGTAAAGATTCGTGGCATAGAATCTAACGGTATGCTTCTTGCTGCTAAAAAAGGGAAAAAACTTACACTGATCACGGTTGAAGATTCTGAGATTGGTAGCGGTGTTTCAGTCGGATAAAATTTGAAGCACCTCACTGATTCTCATTGTCATTTGTATTTTAAAGGATTGGTCGATGACCTTTCCGCAGTTTTAGCACGAGCCAAAGAAGCAGGTGTTAGTCGAATTATCTGCCCGGGGATCAATGTTCAATCTTCCAAAGAAAGTATCGCCATAGCTGAAAAGCATTCGGAAGTGTATGCAACTGTTGGGATACATCCGCACGATGTCGAAGATGCTCCTGACGACTACATATCCAAATTGAAAGAGTTAGCTAAACATCCTAAAGTTGTGGCAATCGGTGAAATCGGTCTGGATTATTTTAGAGATTATTCCGACCATACCGTTCAGAGACGGTTGTTTAGAGAACAGATCGAATTAGCAACACAACTGAAGTTGCCAATTGTATTTCATAATCGAACCGCAGATAAAGATGTGTTAAATATTTTAAAGGATTCGGGTTGTCATAAAGGTGTCTCACACTGTTTTTCAAGTGATTTAGATACCGCAAAATCATTGATTGAAATGGGATTCTATATCTCATTTGCGGGGAATTTAACATATAAGAATAGCGGCTTAAATGAAGTTGCAATGGAGATTCCATTAGAAAAAATACTCCTGGAAACCGATTCTCCTTTTTTAAGTCCGGTGCCGTTTCGGGGGAAACCGAATGAACCATCCAGGGTTCGTGTCATCGCAGAAAAATTAAAAGAAATTAAAGGTTGTACCCTTGAGGAAATAGCCAGTACAACAAGCAGAAATGTAGAAACATTATTTCTTCTAAAATGAAATTGTAAGAATCGTCAATTTATGAAGACCAACCATCCTTTTCGGAAAAAATGGGGACAAAATTTTCTAGCAGATACCAATTTGTTATTAAAAATTGTTAATGCTGTCAATCCTCAGTCGGAGGATAGAATACTAGAGATCGGTCCGGGAGAGGGGGCACTTACCAAAATTGTATTACCGTTGGTTTCTGAGATGGCTGCGGTAGAAATTGATCCGCTATTGATTAAGCATCTTCGATCTGTGGATGAATTAAAAGCATGTCATTTTATTCATGCAGATATACTGTGGACGGAACTTTCTACATTACCGATAAAGCAACCGGTTCGGATCATTGGTAACATTCCGTATAATATTACATCACCGATTTTGTTTTGGCTTATCGAACAGAGAGAAAATTGGACGGATGCGTTTATGATGGTTCAAAAAGAAGTAGCAAATAGACTTACGGCAGAGGTTGGAACAAAAACGTACGGGCGGTTGACTGTGATGACTTCAGCCTTTTTGGAGGTTGAACAATGTTTTACTGTTCCTCCAACGGTATTCATTCCTCGACCAAAAGTCGACTCTTCAATCATTAGATTAAAAAAGAGATCACCACCACTGATCCAAGAGAAGCAGTTCAAGAAATTTGAATCATTGGTGAGAGCAGCATTTTCAAGCCGTAGAAAAATGTTGAGAAATACATTGAAGGGATTTGATATAAAAGAGGGGTTAATTGATCTATCGCGTCGTCCGGAAACATTGACCATTGAAGAGTTTATAAAATTATTGTAAACTATTTATTCAATGTTTTTTGTAATATATGAATTCTTTCGTAAATTACTGGGCTAATCTTGAACGAATATTCAAGGAGAATTAATGGCAAAAGCAGGCAGAGCAATAAATGAATCCAATCGAAGTCTGAGCCGATATCTAGAAGAGATCGGTCAGTATGAACCTTTGAAACCAGCTGAAGAGGTCGAATGCGCTCAGTTGATAAAAAAGGGAAATATGCATGCCCTAAAAAAATTAACAGAAGCAAATTTGAGATTCGTCGTTTCAGTTGCTAAAGATTATCAAGGACAAGGATTACCTTTAACTGATCTGATCAACGAAGGAAATTTAGGCTTGATTAAAGCTGCAGGGAGATTTGACGAAACCCGTGGTTTTAAATTTATCTCTTATGCGGTTTGGTGGATTCGCCAATCTATTTTACAAGCGCTTGCTGAACATTCACGTATTGTCCGTCTACCGTTAAATCGTGTTGGAACGATCAGTAAAATCACCAAAACGGCTGAAAAATTAGAAGCTGAGATCGAAAGAAGTCCAAATGAAGACGAACTAGGAAGACAGCTTGAAATGACTTCGGTAGAAGTCATCGATGCAATGCGTATTTCAAGAAGGCATCACTCCTTAAATGCTCCGTTCAGAGAAGGCGAAAAAAATTCACTGATCGATGTTATTGAAGATGATAAGCAAACATCACCGGATGAATCTTTGATGTCCGATTCGTTAAAAGACGAGATCAAGCAAGCTCTTGAAACATTGAAAGAAAGAGAACGCCAAGTTATTAAAATGTATTTTGGCATTGAACGCGACTATGCATTAACGCTGAATGAAATTGGCGAAGAATTTAATTTAACAAGAGAACGTGTCCGACAGATTAAAGAAAAAGCAATCCGTCGTTTAAGACATCGTTCTCGAAGCAAAGCATTAAGAACATATTTAGGATAAATCCGCAAGGGAGGTGACTTAATTACATGGTAGAAGTAACTGTCAGAGAAGGAGAACAACTTGAACGCGCGCTTAGACGTTTTAAAAAGAAATGGGAACGTGCAGGAGTTCTTCGAGAACTGAAGAAGAAATCTTTTTATGTGAAGCCAAGCGATGAAAAACGCAATACACGTAAAAAGACCATGCGCCGCCTTGCAAGGTTTGCTCGTTACGCATCTCAGTAACGACTAACATATTTTGTTGAGAAAAAGGTTCGGGGTTTCCCGAGCCTTTTTTATTTTTATATCATGATTATACGCAGTATTTCCGGTGTTCGTGGAATAACCAAAACACATTTAACCGAACCCACAGCTCAAACCTATGCTCGAGCTCTTCATCAACTATTGCCCGATGGTGTTATTATTGTAGGCATGGACGGTCGACCTTCGGGAGAAGGTTTATTACAGGCATTTGTCGACGAACTTGTTTTGAGTGGAAGAGATATAATTGTTTGTGGGATTGTTCCAACCCCAACCATTCAATTTATGGTAGAGAGGACAGAAGCGATTGGTGGAGTTATTATCACGGCTAGTCATAATCCGACAGAATGGAATGGGTTCAAATTTGTTCATGAAGATGGAACCTTTTTTAGTCCTGAAAAGTGTGAATCATTATTTCATCTTGTCGATGAAAACCCGTCACTTAAAAAAGCAAAAACACCGGGTATGGTCTGGATGGAAAACAATGCAATTCAAAAGCACGTGATCCATAATGTCAGTTTAAAATGTATTGATGTAAATGCCATCCGAAAACGTCATTTTAAAGTAGTGATTGATGCGGTAAATGCTTCGGGATCGTTAGCGTTACCGATGATGCTGGATGCTTTGGGTTGTGAAGTGATCGAAATACATTGCGACAGAACCGGCGAGTTTGTCCGCGGAACGGAACCCTTGCCGGAAAATCTGATAGACCTTTCTAATTCGGTTATTGAGCACGGTGCAGATATTGGTTTTGCAGTAGATCCGGATGCGGATCGATTAGCCATTGTTGATGAAAATGGAAGACCACTTGGAGAAGAGTATACGTTAGTTCTGGCGGGTGAAGGCTATTTGAATACAACAAAACGAAAAGAGCCATTCGTCATAAATATGTCTACATCTCTTGCGTTAGAAAAAATGGCAAAATCACATCATGTCGCTGTTGAACGATCCGCAGTGGGAGAGATCAATGTTGTGGAAAAAATGCAAGAATTAAATGCTTTATTTGGCGGTGAAGGAAATGGCGGAGTTATCTTAAAAGAAGCTCACTTGGGTCGAGATTCCCTCGTTGCAGTCACTTTAGTTTTAAATCGACTGGCACAAACAACCGCTTCCGTTAGTGAAGTTCATCGATCCTTACCGCAATTTGAAATTGTAAAAGATAAAGTTTTGCTGACAGAAGTTGATTTTGAGCATGTCTCGAAAAAGATAAAAAATCAATTCCACGATGCTGAGTTAAATGACTTGGATGGTCTCAAATTTACCTGGGATTCATCTTGGGTTCATTTGAGGAAATCAAACACGGAACCGATCATGCGTATTTATGCAGAAGCCGAAACGGCTGAAAAAGCACAGCAATTAGTGGATGATGTAAAAATGGTGTTCGACAGAACGTCATAACGTTCCCGCATTACTGTTTTCCCAGAGAGGGTTTTTTACTGATAAAACTCTCAACCAATAAATTCCTTACTTTTAAAAGTCTTCTTTATTAATCCGGTATCCACTATCAATTATCTTCAAAGATAACTATTCCCACGTATTCCATTATTTTTGATAATTGTTGGGATAAGATCAAAACACAACTTCTGAAACAATGAATAAGATAGAAAGTCCAATGAAGCTCAGAATCGAGGTAATGATCACAATGCCGGTGATCTCTGATAATTTATAATCATACCTTTCAGCAAAAACTGCAAGCGAGATAGCAGCAGGGATACCACTTTGGAGAAGTAGAAATCTCTGCAAATCATAATTAATGTCCAAGAAGAGAAGAATCACCAGATAAGTTGATATTGGAAGGGCTACCGTCCTGAATATTGAATACATGAGCGCTTTTTTTACCGACAGCAAAGAAAAATTATCATATATAAAAATACCTAAGGAAAAAATGGCTAAACCTCCGGCAGTCTTTCCCAATAGAGAAAGAGCATGTGTTACCACGTCTAATTTGATTTGTAATAAAGAGAATAACACACCAAGAAAAAGTGAAATAACCAGAGGGTTTTTTAAGATCTTTAGGAAGAACGTCCAGCCTTTATTTGTTTTGTTAGCATATTCAAAATAGATCAGAGAAAGAATAATTCCCACTAATCCAAGGATAGAAGCCATGAGAATAGTAATTTGAAGCCATTTCCCTTCGTAAAGTGTTTCAAAAAAGGCAACCCCAAAAAAGGCATTACTGCCAAGACATATTGATAAGCTCAATAAAATAAAATTGTCTTTACTAATAACCTTAAATGATTTGAGTACATAAAGGATTATTAACAGTATAAGGATAGGAAGCAATGACCCTAAGACAACTGTGTAATCAATGGATAAAAGGTCCGTATTAGATAGGCTGACAAAGAAAAGGGAGGGTAAAGCAAAATAATAAACAAAAGAAGAAATGGTTTTTATATGCTCACTTGAAAATATCCTCATCTTCCTACTCAGTATACCAAGTAAAGAGACAATCAAGATCACAATTAAGCTATTTAAAATCTCCATAGTTTATATCTCCTCTTATGGAATTTCCGTTTTACAGTTAACGGGTGAAATAACCTGTGTGAAATTTAATACTACAAGTCATTTCCTTGCCCAAATTCACTGTTTTAAGCCCAAAATCCATAAAATCATGTAACTCACTTTTCACGTCAGGTTGAGTGGTTGTTAGGTAGCAAATCACCAATCATACTCTTTTACTGTTGTATTAATACCGGCTTGAGTTATGACACGTATTTTTTGGTTTTTAATATCTAGATGCCACGATTCTTTACTATCTACCTTTGTCAACATTTCAAGTGAGGTTCCTTCCTTTGTACATATCCATAATTCCTGTGGTTTATTAAAACCATGGCTCAATAAAAAAACAATTTTGTTCCTTGGTTCCCTCTTTGTTAAATCAAAATTGTTTATTATAAAATTGGGAGCATAATATTTATAGTCAGAATAGTTCATATCTCCATTTAATACCATTCTATTATCAGAAGTATCAAATTCAATTTCAAATAGCATAGTAGAAATTACTTTTTCATTACTTTCTGGAAAAATGAACGTTTTCTCACCGGAAACGGGATCAAAAATCATATAATTTATAATATCATATTTAATTTTTTCTTTTTCTGAAAATCTTGAGGTACTAATTTCATTTATTCCAATATATAATCGATTATTGATCGGATCTTCAGAAACGGATTTATTTATATAACCTCCTATTCCGGCAAAAAGAAATGCCGAAAAGGAAATTAAAAGTATAACTATATTAGCTTTTCTCATAATCTCTCCTTTGCCACCTAACGGCTGAACTCAGCGGCCCCGATGTATCGGGGTCCGCTACAGTGAGTGTTA
>CAZYDH010000022.1:0-24899 GCA_964645915.1 uncultured bacterium
AAAGCCTCTGGCAGCAGAGGCTTTTGTCGTCGAGTATTGAGGAGCGGGACCGACGAGACTCGAACTCGCGACCTCCGGCTTGACAGGCCGGCGTTCTAACCAAACTGAACTACGATCCCAATTCTTATGTTTTCTTCTGCTGAATAATCAATGCCAGCGGAATCAAAACAATATAGCCAATAAAGAGCATGATGGGGGCAAGTGTCAAACTCTGAAAACTGTCGACCTCACCGGCTGCCATCACAAAATAACCCGCAATAATAAATAACAGACCCAAACCGAACAATATGTAGTTTATTTTGGTAAATGTCCATCCTTGAAGGAAAGGATTTTCATTTTTCTGTTTATTAGTACTCATTGCGGCGGGAAAATTACGCTTAGCCATTATTCAAACCAAATGATTTTACATAAAATATATATTTTATGTCATCCAACGTATAAAATAGGATAAAAGAGTCCTTTTTGCTTTTTTATAATTAAAAAAATAAAGTAATTTCGCACCGTAAATAAGACGGATTAAAAGATTTTAATATAATCGAACTACTCTCGTTACGGAAAGATGAAGATACCAACGTTTCAAAAAGGCGTTCACCCGAACGATTTTAAGTATTATACTTCCTCAAAACCTATTGAATGTCCCGAGGTTCCCAAGGAAGTATTTATCCCTTTACAGCAGCATATTGGTGCCCCCTGTACCGCTTTGGTTGAAAAGGGAGATTTTGTAAAAACCGGACAGATTATCGGAAAAAGTGAAGCATTTGTTTCAAGTCCGGTTCATGCGAGTATTACCGGTAAAGTGAAGGGAATCATAAAAAAACAGCATCCATCCGGTGCTAGAGTTCAAATGATCCATATTCAGCAAACAGGTGAGGATGAATGGGAAACAATGGACCCCATCGTTGATTGGAAAAATGCTGATATCTCATTTCTTAAGGATCGTATTTATCAATCTGGGATCGTGGGTCTGGGTGGAGCAGCATTCCCTACTCACGTCAAATTAGCACCACCAAACGAAAAAACGATAGACACATTTATCTTAAACGGATGCGAATGTGAACCATATTTAACCGCAGATCATCGGATGATGGTTGAGAATTCTGAAAAGATTTTGAACGGGATGAGCATTATCATGAAAATCCTCGGGGTAAAAAAAGGACATATCGGAATCGAAGATAATAAACCCGATGCGATCTCTGTCTTGAAAGACCGATCAGAGAAAGATGGTTATGGATTTACTGTAGATACCTTAAAAACAAAGTATCCGCAGGGTGCTGAAAAAATGCTGATTGAATCTGTATTAAAACGGAGAGTCCCAACCGGTGGGTTACCCATGGATGTCGGGGTGGTCGTGAATAATGTGGGAACAGCGTTAGCTGTTGCAGAAGCTGTCATAGAAGGAAAACCACTTATTCAAAGAGTTGTAACGGTAACAGGTGATGCGATCAAGAATCCTAAAAACATGCTGCTTCGTATCGGAACTCCTTATCAAGATGCTATCGAGTTTTGCGAAGGGATATCGGATGACACAAGCAGAGTATTTATGGGCGGACCAATGATGGGAATTGCTCAGCATGATCTCAGTGTTCCTGTAGTAAAAGCAACAAGTGGGATCGTCGCTACAACAAAGGTTAAACGTGTTCAGTCTATGCCATGCATCCGATGTGGTACCTGTGTCAACGCTTGTCCGATGTTTTTACTCCCAACCAAAATTGCACGATTCGCCGAAACCCGAAGAATTGAAGACTCTGAAAAATGGGGAATACTAAATTGTATTGAGTGTGGTTCTTGTTCATTTGGGTGTCCGTCAAATATTCCCTTGGTTCAGTGGATACGAATTGGGAAATACCGTTTAAATGAATCTAAGCGAAAAAACGCATTGAATTAATATGGAAGAAAAACGAACGCCAAACACAGAAGCTCCGGTCAAAAAGAAGAAAGATCCACGCGCAAAGTTGCATAAACCGGAAAGATTACTGGTTTTACAATCCAGTCCGCATTTCAGCACCATGGATAGTGTGCCGAAAATCATGTGGAGCGTAATTATTGCATTGATCCCTGCGGTGATCTGTTCTTTATATTTCTTTGGATGGGAAGCACTTCGTCTTATCACGGTTTGTGTTGCATCTTCATTGATAACCGAAGCAGGCATGAATCGATTAAAAAAAGAAGTGTTTACAATCAAAGACGGTAGCGCTGCAATCACAGGATTATTACTGGCACTTACTTTACCACCGTCCTTTTCTTCGTCAGGGGCCATTATAGGATCTGTTTTTGCAATCGGGGTTGGAAAACATATTTTTGGTGGACTTGGATATAATATTTTTAATCCGGCGTTATTGGGTCGTGCATTTTTACAGGCAAGTTTTCCGGTTGCGATTACAACTTGGACAAATCCTCGAATCGTTGATGCTGTCTCAACAGCGACTCCTCTTGGAGGATTTAAATTTGAGAACCTCTCAACACCGTCTTTGGATCTTCTCCTCGGAACAACAGGTGGTTGTATTGGTGAAACATCAGCAATTGCTATCTTTATTGGTGGACTGTTTTTGATCTTAAAAAAATACGCAGATTGGCGAATTCCGTTAAGTTATTTAACTACGGTTATTATCGTTAGCACTGGATTTTATTTGATTGATCCGTCAACGTATGGTGATCCGGTGTTTCACTTATTCTCCGGCGGATTGATGCTCGGAGCCTTTTTTATGGCAACAGATATGGTCACATCTCCTATAACTCCGATTGGTTCGTGGATCTTTGGAATTGGAGCGGGTATATTATTAATGCTCATACGATTTTTCGGAGGACTACCGGAGGGTGTCATGTATTCCATTTTACTGATGAATGCAGTAACACCGCTGATCAATCGATATACAAGACCTAGAGCCTTTGGTGAGATAAGCACATGAGTACTTCCGTTAAAATGATGATTACATTGACTCTGATCGCAGGGATATCCGGCGGTGTGCTGTCAATCTGGAATGGATATACAGAACCATATATCGAGAAAAATCGATTGGAAATCTTAAAGAAAGCTATCTCAACCGTACTCCCTGAGTATGACCATTATGATGAAATGTTTATTGACGAAACGATTTTATACATCGGTAAAGACACCAATGATCAAATTGTAGGAATCGCTTTTAAAGCTGTAGGGAATGGATTTTCACCGGATCTGACCTTAATGATTGGTGTAGATCCTTCTTTTACAAATATCACCGGTATTGAGGTTCTGGAGCAAACAGAAACGCCGGGATTGGGCAACAAGATCGAGGATGCATCATTTAAAGATCAATTTATAGGTCTGATCTTGGATCAAACTAAACCCTCTGTCATTAAGAATAAAAAACCAAAAGACCCAAAACGAGGAATTCAAGCCATCTCAGGAGCGACCATTTCTTCTAAAGCTGTGATGGATATTATGTATGATCAGGTTAATACAGTTCGGGAATTATTTAAACACTATAATTCAATGTAATTATGCGGAAACAAACCACCTTATCAAAAGAATTTATTAAAGGAATCTGGGAATCAAATCCGGTATTGATTCAGTTATTAGGTTTATGTCCGACACTCGCGGTAACCAATGCGGCGGTTAACGGGTTAGCTATGGGGATGGCAACCACTTTTGTCCTCTTAGCTTCAAGTGTCCTGATATCCCTAATACGAAAATTGATTCCTGCACAAGTGCGGATCGCGAGTTATATCGTCATCATTGCAACCTTTGTAACCGTTGTCGATCAATTTTTAGCTGCCTTTACACCGGATATCAGTAAAGCGTTGGGAGCATTTATTCCGTTAATCGTGGTGAATTGTCTGATCTTAGGCAGACAAGAAGCTTTCTCCTCAAAAAATAATGTTGGAAGATCGATTGTTGACGGGCTGGGAATGGGAATAGGATTTACTTGGGTTCTGGTGTTGTTGGGTAGCATCCGTGAAATTTTGGGAGCAGGATCCATTTTTGAGATTGCGATCATGCCGGAAACATTCAACACTTGGCTGGTCATGATATTACCTCCGGGAGCATTTTTAACACTCGGACTGATGATCGGTGCTGCCAACTGGATCAATGAAAAAAGGAGTGAAGTATGAGTTTATTCGCCTTATTTTTCTCAGCAGCGATTGTTAATAATTTTGTTTTATCTCAATTTTTAGGTATTTGTCCGTTTGTTGGTGTTTCAAAGAAGGTTGATGCCGCTGTTAGCATGGGATTAGCCGTAACATTTGTGATGACGATTACAGCAGCGGTTACATTTTTAATTAATCAATTCATTCTCATTCCATTCAACTTAGGTATTCTTCAAACGGTCTCCTTTATTTTGGTGATCGCTTCTTTGGTTCAGTTAGTGGAAATGTTTATTAAAAAGGTGAGTAAACCATTATATAATTCATTGGGAATTTACCTTCCGTTGATAACGACAAATTGTGCGATCATGGGATTAGCATTATTTGCCGTCGCAAAAGAATACACATTTATTGAAGGAATTATCTATGCCCTCGGTGCAGGGGCAGGTTTTACATTAGCATTGGTTATGATGGCAGGGATACGAGAAGAATTGGAATTAGCAAATGTACCAAAAGTATTTAAAGGTGCCGGGATCACCATGATCGTTGCCGGAAGTTTAGCATTGGCATTCATGGGATTTGCCGGAATGATGTAAAATAATGAACGCAGGGAATAGGGTACTCACTCAGGGTTTCAAGTAATTATAATGCTTCGTAACAGAGTCATCAATTCTCAAATCGCCCAAATTCCCTGCGGAATATTTCTGTCCTAAAATATAAGAAGATGTATATGATAATCATGAAAGGAAATAGATCATAATGGAAGTTCAATCCGTTTTAATTGCAATAGCCAGTATGAGTGGATTAGGGTTAATCTTTTCAGCGGGATTATCGGTGGCACAGAAACGATTTTATGTTGAAGAAGACAAACGAATACCATTGATTTTAGAATATCTCCCGGGAGCGAATTGCGGAGGGTGTGGATACCCCGGGTGTACAAATTTTGCTGACAACCTTGTGAATAAATCTGCATCAATTAATGGATGCCCCGTCTCAGATGATGATAGCATTCAAGAATTGGCAAGAATTCTAGGTATTGAAGTGGAAAAAGGGGAAAAATTAATCGCAAGAATCATGTGTCAGGGAGGATACAGTAAAACCGCAGTAAGAGGAGAATATGACGGGATACGATCATGTACTGCTGCTATGATCCTTGGGGGAAGTGACCGCCTCTGTTCAAATGGTTGTTTTGGATTCGGAGATTGTGTAACCGCTTGTCCATTTGATGCAATCAAAATGGGAGAAGATGGAATTCCGATCGTAAATGTGGTTAAATGTACAGGATGTGGAAAATGTGTCGAAGCCTGTCATCGTGAAGTCATCGAATTGCATCCTGAAAAACATAAATTATTTATATTTTGTAAAAATGAAGATGCACCCAAAGACGCCAGAAAAGTATGTATTGCTGCCTGTGTCGGGTGTGGAATTTGTGTGCGTGCGGTTGAAGAAGGTCAGATTAACATGGAGAATAATTTGGCAAGGATCGATTATCAGAATTATGGACAAGAAGCAATCGTACCAACTGAGAAATGTCCGACAAAAGCAATCAATATAATTGATGACAATGTAGGACAAGCCTAGAAAATGCTTGACACAGGAAAAGTGGTAAAAACCGAAGGGGAAATTGCCCATATTCTTGTTAAAACCGGTGATCAATGTATATCGTGTGGAGCAAAGAAACTTTGTTCTCCGATGTCTATAGAAGAGCGAATCATTATTGCCGGCAATTCAGTTGGAGCATCGGTAAATGAGACAGTTCATGTTGAAGAAACCGGCTCTATTACGTTGATTATCGGGTTATTGCAATACGGATTACCCCTGATCGGATTCATAGCAGGAATTCTGATTTGTTATTGGGTGTTCCCGGAATTTAATTTTTTACCGATAGAGATCGTTCAATTTATTGCCGGACTTATAGGGGTGGTCATCGGCGGTGTATTTGCTCGTTATAAAATTGAGCAAATCTCAAAAAATGTCGAAAAATACTTAACGATTAGTAAAGTTAATTAGAATATAAATTAAGAAGTTGAGTCACATCACTTGTCTCAACAGGATCTTCAGAATACCGAAATATTTTATAAGGTGTTTCTCCGATAAGATTAATTTCATCTCCATGTATCTGTAATCCGGAACCTTCCCTAAGACCGATTACCGGCATCTCTTTATTTACCATGAGGAATTCTTTGATCCGATCATCTCGACTTTCTCCACCGTGATTGGGATGAATAAAATCTGTATAATGAGGGTTTAATTGAAATGGAATAAGTTCCAATGCATTAAATGATTTCGGTTCAATGATGGGCATATCATTGGTTGTACGAATTGTTGGACATGCGACATTTGAACCGGCACTCCATCCAATATAAGGAATTCCTTTTTCAACTTTATCCTGTATTAAGTCGATTAATTGATATCGGTATAAATGATGAAGGAGGGAAAATGTATTACCACCACCAACGACAATGGCATCAGCTTGTTTTATTTTTTCAACCGGATCTCCTTTGTCATAAAGAGAGATTAGATCATATCCCATTTCCCCAAAACGTTTTTGAACAGCTTTTTTATAGCCAGCCCAAGCAATATTTACAGCGGCATAAGGAACAAAAACAACCGTTTCTATTTTATTTCCCAGAAAAGAACATATATGTGACTCAGGCCACCCTAAAAATAGTTGACCTCGCATGGTTGAATTACTTAATAGAAGTAAATTTTTCATGAATGAAGTATGTGTTCTATCTTTTTATACTCCTGATAAAAGGCAGATAAGGGGAAACCCATAACGTTATAAAAACATCCATCGATCTTTTTTACACAAACAGCAAACCAATCCTGAATTCCGTAAGATCCGGCCTTGTCCAGTGGATGATAATTTTTGATGTAATAGTTAATTTCTTGATCAGAAAGGTTGCGAAAAGTAACGGATGTGTTTTCGGTAAACGTTACATTAATATCTCCAACAAGGCATTGTAATGATACTCCGGTAATGACGGTGTGTGTATTCCCGGATAGCGAGGATAGCATCTCAAAACTTTCTGCTTCGGTTGCCGGCTTCCCAAGGATATTATCGTTTAGGACGACAATTGTATCAGCACCTATTACTAACTGATTTGGGTGGTGTTTTGCAACATCAAGAGCTTTCAATTTTGCATAATGTTCTACAAATTCTCTTGGAGGTAAGTTGATACTAAAATCTTCATGGACGGTGCTTGGAGATATACTAAACTCAAGATCGATTTGAGTTAACAGTTGCTTACGTCGTGGAGATGCCGAAGCTAAAATAGCAGGTAATTTTTTCATCGATATTTTGCAAGTTTTTCAATAATAGATACGCTTTTATCTGAGTTTGTTGCTTTAATACGATACAGATAGACTCCATTTGCAATTGATTGTCCATAATAATCATTTCCATCCCAGTTGATTGTATAGTAACCTGCCTCGGGAAAATATGTCTGATCAATTGAATGGATTCGTCTTCCGCCTAATGTGTAAATATCTATTTTAACATCAGCTGCTGCTGTGAGTTCAAAAGCAAATTGTGTTTCGCTACGAAATGGGTTTGGGAAATTATATACTTGAAATAATTGAAGTTGATCCGTGTTGGATTTGATTAGGGTTATTTCACGTTCAGTGGGATTGTTGGCATTATCCCAAGCTTTTATTCTGATTTTGACTGTTGAATCAAATTGATTTAAAGGAAGATTAATTGTCCCGGATGTAATTTGATTCATATCATAGACAAATCGATTTGTAATATCAGTTTGTTGATCAGAAATCAGATTTGTCATCATAATTTCGTGACCGATTTCCTTCGTTAGATTTATCCCATTGATGTCCGATAACCTTAAAACCAAATCCTCATCGTTGGCGAAATGATCTCCGGTCAGTAGTCTCCGTCCCGAAGAAGATTCAAATTGTATCATAGGACCTTCAGTATCGGTGACGGTTCCTCCACTGGCAAAACGAACGGAACCCAAAACACCTAAACCCTCTTGGTTATTATTGGTGAGAGTGTAAGTACGAATATATCCTGTGGAATCCATATTCGAGATATCTTTGGGAACGATTAACTCTCCGGTAAACTGATCTCCTGAATAGCTGAATTGACCTCGAAATAAAGAAGCTCCGGGTAAGAAATAAGACAGCTCTTCATCGGACCCTGAGATTGTATAATACCGAGTAACAAATCGATTCCCTTCGGTTATTGAGATATATCCTGTTCCACCCATCCCTTCAAAAGGTTGAGATCCAAAATAGGTAGCTGGTGTTAATGTAACTAACGTGTCAGTGGATAAAGAATCGACTGACGCGATAGATGTGGGAAAGGGTAAGACCGTTGCAGGATCTCCAAATAAATGGAATTTTCTTCCGTCACTTGAACCGTTTTTTATAGTTTGAAGAATGGTCCCCAGAGAACTTTCTGATGGGTGTCCGTCTTCAAATAATGTTTCGAAAAGGTTTTCGACGAACTGTGCATTTGTGTTTATACCTATATTTCGAGTGGTTGCGATGATGGCTGATGCACCATTCTCAGGTAAACGAATGATATCTTCGGAAAAAGCATCATTTTGCGGGTCATCAAAATATCCCCAAGAACAGGTTGCTGCGATCCAGATGGGTAATTTCATTCCGGTTTGAATTGAATGAATATCCCCTCTGTTTTTAGACAGTAATTGCTCTTGTGCCCATTTCCCGGGTTCACCATGTCCAATGTAATTAATGACAGCTGTCCCTTCCTCTAATTGAGTAAATAAAGCTTCCGTTGCATCTGGTTTTATCACTCCGTAGGCAGAAGCATCAGTCACTTCCGGGTAATCCATCATATATATTTTTTTTAGATCGATTTGATTGGGAATATGGTCTGCTACATTTTCTGAATAACGGGTATGACTTTTTCCGGTCTCAATACCACCATGATTCGGTTCAGGCCTTTTTGCGTCATCCGCTACTAGGGTAACGGTTGTTCTCCAAGGACCATATTCAGGCTCTGTTTCGTAGTTGATTAATTTTGTAACAAACGCTTCCACATCATCAACAGTATGAGCAGGATACCTCCCGATCGACGCAATCGTCAAATAACTTGAATAAGGTGTTACAAATAAATCGTCTACTGCATAAGGTCCATTATAATCGTAGCCATATAAAGTTTCGATCCATTCAATATCACCCACCAGCAAAATATAAATAGGGGGAACTTCCCAATTTTCATATGCCCACAGAATATATTTGCGAATAGCATCAGGAGAAGCGACACCATCACTAAATTGTGAATAAATACTATCTAAGCGTACATACTGTGAGTTCCCTCGATGCTGAAGAAGAGGTAGACATGCTGATTCAAACTGGGACGGGCCGATAATGACATGTTCAGAACCTGTACCGGTTATTCTGGATAATGTATCTCTGATCAGTAACCACCGTTGTGCAGTTTCCCAGTTTGCTATTTTATGTTTTAAGAAATCTGCTTTATGCTTTGATAATGCAGGTAAAGGTTTAAGTTCAGCAGATTCGAAATGAAAGATTAACTGTATTCTTGAATAATATTCTTGATTTTCTGCATGAGGAGAAATTCTGATGGTTGCTGTATGTAAAGAATGAATTGTTTGAGATGATATCCATTCAATTCCTGTGGAAAGAGTGTCAGGTATATCAAACGTAAACGATTTCTTTAAGGAGAAATTTGATTCGACTTGAGGATAATCGATTGACGGTAACCCGATCGTAATGTATTCTTCTTGTAAATCTGCAGGGAATTCCACGTCAAAACGGATGTCTATCGTGAGTGATTCGACATCGGATGAAACGACTTCCCACCTCTTTGCAGAGAGAATACTACAAAGACTAAAGATGATGAATAGAATATTAATTACTTTTTGCATACCTCTAAAATTACTTGAAACTGGAAAAGTTTCCACACAATACTTATACAAACATTACAATTTATATAATAAGAAGTTCCTTGAGTATAATAGGAGATCAAAAAACAATTAAAAATATTTACTGACACGTTATGAATATTGACATCTAAGATCGGACATTTCTTTGTAAGCACAATAATTTTACTGTAAATTTGACACTAAAATATTAGGAAAATATCTATGTCAGGACACAGTAAATGGTCTACGATAAAACGGAAAAAAGGTGCAGCAGACGCCAAGCGCGGTAAAATATTTACTGTTATCATCAAAGAAATCACAATCGCTGCCAGAATGGGTGGTGGTGATGAAAATTCCAATCCACGTTTACGCCAAGCGGTCATTAAGGCAAAAGCCAATAATATGCCTGCAGATAATATCAAAAGAGCGATCCAAAAAGGAACCGGTGAATTGCCGGGCATAAGCTATGAAGAATACACGTATGAAGGATATGGCCCCGGTGGAGTTGCTGTCTTTCTTGAAGTGATGACAGATAATAAAAATAGAACGGTTGCTGATGTTCGCCATCTAATGGTTAAATTCGGTGGGAATTTAGGAGAGAATGGAAGTGTAGCTTGGATGTTCAATAAGAAAGGACAAATTCGAGTACCCAATACTGCCGGTGAAGAGGATGAGATTTTAGATATTGCCCTTGAGAGTGGCGCTACAGATTTTGAAACTGAAGATGATATGTTTTTGATTTCCACCGATCCAACGGACATGTTTGAGGTAAAAGAAGCTTTAGAAGCTAAACAAATTCCTATCGATTCTGCAGAGATAGAAATGGTTCCTAAAAACCTTCAAAAAGTTGAAGGAAAAGATGCCGAAAAAACATTGAAACTGATGGACGCTCTCGAAGATCATGATGATATTAGTCAGGTTTATTCAAACTTCGATATTGATGAAGATTCATTAACTGAAGATTAACTCTTATGCGTGTGATTGGATTTGATCCGGGATTAGGTGTAACAGGATTTGGTGTGTTAGAGAAACAAAAATCGCAAATTAGAACAATTTGTTATGGAGCGATCAGACCACCAAAGAATTTTTCACTTCCTGAGCGGCTTAAACATTTATATAATGAAGCGATGAAGTTAATACAGACATATTCTCCGGATGTGTTAGCCATAGAAAATACATTCTACCAAAAAAATGTTCAATCAGCGATGAAGCTTGGACAAGCCAGAGGTGCCTTATTATTAGCTGGAGCTAATTCCAATCTATCCTGTGAGGAATATGCTCCGAGAAAAGTGAAACAATCTGTTGTTGGCAATGGAGCTGCAACAAAAGAGCAAGTCCAATTCATGATGCAAAATATTTTGAACCTAAAAGAATTACCTACACCTATTGATGCGTCAGATGCATTGGCGATTGGAGTTTGTCATTTAAATCAACTGACGGGAAGAAATTTATGATTGATTCAATTTCGGGAAAAATACTGAAGAAATCACCAACATTTACTGTTGTTGATATAAATGGAGTTCGATTAAAAATCCATATTAGTCTAAGTACTTTTGAACGACTACCGGCTGTAGGAAGTTTGACACAGATTTTAACGTATCTTCATGTTCGAGAAGACATTTTAGATCTTTACGGTTTCAGCCATGAAGAACAACGTGATGTGTTTATGCTGCTTATCGGTATCAGTGGTATTGGTCCTAGGTCCGCCATGGGAATTCTATCCGGAGCCACAATTGACGAGTTTAAAAAACGTATTATTGCAGGAGATGTAAAATCCTTAACGGTAATCCCTGGGATTGGAACTAAAACTGCAAAACGCATAATTATTGAGTTAAAAGAAAAATTTGTTACCGATAAAGATGAAGATATTTCATCTCTCATCGGTGGAGATAATGTCCCCGATGAAATGAATGATGCAGTTGATGCATTGGTCGCTTTGGGGTACAAACGAGCCCATGCATTGGGTGCAATGAAAAAACTTGAACAACAGGGAGAGTTGACCGGGTCTATAGAAACGCTGATTAAAAAAGCGTTATCAAAAATGTAGATTATGGATAATTATAAAACACTAGTAACATTTTTTTGGAGGAAAAATGACGATTGTAAAACCTTTTAAAGGTCTTCGGCCAAAACCGGAATTTGCTAAAGAAATTGCTTCACCCCCATATGATGTCTTAAATGCAAAAGAAGCGAAAGAAATTGTAAAAAATAATCCTAACTCCTTTTTACGTGTTAATAAAGCGGAATTAGAATTTGATGATAATGTAAATCAATACAGCGATGAAGTGTATCAACGCGGGAAAGATAATCTGAAAAGCCTTTCAGACAAGCAACTGATGATAAAAGATGAGAAACCATGTTTTTACCTATATAGATTAACCATGAATGGTAAATCTCAAACAGGTCTGGTCACGTTAACGTCTGTTGATGAATACGATAATGGACTGATAAAAAAACATGAACATACTCGACCTGAAAAAGTAAATGATCGCGCAAATCACATTTCATTTTTAGAAGCTCAGGTCGGTCCAATCCTTTCAACTTTTCGTTATAACAAAGACATCAATAACAGTTTTGAACGGATCACAACACGTCCGTCAGATGTAGATTACACTGCAGATGATGGTGTCCGTCATGAGTTTTGGGTTGTCGCAGATGATGATAGTATTGATAAAATTATCGCCGATTTTGCAAAATTACCATATGTGTATATTGCTGATGGACATCATCGTAGTCAAGCAGCTTCAGAAGTGTGCAGGAGAAGTCGTCAAGCTCATTCTAATTATACCGGTGATGAAAGTTTCAATTATTTTTTAAATGTCCTTTTCTCTGATTCAGAGTTGAATATTTTACCATACAACCGAGTTGTAAAAGATATGAATGGACTTACCTTGAATGAGCTTCTTGATATGGCCGGTAAAGATTTTGACATTAGTGAACATGAGGGTGATGTCGAGCCGGATGTTTTGCATACAATTGGGATGTACTGCGAAGGGAAATGGTTTGTATTAACCGCAAAAGATGGAACATTCAATCCTGAAGATCCTAAGGGTTCAATTGATGCTGCAATCCTTGGAAATAATTTTATCGATCCCATTTTAGGAATTGTAGACCCAAAGACCGACAAACGAATCAATTTTGTTGGGGGGATCAGAGGAATAAAAGAATTAGTCAAGTTAGTGGATTCGGGAGAGTATCAGATTGCTTTTTCACTCTACCCAACTTCAATCCAACAACTTCTAAATGTCGCCGATGCAGAAGAGGTAATGCCACCTAAATCAACATGGTTTGAACCTAAACTCCGTAGCGGTATGGTTGTAAACGAGTTAACATCATAACAATGATATTTTATTCTTAATAAAAGGAAGGAATGAAAAATGCTTATTTTAATTTCAGATGCTTTTGATGCGGGGTTATCCGCAAAACTTGCACGGTTTGGAGAAGTAACTGATGATAAATCCAGAGTTTCAGAAGCTGATGTCGTCTTAATCAGAAGTAAAACAAAAGTCAGAAAAGATTATATTGATAATGCACCAAACCTTAAACTGGTGATTCGTGGCGGAGTAGGATTGGATAATGTGGATCTTGATTATGCAAAAGAAAAAGGAATTGTTGTAAGAAATACTCCTGATGCTTCATCAATTGCAGTAGCAGAACTTGCATTTACATTGATGATATCCATCACAAACCATGTGACTTGGGCAGATAGAACCATGCACAATGGTGAATGGTTGAAAAAACAAATGAAACGAACAGAATTGTATGGAAAAACCTTAGGTATTTTGGGACTGGGTCGTATCGGTACAGAACTAGCTAAACGCGCGATAGCTTTCGGAATGGATGTGATTGCATTCGATCCTTATGTCGACTCAAGTGAAGTAGCCGAAATGAAACCGACAATGAAAGATGTTTTAAATGCAGCTGATTATGTTTCAATGCATATGCCTTTAACAGAAGAAACAAAAGGTTTGATAAATAAAGAAACACTCAATGAATTCAAAGATGGTGCATTTTTGATAAATACCGGTCGTGGAAAAACAATCGTTGAAGAGGATGTCGCAGAAGCACTTAAAACAGGTAAACTTAAAGCATTCGGAAATGATGTCTGGTATTCCGACCCTCCGGAAAATACTGTCCTAGTAGATGCACCGAATGTGACGATGCTTCCGCATTTAGGAGCTTCAACAAAAGAGAATCTTCTTCGAATAGGTGATATCGTAGTAGAAACTATCGATGAATTTTTATCCAATTAAATAAGTCACGGAGAATAACATGACAAAACGAGTATTTAATTTTAACCCGGGACCGTCGACACTTCCATTAGAAGTGTTAGAAATCGTGAGAGGTGAATTACTAGATTATCAGGGAACAGGAATGTCCATAATGGAATCATCTCATCGTTCACCCCAATATGATGAAATTAATGATAAAGCTATTGATCTTACAAAAGAACTCATGGGAATCGGAGACGATTATCATGTGTTGTTTGTTGGAGGGGGAGCTTCAACACAGTTTGCTCATATCCCGATCAATTTCTTACATAAAGGAAAAACAGCTGCCTATGTCGATACAGGTACATGGTCTACAAAAGCGATAAAAGAAGCACAAAACCTTGGAAATATGTACTTAGCAGGATCTTCGAAAGAAGATGGATACAACTATATTCCAAAGGATATTGATTTTCCATCGGATGCTGCATATTTGCATATGACATCGAATAACACAATTAAAGGAACGCAATATCATAATTTTCCTTCAACAGGAAATGTACCTTTGATCTGTGACATGTCTTCAGATATTTTATCAAAAGAACTGGATTATTCACAGTTTTCAATGGTATATGCAGGTGCACAGAAAAATCTTGGACCGTCAGGAGTGACAATGGTTGTGGTTCATCAAAGTTTGTTGGATACAATTCAAGATGGCGTGCCGACCATGTTTGATTATCGGACTCATGCAAGTAAGCGCTCGCTATTTAATACACCTCCTGCATTTGGTGTTTATGTCATTAAACTTGTTCTTGAATGGATCAAAGGTCAAGGTGGATTAAAAGGAATTCAAGAGATCAATCGGAAAAAGAAAGATGCAGTTTATTCGTTGATTGATTCAGATCCTGAATTTTTCACCGGAACTGCTGTAAAAGCCGATAGAAGTTGGATGAATATTACTCTTCGTCTTCCATCTGAAGATCTTGAGAAAAAACTGATTAGTGAAGCAAAAGATGCAGGCTTTATAGGTTTAAAAGGTCATAGAAGTGTGGGTGGTGTTCGCATTTCTATCTATAACGCAATGCCGTTAGAGGGTGCTGAAAAAGTTGCTCAATTCCTTGCAGATTTTCGTAAAAGGAATTAACCTAATTCATAAATAAACTACTATCAGGGCGGAGGTCAACCTCACTCTTAAGATCTCCGCTCTGATTTAACCTAATTATTAGTATATGTCGCACGAAAACAAAAAAACATCCTTATATAGCCGCCATCTTGAGTTGGGCGGTAAAATGGTTCCATTTGCTGGTTATTTAATGTCCATACAGTATTCTGGAATTGGAGTTGAACACAATGCAGTTAGAGAAAGTGCAGGAATCTTTGATGTCAGCCATATGGGAGAATTTCGGGTTAGCGGTAAAAATGCTGAAGCGTTTTTACAATACGTCACGATCAATGATGTAAGCACTTTAGTACCGGGTCAGGCTCAATATTCAGCCATGTGTTATGATGATGGCGGTATTGTCGATGATCTGTTGATCTATAAACAAGATGATCATTTTATTGTCGTTGTGAATGCAGCAAATATTGAAAAAGATTTTCTTTGGTTAGAGAGTTATTTGATCCCTGATGTTGAGTTAAGAGATATCAGTGATACGATAGAATTAATCGCCTTGCAAGGACCAAAATCTCGTGAAATCCTGCAAAAACTAACCTCCTTTGATCTCGATACACTTCTGTTTTATCATTTTGTCAATACAAAAGTAGGTGATAAACAGGTGACCTTAGCCAGAACCGGCTATACCGGTGAGTTGGGATATGAAATTTATGCCGATCCAAAAGATATCCCAATGATATGGGATGAAATAATGACAGCAGGAAAAGAGAGTGATATTTGTCCTGCAGGGTTGGGTGCGAGAGATACTTTGCGATTGGAAATGAAGTACTGTCTGTATGGAAACGATATTGACGAGACTACACATCCATATGAAGCGGGTCTGGGATGGGTGACCAAACCTGAAAAAGGTAATTTCATTGGTAAAGATGCCATCTTGAAAAGGAAAGAAACAATGAACCGACGTTTAGTGTGCTTTGAGATGATGGAACGAGCCATTCCGAGAAAAGGACATCCTATTTTTGTAGATAATAATGAAGTTGGATTTGTGACTAGCGGAACACATTCACCATCATTAAATAAAGGGATTGGACTTGGATATATCAATCGCCCATATACAAAGTCTGGAACTAATATTGCCATTAGGGTAAGAGGAAAAGACAAATCTGCGATCATTGTAAAACCGCCTTTTTATAAAAAAGGAACGACTCAATTATAATTCTGATCTTTATCTGATATCTATTACCATTTCTTCTGTCAAATATTGTAAATTCCTTTTTATAATTTCTTTACAAGAATGGGATTAACATCCATATTTCGAAAGGGATCATCATCGCTAAGAAGAAAAACATAAATAAACGACAATTAGAAATACTGGGGATATTAACGATAACCCTATCAATTCTTACACTGATCAGTATGATCGGTTTTAATCCAAATGAAGATCCAGGTATTTCACCGAATGTTCATATTGAGAACCCGATGGGAATAATTGGTGTTTTTATTGCTTATTTCTTTATAAAACTCACATTTGGAGTCCCAACATTTGTTCTTCCTATTCTTGGAATAGTGTATGGGTGGTGGTTGTTCAGTCATAAAAGTTTTACCGGATTAAATCGTATCGCTGGATATGTCATCGGTAGTGCGTTTCTTATCTCTATTACTATTGGATTACTGTTTTATTTATTTGACCAATATTTTCCATTGGGATTTTTATGGTCTGGATTAACAGGTGGTCTATCAGCGAAGTTTGTTATAGACTTTCTTGGTAAAATTGGAGCATCAATTTTAGTTGGTGCGGGATGGCTTATACTTGTTCGTGGATATTTTTCTTGGAGTTTCTATAAACCTTTTGATCAATTGATAGAAAAAATCAAAGGATGGATCACGCAGAGATCTGACAAAAAAGAAGTTACTCAAAAAGAAACCGAAAAAAGGAAGCACACAGAAAATTTAATTGAAAAGATCGATGCACAAAAAATTAAAGAAGCAAAAGAGCTCGAACAAACCCCTGTAGAATCCGAACCTGAAACTGTGGATCACATTGTAGATACAATTGAAGATAAGGACCCCGAACGTGAGCAAGAAAGTATCCCGGAATCATCAGAAGATACAGACGGGTTGACTGAAACAGATTCTATTGAAGTTGGGGAGATGGTTATAGAAGATGAAGTTGACCTGGATAAGATCAAAGAAAGAAAAACACCAAAGCGTAAATATCAACTTCCTGGTACCGAATTGTTATTTACACCCGTATCTATTAATGATGGTATGTCTCGTGAAGAATTATTGGACAGAGCAAGCTTTCTTACTCAGTCTTTAGCAACATTTGGCGTACAGGGACAGGTTGTTAATGTTCATCCGGGTCCGGTCATTACATTATTTGAAGTAGAGCCAGCTGAAGGTGTTCGTGTAAATAAGTTTGTTCAACTTTCTGATGATTTAGCACGAGTGATGGAAGCTAGTCGTGTAAGGGTTATTGCACCGATTCCCGGTAAATCATCGGTAGGTATCGAGATACCGAATCGTAATCCTGCAACGGTATATTTTAAATCGATTGTGAATTCAGAGAAATTTGCCAATGCAGATTCCAAACTCACTTTAGCGATCGGTAAAAGTACATCGGGTGAAATAGCCACGCTTAATCTAGCAAAAATGCCTCATTTATTGATCGCTGGAACAACCGGATCGGGAAAATCGGTTTGTTTAAACACGGTTGTTTGCAGCATCCTATATCAATGCTCACCGGATGAAGTTAAATTTATGATCATCGATCCGAAAAAAGTCGAGATGACTCTTTATCGAGCATTGGACAAATATTATTTAGTCGGAACTGAAGATATTAGTGAACCGATCATCACAACCATAGAGAATGCCATTTTGGGTCTTCGTGCGCTAGAAAAAGAAATGGATAAACGTTATACGATTCTTGCGGATGCAGTTGTAAGAAACATAGATGAATACAATGAAAAAATGCGCAAAGAAAAACAAACCATCATGCCTTATATCGTTCTGGTTATTGATGAGTTAGCAGATTTGATGATGATGAGTGCAAAAGATGTTGAGGCACCGATTGCTCGTTTGGCTCAACTATCTCGGGCAGTAGGTATTCATTTAGTTATTGCCACCCAGCGACCATCGGTTGATGTAATTACCGGTATCATTAAGGCAAACTTCCCTTCGAGAATCGCTTTTCAGGTAGCATCCAAAATTGACTCTAGAACTATTTTAGATTCTCCCGGTGCTGAAAAATTGATCGGACGTGGAGATATGTTATTCCAGGGATTAGGATCTTCTGAACCTGTGAGAATGCATAACGCTTTCTTGTCATTGGAAGAAATAGAAGCGATCATGAGTCATGTCAAGCAACAACCCAAAGCCGAAGAATTAAAATTAGATAGTGTGCGAGAAGTTTCTGCCGGTGGTGTAACCATTGAATCTGAAGGTACAGATGATATGCTTAATGATGCGATTCAACTAGTAGTTATTCATCAACAAGGTTCTATTTCTCTTCTCCAACGTCGATTAAAAGTTGGATATTCAAGAGCAGCCCGTTTGATTGATGAGATGGAGCAATTGGGAATTGTTGGTCCATTTACCGGTAGTAAAGCTCGTGAAGTCTTGGTAGATGAAACCTATCTTGAAATGATAAAAGACTAATTGAGAAGCTTTAAACAAAATATTTTGAACATTTATTTTGTTATAACGTAATTAATTTCATGAATCCAAAACACTTAATTATCTTATTATGTTTTTCATTATGTTTTGGCGAAGAGCTTACTATTTTAGATTCATTAACGAATGTTTTTAACCATCCGGATATTATCAAACTGGATTTAACAATTTCACAAAAACAATACGACCAAACCTATGTTGACCATGCCTATATTGAGTTTGAAACCGAGGATCGATATTCTCTCGTGTCTTCAGCGCAAACCATTTGGGTAGATCATGAGACAATCTATACGTTTACTTCGGAATCCAATCAGGTGGTCATTGAGAATGTGTATCCGGAAGACTTTAGCTTACTTTCTATTTTAACGGGAAATTTTACTCATTTGACTATAAAAGGTATTGAGCAGCATTCAAATGATAAAAAAGTTATCAACTACTATATATCTAACCTAGAAGCAGCTGGAAAGATCGTCGTTGACAAACAGTATCGTCCGGTTTCAATTTATTTGGAATATGATAAAAATAACACTGTAGAAATAAATATTATGGCATTTAATATCATTGAAACTCCGTCTAAATCTGACTGGACCGTTGATGGTTGGGAAGTGATCGATCTTCGTGAATAAATATTTAAAACTTTTACTCGGTTTCGTTTTAAGTGCAGCTGGACTTTACTATGCTTTTCGAAAGCTTGATTGGGCGGTGTTTTTAGAGCAACTAACACAAGTCCATCTCATTTGGATATTCTTAGCGATTATCTTGATGGTCTACAGCGTTTGGATTAGAGCACTTCGTTGGAAATTGATTTTAGAGCCTATCGAATCAATAGATACGCATACGTTATTTGGATCGTGTATGATTGGTTATTTTGGAAATAATGTTTTGCCGTTTCGGTTAGGTGAAATTTTACGCGCATATAGTATCAGTCGTAATCGATCTATCTCTGTCTCTTCAGCAGTTGGAACTTTAATTCTTGAACGTTTATTGGATATGCTTGGTTTAATAACCCTAATGGGATTTTTGATGATGATATATCCTTTGACAGGGTGGGTTAATGGTATTGCCTATGGTATAATATTCGGCACGATCTGTCTGTTTGTGATCATCCTCCTTTTTGGCAAAATATCAAATGAACATCAGAGTAAGATCCAAAATTTTGTGGACAGACATTCGGGTATCACACAGAAAATATATCAGTTTTTATTGAATATCATGGATGGGTTAACTGCCCTTAAAAATACAAAACATGTCTATCTTATTATATTTTATACCATTGTTTCATGGGCGATCTACTACATTGATGCATGGATGATCGCAAAAGCTCTTCAAGTGGACATCGGGTTAATTGGAATAGGAATTGTATTGGTTACTGCAACGTTGTCGATCATCATACCTGCAGCTCCCGGATTTATTGGTACCTATCACGCTGCTATTGTGTATGTTGGAACAACAGTATTTGCATTGACATTATCCAAAGCTCAAGCTTTTGCAATAATTATCCATTCAATAGGGTTTGTTCCATTTGTTTTAATCGGTTCAATCTATTTTTTCAAAAGTTCCATGCATCTTTCGGATATACAGAAAAAAACGGAATCATGAAAAAATACGATACAATATTTTTAGATAGGGATGGAACCCTTAACCTCGATCCAGGATATATTAATCAGCTAGATCAATTCAACTTGTTTGAAACAACAATTCCGGGTTTAAAATTGTTGTCTGAACATGGGAACAGATTTTGTATTGTGACAAATCAATCAGGAATAAACAGAGGGATTATCTCTCAAGAAGAATTGGATGAGATTCATTCTTGGCTATCTTCAGAGTTTCACACAAACGAGATAGAATTATTAGGAATATACTGGAATGCGGATCATCCTGAAAATCCAACGAAAAGACGAAAACCTGGTCCCGGGATGTTCATTGAAGCAGCAGAAGATCATAACATTGATTTAGTAAAATCTATAATGATAGGAGATAGTTTTATTGATATTCAATCCGGAGAAAATTTAGATATGGATACAATGTTAGTCCTCACGGGGAATGGACAAAAAACCATAGAAGAAGATCAATGTACTCCGACGTATGTTGTGAAAGATTTACTAGAAGGTGCGAAATTGCTGACAGAGGATCTAAAATGAAAATTGCGATATTAATGGGTGGTACTTCAACTGAAAGGGATGTTTCAATTTCAACAGGCAAAGCTGTTTCAAAAGCTTGTAAACAATTAGGATACACAGTTGAAGAAGTTGTTCTAGATGATTCCATTGAAACGTTACAATCTCGATTTGAAACCATAGATGTTGTTTTTAATGCTATGCATGGTGGAGAAGGAGAAAACGGTGAGATTCAGCGTTGGTTTGATGAAGAAAATATACTCTACACCGGAACGGGAGCAGAGGCATCGTCTTTGTGCATGGATAAACATCTTAGTAAAAAAATCGTAAATAAGAATGGATGGGATACTCCGTCGTGGCATTTAATACATCCCGGTCAAGAGATCCCGAATGAAATAATTTTCCCATTGGTCGTCAAGCCAAATGACCAAGGGAGTACGGTTGGATTATCGATTGTTCATAAAAAAGATGAAATAAAATCCGCCATTGATCATGCATGTGTTTTCAGCCATAATATTTTATTGGAAACATTTATCCCTGGGCGAGAGATCACAGTGGCAGTTGTTGGTGAAAATGTCTATCCTATCGTTGAAATTATTCCATCTCATGATCTATATGATTACGAATGTAAGTACACATCTGGGATGAGTCGCTATGAATGTCCAGCTAAATTATCTAAAGAGTTAACCAAGCAGATCCAACAAGAAGCAATGGATATTTACAAAACATTGGGCTGCACAGATTATGGACGGGTGGATTTTAGATTAGATCCTGATAATCGATATTGGTTTCTTGAGTTAAATACCCTTCCGGGAATGACAGATACAAGTTTAGTTCCAAAGGCGTTTAATGCAGTGGGTGGAACATTTCCTGAACTAATTAAGATCATTATTCAAGAAGCTCTGAATAGATGAGTAGTATTAAATTTTATTAGAACTTTGAGTTAAACAATATGGCAATACAATTTTATAATACACTCTCGAGGAAAAAAGAAGATTTTGTTCCTATCGTTGATGGAGAAGTAACCCTGTACACTTGTGGACCGACGGTCTACGATGAAGCACATATCGGTAATTTTCGCGCATTTATGTTCGAGGACTTGCTTAAACGTTTTCTTGTTTTAAAAGGGTATAAGGTTAACCATATTATGAACATCACTGATGTGGATGATAAAACAATAAAGCGATCAATTGAAAACAAAGTTCCCATTAATGATCTGACTGAAAAGTATACAAATAAGTTTTTTAATGATCTGAAAGCACTAAAAATTATTCCAGCGGATAATTATCCGAGAGCCACTGAACACATTGATCTAATGATTGAAATGATCGGACAACTTATTAATAAAGGACATGCCTATAAAGCAGGGGACGGATCCGTATATTTTTCAATTGATTCATTTGAAGATTATGGCAATTTAGTTCATTTGGATTTTAAAGGTCAGCAATCCACTGAGAGAATTTTGACGGACGAATATACAAAAGATAATCCGCAGGATTTTGTCCTTTGGAAAGCATGGAAAGAAGAAGACGGAGATGTTGTTTGGGATTCCCCATGGGGAAAGGGACGACCCGGTTGGCATATAGAATGTTCGGCTATGTCCATGAAATATCTGGGAAGTCATTTTGATATTCATTGCGGTGGAGTTGATAATATATTTCCTCACCATGAAAACGAGTTAGCTCAATCACGGTGTGCTACTGGGGATTCTTTTGTCAACTTTTGGATGCATTGTGAGTACTTGTTAGTGGATGGTGGAAAAATGAGTAAATCTCTAGGTAATTTTTACCGCATAACTGAATTAATAGAAAAAGGTTTTACATCTGAAACCCTTCGTTTTATTTTACTTAACACACATTATCGAACAGCGCTGAACTTTTCACTCAAGAAAAAACATGAAGCTGAACAAGCGGTTAATAGAATTATTGATATCTTTAATCGTTTAACCGAATTCGTTGGTGACAATAAACAGGATGGAGAGCTTCCAAAAGAATATATTGATTTTGTCAGCGCTTTAGATAACGATTTGGATACTCCAAAAGCTTTGGCTATTGTTTTCCAGTGGATCAAGCAAACAAATCAAAAATTAGATGAAAAATCACTAAATCTTAAAGAAGCTTTAAGTGGTTTATGTTTTCTAGAAAAATTTCAAAGTATTTTTGATGTGTTGTCTGATAAAATAGATATTCCTTCAACGGTTCTTTCACTATTACAAAAAAGGGAAGAAGCAAGAACGAATAAAAACTGGGAGCAATCCGACCGGCTACGAGAGAAAATACAGTCTTTAGGTTGGATAGTAAAAGACACACCTGACGGACAGAAGTGTCAACCGGCTTAGATTCCTAATTTCGTTAATATATATTTAAAGTTTGCAAAGAACCTATTAAACATCGTTATGTGGTCCGGTAAAAATATATTAGATTACACAACTTAGAGCATTCTGGACAAAAAGGACTCATAAATGGTAAAACCAAAATTTGAAAAATTATATTTTGATCGAAAAAGTTTGAAAGAGATGGTCTCACTTTCAAAAGATTTTCATGGTAAAATGGAAACCCGTAGAAGTGTTCGGGAGTTTTCTGACGACTCCATTCCGGTGGAAATAATCAACAATGCCATTCGATCTGCAGGAACTTCTCCCAGCGGAGCGAATAAACAGCCGTGGCATTTTGTTGTTGTGTCTGATCCTAAAATAAAAAAAAAGATTAGAGAAGCTGCAGAAATTGAAGAAAAAGCTTTTTATAAAGAAAGGGCAACTGAACAGTGGCTTCAGGATTTGGAACCTTTTAATACAGATGAAAACAAACCATTTTTGGAAACAGCACCATATTTAATAGTAATATTTTTAAAGAAAGTAAATATTGATGAAAAAGGTAGGGAGCATAAAAATTATTATCCGAGTGAATCTGTCGGAATAGCAACAGGAATTTTATTGTCCGCTCTACATTTATCAGGATTAGCAACCCTTACCCACACCCCAAGTCCAATGAATTTCTTAAATAAAATATTAGATCGTCCGAAGACTGAACGTCCATTTTTAATATTAGTAACCGGATATCCTTCAAAGGATGCAAAGACACCGATTCTTTCTAAAAAACCCCTTTGTCAAATCACTAGTTATTTTTAGTTATATTCCCTCAATACGCTATAAAACAAAATATTATTATTAAAAAAAGTAGTTCACTTTGCTATAAAAATAGATAAAATATATATTGATTAGGATATTTCTTTTGTTTTTTACAAATTTTATTTGAAAGTATATGAATATTATTTCTAAATTTATAGGCTTTACCGTGCATTAATCACGGAATTAAAAATTGGAAATGTTAGAATGTGTGGCAAAAACTGTGCCACAACACGTTCAAGACAGACGTCTCAATATGCCGGTGTAGCTCAGTTGGTAGAGCAGCTGATTTGTAATCAGCAGGTCGGGGGTTCGAGTCCCTTCGCCGGCTCGGTGGGTGAAAAGAAGGAAGTGTCTATTGCGCTTCCCGAGCTTTTTTACAAGGTTAGAGCAATTAGTTTTGGGGAGATGGCCGAGCGGTCAATGGCAGCAGACTGTAAATCTGCCGGCGGACGCCTACGGAGGTTCGAATCCTTCTCTCCCCACTTTGCGGGTGTAGTTCAATGGTAGAACACCAGCCTTCCAAGCTGGTCACGTGAGTTCGATTCTCATCACCCGCTCAATAATGCCTACGTAGCTCAGTCGGTAGAGCACGTCCTTGGTAAGGACGAGGTCACCGGTTCAAGTCCGGTCGTAGGCTCCGGATTTGAACAAACAAAACTTAACGATAACATAAACTTAGGAGTTTCTCATGGCAAAGGAAAAATTTGAGAGAACGAAGCCGCATGT
>CAZYDH010000023.1:0-24518 GCA_964645915.1 uncultured bacterium
TCATAGTCAGAAGCAATATCAGGATCTTGCAGTTGCTTCTGAATTGTCTTCTGTTTTGCTTCGAGTTCTTTCAACAATCCTTCAATTTTTCGTAAACGATTTTTTCGTTTCTTCGATTCACGATAAATTTCTTTTTTAGAACCGGTTTCCAATTTCTTTTTAATAGGTTTTTCTTCAAGGTTCTTTTTAGTTGATGTCTTCCACTCGTAATAATCATAATTGCCGTGATAAATAGTTGTATCTCCACCTACTATTTCAACGGTTAAATGAGTGACAGTATTTAAAAAATGTCTATCATGTGATATACAAACTATGCTCCCGGAATACTCTTTTAAAGCATGTTCAACCACGTTTCTAGATGTCATATCTAAATGATTTGTTGGTTCATCTAATAGTAAAAGGTCTGAGGGTTGAGTAAGAATACATGCAAGAGCTAATCGAGACTTTTCACCTCCGGACAATACAGAAATACGCTTGTCAATTGATTCTCCGGAAAATAAAAAACTTCCAAGAAATGTACGAACCTCCACGTCTGTCCAACCGGAACTTACTTTACGCAGAGATTCGAAAACGGTCTCCTTTGGTTCGAGAGTTTCTAATTGGTGTTGAGCAAAATATGCAGTTGTTACTCCGGATGTAATATTAAAAACACCATCGGTTGGTTTTTCTACTTCAGCAAGTAGCTTTAGAAGAGTTGATTTTCCGGCTCCATTTGGACCGACCAAACCGATCTTCATTCCTCGCTCTACCTGAAAGTTGAGTTTCTCGTAAACCGTTAAGTTTCCATAGGATTTATCGACGTCAGATAAGGTAACTAATTTCAGTGGACTGCGTTCAGGTTGGGGAATACGAATATTGATTTGAGTTCTTGATTCATAAGGAATCGGGATCTTTTCCATTCGTTCCAGCATTTTTATCCGGCTCTGAACCTGTACCGCTTTAGTATTTTTATATCGGAATCGTTCTATAAATCGTTCAATTTCCGCAATTTTCTTTTGCTGGTTATTGTATGCGGCTCGTTGCTGTTCTAATCGAAGCTGTTTTTCTTTTTTGTAATATGTATAATTTCCTGTAAATGAACAAATAGTTTGAGATTCAATTTCCCAAATATGCGTAACCGATCGATCTAAGAAGGCGCGATCATGACTGATCAATATAATACCGCTTTTCCATGAGGAGAGGAATTTCTCTAGCCAGATCGTAGCCTCAAGATCAAGATGGTTTGTGGGTTCATCCATAAAAAGAAAGTCAGGTTCCTGGAGAAGCAATCCTGCTAATACCACCCGCATTCGCCATCCGCCACTTAATGTCTCGAGCGGTTTTGAAAACTGTTCCGGTTTAAACCCCAACCCACTAAGAATGATCTTGGCTTTATTTTCAAGAGTCCACCCTCCTGCGGTTTCATACTGTTGATGAAGAGTTCCCAGCTCATCTAATCTTCTTTTATCACTTGGATTTTCAGCAATCTTATGAGTTAAATCGTTGATTGTAAGTTCTAATGTTGAAATATCTGAATACGATGAAAGCGCTTCTTGAAGCACCGTCCGTTTTGATGAAACAATAATATCCTGAGGAAGATAACCAATCGTCAGAGATCGATGTTTAAGAATGTTTCCGTTATCAGGGGAGTCTTTTCCTAACATCATTCGGATCAATGTGGTTTTTCCGGATCCGTTTGCGCCAATTAACCCAACACGCATCCCGGAGGTGAGAGTAAGATTTACAGATTGAAAAAGAACTTTATCAGGAAATTCTTTGGTGATGTTTTCTAAACGAATCATAAGAAAAGGTGGCTTGAATTATTTTCGTTATACTGAAAACAATTAGCAACACTTAAGAAAGCCTAAGTGATATGAGATTGAATGTTCTTGATGATATCTTCAAGTGTTTGATGATCTTCAAAAATGTTAAAATGATCAGTTTCGATTGTGTACACAGGAATATTTTTTATACTTGGGATCCATTTCGTGTACAAAATATTGAGTTGATGTAAATATTCCGGATCGATTTGATTTTCAAAGTTGCGATTACGTTTATTGATTCGGGTAATAAGTGTGTCTGTCGAGGCTTTCAAATAAATGATGAGATCAGGGACTTTTAAGAAGGAAGTCATCACTTGAAAAAGCCCCATATAATTGTCAAAATCTCGCTGGGACATTTTCCCGATGTCAAAAAGGTTTTTAGCGAAGATTTTTACATCTTCGTAAATAGTTCTGTCTTGAATCGTTCCGTTAGCAGTTTCAGTCATAGCAACATGTGTATTAAACCGATGATGAAGAAAGTATATCTGAAGGTTGAAGCTCCACCGCTCCATGTCATGATAAAAATCATTTAAATACGGGTTATCGATGACCGATTCGAAATAAGGTGTGAATTCCAAACGATCTGCAATGATCTGTGTAAAGGTTGTTTTTCCGACGCCTATATTTCCGGCAATGCCTATAAATGGTGATTGTTTCAACAGCTGATACTTCCTTTCATGGTCGTCTTTGTTATGTCTTCTAATTTTACCGGAAGGAGTTGGTTAATTAAACGTTTATCTCCCTCAACAGAAGTGAGAATGTAATTATCGGTGTGTCCAAAAACCAAACCACTTTTCATATATTCAAACAAAACTGGTCTGACTTTATTCAAATGAGCTTGATGAAACTGGAATTGTTTTTGATCAGAAAGATTGTGCAGTATTTTACTTCTTTCAGACTTAACTATTTTTTCCACTTTTGTAGGAAAGGTGGCAGCAAGTGTCTGAGGCCTTTCTGAGTAAGAGAAAACATGAAGGTATGAAATATCCTGTTTGACTATAAAATCATAGGTATCTTGAAAATCAGAGTCTGATTCAGTTGGAAAACCGACGATGACATCTGCACCAATTGCCGCTTCCGGAATGTAGGATTTAATCTGTGAAACTCGTTCAGCAAACAATTCTCGTTTGTATCTACGCTTCATATCTGACAATATTTTATTTGAACCGGATTGAAGTGGAATATGAAAATGAGGAACAAATGAGTTTGACTCGCTACAGAAACGGATCATTTCTTCGGTGATCAAATTGGGTTCTATGGATGATATTCGAATCCTGTCTATTCCTTCTAATTGATCTAATTGTTGGATCAGATCGAAAAAAGACTCGTGGGTGCCCGATCCAAAATCTCCTACATTTACACCGGTAAGTACAATTTCTCGCGCATCACTAACCGCTATATTTTCTGCGACCTTAATGGTGTTTTTTACGGTATCACTGCGACTCTTCCCCCTTGCCAAAGGAATGGTACAATATGTGCACGGATAATCGCACCCATCCTGTACTTTTAAAAATACACGCGTCCGTTCGTTTGTCGAATAAGATGAAATGAACCTGTTATCATTTAAAATGTATTTGTTATAGACTTCGGGAAACTCTTTCTTTTCAAAAGAATCCAAATGATCCAGCAATTGAAACTTATCTGAATTTCCAAGGACAGCATCCACACCATGGATCGAAGCAGCGCTTTCAGGATTAACCTGTGTAAAACACCCAATCAAAATAATATATGCATCCGAGTTGATTCTCTGAGCACGACGGACCGTTTTGCGAACATCTTTATCTGCATTTTTTGTAACCGTACACGTATTGATTACGTAGATATCCGCATGGCCCTGAAAAGGAACAATTTTATATCCATGCCTGCTAAAGTCACGGGATAGCGTAGCAGTCTCGGAAAAATTTAATTTACATCCAAGGGTGTAAAAGGCTACGGATTTAGATTGTGTGCTCACTTGAAAATATAAAACTTAAATAAAGATTACCAGTCTGTCTCTTCAAATAATCGATCTTTCAATCCGCGGTTAATTTTATATTTGGAGAATTCCATGGTAATTGTTCCGGCTGTACCGTCTTCGTTAAGTTCTATATCTAATTCTTTTGCCATCTCTTCAAAACCTTTCTTTTGTCTTCTTTTACCATGTCCCTGGATCGGATCATTCAACGACCAATCTTCCAGCCCCGCCAATCCCAAAGTCATTACAGTTTTACTTGGCAGATAGTAGTTATCAACTTTTGAATATTCACTATTGATATCAAAGAAAGTATTATGATCTATGGATGTACTTACATTTTTGATTATCCAATGAGTAGTGTCGATGGAGATAGACATTGTTATATCAGGGATCTCAGATAAATCAGACATTGGGATGTGCAAAGAGTCGGGGATTACATTCCCAAGCAGTTTAATCTCGGAATAATTGTTAGTTTTATTGTCTACATCTATCGAGATGAAACTTAACATATTGAGAAACGGTGTAGGAGACCCTCCAAGCCCGGTTTTAGGAACAATTGCAAATCCGCGAGATTCGACTTTCACTTTATCCGGAGATTTATAATAAAGCTTAACTTTTTTTCTGGGCATCCGGAATCCAACCATATCCACTGATATTTTCACCTGAACAGTGTAATCATTAATTTGATGAAATCGCGCCAATAAACTATCTTTTACTGATTCAACAGTTAGAGGCTGACTCATAAGTGTCCCTGATAGAATTATCATACCTATAAACCGATGAATAATCTGTGGAAAGATCATGTTTTAATATCTCGTTTTAAAAAGACCGCAATACTTACTCCAATAAATCCAGCGGTGTACAATGTAAGGACCCCTAAACTTTTTGCTATCAACCCCCAAGGGATCGGTTCTTTAAAAGCATGAAGCCAAACATTAAAATACGTGACAAAAATAAATGGTTCCAATTTGTCAAATAGATCGAGCGGAATTGCAATAACGATATATCCGATCACAATTAGAAACATGGAACCTATAATCGGACCGATCCCATTATCAACCATTGATGAGAACATAAAGCATAAACTGGCGACTACCCACATAATAAGAATGGCTAGCGTAAAGGATAGCGCCATCCGAATCATCGCCTCGGATTGATCAAAAATCAATATCCCTTTAT
Organism: uncultured bacterium; assembly: GCA_964645915.1. Taxonomy (GTDB): domain Bacteria; phylum Fidelibacterota; class Marinisomatia; order Marinisomatales; family JACNKV01; genus JACNKV01. The sequence continues at coordinate 4,936 of CAZYDH010000023.1, forward strand.
CAACAACGACTAGATCTCCCATTCCAAGCCATATAGAACCAACTCCAAGACTTAAAAAAGCGATAAACAAAATCAGGGCGGCTGTATAAATCCATGTGGCAAGTAATTTAGCCATCAGAATTTTTATGCGACTGACACTACGGGTCAGTGTAATACGAAACGTTCCGGCAGCACCTTCAGCCGCAACCGCGTCACCGGCGGCTAATGTGATCAAGAATGGAATGTGAATCCAAAGAGCATTCATCAGAATATACGTTACCAAGAATGCGTTAAAAACGGAACCTGTTACAATAAAACTGTCTCCAATTTGACTAATATAATCTTCATTGATTTTATCACCTCCGTAAGAAAATCCCCAGAGAACAAACGGCATAGTCACTGCGATCCCTATAAACCCGATATAACTTCGCCAACGACCGGTAATTTTTAATAATTCGTTGTAAACTAAACCAAACATTATTAAAATATTTTCTGGTTGTTTTGTAATGGAAGATGGTTGTTTTTAATCATGAATTTTAGATAAAAATAGGTCTTCTAATGAAGTCCTCGGAATGATGGCTTCTACTTTACAGCCGTTATGTACAAGCAGTTCTGTGAGGTCAGGTAATTTTTCCGAGTGGACATTAACCATAATTGAATCGTCCTTGATTTCTAACCGATGTATCCAGGGTTGTTTTTTCAGAATTTCAACCGCATTATCAATTGATGAAAGACGGATCTCTGTTACGAACAGATCAGATGTTTTTAGCAGATCATGTATACTCCCGGCACTGACCAATTTTCCGTGATGGATAATACCCACATGGCTGCATATTTTTTGAACTTCATCTAATAAATGAGTAGATAGAAAGATAGTGATCCCTTCTGAACTCAATTCGCCGATCAACTCTCTAACCTCTTTCATCCCCTGTGGATCGAGTCCATTTGTTGGTTCATCCAAAATTAATAGTTTTGGATTAGAAAGAAGCGCTTGAGCAATCCCCAGTCTTTGCCGCATCCCCTGAGAATAATTTTTTATTTTATCTGTAGAACGGTGTGCCAATTTAACTCGGTTCAAAACTTCATCTATACGACTAAATTGGATGCCATCCATTCTCGCCAGCATTTTTAAATTTGATTCAGCAGAAAGGTGTTTATAAAAATCTGCACGCTCTGTGAAACTCCCAACGTTTATCAATGCTTTGTTGTGAAGTTTTTGTACTGACAGTCCGTCAATGATTATTTCTCCAGAATCCGGACGGATAAGGTCAGTCATCATTCGGATCGTCGTAGATTTACCACTTCCATTTGGTCCTAGAAATCCATAAACAGCACCGACCGGAACTTCAAGGTTCAAGTTGTCAACGGCTTTCAATTTTTTAAATCGTTTAGATAGGTTGATGGCTTGTAGGGCGAGTGTCATTTCTTGTGTATGCTTAGATAGTGTTTCGCCCAGGATTGAAAACCACCGTCTTCAATTTTCGACCGAATGGTTTTCATCAAATGTAAATAGTAAGTAACATTATGAATTGTAGCTAATCGCAGTCCATAGATCTCATTTACAATAAATAAATGACGAAGATATGCTCTTGAATGATTTGTACAAAGCAGACACGAACAATTCGGGTCAACAACAGAGAAATCATCTTTAAATTTGTTATTCCGCATATTAAGTGTACCGTTCGATGTAAATAGTTGTCCATTTCGTGCATTTCGCGTCGGCATCACGCAGTCAAACATATCCACACCGTTCATCACAGATTCCACGAGATCGGCCGGTGTCCCGACACCCATCAAGTACCGCGGATGGTCTTTCGGAAGGACGTCATCCATTAGGCTAATTGTATCAAACATGGCATTTTTTTCTTCTCCGACCGCGAGACCCCCGATGGCAATTCCACATTTCGAAAAAGGGACAACACTTTCTGCGCTTTGCTTACGTAACTTAGGAACAATACCTCCCTGCACAATAGGGAAGAGTGTTTGTTCCCAAGGATGTAAAGGTGGTGTGTTTTTTAAATAATTGTCACATTGTGCAATCCATTTTGTAGTTCTGTTTACAGCGTTCAGAATGGTTTGATGATCAGCGTTGCTTGGTGGACATTCATCAAACGCCATAATAATATCCGAACCTAAATGACATTGAATTTCCATTGAAACTTCAGGAGTGAAGAAATGTTTGCTTCCATTCAAATGAGAACGAAATTCAACGCCCTCGTCGGAGATGCGGTTTAATTTGGCAAGGGAAAATACTTGAAATCCTCCACTGTCTGTCAAGATCGGCTTTTTCCAATTTGCAAATCCATGCAAACCACCTGCTTGTTGAATTAATGAATGTCCGGGACGTAAATATAAATGGTAAGTATTTCCTAAAATGATCTGAGTACCGGCAAGGTCTAATTCTTGAGGTGAAAGTGTTTTTACCGCACCATGCGTCCCCACGGGCATAAAAATGGGTGTTTCAATTTTTCCGTGATCCGTGTGAAGAATCCCGGTTCTTGCGGAAGTGTTTTTGTCGGATGTGAGTCGTTCAAATTTCATTTATTAAAGAGAATATTTAATGCGTCTTGCACGGTTTTAATCCCGTTGATCTTCATCTTGATAGATTTTGAGGTTAATTGTTTTGCGCTGCTTGAAGGAATAAGCGCTTTTTTAAATCCTAGAGCGGATGCTTCTTTCAATCGTTTTTCGACATGACTAATCGATCTGACCTCTCCGGCAAGACCCACCTCACCGATCAGAACAATATCAGGATTTACTGGTTTATCCCAAGAGCTGGATGCAACAGCAGATAAAATGGCCAAGTCTGCAGCCGGGTCATCGATTTTCATACCACCCACCAAATTGACAAACACATCTCGCGTTCCCATGGGAATGTTCAAGCGTTTTTCCAAGACCGCAAGCAACATGGATAACCGTCTATAATCAAATCCATTTACATTACGTTGAGGAGTTCCAAAGTTGGCGTTAGAGACAAGCGCTTGGACTTCAACAAGAATTGGACGAGTTCCTTCTAATGATGGAAAAACCGTTGTTCCTGCTGAATCAAAGGTTCGCTCTGCTAAAAACAGTTCAGATGGATTGGTGACTTCGACCATTCCATTTCCGGCCATTTGAAAAACCCCCACCTCGTGTGTTGCGCCAAATCGGTTTTTTACTGATCGTAAAATTCTGTGATCATAGCGATCATCCCCTTCCAAATAGAGAACGGTATCAACCATATGCTCTAACATTTTTGGCCCGGCGATTACACCTTCCTTTGTTACATGTCCAATGATGATGACTGCAACACCCAGCATTTTACAGGTATGCAATAACTGTTGAGTACACTCACGTATTTGTCCTGCAGAGCCGGGCAAAGAATCAACATCATCGCTATACACGGTTTGAATCGAATCAACAACGACCAGTTCGGGTTTAATGATAGAAATGTGATTTAGGATGCTTTCAATAGAAGTGTTTCCTGAAAGCTCAAGATGGTCAGACATAATGTTAAGTCGACGCGCTCGCATTGCAATTTGTTCTTCACTTTCTTCTGCCGAAACATATAATGATTTCTTTTCAACACCATGAAGAAGCTGTAATGCTAATGTGGATTTTCCGATGCCAGGATTTCCGCCCAGCAAGATTAGAGACCCCGGAAGAACTCCTCCGCCCAGAACTCTATCTGCCTCGTCAAGCTTAGTGGGAATTCTGTCTTTTTGATCTGCGTAGAGAATTTCATTTAACGTTGTTCGTTTATCAGGAGTAAATGATTTTCCGCGTGGACGTTTTTTAGATTCTTTGAATTCGTTTAACGTCCCCCATTCTTTACATGCAGGACATTGTCCATGCCATTTTGGGTAGTCATTTCCACAGGAAGAACAAACAAACACACTTTTTTTAGATTTCATATTTTACCAATCCGCGCCAAATGAAAAATAATACTGAGGACGTGAATACTTTCCCATCTGATAAACATCCCAAGCTGTATCAATTCTAAGTAATCCAAAGGGTGTAAATAATTTAACTCCTATCCCTGTACCAGTTATAGGAGAGAAAGAGGGGTGTTTGAGTTGCTCTAGTTTATCCCACGCTGTTCCACTATCGACAAATATATGACCAAATAAATATGTTGATTTGATCGATGAGGGTGTTCCAAATGCGAAGAGAAGCGGAAACCGTAATTCAAAATTAGTAAGAGCAACATTTGTTCCGATCCGTTCTGCATAACGACTGCCTCGTACCGGCATAACATAATTGACAAAGTAGAGGTTTTCTAAAATAGATTGTGAGTTTTCATATTCGGAAAGATCTTTATAATTATCATCATCTTTAACTCCCCCTGTTTCTCCACTTCCAAACAACCAGTTGTTTAATCCACCGAGTAAAAATTTAACAGATTCCTGACCGGTGCTCTTCCCAAGAAATAGTCGTCCGGAGATGCTATAATATTTTAAGAAACGAACATATTTCCTGGCGTCAAAAGACATCAGATTGAATTGGTAATTTTTACCAACCGCAGGACTGACTGTCAATGATACTTTTTGGCGAAATCCGTCAACGGGACCGGTATAACCAAACACAGAGTTGTCATATACCCAACTTACAGACGGAGCAATTGATGAAATTTGATATTTTGGAAAATCGTAGACTTCATCTTCTGAATATTGCAAAAATAACTGAGCACTTTGAACCGAATAAGAAATGCTTCCTTCAAGGCGATTAAATCGGTTGAAAGGTCTAGAGACATACATGCTTAAACCATAATTTCTGAACCGTGTGATGAGCAATTGATTATAATAATTGTAGTATGCAAGTGTCTCATTTTGATGATACCCTGAGAAGAACCAGTCTGTACGGTTTTTTAAATAAGCATATGAAAGATACAGATCGCTATTATCCAATGTCATTACCATCTGTGTTCCAAGGGTGATATGGTGGTCCCCTAAAATATCGCTCCAAGTGAAATACGTCATCCCTTGAGCCCCTTCGATGGTATTGATCCCCATACTCATACTAACGACATCTAATGTGAACCGGGTTTTATAAGCATGAGAAATATATTCATCTGAAGTTCTTAAACTGTCTTCTACGGATTTGGTCGTATCCTGTGTTAGATTTAATTCAGGATTAAAGTGTTCAAATTCGGGAGCAAAAATGTGCGATGAATAATCTTGCTCAGTAGTGCTAATTCCGGTCGAACGTATTTGGTCTTTCCGAAGATCAGAAACAATCTCTTCTTCTTGTTTCGTGAGCAGATACTGTGTTTTAGGCACAGTTTGTTCCTTTAAATCCATTGGTAGAGAAATGGAATAAATGTCCCAACCGGATTTTTCAAATCCTGCAAAGACAAGTAAATCATCATTCACTGAGAGACTTAACTGTTGGATCCCGGTTAAAATATTCGTGATAGCATACGATTCGCCGGACGAAAGGTCATGTCGGTAAATATTCCAAACTCCGTTATGATCTGCTGTATAAAGCAGGATGGGTTCAGTATGTGCCCACACAGGATAGTTTTCATTATGATTTGTATGAGTGATTTGTTGAATATCTTTTGAGCGTGTATCGACGATATAAAGATCTGTTTGAAATCTGTTTATATCAGAAATCGATTTAGCATTACGATCCGAGACAAAAACAATTTTATTTCCATCCGGACTCCAAGATGGCTCGGAATTAGAAAACAGATCATTTGTCAGATTGATTAGTGAATCTGTTTCGAGATCATAACTATAGATATCACTGGAAACTTCATCATGTCCGACAAAGGCTAATTTCTTACCATCAGGGCTCCACTTAGGTGAAAACAATCCCTTAAGGTCAAACGAGAGCTTATTTGATTTTCCGGTTTTAACATCCACAATTTGTAGAGCATCTTGAGCACCAGATTTTGCAGCGATAATTATTTTTTCTCCGTTTGGAGACCAAGACACACCGGGCTGTAGCCATTTTAACTCCTCAAATTCTGTAGAACGATTCCCTTTGATCAATTTTTTAATAGATTTTCCTGTGATGGCATTAATAAGATAAATATCAGCATACCCAGAGCGATCAGATAGGATGGCAATTTTGCTCCCGTCAGGAGAGAGGGATGGGGCGATATTGTAATAGTTTTTTTGTTTTTCGTGGTCTGTTAATTTTTTTGCAATTTCATCCAATTTTGATCGACTGGTAATGTCCGGCCAGTATTCCTTTTTTATGTATTGGTGCCACTTTTCAGTTAAGGTTTCAAAATCCAGATGGATAGATCGTTCAAATCCTTTTTCTGCATTTTGTGTTTTTTTCATGGCAATAAGAATTTCACCGATGACTTCTCGCCCATACTTGTCTGCAATAAATCGCCAGACCGATTGTCCTCCTTTATAAGCCATATAAGCATCTAAATATTTAATAAGTGGAATATCTTCATTGAGAGCGATATCTCTTAAGATCATATCGGCTTTAGTATCCCAGTTTGAGGATAAAAACTCCGCAAGACCCTCGTTGGCCCAAAGAGGGATATTTAACCGAACCCTTCCGGAGACAATACTTTGAATATTTCCACCATAAACCATATCATTAACCATTGCATGAACAAGTTCATGGTGAATAACATGTCTGAACTCAGCATAATTTCCTTCAAAAGGTATGACAACTCGATTTTTCAGTAACTCCGTAACCCCACCGATTCCTTCAACCATGTATGCCCACGTTACATTTGTTTGTTGGAAATCATTATGGGAGTTATATACAATAATCGAAACCGGCTTGGTGAGTGTCCAACGAAGGTGTTTTGAGATCTGTTCGTATGCGATTTCTGCTTCATCGGCTGTGAATTGAGCAATCGAATAGTTTCCTCCGTAATAATAGACATCAAAATGCGGTGAACGGATAAAACGCCAGTCAAATTGCCCATATTGAACTTTGTTTTGACCAAATTGTCCAAAAACAGTTTGGGAAAAAAGCATGATAATAAGAATGATAAATTGTTTGATTTTCATATTTTAGTTATGAAGAAGTTATGATATTGTTCCAAAGGCTATACTAATATCAAAGTTACATAAAGTCAAAGGTAAAACGTAATGGATTATATTGATATTTACCGATACTGAGAGATTGTTTTAACAAGTTGTTTCCATGAATGAAAAGTATAAAGTAATTTATAGCCTATGGAGACCCCGCTCTATTTTATTTCAGACGTTCATTTGATGTTAAACACATCAGTGGAGGAGGAACAAAAGCGAACCAGATTGATTTCGTTTTTTTCTCATATCTCTGAAACAGGAGGAACCTTATTCATCCTTGGTGATTTTTTTGAATTTTATTTTGAATATCCACACGTAATTCCCAAAGCATTTTTCCCGGTGTTTAGCAAGCTGTTTCAATTAAAACACTCAGGTGTTGATATTCATTTTATCGTTGGAAATCATGACTATTGGATTCAAGATTTTATTACAAAGACCCTTACCACAAAATCGTATATGTCCGACACGTTGATCAAAGTAAGCGGAAAGACATTTTATTTATCGCACGGAGATGGATTATTATCCTGGGATAAAGGATATAGAGCTTTGAAAAAAGTAATTCGAAACAAAATCTTTATTTGGTTATATCGATGGCTTCATCCGACGATAGGCTATAAAATCGCAGATTGGGTTTCTCATCAGGGAAGACATTATGTGCATACGGATGAATACAATCAAAAAGTAATAAGCGAATTAAAAACACATGCAGAGTCAATCATCAAAGATGATGTAGATTATGTAGTTTTTGGACATTATCATCAAATCGTGGACGAATCTGTGGCAAACGGGAGAATGTACATCCTTGGGGATTGGTTGCGGTATTTTTCCTATGGAGTATTTGATGGAGTTGAAATGAAAATCGAAAAATGGTCAGATCATGCGTAAAACTATTTTAATAGTATTAGTCCTCTTATTGGGGGCAAGCGGTTGTTCCAAAATCAAAAATTTTAAGCTGTTTGGAAAAAATGATAAAAAAAGCAGTTATGAGGAAATTCTTCATCAAGATGTAGAACGTTTACGAATGAATTATAAAGACGGACAAGTCCAAGCTTTGGATGAGTTGATCACGATCTTCAGCGATACAAATCAACCGTTCGATGTTCGTATTTCAGCCGCAGAAGCTCTTGCTGAAACGCAACATCCGTTAGCTTTGAATACTCTCGCTGAAGCAGTTTCGACCGCAAGAACCGTTGATATTACATTGATGGAAACATCAATAAATCTTCTCGCAAAATTTCAGGAAAATCCGAAAGCTGCCGAGGCGATGGTTGAGGCATTGCACACATTAGAAGAACGAACGAACTCACTTCACCTAATAATTATTAAAAACCTTAATAAAGTCCGAACAAAAGATCAGGTCTTTGCCATGCTGGAGTTATATGAAGTTGCAAAAGCAAATTTATCAAGGACTGAAAGACTAATGACAGAAACATTGGGTGCTCTTGGGGATGATCAGGTAATACCGATCCTGACCGATATTGCACGAGATTCCGATGTTAATATTGCGATTCGAAATCGCGCTGTGGAGATCCTGGGGAAAAAAGATCCTTCGGAGGTGGTTGGCGCATTTACGGAATTACTGGGCGATCCTAATACCGGAGAAGCCGTTCAGGATTTTGCTTTAAATATGATGGATGGATTAAAAGAAGAAAGTCTGGTGTTAACGCTGTTGGACACGTATAATGTTGGGAAAAAACAGTATTACAGCTTATTGAACACATTGTTGGATGCTTTGGGGAATTTTAATGATCCGGAAGTAAAAGCTGCGATAATTGAAATCGCCTTGAATTCAGATTACAATATGACCATACGAAACAAAGCGATCACGAAACTCGGGCAATATGGCGATCCAAATGTTGTTGATAAATTCTTACCACTCTTAGCCAAGGCAGAAAATTATTATTTGTATCCATCAATAATGGAAATGATCGAAGCACTGAAAATGACAGAAGCCACGAACGAAACACGACGACAGTTAGCTTATCAAGCATTTCGGGAGGGAAAATGATGAGAATTATACTAAGCCTTCCAATTTTACTTGGATTTGTATTTAGCCAAGATACAAGTTCAATCGTTGAGGATTCACTTTCTGTTTCAGTAGATTCTGATACAACAGAGCTTATGCACATTCCGATCAGCGTCATTGCAAAAGATGATACAGTGGCAGATTCAACGCTAACCCCACTTCCGGAGCTTCTCCCGGACCATGCTCCATCCACGCTACAGACCGGTGAGCAGTTTTTTGATTATCAAGATGATATTCTTTTTCTTCAAACTCAAATTGATTCTTTGAAAAAATTGATTCGTGTCTATAGTAAAAAAGATACAATGCCGATTGTCCAGAAATCGTTGTTGGATCTAATAAAAAAGAAACATTATTCGCATAAGATCATGTTAGAGAACGGAACAATGGTTCGAGGGAATATTCTTGAAAAAACATCCGAAATCATTGTTCTGGACACAGACATCGGGAAATTGGTTTTAGATAAAAAATATATTACCAAGATTGAAAAAGAGCTTCCAAAGACAGCTAAGATAAATTTAATTAATGATCCTGTTATAAAATTATCCGCGGGGAAAGAAGAAATTACCGGAACTGTAAAGAACATCGGTGAAAAACGAGGGGATTTTGTACGTGTAATAGCGAATATGTGGGGTAAAGATACAGAGCTCATTGCTCAGGACTCAATCTTTGTAAACGGAGCAGAAATAGAATATAACAATGGTGTTATTTCAGACACGGCAATTGAACCAGACGATTCAGCTTCTTTTTTAATTTTGATTACCTATCCAGTTGAAAGCGAGGTCTCTTATCGAACCTACGACGTTCTCTGGACTGAAGTAGAATAATATAGAGAATAGTACCGATTAATTCGGTGTTCATTTCTAAATAGTACTTACAGAATTCTGTAAGTTGAGATTTATAGTGCATCAAGTCGCGCTCTGGATGATAAACTATATTTATTAATCAATAATAAAAAACACTTGCATTATATTATAAATTATATTAATATCGTTATGAATGGTAATACTGTGAATTTCGTGAAATCAATAACAAATGGTAATGTAACATGAGTAGAAAGAAGAAATATTATACAACTGGTGATATCGCTAAGTATTGTGAAGTTGATATTAATACGGTTAAACATTGGATCAGAGGAGGGGTTCTTAATGGATTTAAAACACCGACCGGTCACTTTAAGATCACCCGGGAAGTGTTCATTGAATTTATTAAAGGACACGGATTTATATATGACGCGGGTTTCTTTGGTGATTCAAGCAATGATGTAGACATCCTATTAATAGATGATGATCCAAACTTTCAGGAATTACTGACCTTTAACCTAAAACGAAGGATAAAAGACATCAACATTGTCTCAGCTCAAAACGGATTTGAAGGTTATCTAAAGTTGGATCAGATAAAACCTAAACTAATCTTATTGGATTTGGTAATGCCGGGGATTACCGGGATTGAGTTTTTACGGGTACTAAAATCCAAGAAAAACTTTGGGCCGTTTAATATCGTTGTGATCTCTTCACATCTGAATGAAGACACAGAGAAAGAGCTGAAAGAGTTGGGCGTTAAACAAACACTATCGAAGCCTTTAGATATGGACGTTCTTGTTGAAAAATGCAATGCGTACTTAAACTGACAAACGTGATCAGAACGATAACCACACACTAAAGAATCATCATGGAATATTATGAAACAATAGGACTGTTAGAAGAACCGTTTTCAATGGCTCCTGATCCGTCTTTTTATTTTGAGTCCAAAAGTCACGGTAATTGTCTGAATCGAATGGAAATATCCCTCCGTTTAAACAGAGGATTAAACGTTGTAATCGGTGGAGTTGGAATTGGAAAAACAACGTTGTCCAGATTATTGTTGGGACGATTTGTGGAATTTGGAGAGGAGTATAAGTTTTACCTTATTTTGGATCCGACATGGAAGAACACTAATGAATTTTTATTGTACCTCCATAAGTTATTTGGATTGAAAGAGAGTAAAACCTATCAAGCCGATATGATGGATAGGATTGAACATTTTCTTATTGACTCCTCCCTAAAATCTAAACGACAAATCGTTCTTGTCATCGATGAGGGTCAAAAAATGGGCCCGGATCAAATTGAGATCATTCGAACATTGTTAAATTTTGAAACGAATGATAAAAAACTGATTCAAGTCATCATTTTTGCACAACCGGAATTCGAATCACTTTTAAAACAACATGAAAATTTTAGAGATCGAATTGCGTTCGGTTATCGAATTGATCCCATGGATAAAGATGACACTATTCTATTTATAGACCATCGTTTGAAGGTCGCAGGAAATACGGATGGCGGATTGTTTACTCAAGATGCAAAAGAAATGATTTATGATCACACAAAAGGCTTTCCAAGAAAAATCGTGGTTCTCTGTCATGCTTTAATTATTGATATGCTGACCCAGGCAAAAGAACAAGTTGACAGCTCGCTGGTTTTTTCAAGAATCAAAACAGCGGATTTATTTAATGGCTGAAGACAAAAAAAAGGAATTAGCGACAAACCGCTTGTTAGATCTCCTCAGATCTCAAGGAGAACCAGAGGGTCCTGAAGGGAAAGAGAAAAAACAAATCGCTATCATAGAAAACAAAGAGACCATTCAAGAAAAACTTTTATCACCGGAAAAAATAAAGCAAAAGCCTGAGTCTGAAAAAGAGCCAGAATTGTTTGACACGGGACTTGTTGAGAATACAGTAGACTTTAAAGAAATACAGCCAAAAACATCCATCTTGAGACATTTGCTTAGAAGATTGGACAATAGAAAAAATCAAGTCAGCATTTTTGTAGATGATGATTCGATATTCATGATGGAATTAAATGAAAAAGCCAATAAGTCAACGATCACAAATTATAAAAAATATACAATACCTTATCCCAAGGATGATCTGGTTGTTAACGACCTTAACAGATTAAAAAAACAAATTTTAGAAGAGCTGCATTGTAAAAATGAAAAAAACATTTTTTGTTCATATACATCATCAAATTTATTAACGCAGACAAAAAGTCTTACGACTTCAGGTTTGAAGAATAAAGAACTGAAGGAAATGGTCCTTTGGACAGCAAAAAAGAATCTGTCTTCAGACATAGAAAATGCAGTAGTTGATTGGGAAACGTACCATCAGAAAAAAGATGAAAAGCAAACGATTACAATTGGCGTGACTGACGCCAAAGGATATGAATCAGATTGGGAGACGTTCAATCAAAATGGAATGTCTTTACGATATATCACAACGATTCCGTATTTATTATGGAAAATTTATAAAAAAAATTATCCGGACAGGCGTGATGATGCTGATATTATGATTCATCTTGGGAAAAAGAATACGATCATTGCCTTGGTGGATCACTCACGCATTTATCATTCCAGAGAAATACCGATGGGTGTGAATGATTTTATTGAAGCCTTGCAACGCCGAATTGTTGAAGGCGATGAAACAACACAGATGGATCAATTCACAGCTGAAAAGATATTCGAAGATTATGGATTCCCTGCGCAGAAAACAGGTCTTGTGAAAGGACACAAAATTCGGTTGTCTAAAATATCAATTCATTTGAGACCGGTTATAGAAAAACTAACCAGAACCATCACACAATCTTTGACTTACTTTAAAAAAGAAAATCAAGATGTACATTGGGATAAATTACTTTTCACAGGCATTGGAGCTTCATATCCTAATGTTGTGAAAACCTTAGGTGAAAATTTAGACATCCCTGTTCACGTTTTTAATCCAAACCGAACTCACAGTTTTGAATATGATTCAGATGCAGTCGTTGAAGAAAAAGACTTCCCGGGTTTTGTATTAAACCATGCATTATTCCTCAACGAAGGAAACGCAGTAAATTTAATCCCTGATGACAGAAAAAAAGATTATCAATATCATTTTCGTTCGAAAATCATCTATGGTCTGTCTGTCTTTCTTACACCAATCTTTTTATTAACATCAGGATTCTCCTATTTGAATACGAAGTCACTAAAAGAAGAATTGAATGTAAAAAACATGAAATGGATATCTGCGTCCGAGGCTTCAGATGGATTTTTTGAAAAGGCAGACCAAGTAGAAATATGGACAGCTTATAAAAAAATGATGGAAAGGGATCGCACATTATCCAAGAATCAAATTGCGATGATGAAGATGTTATCTCAATCTATTCCGAACGATATTAAACTTACCCGTGTTGAGTTTATTCCGATTAAAAAAGATCGAGACCAATCGGATGATCATTTATCACAACAAAAACTAGTAATAGGCGGGTTTGTGGAGTCCCATCCTTCTATTGCGGATATTCAATTCACGAACCTTCTAATGAAGCTCGAAGCGTTGAGAATGTTTAAGAAAGTTGATTCTGAGATCGAAGATACAAATGGACAGGAAAACAGGCTCTTTTTTACCATAAGGATCACCTACTGATGAGCCATAAAATAAAATATTATTCCGCTTTGATCGGACTGATCCTTATAACCAGCAGTTGGCTTTGGATAAACTGCGGTGTGTTAAGCCAAACAAAAGAAACTAATCATGATAAACTAAATGAAATTGATCGCAGAATATCTGAGATGGAAACTGTGAAAAACAAATATCCGGATATCGACAGTCAATTATCATCTTGGGGAGATTATTTAAACACGCTGAAGCTACAGATCCCAACAAAAATTTTGTATATGGATCAGTTACAGACCATAAGGGAATTAGCAGAAAAACATCAAATAGAAATATTATCATTTTCACCGGATATTAATAATTCCTTTCCGGCGATACATTCCTTGACGGGTTCTATCCCAAAACATATAGAACGATATCCTGTTCTAATACGTTTATTTGGAACATACTTGAATGTTGGAGCTTTTTGTGAAGAGTTACAAGAGATAGAAACGGTTGTAAATATTGGGAATATTAAGTTTGAAACGGAACTTTCAAGAAGTGGCGGAGTCGTTTGCCATCTCATTCTCTTTACATACATGTTCGAAGAGGGAAGAAAGTTGTCATCATGAAAGTTTTTAAAAAAAGAGAATCGTATTTACTGGCAGGTGCGATCTTGATGGTCATCGTCTTTTTGATAGACAAAAATTCGAATTCAGCGGTTGAAAACACAAAAGAAGTAACCATCGCAGAAAAGGTTGAGACCGCAAATAACAATGACAGACAATTGGTACAAAAATACACACAAATAGATGAGATATTACCTGTTAATTGGGATAAAGGCTGGGGAGATGACCCGTTTTTCTATACAACGAAAAATCAGGAAAAGAGTGTAAAAACATCTCGAAACCTGTATGTACAATCTGAAAACTCGTTTGATCTAACCGGAATATCGTGGTTGGGACACTCAGGGTTTGCCATTATCAATGGTTCTATTCTAAAGACAGGAGACAAAATCGGAGGACATGTTGTCGAGAAAATCGCAGCAAAATATGTCATTTTAACACAAGGAAACAAAACAGTGAGATTAACGATCAATGAATAAAAACTTTTTAAAAGCCAATCGAATGATTCTCATAGGACTAATCTTATTAAGTACTAATTTGTTTTCTCAAGCTGATTCTGTTGAGAATCCAATCGATAAACGATTCACCGAGAATGGTTTTGAATCATTTAATTCAACTGTTTCACTCAATTTTAAAGAAGCAAATATTGTGGATGTACTGCGTTTGCTGGCGGTGCAAAACAATTTAAATATTATTGCCGGGGGAGATGTTCAAGGAATTATCAGTGTCTCTTTAAGCGATGTCAATCTGGGAACTGCATTAGATGCAATATTAAAAGTAAATGGATTTGACTGGTTTACCCAAGGAAATATTGTTGTTATTAAACCCAGCGGACAAGCGATTCAGGGAGAATTAACAACACGTATTTTTAAACTTGAGTATGTCGACGCAACGGCTGTTGCAGGAGCCTTGCAAAATGTTTTAAGCAACAAAGGGAAAGTTCAGGTTTTTTCACCGGTAATAAAAGGAGGGTTAATTAGTCCGGTAGGGACCAACCAAAACATGGGAAAGGGGACAACGAGGAATCAAGGACTTACAACAGGTCAATCTAACAATCAGGGAGGACAGAATACTCAATCAATCCAAACAATGGATCATTTGCTGGTCACAGATTATTATTCCAATTTCGTTGAAATAGAAAATGTGATTAATACACTGGACAAACAAGTTCCTCAAGTGAATATTGCAGTAAAATTCGTCGAAACAAAACTTACCACCGATGAACGCATGGGGATCGATTGGTCGATGAGAACCACATTGAATGCACTCTCATTAGCTGGAGGGGAAGATAACAGTGTGTTGAGTATCGGGAACTGGGAATCAATGAGAATTGCGACATTGACCATGCCGGTCTTCAATGCCATATTGGAAATGTTATCATCAGATGGAAACACAAAACTCCTTCAAGAACCGCAAGTAACAGTAAAAAATAATATTTCAGCTGATCTAACCGTTGGAACAAAAATCCCGATATTAGTTCCTCAATCTGAAGGAGGTTTGGTTGGAACACAGCCGTACAGATTCCAAGATGAGGAAATAAATATTACTCTAAATGTATTACCTAGAATAAACGAGGGGAAATACATATCAATGGATGTTAAAGCAATTGTAAAAGCTTTAGTTGGATATACGACTGAAGGAGAACGCCCGATCATATCAAAACGATCAACCAATACATCCGTGATGGTAAAAAACGGAGAGACCTTGCTTATTGGTGGATTGATTTTTGATCAACTCATTGAGACGAAGTCTTATTTTCCGGTATTGGGAAAAATACCTTTAATTAAATCACTGTTCAGTCACACGGTTAGCAACACAGAGCAAAGAGAGTTGCTACTGTTCATTACACCTAACATCATCGTACACCCTTAATTCCTGTTAAATGGTAATTCAATAAAAAGAAACATACAATGATTGGAAAAAAAATATTAATTATTGACGACGAATCAACTTTTGTTGATCCTATAAAATTGGTCTTAGAAAAAAAGGGCGCACATGTGCTTTGGGCATCGGAAGGTGTCGACGGTTTGAACCAAGTCCGCAAATCGCTTCCGGATCTAATTCTCCTTGATTTGATGCTTCCGGGATTAAACGGATATCAAATTTGTCGACTTATAAAACATGACACGCGGTACAAAAACATCCCGGTATTTATTGTCTCTGCCAATGATAGTGAAAAAGACAAAAACTTGATCAAAAACTGTGGCGGAGATCTATACATTACAAAACCGATTAACTTTGATGAATTTGTTCAACAAGTAAAGAAAGCCTTACAATGAGTTTTATAATAGACATTTATGCGGTAATGATTGTGATTGCAGGACTAATCATTGGGAGTTTCTTAAATGTTTGTATCTATCGAATTCCCCGAGGATTATCAATTGTACATCCGGGGTCTTCTTGTCCGAGTTGCAATCATAAGATCACGCCTTTAGAAAATATTCCTCTACTCTCTTTTTTGTGGTTAAGGGGAAAGTGCAGAGAATGTAAAGAAAAGATTTCATGGAGATATCCTTTGGTAGAGGGCTTGACGGCGGGATTGTTTTTAATGACCTATTTAGAAACAGGACTTGGAATAGAATTAGTTTTAAATGCGATTTTTATTTCTTCCCTCATCGCGATCGCATTTATAGATCTTGATACAATGATCATTCCCAACGTTTTATTGCTGCCGGGATTGATTTCCGGAATCACATTCTTATTTATCAATGAAAGAATTGATCATTTAATAGGATTGATCAGTCTTACGATCCTTTTCTTAGGTATTCAATTTTTCGGGAAGATCATTTTTAGAAAAGACGCAATGGGAACCGGCGACGTAAAACTTGCAGGTGTTCTTGGTTTTTTTCTTGGATGGGAAAATGGTTTAGTGGCAGTGTTCTTAGCGTTTTTTATTGCAGCTTTCTTTTTCATGATTCTTTCAGGAAGCAAGAAAATGACATTTGGGAAAGCGGTTCCTTTTGGACCTTTTCTTAGTCTTGGTGCGATCGTCAGTCTTTTTTATGGAGACTTTATTATACAAATGTATCTTCAACTTATTGTGTTTTAGAGAGGAATCTGAGTCCAATGAAAAATAAACCACTTGGCCAAATCCTATTGGATCAAAATAAAATTTCTGAAAAAAGATTAGAAACAGCCATCGCCTATAAAGCAGCAAACAATGTGTATCTTGGGAAAGCCATCACTGCTCTTGGATATTTAACAGAAAAAGAATTAGCACAAACATTAAGTGGTCAGTTGAATATTCCATTTCTTGAATTAGAGACATATGAAATTCAAAATGAATCTTTAAAGTTTGTTAAAGAACTATTTGCCCGAGAGAATCGAGTCATTCCGTTATTTATCCTTGGAGATGAAATCACAATTGCCATTTCTGATCCATTAAACATTTTACTCATTGATGAGCTAAATGCAAATGAAAATGGGTATAAAGTAAATCTGGTATTGGCAACAGAATCTGACATTATTGAAGCAATCGATCTGTATTACGGTGCTGAAAAATATATGAAGACCAAACAAACAGATTTGAAACAAAACATAGCAGTGATCTCAAAAAAACTGGATAAAGACACACAAGCGGTAGAGATAACAAAATTGCTTTTGGAAGAAGCTGTTAAAATAGGTGCAAGTGATATCCACATTGAACCCAGGGAAAATGATGTAAGAATTCGCTTCAGAGTTGATGGTGTGCTTCAAGAATATTATACGATCCCAAAAACAACCATGGACGCGCTTATCTCAAGATTAAAAATCCTGTCTGAAATGGACATCGCTGAATCACGAAGACCGCAAGATGGTCGGTTTAGTCATAAATCTGATGATAGAAAAGTTGATATCAGATCCTCAACATTTCCGACCCCCAATGGTGAAAAGATCGTTTTACGACTTTTAGATGAAAAGAGACGAAAAATTGAATTAGATGCTTTAGGGTTTGATAAAAATTTATTGGATCATTGGTTAAAGGTGGTCCATAATCCGAATGGAATTATTCTTGTATCAGGTCCTACGGGAAGTGGAAAAACGACGACACTTTATTCAACCTTAAATCAGATCAACTCAATGGCTGTTAATATTATGACCATCGAGGATCCGATCGAATATATGTTGGATAACATTAATCAAAGTCAGGTTAATCGAAAAGCGGATGTTACGTTTGCAACGGCCTTAAGAACGATGCTTCGCCAAGATCCGGATATCATTCTTGTCGGAGAAATGCGAGACAAGGAAACGATTGAATTAGCCATTAGAGCCGCTTTAACAGGTCACTTGGTTTTTAGTACAATTCATACAAATAATTCAGCCGCAAGTTTTACACGATTGTTAGATATGGGAATCGATCCTTATTTAATTACATCGACCGTAAGAGCGGTTTTAGCACAACGGTTAATTCGAATGCTATGCCCCAAATGTAAACAACCGGTTGAATTAACAGATAAAATTCGGGAAAAGTTAACTATCAAAGATATGGCGGGAGAATTTTATCAAGCAAGCGGATGTGTTCACTGCAGACACTCCGGGTATTTAGGAAGATCCGCAATCTTTGAACTTATGGAACCTGACCATGAAATATTCAACATGATCCTTCATCGTGGAACTGCAAAGGACATTGAAGATCAAGCAACAAAACAAGGGATGATTAATTTACAATCCGCTGCTCTAAAGTATTTTAAAAGTGGTAAGACATCTTTAGAAGAATATCTAAGGGTGATAGAGGGTTAAAAATGTTAGATCATATTTTATTTACATTATCAGAAGATAAAAGTCGCTCGAAAACAATAATAAAAGAGCTATCAAAACAACTAAAAACGGATAAGCAAACCTTTAATCGATCTCATGATTGGATATCCGCTTTGAATTATTGTTCAATAAATAAAAAACCGGTCATTTGGTTGGACTGGTCAACTACAGAAAAGTATTATCATAATTTTTATAAAGAATTACAACATTTATACCCAAGACTTCCTGTTGTTATTTATCATCAAGAAAAAACCATTCCAAAGGATTTATGTACTAAAAACAAATCGATTTTTGCGATAATAAATGAAAACAACTTACTGGATGAAATAATGCCTTTGGTAACCCGTTTAAATATTTATTACGATTTTTTATCTATATTAAACAAATCCCAGATGCTTGAAATTGCACCCAATGGATTCGGTCCGTTTATTGGAAATTCAACGATCATGTTATCTGTTTATCAGATGATCACAAAGGTGGCCTGTACGGATTATAATGTGTTGATCACCGGAGCAAGCGGGACAGGAAAAGAATTAACCGCGCAGACAATTCATCGATTAGGAGATCGAAAGCAAGGACCTTTTATTTCCATTAACTGTGCAGCCATTCCGGATAATTTATTGGAAAGCGAGTTGTTCGGATACGAAAAAGGTGCGTTTACGGATGCAACTCAAGCAAAACCCGGAAAATTTGAATTAGCTGATAAAGGCACAATATTTTTGGATGAAATTGGTGATATGCCATTAAATCTGCAGACAAAATTATTAAGAGTCCTTGAGGACCATAAGATCGAAAGACTGGGCGGCACAAAAGAGAAAAAGATAGATATACGATTGATCGCTGCAACAAAT
>CAZYDH010000024.1:0-10595 GCA_964645915.1 uncultured bacterium
AATGAACAGAATCCGACTCATGTTTATGAACAAATGGGATCTTACACTGTATCCTTAATGGTTCTTGACTTAGGTGGAGCATCTTCTACTGAAACGAAAGAAGATTATATTGTTATAGACGCTGTACCTCTTCCATGTGAGTTTATAAGAAGTATCAATGTTGCCGGAAGTGATATTTCTTATGATCTGGATTTTGGATTCCTTTCATATGCGACAGACGGATATGATGCAGGTATTGACCAATATGCTCCGCCACCACCACCACCACCGTCTTTTGACGCTGCGTTAGGATGGGGTGGAGATCGCTACTTCACACAGATCCTTGAAAGAAACTGTGATGTAGAACGCGAATACTTGATCCATCTACAATATGCCGATGATAACATGATAACAATATCATGGAATAGCGCTGATTTTGTAGGATTAGGAAACTTCCAAATTACAGATATGTTTGACGGTGCTTTAGGCGTGGATGTTGATATGACTCAAGAATCGAGCTTGATCCTAACTAACACAGCTTACACACAATTGAAGCTCAAGATCACGCCTTTCGACTTAGCCGTTGATGACAATTTTGTTCCGGAAGTGTTTGCATTACGGCAGAACTATCCGAATCCGTTCAACCCCACAACAAATATCCAATTCGATCTACCGATCGCAGGGGATATCCATTTAGATATTTATAATATCTTGGGTGAGAAGGTTGCTACATTAGCAAGCGGTTACCATGAAATAGGAAGATATACTATTCAGTGGGATGCTTCTAATTTGGCTTCGGGAATGTATTTCTACAGAATCAGTTCTCCGAAATTCACATTGACAAAGAAAATGGTATTATTGAAATAGTACCTGTCTGAAATAATAACAAAAAAAGAGGGATCCGATCGGATCCCTCTTTTTATTATGCCATATCATTTAGATGTATTATTCAGGTTAAAGTCCTAATTTCACCCTGTTAATATTCATAAAATCACGAGATTATCGATGAAAAATACACTTTACTTTTTTACAACAATCCTTCTTCTGACATTTGCAGGTTGTGATACAAAGCGTGAATCCATTGGTGGTGATGACGAGATTATCGTTATAGTATCCCCTGAAACTGAAGAAACAATGAGGAATATTTTAAGTCAAATATTCACAGATACTGTTTATACACCAAAACCGGAACCGATATATACGCTGAAATTCGCACATCCGGATGGATTTGCTGATCTGAAACGACAGAGTAATCTTGTGATTGGTTCTATTGGAAATAATCTGTTAAATCCTGGAACAAAACTGTTAAACAGTCTATTGGGGGATGAGAAATTTTCGGAAACAATTTCTAACGGTCAACATATCTTTTTCACACGAGATCAATTTGCTCAAAACCAACTATTGTTGATCGTTAGTGCTGAATCTATTGATGACCTGCAAAGTGAATTAAAAGGAAAAGCAGATTGGATTCGTGAAACATTTGATGATAAATATGACTCACGTCAAAGTAAATATTTATTTAATAACGCACGTCAGAAAAAACTTGAGAAACAATTATTAAATCATTATCAATGGTCTGTTAACATCCCATGGGGTTGGGAACTCATTAAAGAAAACCCAGACTCACAGTTTGTTTGGTTGGGGAAAGAGATGCCGTATCAATGGATATCCGTTCATTGGGAAGATGGGATAGTTACAGAAGATAAATCATCCGCTACAGAAAAATTGCAGGAATACCCGGAAAAGTATTATCATTCTATTCGAACGAATGATTATAAATTCTCGGTTAGTGAATTTGATTTTAACCATTGGGCTGGATGGAAAGCCACCGGGATCTGGGAATCCGTTGATGAAGCAAAGGGAGGGCCATTTATTTCTTATTTATTTTATGATGGTGTTACTGACCGAACATATTTTATTCATATGATCGTGTATTATCCTCAAAAGGAAAAGACAGTCTTTTTACATCAACTGGATCTGATCGCTAAGAGTTTCCAAGTAGAAGAATAATTGTTGTAAAATGAAGAAGGTTCTAGTTACAGGAGCAAGTGGCCAGTTAGGGTTGGCTATTGTCGATCGATTTTCAGATCATTTTAAATTGATCCTAACCGATTCGAATATTCCGGAAGGATTTAATAGAGAGATTACACGGATGGATATCACCGATGAAATATCTGTTTCTAAGACGATTGAGAAATCTCAACCTGATATTTTACTTCATTTAGCTGCAATGACAGATGTTGATGTGTGCGATGATCGTCCGAAAAAAGCGATGGAAGTGAATGTAAATGGGACAAAAAACCTTCTTAAATATTTTAGTGGAACAACCATTCTAATTTCCACGGATTATGTATTCAACGGGAAAGACGGACCTTATTCCGAAGAAGACCAACTTGATCCGATCAATGAATATGGCCGAACAAAATTTTTAGCCGAAAAGGCTGTTATAAACTCCGGGAATCTCGGGTTTATTCTTAGAACAAACGTCGTATTTGATTATTCAAAAAATACTGAAGCAAGTTTTGTAAAATGGGTTGTAGATTCCCTTCGGAGTGAACGATCGATAAAAGTTGTCAATGATCAATGGAATAATCCGATTTGGACTGTCGCACTTGCAGACGTCATTTTGAAAATGATCAAAAAGAATTTATCGGGAGTATGGCATTATGGTGGAGCCGATTATTTAAGCAGATTGGATTTTGCCAAAATGATCGCGAATGTGTTTCAATTGGAACCATCCCTGATCTCTCCGTGTACAACTCAAGAGCTGAACCAAAAAGCTCCACGTCCATTGAAAGGTGGATTGAAAACGGAAAAAATTGAAGCGATAGGGATTATACCTTATCCTCTGGAAAAAAGTTTAAAAGACATATTTGAAAGAATGCAAACATGAAAACCTTAATTGTATCTCCAACATACAATGAAAGTAAAAATATTCGACGATTGGTTGACGAAATATTCTCGATTGATCCGTCATTTCATTTGTTAATCATCGATGATAATTCTCCGGACGGAACAGGAGACATCGTACGCTCTTTACAGAAACAGTATCCTAATCTTCATTTAGAGTCTCGATCAGGAAAACTTGGTTTGGGTACAGCCTATTGTTTTGGGTTTAAATGGGCATTGGATCGTGAATATGAAGCGATTGTTCAAATGGATGCGGATCTTTCTCATGATCCGAAAGATGTTTCAAAAATGGTTAAGCTTCTCGATGGAAATGATTTAGTGATCGGTAGTCGGTATTGCAATGGAGTAAGTGTGGTAAACTGGCCGATTCGTCGATTGATCTTGAGTTATGGTGCAAACCTCTATACTCGGATTATTACCGGAATGCCGATCAAAGATGCGACAGCAGGATTTAAAGCCTGGAAGCGTGACACATTAGCTTCGATCAATTTGGATGAGGTTTGTTCCAATGGATATTCTTTTCAGATTGAGATGAACTTCCGGACCTGGATTAAAAAATTAAAGATTGTTGAATCACCCATCATTTTTATAGATCGGACTATCGGTGAGTCCAAGATGTCTAAGCACATTATGTATGAAGCAATTTTAATGGTTTGGCGTCTTCGCATTTGGAAACTCTTTAGATTTATCCGCTAGATTATATTGAATATTCCCTCAATATCTGTCCTCATTGTCAGTTATAATGTAAAGCAGTATTTGCTTCAATGCATTGACTCAATCTTTCAATCTGATTTTCAGGGAAAAATAGAAATCGTCATTGTGGATAATCATTCCTTTGACGGTTCAACCGCTGCGATAAAAAAGCAATATCCAAATGTGAACATTCTTCAAAATGATGAGAATATCGGATTTGGGAAAGCAATCAATCAAGCTGCTAAAGTGATCAATGGAGAATATGTTCTTATATTAAATCCGGATACCATTATTCAAGAGAATACGATCTCAACCATGATGGATTATTTGAAAAAGAATTCGCAGGTAGGGGTTGTAGGACCTAAAATTCTAAATTCGGATGGATCCATTCAACTGGCAGCGAAACGATCCTTTCCAACACTCAGTGTTTCAATACCCAAATTGCTTGGTTTATCAAAACTCTTTCCAAAAGCTCGCTGGGCGAATCGGTACAATCTAACGTATTTAGATCCTGATAAGTTGCACTCTGTCGACGCGATTAGTGGTTCATGTATGTTTATGAGTCGAGATCTATTTGAAGAGTTAGATGGATTTGATGAGCGGTTCTTTATGTTCGGAGAGGATCTGGACCTTTGTTACCGTGTCAAACAAAGACAAAAAGAAATTCATTATGTTCCGCTCACACAGATTATTCATTACAAAGGGGAATCTGTAAAATCAGCACCTTACAACAGTGAACATGCATTTTATAATGCAATGATCCTTTTCTATGAAAAACATTTTCAGAAAAAACTATTTACGAAGTACACCGTTCGTTTAGGTGTTTTTATCAGAAGATTGATCTTTAAAATATTAAGTATGCGGGCACAGATTACTTCGGTAACATTAGATAGTATTTCAGTATTGATTGCATTTATGATCGCAATTCCAATTCGGTTTTCTGACTATGAACCAATCGTATCTAGTAAAGGGTTGGTTCCTTTGATCTATGTCGTATTTTGGCTTGTAGTTGGGATGGTATTTCAGTTATATACAAGATATGTTTTATCCTATTCCCGAGCAATCATCTCATCTGTGATCGGCTTTTTTTTCGCAGTCGCATTCACCTATTTTTTCAAACAATATGCTTTTTCCAGATTGGTGATCATTTTAGCCACATTGATCATAACGATTTTGATCCCTGGATGGCGATTATGGATGCATTATCTTGCATCAAAGAATAAGATATCTCCGGTTCCTCAAAAACAAAACTTCCTATTTAAGCGGAATACGATGATTGTTGGATCAAATGATGAGGGAATTAAGATTGCCAAAAATGTGATGCGGCGAGTCGATATCGATTTAGATATTATTGGTTTTTGCGATGATGTTTTACAGTCATCGATCGAAACATTGCCTTTACCATTCCTTGGACGAATTGATGAAATTGAAGAAATCATTAAAACACATGAAATCCGGGAGTTGATTTTTTCAAGTCAGACGATGAGTTATGAACGTATTATCCAGATAATGAATCGGACAAAACATCTACATCTTACATATCGTATGGTTCCTCGACATGATGACATCTTGTTGGGAAAATCTGTAATCGAAGATCTTGGAGAGTTGTCCTTTGTCAATATTGAGTATGCCATCTTTCATAAATTTCATCGATTTACAAAACGAATATTTGATCTTTTAATCTCTTTGATCATCATGATCGGTTTCTCGCCGATTACATTACTACTCATGTTGTTCAAAGGAAGTGATATCAATAAATTTTGGGGAATTGATAATAAGACTATCAAAGCAAGAACATTACACGTAGATAGTAAATTCTTTCGGTTATTACCGATGTTTTGGACAATATTCAAAGGTGAAATCAGTTTGGTTGGTCCTGCACTAATTGAACAGAACAACTCTAAACCGGATGTTATTTGCAAACCCGGTTTAACCGGACTGGATCAAATTCGATTCCGAAAACTGGACCCTAAAGATCGGTATTTATTGGATCACTACTATGCTCAACATCAAGGTTTTACGATGGATCTTGAAATTATTTTAAAAACGGTAATAGGTTAGCCATGAAGCTAATCTTGAAATAAATTTGGAACGTAAGGTCATAATTTATGAGTCGACACTATTTAGAATTTGAACAACCCATAAAAGTATTGGATGAAGAACTGGTAACCCTCCGCTTGGAATTGGAAAGAGGTTCAGGAACCAAAGACGAAGTCAAACGTTTGGAAAAACGACGAGAAGAGGCTATTAAAAAGATTTTTAATAAATTAAATCGGTGGCAAAGGGTACAGCTTGCTCGTCATCCTGGTCGACCCTATAGTAAAGACTTTATTGAGCGATGGTCATC
Source organism: uncultured bacterium (assembly GCA_964645915.1). Lineage (GTDB taxonomy): Bacteria > Fidelibacterota > Marinisomatia > Marinisomatales > JACNKV01 > JACNKV01. Next base: position 5,930 of record CAZYDH010000024.1, read on the forward strand.
GGATTTTCTTGTATTACATGGTGATAGACATTTTGCGGATGATACAGCTGTCATAACCGGGATGGGGACGATTAAAGATAAACCCGTGATATATATTGGTCAACAAAAGGGAAGAAGTACAAAAGAGAATCTTCATCGGAATTTTGGGATGATGCGTCCTGAAGGATATCGGAAGGCCCTAAGGGTAATGAAATTGGCTGAAAAATTTCATGTTCCGGTTATTTCTTTGATTGACACTCCCGGAGCTTATCCGGGGATTGGTGCCGAAGAAAGAGGACAGGGTGAAGCGATCGCAAAAAACCTATTGGAAATGGCACGGTTAAAAACACCGATTATTTCTATTGTAATTGGTGAAGGAGCCAGTGGCGGTGCCCTCGGTATCGGTGTATCTGACAGAATGTTAATGTTAGAAAATACGTGGTATTCAGTCATTTCCCCTGAAGGATGTGCTTCCATTTTATGGCATGACTCCACCAAAGCACCGGATGCCGCTGAAGCACTACAAGTGATTCCACAAGATCTTATGAAAATGGGAATTTGTGACCGGATCGTTGAAGAACCTCTCGGTGGAGCACATCGCAATTTCGACAAAGCTGCCGATATCTTGGCATCTGCTATCCTTGAGGAACTGGAAGGTCTTTCTAGTATTCCGCCAGACTCATTTTTAGAACGACGGATCGAGAAATATGATCGATTGGGAGTGTTTACCGAAGGATGATAACCTACGATTATAAAACACGTGTGTATTATAAAGATATCGACCAGATGGGTATCGTTTATTATAATCGGTATCTGGAGTATTTTGAAGCAGCAAGGACAGAACTATTACGCAGTGTTGGTTTAGATGTTACCGAAATCGAAACATCCGGATATTATTTACCGGTGATCACAAGTCATTGCGACTACTTGGAAGGGGCACGCTTTGATGATGAACTTCTGGTTCAAACTTCAATCAAAACTCTTCCCAAATTGAGAATGAGGATTGATTATCGTATTCTGAAAAAAGATAGTGAGAATCCACTTGTTACGGGATATACCGTTCATGTATTTACCTCTCGAGAAGGCAATCCGGTTCGCCCACCGAAAATGTTTATCGACAAGTTAACCAAAGCTTTCGATCATTAAAGTTTATTTATTTAATATAGATCAAATTTAGCAAGACGACCATCTAGTCCGCCGTTTTTTAAAGGCTTTTTCCATGAAGGTCGCAGTCCAATAAACTTTAGATACTTTCGGTCACCAAAATAAATGTATGCAGTCGATCCACTACATCGCTGTTTTAGAAAATCTCCCAAGTTCTTATAAAAGATCTCCATTTCTTCTTCATCTCCAAGTCGAATTCCATAAGGTGGATTCGTTATGATAATGCTGTCCCGAATTTCAGGTATGGTAAAAATATCTTTTTGTTCGATTTCAATTGGATGATCATCTAGAATTCTTGATGCGTTATAAAGTGAATGCTTCACAGCTCGTATGGATTTATCACTCCCGTAGATCAATCCTTTTTGCAATGTTTTTATTTTTGATTTATAATCATTTTGAATGTTTTTCCATAAGGTATTATCAAAATCCGGGAGCATTTCAAAACCGAATTTACGTCTAAGAAAACCCGGTGGGGTGGATGTTGCATAAAGGTAGGCTTCGCATAGGATGGTCCCTGAACCACATAATGGATCGTACAATGGTTTTTCACCGTCCCATTCCGCATATCGTACCACAGCCGCAGCTAATGTTTCCATCATGGGTGCTTTCACGCTACGTAGTCGATATCCTCGTCGATGTAATGAACTACCGGAAGTGTCGATGCTGACTGTTGCTCTATTTCGATGGATAAATAGATGAATCCATAGATCCGGGTCTTCTGTGTTTACTGAAGGACGAACTCCGAGTTTTTGAGTGAAGGAGTCTGCAATGGCGTCTTTTAGGCGTAAAGCAGCAAATTTGGAGTGATGAATCTTACTATGTGAAACGGACGAATCGATTGCAAATGTTTGATTGCGATCTAAAAGGTCCATCCATGGAAATTTTAAAGATTTTTGATATAATTCTTTTTCCGAGCTACAATAGAACGAGAAAAGCGGAGCTAAAATTTTACTGATAATCGCTGAACAATAATTGACAGTATATAAGCTTTTTGGTGAGGCCGTAAAGTATAATCCTCGGTGTGTGGGGCGGATGTCTTTTGCACCAAACTTTTTTAATTCTTGTGTGGCGAGATCTTTGAACTCTTCGGGAATTTGAGCAAAGTATCGTCCAGATTTTTGATATTCGTATTTGATCATGAAGTATTTTATACAAACTTAGGTGTGTAATTTACGATTGAAAGACTTAATGAAAGTCTTTTACAAATTATTCAGTGAATTTAATTAATGGGGAAAGGGATGCCGTATAAAACGACATCCCTTAAAAGATCAACCGAAAGAAAATCCTTCCGGTAATTCAGATTCAGCAGTTCCCTGCGGAACCCAGGCAAGATCAAGGATCGTATAGGTTGGGTTTTTCATCTGAAAGATCGGAACCACTTTCATTCCTATCTCTGGTTCTCCAATGGGTAAATATCCCATCAGGATCATACAGACACCCTCAAACTCAACATTGACAAACCGAATTGGTTTTTCAAGTGAGTTAAAAGCACCGGTTCTTTCCGTGATCATAAATGTATGAACTGATGCACCTTTTTGAGCGGTCCCCGTGAGATCATAAATTTCATTTTTCGCAAGACAGTCCGGGCAATGAATACGAAATGGAATAAAGATCGATCCATTCGCTTCACAGTCAGGATTTGTACACCGTGTGGCGAGTAATTTCCCTTTGCTGAGACTCTCAAAGAATGGAGCTTCTCCTCCATACATGTGGACATGGGTTAAATCTCTTGGATTAGTTACACCCATGAGAATACCATCTTCATTTCTTATCGGACGATTTGGGTACGCATTGTGAAAATTACCATCAAAACGGTATTTATTATCAACGACTCGTACTTTTCCGTGTTTATCTGTACTCATGATTATTTCCTCTCCAGTTGATGATCAGGGTGAACAAGGATCGTTGATGTGACATGAGACCCAACTCCGGCATGACTGATCGCCATACCTCGTTTTGCTCCCTTGACCTGTAAGTCAGTCCAATCATCGGGTTTTTTCCGTCCGAATGCATCCCATTTTTTAGGATCACCGTGCATCTCAGCCCAGCGGTTCCAGATGTGCTGACCAACTTCAATGGCTTGCATAATTCCGGTTGCTCCGACAGCATGCATATTTCCAATCAGTCCACCGGATAGGTTTGCCGGAAGTTTTCCGGGTTTTCCGGTGAGAGGATTGGTATGATAACAATCACCGCTTTCGACATAGGTTCGACCTTCTCCATACGGTCGGATCCCGACATCTTCATAACTCTGAATATCGCTGATCGTAAAGGCATCATGTAACTCGACTAGATCAAGATCTTCATTCGGATCGACAATTCCTGCCATTCGATATGCATAATATGCAGCCATCCTTGCGGCTAAGAATCCGGTAAATCCGGGATATCTATCACCACCCGGGAATCGTTTACCGAGTTCTTTATATAGATCCGGAGATTCATTTGGTAGCAACGGAATGTCCATATCCCTGCGATCAGCTACCCGAAGTGTGTGACTACCGGCAGTGACATAGATCAACAGCGGATTATCTGTGAGTTCGTAGGCGGTTTTTTCATCAGCGAGAATCGCGCAAGAAGCTCCAACACTCATTAAACAGCAGTCCAATGCGCGGAGTGGGTAGGCAACGATCGGTGAATTCAAAACATCTTCTACAGAGATATCCATAGGTCCTTGTGCGTGCGGATTCATTCTGGCATATCCACGGTTTTTAACGGCAATCTCTGCCATTGTTCGACGGAAAGATTCTTCTTTCTTTCCAAAGACCTGCCAGTATTTTTGAGCCATCACTGCATAGTAACCGGTATAGATATGACCTAAAGGTGTTTCCCAATCTTTATCTGCAGCACAGGAAATATAATTATTTCCTTCGTCGGTCGGAACTTCGTCCATGCGTTCCCATCCCATGGCGAGAACACAATCGGAGTATCCTGAAGCAATGGTTTTGAAAGCTTCCCAGAGAGTGGATCCGCCGGTAGCTCCGCCTGTCTTGATTCCGATATTTCCTAGAGGATCTAATCCCAGGCGATCGTGGATAACAGCTTCACCTAAAAGTTGGTCTCCGAAGTGATCTGCGAAATGTCCATAATAGCAAGAATGGATATAGCGCTTTAGTTCCGCAGGGGTCATTCCGATAAAATCTGATGCCTCTTGAAAAGCATCGATGACAAGTTCTTCCGTTCGTTTTTCCGGAATAGAGCGTCCGAACTTTGACATGCCACCGGTGACGAGATATACAGGACGACTCATTTCAGGAATCTTGAGTTGTTGTTTACTGAACGTAATCATTGATTATCCTTGAGTTATTAAAAGGTTGTTGAAATAAATTAACCACTAAAGTTAAGAAAATAGGAGCTGAGACTCCACAATAAAAAAAATTAAAAATGAAGTTTGTAGCGGAGGAGGGACTTCCCGATTGCTTCGCATTCGGGATAAACTTCTCGTCCCTAAAGAATTTATAGACAAACGAGGTTTGTAGCGGAGGAGGGACTTCCCGATTGCTTCGCATTCGGGATAAACTTCTCG
>CAZYDH010000024.1:10695-23929 GCA_964645915.1 uncultured bacterium
TCCCTAAAGAATTTATAGACAAACGAGGTTTGTAGCGGAGGAGGGACTCGAACCCCCGGCACGCGGATTATGATTCCGCTGCTCTAACCGACTGAGCTACTCCGCCAATTTTGAAATATTTTATTTAAAAAAGCGGAGCAAAATTACCGGAATTCAAAAGAAAATACCAGTAAAAATATTTTAAGGTTCGATCCAAAATGCTTGGATTTGAATGAATGGTTGATTGTAATTTTATCGGTCTAATTTAGACACATTTATTACATTACAATAAAAATAGGAGTAACCTTCTTATGTACAGTTCAGTAGAAGCCTTTATGGAAGCTGTAAAAGCAAAGAATAAAGGCGAAAATGAATTTCATCAGGCCGTCGAGGAAGTTGTTGAATCCTTATGGGATTTTTTACAAGATCATCCACATTACATGGATGCCAACATTCTTGACCGGGTTGTTGAACCGGAACGTGTAATTTTATTCCGTGTTCCTTGGAGAAACGACAAGGGCGAAGTCCAAGTCAATAAAGGTTTCCGCGTTGAATTTAATTCTGCAATTGGTCCGTATAAAGGCGGATTGCGTTTCCATCCAACCGTTAATCTTGGTATCTTAAAATTTCTTGGTTTTGAACAAGTATTCAAGAATAGTTTAACCACTTTGCCAATGGGCGGTGGAAAAGGTGGATCGGATTTTGATCCTAAAGGAAAATCAGACAACGAAGTGATGAGTTTTTGTCAATCATTTATGACTGAATTACAGCGTCATATCGGTCCTGATACAGATGTTCCTGCCGGTGATATCGGTGTAGGTGCGCGCGAAATTGGTTTCATGTATGGTCAATACAAAAGACTCCGCAATGAATTCACCGGAACCTTGACCGGTAAAGGTTTGAATTGGGGCGGTAGCTTAATTCGTCCGGAAGCAACAGGATATGGTAACGTATACTTTGCACACGAAATGTTGAAAACCCGCGGTGACAGTTTTGAAGGTAAAACCGTTGCGATTTCCGGTTCAGGAAATGTTGCACAGTTTTCAGTAGAAAAAGTTCTCGATCTTGGTGGTAAACCAGTCACATTATCTGACTCTGCCGGTTATATTTATGACCCAGAAGGTATTGATCGTGAAAAACTTGCTTACGTGATGGATCTTAAAAATGTCAAACGTGGACGAATCAAAGAATATGCCGAAAAATATGGTGTAGAATATCACGAAGGTAAACGTCCTTGGGAAGTTAAATGTGATGTTGCTCTTCCGTCTGCTACTCAAAATGAGATCAATGGCGAAGAAGCACAAATGCTCGTAGACAATGGCTGTTACTGTGTATCTGAAGGTGCTAACATGCCTTCTACACCTGAAGCTATTGAAGTATACATATCTAATAAAATCCTCTACGGACCCGGAAAAGCTGCAAGTGCAGGTGGTGTTGCCGTATCCGGATTAGAGATGAGTCAAAACAGCATGCGCTTAAACTGGACCCGTGAAGAAGTGGATGAAAAACTACAGAATATCATGATAAGCATTCACGAATCTTGTGTAGAATACGGAACAGAAGGCGAATTCATCAACTATGTTAAAGGTGCAAATGTTGCAGGATTTATAAAAGTTGCTGATTCAATGATTGATCAAGGTTGTGTATAATAAACCAATCTGAATCTTACGATTAAAAAACCCTCCGTTTGGAGGGTTTTTTATTTGATTAATATTTAATATCAATCCTAATCTATCTCATCCCAAATGGAGGAAAATAATGAGAGAACTTTATCCCACAATCGAGCCCTATAATACATTTTTTATCAACGTATCTGATCTTCATACCATCCATGTAGAAGAATGTGGAAATCCAAACGGTAAACCCGTTGTCTTTTTGCACGGAGGACCGGGTGGTGGAATTGAACCATTGTACCGTCAATTTTTCGATCCGAAAAGATGGAGGATTATATTATTTGACCAACGCGGATGTGGAAAAAGTATTCCGTTTGCTGAACTCCGAGAGAATACTACTTGGGATCTCGTCAGCGATATAGAGTTGATCAGAGAATATTTGAATATCGATCAATGGTGTGTGTTTGGAGGAAGTTGGGGAAGTACCCTATCACTCGCTTATGCAGAAACACATCCTAAAAAAGTTCTTGGATTGATTCTTCGTGGAATATTTATGCTTCGAGAAAAAGAACTCCGTTGGTTCTATCAAGAAGGCGCTAGCTACATCTATCCTGATGCTTGGGAACATTATCAAAAGCCGATCCCGAAAAATGAACAAACCGATTTTTTGAAAGCATATTACAAAAGACTGACGACCGATGATGAAAATATACGAGTAGAAGCTGCGAAAGCGTGGAGTATTTGGGAAGGAAGTACCAGTAAACTTTTCCCGGATATGGATGCAATTGAGCGATTTGGAGGGGGTCGCTTTGCTGAAGCGTTTGCAAGGATCGAATGTCATTTCTTTGTCAATAAAGGTTGGTTTGATCCGGAAGACCAACTCCTAAAGAATATCGATAAGATCCGTCACATTCCTGCCGTGATTGTTCAAGGAAGGTACGATGTGGTTTGTCCGATGACATCTGCATGGGATCTGCATAAGGTTTGGCCGGAAGCTGAGTTCTATGTTATAAAGGATGCAGGACATTCAATGACCGAAAAGGGGATACGATCAAAGCTCATTGAAGCAACCGATAAATTTTCTGTTTAAGTAAGCGTATTTGACCGCTTATCTGTAATAATAAGGTAAGAACATCCATTTTTTGGTAATTCCCAAATACATTCATTTTTTCTTTGTAAACTTTATGATCTATTTAGAAGGAAAATCCTTTAATTTGAGTAGAAAAAATGAATAAAAATACTTTTCAATATTTGAATATATTTTTCGGTGAAAATAATTCGGTTTACCTGATGGATATAACCACAGGAATAATGCAACAAATAGAAAGTAAAACCGCATGACAATATTTATACAAAGTATGCAAAATAATAATTATAACTTGCATAAAAGTATTAGTTGTCATACATTTAATGTATATTGCAGGAGCAGTTTATGTTAAAACTACCAAAAATATTTGAATTTACCGAAACACCGGAGGTTCAGACATCTGATATATTGATCGATTCTGATGGTCATTGGATTGAATTTATAGCTCATTTATCGAGAGTTGAACCGGCAACATTACCTAATACTAAAGAGCATCTGGATCTTTTATTACAAGAAAATCAACCACCACGGAAACGTGCAGTTATTTATGCCGGTTTGGCTCGTTATCAAAAAGCAAAAGGTGATATTCTGAAAGCAACCAAGCTTTTAGGCTATGCATTTTCGCTACTGTCTGACAGCAAAGAGGATGATGAAGCCCGTGCATTTATTACCATTGAAATGGCCGTGATCTTATCCCTGACCGGAAACGTAGATCTTTCCATGATATTGCTTGAGAAAGTATCTTTGTACACACAAACAGAATATTTATTGAGAAATACTGATTTCCGCATCATGGAAAACCGGATGAAACAAAACGATCTCTACGTGGTCGAAGATATAAAACGTTCTTTAACCTATTTTCAAGACATATCCATGCATCATTTGGTCGCGTATCATTACAAAGCGCTTGGGAATGCATATCGTAGACTAAAAGATTTTGATATGGCAATGAGTTATTATCGTAAAGGTTTAGAATACGCAACCAACCACGGTTCATTTCATATTGTTGCTGCTATAATGCATGATGTAGGATTGTTAGAATTTCATAATGGGAATACGACCGAGTCATTAAATAATTTAACCGAGGTTATTTCTCTCAGTGACAATCATTACATTAAGAGTGTCGCATTAGCAAATATAGGGTACGTGCATTTTTATACAGATGAAACAACCCAAGCCATTGGATATTTTCAGAAATCTCTCGATATTGCCACCGAGAATGGGGTTTTCCATCGACTTCCCGGACTTTGCTATTATTTGGGAAAGAGTTATGAAAAAACGTTGAATTATGAGATGGCGGAGTTCTTTTATAAAAAAGGGTATCAGTCATCCATGGAACTCATTCAATATCACTTCCCAAGTTCAGGAGATATTTTACTGGCAATTCAAGGGTACTTTGAATTTATCGAATCTCACAAAGAATATCGTTTTAACGGAAAATCATCGAAACGGAATCCATATTCCTATACTATTGGAAAATCATTAAAAGAGATTCGAATGGTTTTTCAAAGTGCTTTGATTAATGAGACGATATATCGCACAGGATCTAAAAGACGCGCCGCTATTGAGTTAGGGATTGCTGAGCGGTCATTATTCTCTATCATTGATCGTGTTTCTGAAATTGGAGCTGAAGACATCCCTGATGAAGTCACTCGTTTCATTCGAAAAAATAAAACGCTATCTTGGAAAACAATGAATCAAAGATATGATCAGGAAGTTTTGACAAGTCTATACAAAGAATATGGTCAAAATAAACGGGTCCTTGCTGAAAAATTAGAAGTGAGTTATCCAAGCATTTTGAATCTCACCGCCAATATCGGAAAGAAAATAATAAAAATATAAGGATGTCTGAAACCAAAAGAGGATATTATCAAACATTTTAAACAGAATAGACAAATTATGATGACCCTATGGAAAACATGGGTATTCTGCCTAACATTAATTAGTGGAGTCTTGTCAGCAGAATTCACCGGTCAGGTTACGTATAACCAAAACGGACTTCCAATTCAAGATGGACGAATATCATTGATCCGGTGGTCAACATCCGGAGAAACATTTTTATCTTATACCGAAGAGTATACGGATGAAAATGGAAACTTCGCGTTTGATAATGTGGAAATCGGTGAATATCGACTTTATATTTTGGCTGAAGGATATTCAGTATTTACCGATTTAAATTTTTCTATTGATGACAATATTTTAACGAACTTTCAACTTTCTTCTTCAGTTGAAGGCGAATTGGAATGTTCCGGTCGTATTTTAAATAGTTCTCAGCAAGAGGTAGGGATTCCGGGAGCGACTATCAGTAAATGGATAGACGGGATAAATCAAGGATTCTGGGAAGTTATTTCGGTAACTGACGAATTTGGTGATTATCAATTTTTTATTGATCCTTCAGAGATGCTTTATATCAATGCATTAGGATATGCACCGATCGAGCTAACAGCAAATACGATGGAAAATGCATTAAATGATATCTATCTAGATCCCTTTGCATTTGACGGAAGTATCAGCGGTTTCATCACGGATGAATTCCATAGCCGAGATATTCCTCTGGCGAATTTAACCGTTTATAGTACACCCGCCGATTCAACGAACTCACCTGCAATTTACTCTATCACAAGTGATGAACTGGGATACTATTCGTTGGAAAATATTCCAAATGGTGAAGCAACAATCTTTGTTAGTGCGGAAGGATATGAGGGATATTTCAACACGGTTAATATTCAACAGAATACGGTTCATAATATTAATATTAATGTATTACCGGAGATGGGAAAGATATCCGGATATGTAACGATTGAAGAAACCGGTGAAAGTGTCTCTACAGAATCCGATCAAACATATATTGAATTTATTCCGGTTTCCAACAGTTATCACTGGATTCGGGCAAATATATGGAGTGACGGTCGCTATTGGGCTAATCTTCCTGAAGGCGATTATATTGTGGCATGTTTCCAAGGATCTTTAAATGAGATCGGAGGAGAAAAACTGGTCAACCATGTTTATTTCCATCCGGAAACTCAGGTACTCTCTGAAGCAGTTCCACTAACAGTCGAAGATGGAATCTTAATAGACAATGTTGATTTCTCTATTCATGCACCCAGTATCAGTGTGTACACAAATTATTATTCCGATTTATTGGGCGGACATTTAGAGTATTATCTTGGCACCGGATTAGCAAAGATAAAATATTTGCTGGTTGCTCCACCGGCTGAACCCGAACCCGGAGATATTGGCGATGAAATCGGAATATTAGACTATAATGGAATTCCTGAAACGGGGGATTGTACCGGAATGGAAGGACAGGTTTTGGTTGGAGCTGCTCCGATCAGTAATGATCAGTCCACAATCGTTATCCCTGTTTTTGAGTATATCAACGAATGCGCATCGTCTGGGATGGTTACCGCAGGGTATGTTGAAGGAAATACAATAAACTTGAATTATTGGGATGCGAGCATGCAAACGGAAACGATTTTGGATGTAGAATTTTCCTATGGTTCATTTGCTCCGGATAGCGGAGGAATATCAAACCCCGCTTTGTTTGGAAACCAATATACATTTGTTAACGTGACTACATTTCCAACCTCTGAACAACAAGTAGTCTCCTTGGAATTTTCTGAAGGATGGAATTTAGTAGGACTTCCACTGCTTACAGGAGATCTGACATATAATTCAGTATTTCCTTATTCAATAAATGAAACGTGTTTTTCCTATCAATCCGGTTCTTATGCACAGACTGAAAATCTTGATCCCGGAGCGGGCTATTGGCTCAGATTCCCCGAAAGTCGTGGGGGTAACATTACTGGATATACAATTCATGAAATTAATATTCCTCTAACAAATGGATGGAATTTGGTTTCTTCGATCACTCAAGATATTTCTGTTACATCTGTCATCGATCCTGATAATGTATTAGTGCCGAATGCCGTGTATGGTTTCTCATCAAACGGTTATGAAAATGTTTCAGACTTTCATGCTGGATGTGGTTATTGGATATTGTCTACCGGGAATGGGACGATTACAATAAGCGATAACAATTCCGGTAAATTGATTGATGGTTCCACACAAAATCAGAACACAGAAACCAGTTGGTTACGTGTTAACGGTTCCAAGTTATATTTTGGTAAAGATTTAACGGAAGAAGAACTGTTAAGTTACCGTTTACCTCCAAAGCCACCTGCAGGTGCGTTTGATGTTCGTTTTCGTGGAGAGACAAAATACAGTAAAGGCGACGGGATCATCGAGATTATGAATCCAACAGACGGTATTCGATTAGATTATAGTATGTTAGACGGAGAGAGTTGGAAAATAACAGGAGATAACGGTGAAGAGCTAATCTTATCGGGAGTTGGTAGAGTGGAATTCGAAGGAGATGTTGAAGAAATAGTTTTAGAGAAGTTAAGTGTGCTTCCGGAGAAATTTGCTTTACATCAGAATTATCCAAATCCGTTTAATCCAAAAACGACCATTTCTTTTTCATTGCCTTTAACGGCGTCAGAGTTACAGGATGTGACGTTAAAGGTATATGATGTTCGCGGATGTTTGGTTCGTACATTGTTCTCCGGTTCGTTAGGAGCAGGTTATCATCAGGTTGATTGGGATGGTACCGATACGCAAGGACATTCAGTTGCATCAGGGATGTATTTGTATCAATTAATCTCTGACCAACAGAATAGCACACGAAAATTATTACACCTTAAATAACAACCATAACAAAGAAAGATACACATGCCCTTACTGAGTCACCGGTTTAATAAAGCCATACCCATTTTTGTATTATTTCAACTTTTATTTGCTACTATTTTCGGTTCACCATTAAGCACAATCACACCATCCTTGAAAGAGCAGATGGACAATACCTTAAAGGATGAAAAGATCAGGATCAACATTGTTCTTACCGATCAATTTGATACAAAAGATCTGTATTCTGTAGCTTCAAAAATAATGAAACCTGTACGTCGAGAATATGTAGTACAGACGCTAAAACAATTTGCAACAGAAAAACAAGCATCTCTGTTAGCGGAACTTCATTCTCATTCTAAGAACCAGAAAGTGGGTGATATCCAATCTCTTTGGATTGCGAATGTTGTAATGTGTTCTGCAACATCGGATGTGATTGAATCTTTGGCGAAGCGGAATGATATCCGAGAAATAGATCATGATGAAATTCGTCAAATTATTTCCGCTGATCAAACCAAAAACATGATTCCAAATCAAAATACAACTCGAGATGATCGTGAAATCACATGGAATGTGACTTTAGTCAATTCAGATGACGTTTGGAATATGGGCTTTACCGGAAGCGGTGTTTTGGTATCGGTTATTGATACGGGAGTGAATTATGATCACCAGGATCTTACCACTCACATGTGGAATGGGGGGCTCTCATATCCACATCACGGTTATGATTTTCATGACAACGACAATGACCCGTTAGATGATCATGGTCACGGTACGCATTGTGCAGGAACGGTCGCAGGTGATGGAAGTGCAGGGTCACAAACCGGAGTCGCTCCGGATGCAACAATCATGGCATGCAAAACATTAGATAGTGAAGGTTCCGGTTTTGAATCGAGTACATGGGAAGCCATCGAATTTAGTGTTGAACATGGAGCCGATATCATTAGTATGTCTCTTGGATGGATGCACGCTTGGAGTCCGAATCGCTCGGTTTGGAGATCCACAATGGATAATGCTTTATCAGCCGGAACAATCGCATCGGTTGCTGCAGCGAATTCTGGAGATAATCAATGGACTTATCCGATCCCTGATAATGTTGCAACTCCGGGTGATTGTCCTCCACCGTGGTTACATCCCGATCAAACTTTGACAGGCGGTCTCTCAGCTGTTGTGTGTGTTGGTGCTACAAATAGCAATGATGGAATCGCTGATTTTTCTAGCCGTGGTCCCGTCACTTGGGAAAATATTAACAATTACAACGATTATGCTTATAATCCCGAAATGGGATTGATACGACCGGACGTTAGTGCACCCGGGGTGGATATTAAATCTCTTGCACATTATAGTAACACAGGATACGAAAGCGGATGGATGGGGACATCAATGGCAACGCCTTGTGTTGCCGGTGTGATGGCCTTAATGTTATCTTATCAACCATTACTAACTCCGGAACAGATCAGTCAATATTTAGAAGAAACTGCAGTTCATTTAGGGAGTTCTGGTAAAAATAATGATTACGGGTCAGGAAGGGTTGATGCCTATGAAGCAGTGAATGCGATATTCATTAATCCTGTTGCTCCAAACCCGGCTCATACTCCTAATCCGATTGATACGGGGGATTTTGTAAATATCGAAACAAACTTAACATGGTCAAATGGTGGCGGAGCTGCATCGTATCAAATCTTTTTTGGAACGGATAATCCTCCAACCAATATGATTAACGGTGAGAATGTATCAACATCCAGTTTTAATTCACTACCTACATTAGAATATTCAACGGACTACTTTTGGAAAGTAATTGCCGTTAATGAATATGGAACCACCGAAGGTTCGACTTGGAGCTTTACAACAAGTCCATCAGCAGACGAAGATTTTGAAACCGGTGATTTTAGCGCACATCCTTGGTCATTTGCAGGAAATGCAAACTGGACTATCGTTTCCAGTAATCCTCTTAGTGGGAACTATTGTGCAAAGTCGGGGAATATCAGTTCCGATCAAACATCGTCTTTACTCCTTACAGTAGATGCCTCTGTTGCAAGTGATATTCGGTTTTGGAAACGAGTGTCATGTGAAGAAGATCAAAATGATAATTGGGACTACTTAGCATTTTTCATTGACGGTGTTGAGCAAGGACGTTGGGACGGTGAAGTCTCTTGGAGTGCGGAAGTATTTTCGGTCTCTCAAGGTCAACATATTTTAGAATGGAAGTATTTAAAAGACGGCGCGGTTGATTCGGGTGCAGATGCTGCTTGGATAGATTTTATTTTTCTCCCGACACAATTGGTTGAGGTTTCAACGAACCAGATTATGAATTGGAATATTGTAGGTCTTCCTACAAATGTATCTGATCCGCAGGTGACATCGGTGTATCCGAGCTCCATTGTGAATACATGTTATGCATATGGTCCTCAAGGATATTATATGTCAACCGATCTAGATGCAGGATTGGGATATTGGCTACGATTCCCGGAAAATGGGAATACATCAGTGTTTGGAATTCCGATCTCGGAAATGACATTATCGCTTACAGAAGGTTGGAATCTAATTTCAGGTATTTCGGTTGAAACAAATCTGAATAATATTTCTGATCCCGGGAATATTCTTGTCCCCAACACAATCTACGGTTACTCAACGACCGGCTATTATAACTCACCAACGATGACACCGGGGAATGGATATTGGATTCGAACTACAAGTGATGGAGAGATCACCATTTCCTCAAGACAAGGTCACCAAGGTCGAACTCTTATGGAAAATCGTGATGAACATACATTCAACCAACTCACGATTAACGGTTCGAAATTATATTTTGGTAAAGATTTAACGGAAGAAGAGCTGTTAAGTTACAGTTTACCTCCGAAGCCACCTGTAGGCGCTTTTGACGTTCGCTTCCGTGGAGAGATGAAGTATAGCGAAGGTAACGGGATCATAGAGATCATGAATCCGACAGACGGAATAAGAATAGACTATCACATACTTCAAGGTGAGAGTTGGAAATTAACAGGAGATATAGGAGAAGAGATTATTATATCCGATGAAGGCACCCTTGATTATGTTGGGGCAATTTCAGAGATCCACCTTGAGAAGAAAAGTTTAATCCCTACAGAGTTTGCATTACACCAGAATTATCCAAATCCGTTTAATCCAAAAACGACCATATCTTTTTCATTGCCTATAACTGGGTCAGAGTTACAGGATGTGACCTTAAAGGTATATGATATTCGCGGATGTTTGGTTCGTACTTTGTTGTCCGGCAGTTTGAATGCAGGATATCATGAGGTTGAGTGGAATGGCAGAGATGGAAACGGACATTCAGTTGCATCAGGTATGTATCTGTATCAGTTGAATAGTGCTGGTACCGTTCATACAAAAAAACTTCTTCTACTTAAATAATTTGTTGAAAATCTTGTGATAACCGTCACTGGAGGTGGCGATAAAATGAAATAGATTAAGACGACTATATTTAAGGAAGAATATTAAGAAGAAATAACTATTAGATAAATACAGGGAAGAATAAAATGAAAAGAGCAATCATTTTCTGTTTAATCCTTTTAACCTCAATAGGTTTTAGTGAAACGATTAAAATTAATGAAAACACATTTAAAGTGGATGTGTTAGAGTCTAATAATCAGCAAACAACAATTTCATATGAATTTGGGAGCTTTGAACGAAGCGAAGTATTAATCGATGGAAAAATTTATTACCGTCTGTTATTGCCGGGTGGATCCATTACGTTTGAAAAAGGAAAGCCTGAACTACCAAAAATCACTCGAAGTATCATCATTCCTGATGATGGTAAAGTAAATGTTGAAATAGTAGAACAGTCATATACTGATTATTATTTTCCGGTTGCTCCTTCTAAAGGAATGATCCTCCGCTCTCAGGATCCGGATGATATCCCGTATACGTTTTCTGATATTTATGGTGAGAACACCACTTATCCTGGTAAGAATGCTGAATTAGGGAAACCATACATTTTACGGAATTTCCGAGGTATTACTGTTACGGCATGCCCATTTCAATATAATCCACAAACACAGATGTTGAGGGTTTATCATCATTTAGTTCTTTCAGTTAACACGGTCGGATTAGGAACGGTTAACGTCAAATCTCGAATATCTAATGGTTATAACACATACTTTGAAGAACTATATCAAGGTCATTTTATCAATTTTAATCGAGACCGATATGATACCATTGAAGAATATGGTAGAATGATCGTGATCTCTTATGGTCCTTTCATGGAAACTGTACAACCGTTTGTTGATTGGAAAAATCAAAAGGGAGTACAATGCGATCTTTATGATGTAGCGGATATTGGATCTAATGCTTCTTCTATTAGTGCATTTATCGAAGGAGAGTATTTATCGGACAACAGTTTAACTTTTGTCCAACTGGTTGGTGATGATGCACAGGTTCCCGCAATGTTCCACAGTGGTGGTGGTTCGGATGTTGCCTATACATTTATTGAAGGGAATGATGTTTACCCGGAATTATTTATTGGGCGTTTTTCTGCAGAGAATACTAGTCAAGTTCAAACACAAGTAGAGAGATCTGTTTGGTATGAAAGAGATATAGTTGATGGAGAATGGTTACATAAAGGAATTGGAGTAGCATCAGATCAGGGAGCTGGACAAGGGGACGAAGGTGAACCTGATGACGATCATCAAGATAATATTCGACAAAAATTATTGGATTTCACTTATACAGAAGTTGACCAATTTTATGACAGCAATGGAGGTACGATATCTGCTTGTGTTGCTGCTCTTAACGAAGGTCGCGGGATCGTTAATTATACAGGTCATGGTACAAACACTGCTTGGGGTAATGGTGCACCCTTAAGCAATTCGGATGTAAATGGATTAACGAATGATTATATGCTTCCCTTTATTAATTCTGTTGCTTGTGTAAATGGAAATTTTGCTGGAACAACCTGTTTTGCTGAGGCATGGCTTCGGGCAACCAACAGTTCAACCGGAGCTCCCACCGGAGCAATCGCTATGTATGCTTCTACGATCAATCAGAGCTGGGCTCCACCAATGCGTGGGCAAGATCATGCGATCGATTTATTAGTCGGATGGGATTATGTAAATGATATAGAAATAGAGCAGAAAAACACTATCGGTGGATTATGGTTTAATAGCTCGTGTAATATGGTAGATGTGTATGGAGATGATGGGATGATGGCGACTTGGACCATTTTTGGAGATGCCTCACTACAAGTAAGAACCGAAACGCCGCAAAATATGAATATTACGCATACCGGAACGTTACTGATTGGTGCAACAGAATATAACGTATCTACCGGAGTTGAAAATGCACTCGTATCATTATCTATTGATGGTAGCATTATTGCTTCCGGTTATACTGAAAATACAGGAAACATCACCTTACTCATAGAAGAACCTCAATCAATTCCGGGAATGGCACTGTTAACTGTTTCCGCGTTTAACAAAATTACATCTGTAGAAAATATTCAGGTGATCGCACCTGAAGGTCCTTATTTGATGGTTTCTGAGTATACTCCTCATACGGGCGATGACGATATTATCGAATTTGGTGAAGAAGTCTTTGTTGATATTACACTTACAAACATAGGAGTAGATCCGGCATCAAATATAGTTGTTTCGTTTAGTACAAATGATTTCTTTATTACACCTTCATATTGCGCAAGCGATTTTTATACTCTTGGACCGAATGAGTCCTATACTGTCGACAATGCCTGCTCATTTTTAGTTGCCGAGAATGCACCTAATGATCACTCATTTATAATAAATGCTGAGATCAATTCGGATGAAGATACTTGGACTCAAGGATTATCATTCACATCATATTCACCGGTTATTTCCGTAGGAGATATCGTAGTATATGA
>CAZYDH010000025.1:0-23592 GCA_964645915.1 uncultured bacterium
GCTTTTCTCTTGAATTATACACTAATTCGTCCCAAGCTTCTTAAGAGGATTTACCTCAAATTTTGACCAATAACCAAGGAAAACCGTATGCACAAAGCGATCACTTTTGATGATGTCCTATTAGTCCCCTCTTATAATCATTATGAATCCAGAAAAGTGGTAGATATCTCCATAACCGACAAAATGGAAAAACTGACTTTAACCCTACCTCTTATGACATCAAACATGGATACGGTTACCGAACATCAGATGGCAAATTTCATAGGTCAAAAAGGAGGTATTGGTGTTCTGCATCGTTTCTTATCCATTTCTAAAAACATTGAAGAGTTTAAAAAATGTAACTTTCCTGTGTTTGTTTCAGTCGGGACCACCGATAAAGATTTTGAACGAGCTGAAGCGCTGAAAGATGCTGGGGCAACTTATTTTTGCATTGATGTTGCTCATGCTCACGCCCATTACGTTGGACGAACATTAAAAAAATTCCGTGATATGCTCGGAAAAAATCTCTGTTTCATGGTGGGGAATGTCGCCACATATGCCGGAGCGGATTATCTGGCATCTGTTGGTGCGGATATTATAAAAGTCGGAATTGGCGGTGGATCGGTATGCACGACTCGGATTAAAACCGGATTCGGCGTTCCAAACTTGACGGCCATCCAAACTGCCAGTCGCGTGGATCGCTCTATCGTCGCTGACGGCGGGATTCGAACACCCGGTGATATTGTAAAAGCTTTGGCGTTTGGAGCAGATTTTGTAATGGTTGGTTCAATGTTTGCAGGGACGACTCCCACCCCCGGCCGAGTCATCACAATTGAAAATGAAGATGGAACAACGGAACAAGTGAAACTCTATCGCGGAATGTCATCTAAAGAAGTCCAGGATGATTATCACGGAGGAATGGCAGACTGGAAAACAGCTGAAGGCGTACAAACACATGTTCCGTATAGAGATGACGAGGAAACCATTATTGCCGATATTGTTGGAGGACTACGCTCCGGATTAACATATGGCGGGGCGTATAATATTCGCAACCTCCAGCGAAAACTGGATTATATCGAAATTTCTAATGCTTCTCGTATCGAAAGCATGCCACACCGAACATTAAAAAAATAAAACTGAAAGACACTTATGGGACACCTGCTTGACTCAAATAATCATCTTGTACCGTTAATTGATCGGTTGAATAAATATCCAATCGGAGTTGTTGACAGCGAAAAACTTCGCGAACTGCTATCTCTGCTTTTCACAGAAGACGAGGCTTTTGTTGCATCCAAATTCCCATTACTGGAAACCACATTAAAAGAGCTTCTTAAATCCACGGGAATGTCTGAAGAAAAATTGCTACCGATCTTGAATTCGATGGCAGACAAAGGGATCATTATGGACATCCCGTACAGTGGAAAAACATATTATTTACTCATGCCGGGAACAATTGGATTTTTTGAATTTACATTTATGAAAAACCGGACCGACCTTCCGCTTGAAAAAGTAGCAAAATTGATGGATGAATATTTCACAGATAAAGTGGATGGGCACGGACAAGAATTCTTCGGAAGTAAAACACCACTAACTCGTTCACTGCCCTATGAAGAACATATTCCTACATCAACGATGATCACCGATTATGAAAGTACTCGAGAGATCATCAAAAATGCAGATTTTGGTGCTGTGGCGATGTGCTATTGCCGCCATCAAAAAGAACATGCCGGTGGGTCGTGTAAAAAAGGAGCTCCTGTTGATGGTATTTGTATCTCACTTGGGAATGGGGCAAAATTCTTAACACGTCGAGGGTTCGCTGAAGAAAAATCCAAAGAAGAGCTACTGGCATTAATTGACAAAGCCAGAGATCTAAACCTCACTCACGTTACTGATAATGTTCGTAACAAACCGACGTTTGTCTGTAATTGCTGTGGATGCTGCTGTCATATAATGGAAGGAATCCAAGAGGGTTATATTAATGGTGTTGGAAAAACTAATTACTTAGCGGTCGTTGATCCTGAGAAATGTAATTATTGTGCAAAATGTTTCACTGCATGTAACCCACGAGCCATTGGGTTGGATAAAACACGAGAATATAAAAACGGAGCAGATCGAAAAAGCAAGGTCAATGACGATATTTGCCTTGGTTGTGGTGCTTGTATTTCTTCCTGTGAGCAAGATGCCATTTCACTAATTCCTCGTGATATCAAACCTGAGATTGTTACTCGAAAACGCGATCTCTTCAAAACGATTTTAAAGGAGAAAAAACGACTTCGCCCATTTATAATCGAAGGAATCCAGAAAAAAATGAAACAACTTTTCACGAGGTCATAATGAAAAGAACTACGTTTGTTACTCTCCTTTTTACAATTTTATTTGGAAATATCCAAGAGGGTGACACCTTAACAATTCATCCGGTCTCTTGGGAAACACCCAGTCCGGAGGGATGGTGTGCACAATATAAAGAAACAGTGAAATTTCCGGATGAAGAGGGTCCCTGGTCAAAGATCATCATGGTGCAGACATTAAAATGTGATTCCCTGACTAAAGGAGATGAATATCCCTGCGGCGAATGGGACTACATCTGGAATGTGTTAATCGATATTCCAACCAATGATACGGTGGAAGTCTTTAGTATGGGCAGCTTTGTTACACCGTATGGAAAACGCTTAGTCCTCGGTGGAGAAGCAGGATGGGAATGGACATACGATTTGACAGATTACGCTACATTATTAAAAGGAGAAAGAAAACTCACAGTTGGAAATAATCAAGAGTTATTGGATTTAAAATTTCTTTTTATAAAAGGAAAGCCCAACCGCGATGTTTTAGAGGTTACACATGTTTATCCATATGGACATTATAAATATGGAGATTTGGCTGACGATATTATCCTCAAAGAAACCAAAATACCACTATCTACTGAAGCAAGCGGTTTTAAATTGAAAGCTGTCATTTCCGGACATGGTCACGCCGGGCCAAGAAATTGCTGCGAGTGGGACAGTAAAACCCACACATATTACACACATGGGTGGGAACTGTTTCGCTGGAATGTCTGGAAAGATTGTGGGAATAATCCGATCTATCCACAGGGAGGGACTTGGCCATTTGACCGCGCCGGTTGGTGTCCGGGCACAAAAGTCGACGAATACGAATTTGAACTCACACCTTATTTTCAACCCGGAGATACACTTTCAATCGACTATGGAATTGAACCCTATCAGGATAATGGAGAAAAAGACGGTGAGTTCAGAATGGCTCATCAACTTTTTTCATACGGACCTCCAAATTACACCAACGATGCAGAGATAAAAGATATACTCGTGCCCAGTTCTCAAGATAAATATGGTCGTATGAATCCTAGTTTATCAAACCCGATTATCCTTTTGAAAAACACAGGAGCAAACGATCTTAGACAGGCTAAAATTCGTTATGGTCTTAAGAATCGAAAAAAATCTGTTTATCATTGGAGCGGTGAGTTGAAATTCTTAGAGGAAGCTGAGATTGTTCTTCCTATTCCAAATTGGCAAGGGATTAAAAAAAGTCAACTTTTTGAAGTGGAGCTAAAAAGCATTAATGGTGAAAAAGATGAAAACCCGTTGAATAATCGACTCAATTCAATCGTACCGCTTCCGAAAGTATTTCCAAAAGAATTTACTCTTCAAATTAATACAAACAATGTCGATCGCGCCCGAGAAAACTCATTCACTATTTTTGATAATACCGGCAAGATTCATTACAGTGGCGATGTTTTTTCTGACAGTACAGAATATCAATATCCGATCAAACTGAAAAGAGGGTTTTATACATTTTTATTTAAAGACGACATGGAAGACGGAATTTCTGTTCATTGGTGGTATCGAAACAGCAATCCGGAAATGATTGGGATTAATGGTGATATAAAGTTCTTAGATTCAAATGGTGACGTTCTTCATCAATTCAAACCGGATTTCGGTCAAGAATTACGATTCGGATTTTTTGTAGGAAAACTCCCTTAATCCGCTCGACGAATTTCTTTATTCAAAAGTCCTATCATACCACATAGCGCGGCTCCGATCCCGATCCAAAAAAAGATCACTCGCACATCCACTGAGTTTGCGATCACACCTACCAGCGCTGAGGATAGTGCGGTCATTCCAACAACAGCAATATGAACCATAGAGAAAAGACGTCCATGAACGTTATTCGGTGTGTGTCGTTGAATAATCGCTGTTCGTGAAACGGTGATCATGGGTATCCCGATGGCATGTAAAATGATAAACACCATGACAAAATGAATCGAATCCGCCCAATAAAAGATTGAATAGGTTACACCGTCTAAAATCATCCCGATTAAAAGCAATAAGCCGGGTTTGATCCGGTTTCGAAGATAATAAACGAACACGGAGCCAATTAACATTCCCAAAGCAAGACAGGCTTCTACATAGGCATAGTCCGATACGGTTCCCCCAAGAACTTCTTTAACAAGAATAGGTGTACCAACAATTGCCGGACCCATAATAAATAGATTGTTGATCACCGTGAGTCCGATAAAATAACCAATGAACGGGTGATCCCAAAGATATCGAGACCCTTCTAAAAGGTCGTTCATTGCACTATGTTCTTTTTTGGGTAGCGGTTCTTTTGAATAGCGAACGAACATCAACAGTACCGTGGCAATCACAAATGAAAGCCCATCCACAATGAATAGCATTTCCAATGAGATAAATCCGAGTAAAAGTCCAGCAAATGCCGGGCCGATCAGCCACGCAAATTGTTGGGAGGTTGCCATAACCGAGTTCACGCGTACTAACGAATCCCGATCGACAATGGTTGGAAGAAAAGCATTAAACGCTGATGGAAACAATGTTCCGAATGCCGCACGAATAAAAGCCAAGATCCCAATTATGATCGTGGCTTCGTGGTTCACATATAGCAATATCGGGATCAGCAAAACAGTTAAAGCTTGAGACAAATTTGAAAAGATCATCAATGCCATCCTGTGCATTCGATCGGAAAGAACACCGGCATATAAACTGAACAGCATTGCGGGTAGATATGTACTCATTGCGACCAAGCCTGTTATGGCCGGAGATCCGGTTACATCTAAAATCAACCAGATCAATGCCAAATGATATATTGCATCTCCAGCAGTGGATATCATCTGAGCCAGCCAAAGGATGGGGATATTTTTATCTTTAAACAAAATCATCGTAGTTGAAAATACGTAAAATATTTCATTTCGCGAGATAGAAGAAATCCGATGTATATTTTATATAACAAATCGTGAGATCCACTCATCCATGGCTAAAATAGAGATACGGGTAATAGATGCTTATATTTTCCGACGGGCCAAAAATGGTCTGCGTTTCTTGCTGTTAAAACGAGCAAAAACAAAACTATACGAACACCTTTGGCAGGGCGTTGCAGGAAAGATCGAATCCGGAGAAACTTCATGGCAGGCAGCCGTCCGCGAGTTGAAAGAGGAAACGGGTTTGTCACCAAAGCATATATTTGTCGCGGATCATGTCAGTCGATTTTATGAAGTCTATCAAGATCGGATTAATTTAGTCCCAGTATTCGGAATTGAAGTTGATTCAAGCAAGGTTGCTTTGTCTGACGAACATTGCGAGTTTCGATGGCTTCCTTTTGATGAAGCCATTCAATTGCTGGTTTGGAACGGACAAAAACAAGGGTTATGCACCGTTAATGAAATGGTATTAAACAATGATGACCGTATGCGATGGTCAACGATTCAAATTGAGGAGGAAACATGTTAGAAGTTGGAACGACTGCCCCAAACTTTAAATTACCGGATTCAAAAGGGAATATGGTTACATTGAGCGACCTCAAAGGGCAAAAAGTGTTGCTGTGGTTTTTCCCAAAAGCAAGCACCCCCGGATGAACAACCGAAGGAAAAGGATTCCGTGATGAATTCAAACACTTTCAAACAAAGAATGTTGCGGTTCTCGGTATGAGCGCTGATCCGCTTTCCCGCCAAAATAAGTTCGCTGAAAAACATAATTTTCCTTATCTATTGCTCTGTGATGAATCCAAAGATATTTTAAAAGCCTATCATGCTTGGGGACCTAAAAAATTATATGGTAGAGAATATGAGGGGATATACAGAATTTCATATTTAATTGATGAAAAAGGAACCATTATAAAAGCATATCCGAAAGTAAAAACAAAAACACATGCGACTGATGTGCTAAGTGATTTAGGATAATTTTATACGGTTAATTTTAATCCTCGTTCGGAAAATACTTTTCTATTTTGATCTTCGTCCAAGTATCCCATCATGACAGAATGTCCGGTTATTATCTTATCGGTTTTAATTTCGGTCATGTGATTTGGGTCTTTTCCAATCGATAAAATTGCTGTATTCTCCGGTTGGATATAAATGGGAATTGACTCTCCATTATTATCTTCTTTCCCAGAAAACACGAGTTCATGATCTGCGTTTGAGAATTGTCCGCTCTGCCCTATGATCAAATCCGGTGATTCTTCGGAGAGGATTGCTCCTGAATAGAACGGTAAGATCACTTGAAAAATGATCCATGCTGTCGTTGTTGGTGCGAGATTTGTAAAGAATGATTTTTCTTCATTTAAACCTGATATTCGATAAAACCCATTCGTATTGACCAATAGATTATAATGACTTAACCTGATACCGTGATCCTTTGTCCAAAATACAAGGGCTTCATCAGGAAGTAATCGATTAACAGAATGGACATAATCCTTCGAAAATGAATCAATATGTTTTGGTAAATCGATCTCATTTCCATCTAGTGTAAAATTGGGCTTAACTCCATCAATTGCTGAGGTTGCTTTTTCATCTGTAATTACAACTGTTGCTCCAACAGACCAAATTGCAAAGGTAATTAATTCAGCATATGGAAATTCAAAATCATAGATCAAAATTCGATGTTCAGGTTTTACGCCTAAACTCTCAAGCCAATTTGCTGTTTGGTTCACAAAATGTAAAACATCTCTATTTTTAAGATCAGCGTTCTTATAAACAATTTGATCTCCATATTTTATATTTTGTCCAACGATCAATCCTCTCAGATTTGGATAAGGAACCATATATTCAATTGGCTCTATGTTCCTGAAACACTGTGCTTTGTAGATTAGATCTTTTAAATCCATGATGATATTGTTGGTAACAAAAAATGAGTCTTACCGGATGAAACTAATTCCATCCGGTAAGTTTATCGAGAGTTAAATTGGCTCAAACCGTGCTTGGAAAAATCGCAGATATTCCGGCTCATATATGAATTTTAATCCACGTACTTCATCACGTCTACAATAGACGGCAGCAATCGATTCAGCAACAACATCCATATGTGCCTGGGTGTAAACACGTCTCGGAATTGTGATTCTCACCAGCTCCAATTTTGGATAATAGTTTTCTCCGGTTTCTTTATTTCGCCCGGCAGAAACGACTCCACGTTCCATAGTTCTGACACCGCTTTCAATATAGATTTCTGCAGCTAATGTTTGAGACGGAAATTCGTCTTGAGTTAAGTGTGATAGGAATTTTTTTGCATCTAAAAAGACTCCATGACTTCCAACAGGCTTTACAATCGGGATTCCGAACTCAATCAGTTTGTCACCTAGATACAATGTTTGACCCACTCTTGCAGCCATATGATCATCACTGACAGATTCTTTTATTCCAAGAGCAACTGC
Source organism: uncultured bacterium (assembly GCA_964645915.1). Classification (GTDB taxonomy): domain Bacteria; phylum Fidelibacterota; class Marinisomatia; order Marinisomatales; family JACNKV01; genus JACNKV01. The sequence goes on from CAZYDH010000025.1 coordinate 7,651, forward strand.
TTCCATATCACGTCCGGACATTCCACCGTATGTATGAAGCCCTTCATACATCACGACCATATTCTTCGCTTTCATAAAGACGTCTTCATCATTTGTTGCAAGGAATCCGCCGATATTCACAAGAGCATCTTTTTTACTACTCATCGTTGCGTGATCTGTCAATGAACAGATTTCATACACAATTTCTTTGATGGATTTATTGGCATATCCTTCTTCTCTAGTTTGGATGAAGTAGGCATTTTCTGCAACGCGTGTCATATCATGTACAATCGGAATATTGTATTGATCACAAAGTGTTTTTAAGTCTTTCAGGTTTTGCATGGATATTGGTTGTCCACCTGCCATGTTCACTGAAGTTGCAATACAAACATAGGGTATTTTTTCTGCTCCTACTTTATCGATCAGATTTTGCATCTTCACAAGATCAACATTTCCTTTAAACGGATGTTCGATCTCTGTGTCATGTGCTTCATCAATGATCACATCAACAAAGGTTCCCCCAGCCAACTCTTGATGTAATCGAGTGGTTGTAAAGTACATATTCCCTGGAACAAAATCTCCATCTTTGATCAAAAGTGAAGATAGAATGTGTTCGGCTGCACGTCCCTGATGTGTTGGAACTAAGTGCTTATAGGAATAATAATCCTTAACCGTTTCGGCAAGATGATAAAAGTTTCTGCTTCCGGCATAGGCTTCATCCCCCAGCATTAATCCTGCCCATTGGCGATCGCTCATTGCATTGGTTCCACTGTCGGTTAGCAAATCGATGTACACATCCTCTGATTTCAACAAAAACGTATTATATCCGGCTTCTTTGATTGCCGTTAGACGTTCTTCTCGAGTGGTCATTTTAATTGGTTCCACCATTTTGATTTTCCAAGGCTCAGCCCATGATTTTCTTTCCATTTCTATTCCTTATTTATTTTAATATATTGATCAAATATTTTTCTGATTGAGTCTGTTAAATACTCACCTTTCAACAGATATCGGATGACTTTTTCATCCGAGTTGATAATTGATGCATTTTCTAATTGTATGCTATTGGATTTGCTCTGTCCAAATATAACTGAAATGGTTACCCAATTATCGGTTATGTTGAAGGTGTGAGATTTTCTCAACACTTCAATTTTATCTTTTAAATAAACATTATCCTGTAGCAGATATTGTTTGTCATTTACTTTGATGATGTATGATATACCCGATACATCGGCGACATCATCAAATTCAATTTTCACCAGATTATCGCGATGTGAAATACACACCGTGTTTTCTTTAGAATCTCCGTGGAAAATAGTCGTTCCTTCAGAATCATTAAAAGTGTTCTTTGCAACAATAGGTGTTTGAGTTGAAAGAGATGATCTCACCGCTCGTGGATGAATAACTTTACTGCCTTCATCTGCCATTCTAAGAATCTGCTCTGTAGAAATTTGTTTTAGAAACTGCACTTTTGAAATTTGTCGGGGGTCGGCATTTGCAATCCCATTAACATCCGAATAAATCTCTACTTTTTCAGCATGTAGCGCAGATCCTAATGCAACCGCACTCGTATCACTTCCACCGCGACCCAACGTTCTCACGTCACCATCTTCATTTGCACCCTGAAATCCGGCAACGACAGGAATTTTACCCTTATCCAACTCATCTAAGATTCGTTTGGGATTAATGCTTATGATTTCAGCTTCACCTGCATTATCATCGGTCATAACTCCTGCTTGAGTTCCGGTAAATGCTATGCCAGGTAAATTATGTTGATTAATCAAATGTGAAAAATAGGCTGCGCTTATAATTTCTCCACAGCTCATTACTAAATCAAGTTCTTGCGGGCAAATTGAAACATTCCCATCAACATTTTTCAATAAGTTGATGAGAGTGTCTGTTGCATAGGGTTCTCCTTTACGTCCCATTGCAGAGACAACAACAACCACTTTTTTACCATCATTTACATTTCGTTTGATATGTTTCATTGCGGCAAAACGAGATTCGTTATCACGAACACTCGTTCCGCCAAATTTCATTACGATAATGTTTGAATTTTTATCCAACTCTAACTAAATCCCGTTTAATTAATTCCTCAGCAATTTGGACTGTATTCAAAGCTGCGCCTTTTCTTAAATTATCAGAAACACACCACATATTGAGTGCATTATCCGCTGAAAAATCCCGTCGAATTCTACCCACATAAACAGGGTCTTTACCCGCTGCGTTAATTGCAAGAGGATAGATATTGTTTTTTGGTTCATCTTCTAAAACAATACCATCAGCATTGTCCATTAACATTCTGATATCTTCAATCTCAAATGGTTTTTCAGTTTCAATGTTTAAGCTTTCACTATGTCCATTTACCACTGGCATTCGTACGGTTGTCGTCGTCATTTTTATGTTTGGGTCCAAGATTTTTGCAGTCTCTTCAATCATTTTCATTTCTTCTTTGGTGTATCCATTTTCCATAAACACATCAATGTGCGGAAGTGCATTAAATGCAATTTGATGCGGATAAACATTCGCAACCATTTCTTCACCGTTTGCAAAAGCTTTTGTTTGCTGATGCAACTCATCCACCGCAGCCTGTCCAGAACCACTCACTGCTTGATACGTGCTTGCCACAACTCTCTTAATATTGTATTTCTCATGGATTGGTTTGAGTGCAACTAACATTTGGATCGTTGAGCAATTCGGACTTGCAATAATACCTTTGTGATTTTCAAGTGCTTCAGCGTTCACTTCAGGAATCACCAACGGATGGTCGGGGTGCATTCTAAATGCGGTAGAATTATCCACAACAACACAACCTCGTTTTACCGCTTCAGGTGAAAGTTGCAAAGATGCATCACCTCCCGCACTCATAATCGCGATGTCTATACCATCAAATGCTTCCGGTTTTGATTCAACAACCGTGTATTCGTTGTCTCTCCATTTCACTGTTTTTCCGGCGTTTTGAGCGATATCCATAAGCACCAAATTTCCAATTGGCAAATCACTGTTTTCTAAAATATTTCTCATTTCGGTTCCTACATTTCCGAGCGCCCCAACAATGGCAAATGTATAATTTTTCATTTTTTCTCCTTCATAGTCGCGAATTACACGAATAAATTCTTAAGAACTTTAGCGTGATTCGTGGTTAATTATCAATTGCTAATAAATCGGTTAAAATCGATTGTTTCTTTTTTGACCCATCGACCGTGTAATAACATTTTTATTTTTATTTCTTTAAATTTGATCCAGACATGCTGCCAGATCGTTAATAAGATCTTCCGCATCCTCACACCCGACAGAAAGGCGAACCAATCCCTCGGTAATCCCAGACGCCGCTTGGCTTTCTTTGTCCATGCCGGCATGGGTCATTGAAGCGGGATGCTGAATTAATGATTCATAACCGCCCAGAGATACGGCTAACGTGGGAATTTGGATCGTTTCCATCAATTTCTTTCCGGCGACTATTCCTCCGACTATACTAAAGCTGATAATGGATCCAAAACCCTTCATTTGTTTTTTCGCCAGATCAAATTGGGCATGAGATTCAAGCCCGGGATATTTCACCCATTCAATTTTCGGATGTTGCTCTAAGAACTCAGCCAGCAGGATTGCATTGTTCTGTGATTTTTCAACGCGAAGACCCAGTGTTTTTAATCCGCGCAAAACCAGCCAAGCCTGATGAGGATCCATTGTTCCACCCATCGATCGAAGAACCGGTTTTACCCGACGGAACAGTTCTTTATCCTTGGCAACAATAATCCCGGCTACAACATCGGAGTGTCCGTTTAGTGCTTTTGTCATGCTGTGGACAACAATATCGGCACCCAAAGCAATAGGGTTCTGTAATATGGGCGTCATAAATGTATTATCAACCACCAAGTATGCTCCACCGTCGTGTGCGATTTTGCTACAGGCTTGAATATCGGATATTTTAATGGTGGGGTTGGCCGGTGTTTCAATAAATACAAGTTTTGTGTTTGGACGCATCGCCTTTCGAATATTCTCCGGATTGGCCGTATCAATAAAATCATACTCAACACCAAACCGGGAAAACTCTTTTTCGATCACCACACGGGATGGACCGTAAACTGAATCGGTGCTTATAATATGTGCGCCTTTTTCCAAGAAAGTCATATAAACCGAAGTGATCGCTGACATCCCAGATGAAGTTGCCATCGCTTTAAATCCGCCTTCTAAATTGGCAATGACCTCTTCAAGTGCGTTTGTTGTGGGGTTGTCTAACCGTGTATAAATATATCCGGATTCCTTTCCGGAAAATCTATCTGCTCCTTGATCAGCTGATTCAAACCTAAATGTCGATGACTGATATATGGGAACCGAGATACTTCCTAATGTTGTATCTGGATTCTTTCCGCAATGAACTATTTTTGTGTTTATTCCTGAAAAATTAGATTTTTTCATGGTTTACAGTATCTTTCTAATTTGTATTGTGAATAGTAAGAATATCGGTTAAAATCGAATATCCGGTTTCTACCTTCCCTGCGCCCGCACCTACGATCGTAATGTCGCCCATCAGGTCTGTTGTGAAGGTCAAGGCGTTTGTGGCGCCCATGATTCCTGCCAGAGGATGAGTCGTCGGGACCATAACCGGCTTAACTGAGGCAACAACCTTGCCGTCTATAATTTCGGTGGATCCTAATAGTTTCCAACGTGCGTCTTGATCTTTTGCTTTGGCGATATCTTCCGAAGCAATATTTGTAATTCCTTCACAGGTTACATCATTAATCCCAAAACTTTCTCCCATGACAACATTGGTTAAAATCGTCACTTTTGCACGAGCATCATATCCTTCAACATCCCCGGTAGGATCCGCTTCTGCATATCCCAATTCCTGAGCTTTTGTCAGTGCATCTTCATAGCTCATTCCATCTTCCATTTCAGAAAGAATGTAATTTGTCGTTCCGTTTAAAATTCCTTTTATCGCTGATATTTTACATCCAGCAAGTGGACCTTCTGCTAAATTCAAGATCGGGGTTCCACTGACAACCGTTCCTTCGATCTTAAACTGAACATTATTGTTTTTTGCTAGCTTTAATATTTCTTGATATGCAAGAGCCGCCGGACCTTTGTTGCTTGTTACCACATGTTTCCCGGATTCAAACGCTGCTTTGCAATGAGAGATAGCAGGTTCTCCGGTTTGCAGGTCTGTGTATGCCAATTCACAAATAACATCCGCATTCGACTCTTTGATCGTTCTCATCGCATCCCAACCCGTATAACAAGTGCCACAAGAGCACGAACATTTATAATCGTCTAAAGATTTTTCCGTCTTAGCTAGGTTAAGTAGTTGTTCAGTTTCCAACCCTTCTGGACAGTATACTGACCCTTTCATCACATCCGAAACTGCAACAATCTTTGGATTAAAACCATAGAGGGTTTTTAGTTCCTCTTTTTTGTTAATTAAAATTTCACAGAGTCCCTGTCCAACTGTTCCGAATCCGATTAATGCTATTTTCATATTTTCTCCTAAAAAAGTCTTTACTAATTTGATTTAGTAAGTGTTTTAAATTGCGTTTAAAGCCGTGCTGAGATCTTGGATAATATCATCAGGATGCTCCGCTCCAACAGCGATCCGGACAGCAGATGGTTTTATCGATGCCAATGCACGTCCTCCTTCTCCCTGCTGTTGATGAGTTGATATTGCATTCATGGTAGCAACTGTTTTTATTCTACCCAGATCCGTTGCTCTCCAGATCATATCAAGATTATCATAAAATTTGCGTGTATTGAAATTGTCATTCTCTTTTTCTTCTTTGATCTCAGCCATTAACATATATCCATATGCGTTTTCTGCGCTGTCAACTAACTGCATATACTTTTTAGCAAGATCGTAAGATTTATAACTTTCCAACCCCGGATAAAAAACTTGATTCACTTTTGGGTGGTTTTCCAAGAATTTTGCAACAATCATAGCTGTTTTACTCATCTGTGCAACTCGAGACCTTAAGGTGCGCATATCATTGAGTGTTGTGATCGCTCCAAGGGCATGTAACCCTGGACCATTATCTCGGAAAGGCCAAAACTTCGCCCATGTTGCGAAATCTGCTTTCATTTCTTCACTGCCGACTTTACTGGTGATATTAGGTTTCGATATCAACAATCCTACAATGGTCGTTCCGTTAGCAGACATCACTTTCGTTGCAGATTGAACCACGATATCTGCTCCCCAGACTAATGGTCGGGTAAGGACAGGTGAAGCACATGTTGAGTCAACAATTAGTGGAATACCATTGTTATGAGCTATTTTTGCAACACCTTCAATATCAAAAATATCAACAGATGGATTGGAGGGAAACTCACCATACACAAACCGAGTTCCTTCATCTATTTTTTCTGCCCATTCATCTAAATTGGTTGGTTCGGTTACCCAACGTATTTCAATCCCTTGCTCTTGACCGCGCCGGACAGAAAATTGTTGAAAGGTTCCACCGTAAACTTTTGCAGAGGTTACAATGTTCATTTTTGGTAGAGAGTTGTCTTTTACAAGAAACGGTTCGGTAGCTGTTCTGATTGCACTCATTCCGCTGGCGGTTGCCACACAACTTGCCTGTATGTCGGTTCCATAGCTTTCAAGTAAGGCGGCTGTTTCTTCCAGAAAAAACGTTGATGGATTTGCTATCCTTGAGTAACACCAATTCGGCATTTGATAGGATAGCCCCGCTTCCATGTGATATGAATCTTCATAGGCTTGAGCTGTGCTCAGATATACCGGTTCCATGATCGAACCGTTATTCATCTCTAATGCTTGAGTTAAATCATACAAGCCATGTGTTGCAACCGTATCAAATTTCCATTTTTTCGCTCGATTGATACGTCGTTGACGATCTTCAATCATTTTTTGACCCGTTTGGATCCAGTGGTTTAAATCTTTTTTCGGCATAATTTCCACTCCTCGATTTATTCTTGTGTAATTGATAATTTTGTGTCCTGTTTGATGGTAGACAGAACAACTAACGTCTTTAAATGTTGTACATCTTCCAGAGCTGTTAATTTGTGAATGATAAACTGTTCATATTCCGGGATGTCTTTTGTAGCAACCTTTAGTAAGAAATCTGCTTCTCCAGTAATATGGTGACATTCTGTTACTTCTTCCATTTGTGTTATGGCTTGAGTAAACCGCTGTACCGGATTTTTTCCATGACGTTTTAATGTCACCTCCACATATGTAAAACAGGTAATACCAACTTTATGTGGATCGATCAAGGCTACATAGTTTCGAATATATCCCTTTTTCTCCAATTTTTTTACTCGTTCCAAAGTCGGGGAAGGAGACATTGCAATCGATTTTGCCAGTTCAGAGTTGGTGATTCTCCCGTTTTGCTGAAGGATCTCTAAAATTTTTATATCTGTTTTGTCTAAACTCATTGTCGTATTTTATACTGTTATATTATTATATCACAGTATAATTTACTGATAATATCCTATATTGCGTTATATATATTCTGTATATGGTTTTAAATAAGCCTGATGTACATAACACCAAATTCATGTAAATTCACGCGGTAAAAATAGCGCCTTGAGGTCATTATAATACACGTTATTCGAAATATTCTTCTCCTACTTGTCGGGACAGCGCTGTCTGTTCTTGTTCTGTCCTGTGCAGCTATTCAAGCGCCACCCGGCGGACCTGAGGACACAACGCCACCCACTCTCATTCGTATCTCTCCGGAAAATGAAACCATTAATTTTACCGGAGGTGAGGTGCGTCTTGTTTTCTCTGAGTATATGGATGAGAACAGCATTAAGAACAACATTCATGTTTTCCCACGTATGGATACTCCGCTTAAAATAGAATTCCAAGGAGAGGAAATACAGATAGATTTTCCAAAGGATCTGCTCAAGAACCAAACATATATACTAACAATAGGTCGAGAGTTGAAAGACGAGCACCTTGTTCCCATGGATGCTCCAATCCATATTGCATACGGCACCGGTGATCGAATCGATCAGGGTCAAATCTCGGGCAAGGTTTTTAGGGCAGATAACGCTTCTGTGCATCTATGGAAAATACAATCCACTTTAAATTCAGATTCTTTAGTTTTTACCGAACCGGATTATCTAACCGATATAAAAGATGACGGAACGTATTCTTTCCAATATCTTTCTCCGGGGACTTATCAAATTCTGGCAATTGGCTCCGAAGGTGCCGGACTGCCCTTAGATCAAAATCGCGTTCGATACGGTATGTTTTGGGATTCAGAATTGTCACTAACACAAATGGATTCTATCAAAAACGTCAATATGATCCTGCACAAAGAAAAGCCCGCATTAAAACTTTCTAAAGGAGAGTGGAAAGATCAAACGTGGGGAGAATTAACGTTTAACCAACACTTTTCTCAAGCTTTACTCAAACCGACCGGACTTATACAGCGTGAGTCTAAGTCACTGATTAACAGTGCCGTTTTTCGCAGTTATTATGATTCTTCACAGGTAATCGTTCTTTCTGATTCAGTTTTATTTCCCAAAGAAAAAACTGATGTAATCGTCTTTACAAAAAATGGCCTTGATCCTTCGATATTGGACACCTCATTTATTACAATATCTGCTCCCAACGAACCGGACACTAGTTGGTTGCATTTACTTTCTCCGCCAAAAACTGTTCGCATTGCCCCGGATGACACAACAGGACCTTTTGTCTCCTTGTTATTCTCTAAACCCACAAACATTACCAACCCACCTTTTGACATCCAACTGATAGCCATGGTGGATACGGTTGAAATTAACAGCAAACAGAATTGGCTCTCTCCAATGGCATTGAATCTAATCCCGGTGGGTGGTTGGAGCGCAAATTCTTCCTATAAATTGATAATCTCACAGGACAGTTCTTTTGTTCAATCCAGAGATACAATCCAAGATTCTACCATTACGATCTCAATCAAAACACTTGATCCGCTTGGCTATGGGGCGGTTCGAGGGCAGGTAGATTATCCTTGGTGTGACTCTTGCCGCATAGAACTTATCTCTGTTGATAATTCAACTTTTTCATTGTCAGAATGTGTAAATTCCGGGACGTTTTTTGAGTTTAATCACGTCCTTGAGGGGAAATATCACCTTGTGATTTACAATGATGAAGATCAAAACAAATATTATACATTTGGAACGGCGAGTCCGAGAGTTTTGCCGGAACGTTTTTACCAGTTGCCCGATACAATTTCTGTGCGGACAAACTGGGATTTTGAACTGGATCTGCGATCCAAACATTAAGAGGACTGAAACACAATGATCGCTCTTATTATGGCCGGTGGAAGCGGCACGCGATTTTGGCCGTATAGTCGCCAATCTAAACCTAAGCAAATGCTCAACATTGTTGGCGAGCAAACCATGCTCCAAATAACCGTTGACCGTTTGAAAAAAATTAAACTTATAAAAGATATATTTATTGTTACTCGTGAAGATCTTGCCGAGTCGGTTCGAAATGAAATTCAAGGAGTTTCTCCAAATAACATTATCGTTGAACCCAGTGGAAAAAATACGGCTCCCTGCATCGGGTTGGCCTCGCTATATATCTCAAAATTATATCCGGATGAGATTATGGGAATCTTTCCAGCTGATCATTTGATTGTTGGATTTCGAGCATTTTCAAAAGCCATCGGAACGTCAAATCATCTGGCTCGAAAAAATGGTTCGATCGTAACAATCGGTATTCCACCAGAATTCCCGTCAACCGCTTATGGTTACATCCAATACGACCAAAACAGCGATGAAGATCATTTGGATGCTTACCACCTTATTACATTTGCGGAAAAACCACATTATGAACTTGCAAATAAATTTCTACAAAGCGGGGATTTTCTTTGGAATGCAGGAATTTTTATTTGGAAAGCTGCAACGCTTCAATCCAAGCTGCAACAGTTTCTACCGGACCTTCATGAATATCTTAAACGAATTGACGATCGAATCAGCAAGGGTCGTTCATTCTCAGATATATGGAAACACATTTCACCCGTATCCATTGATTACGGTTTAATGGAAAAAGTAACGAATGAAACATACGTGGTCAAAGCCGGATTTAAATGGAATGACCTCGGCTCATGGAATTCCGTTTATAATGTTTCTCCAAAAACTTCAACAAAGAATGTGATTAAAGGAGAGGGAACCGTTTTAGACGGTAAAAATAATTTTATTCAATCCAATGGACATTTTACAGCCGTGTTGGGGTTGAATGATGTGGTGGTGGTTCATACAGACGATGCAACGCTCGTTATTAAAAAAGACGATGTTGAGAACGTAAAGGACCTTGTGGGCTGGTTACAGAAAAATGGACGAGAAGACCTGCTGTAGATGAAACCGGAAACGCTATTAAAACACTTTGAAGACCTTTCTGAAAGACTTGGAATTAAGGTCTTGCGTGGAAAAGGAGATTTTCAAGGCGGGTCCTGTGTTGTCAAAAAAGAAAATGTGGTCGTCCTAAACTCAATAAAACCAATTGAGCAGCGACTACGCGTCTTGGCTCAGGGCATTATGCAAAAGGACTTATCAGACATTTATATGGTCCCTGCTGTCAGGGATTATATCGAACGTGCTCAAGCAACCGTGTTTCAAAATGCGACGCAAAATAGCACCATTGAAAACAAAGAACCACCAACAAAGACTAACAATCATTAATACTATTAATCATCTAGAACATCCTCTTGGCGAAAATATCTTGATTTCAATTTTCCAAGAGAGGTACACTCTCGACTGTTTTTAATAGGATCAAACACAATTTCTAAATGAATTTATACTGAAAATGAGGAAAGAAAATGAAAGAGTTTCAAAGTAAAGATATTCGAAATTTTGTAATTGTAGGACATGGCGGGTGTGGAAAGACCATGCTGAGTGAAGCCATGATGATGAATGGCGGAGAGATCACTCGGATGGGTTCCATCGAAGCTGGAACAACACTTTCAGATTACCATACCGGAGAACAAGAACGACAGGTCTCAATTCATTCAACACCGATGCACTTAGAATGGGACGATAAAAAGTTCAATGTCATTGATGCCCCTGGATATTTAGATTTTATCGGAGAAGCACTTGGTGCTTTAGCTGTTGTTGATATGGCCTTAGTTGCCGTTCATGCTGTGAATGGAATTGAAGTTGGTACAGATCAAATGTGGTCCAAATCTTCGCAGTTAGGTATCCCAAAAGTTCTTGTCGTCAACGGCTTGGATCGTGAACATACTAAATTTGACGAAATCCTTTCCTCTTTGCGCGAACATTTTGGTAAAAATGTTTTCCCAATGCAACTTCCGGTCAACGCAGGACCCGGGTTTAATCAAATTGTTGATGTCATGCGAAATGAGATCATTACATACAAAACAGATGGTTCCGGAACCTATACCGAAAAAGCTGCTGATGGAGAATGGACAGGAAAAGTAGAAACACTCCATGAAGAACTCATTGAATATGTTGCTGAATCCGATGATTCATTATTAGAAAAGTTTTTTGAAGAAGGAACTCTTTCTGAAGAAGAAATGCGTGGTGGTATCCATGCCGCAATCCAAAACCAAACAATCATTCCTCTTTTCTGTACATCAGCTTCAACAAATGTTGGTGTTCGGCGATTAATGGATTTTGTAGCCAAATATGGTTCTTCCCCGGTTGACAGAGCAAAAGTATCTGCAAAAGATTTTGTCTCTGATAAAGAAGTCGATGTGACTCTCGACAGCCCAGAGACAGTACTTCAAGTCTTTAAAACTATCTCAGAAGCACATGTTGGAGAGCTTTCATTCTTCCGTGTTTATTCCGGTAAAGTATCTACAGGGATGGATCTTTATAACACATCACGAAGTCTTTCAGAGCGGTTTGGTCAGCTTTTTGTGATCACTGGAAAAAATCGCACGAACGTTCAGACACTTAACGCCGGAGACATTGGTGCTGTTGTTAAATTAAAAGACACCCACACAGGGAACACTCTATGTAACCCCAAGTTTAAAGTGATCCTTCCCGAAACGGATTATCCAAACCCCAATTCTCATACCGCTATTAAATTAAAAGCTAAGGGAGATGAAGAAAAAATATCTGTTGGATTATCTTCCATGCATGAAGAAGATCCTTCTTTCGTTTACCGTGTCGACAATGAGATAAAACAAACCATCATTTCCGGCCAAGGAGAGCTTCACTTGAAAATCGTTTTAGAGCAAATGAAGCGTCGGTACGGAGTTGAGGTAGATATGATTAAACCGAAAGTTCCTTATCGTGAAACGATCCGCGGAAAAGGAGAATCAAAATATCGTCATAAAAAACAATCCGGTGGTGCCGGTCAGTTTGCAGAAGTTTGGATGCGCATTGAACCCAAACAACGCGGTGAAGGTGTTGAGTTTACCGAATCATTGGTAGGTCAAAATGTTGATCGTGTCTTTGTTCCATCTGTAGAAAAAGGTGTAACGGCTACTTGTTCCGATGGAATTCTGGCCGGATGCAGGGTTGTAGATCTTAAAGTTGATTTCTACGATGGAAAACAACATCCTGTTGATTCTAAAGATATCGCATTTCAGATTGCAGGTAGACATGCCTTCAAAGAAGCTTTCCTTGCTGCACAACCCGGTTTATTGGAGCCAATCATGAACGTGGAAGTTCGGGTTCCGGAAGATTATATGGGTGATGTCATGGGTGACGTTTCCAGTCGTCGTGGAAAAATTATGGGAATGGACGCTGAAGGAACAACCCAGGTTATTAAAGCTCAAATTCCTCAAGCTGAATTGCATCAGTATGCGACGACGATTCGCTCCATTACCGGTGGACGCGGATTGCATTCCGAATCTTTCAGTCATTATGATCCAATGCCAAAAGATCATGAAAAGAAAGTGATCGAAGAGTATAAAAAAGAGAAGGAAGAAGAATAACCTGACCTTATAGGAAACTTCTTTTCCCTTGCTCCTATCATGAACGTTTTTGATCTTTTTGGGCTCTGTATTCAAGACAGGAGGGACATCCAATGAAAAAACTTTGGGCTCCTTGGCGCATCGAATATATTCGCTCACCAAAAGAAAAAGGGTGTGTTTTTTGCGACAAACCTAACCGAAGTGAGGATCGAGATGATCTGATCTTGTACCGTGGTAAGAAAGCGTTTGTTTTGATGAATCTCTACCCCTACAACAACGCCCATTTACTCATCGCTCCATATAATCATGTAAACAAGACGCAGACTCTCGATCATGAAACGCTTCAAGAAATTATGGTTCTTGCGGATCGATCTATGAACATTCTTGAAGAGACCATGGGCGCACAGGGATTTAATTTTGGTGCAAATATTGGAGCAGCTGCGGGTGCCGGGATTGAAGAACACATTCACTTTCACATTGTTCCCCGTTGGGCGGGAGACACAAATTTCATGCCGGTTTTAGGTCATACAAAAGTACTGGTGGACGGACTACTGGAATGTTATGATCAACTAAAACCACATTTTGAACAACTTTGAACTATGGAGTAAACATGGACTATTTTTCTCATTCATGGCTTCCTTTCATTTATCTGTATGGGTTTGGCGGAATCCTATTTGTTTCCGGAATTATTATAACTCTAAAAGCCGGGTCATTTGACCTAAAACGTTTTGCACACAAAAAATGGATGTGGGTTTTGCTTTTCGGCTTTGTCTGGTATATCATGCTACATGCTCTAATGACATGGGCAGCTCTTGGTACAATCTCACCCAACATTGTGCCTATCATTATGATGGCACTTTTGGTTGTGTTTGTTGTTGTAAACTACATTCTTAAGCAGAAAGCGAGGGCATAATGCAGACGTTTCATAGTATTGGAACCACCGCTGATTGGGTGGTTATGGTTATCTATTTTGTCGCCATTATGCTCTTCGGCAGTTACTTTGGGCGCTACACAAAGACAACCACGGACTTTTTCTTTGGAGGAAGACGCTTTTCTTGGTGGCTGATCACCATGTCGATCGTTGCTACCGGTGTGGGTAGTCACAGTTTTGTAAAATATTCTGCCAAAGGTTTTGAACACGGGATCTCCTCTTCAATGACTTATTTGAACGATTGGTTCTTTGTTCCGTTCTTTATGTTCGGATGGCTGCCAATCATTGTTTATTCCAAAATTCGGTCTATCCCGGAATATTTTGAAAAACGATTCAGTCCATCGGCTCGATTCTTAGCGACTATCCTTCTTCTCCTTTACATGATTGGTTACATCGGAATTGGGTTTCTTACTCTTGGGAAAGCAGTCATACCGATGCTTCCGCAAGCCTTCACTCTGTTAGGAGCCACATTCCCGATCACTCTCATGGGAGCGATTATTGTTATCGCGGTGATAACCGGTATCTATATTACTTTTGGCGGACAGACCGCCGTGATCTTTACTGACTTACTGCAGGGATTTGTCTTGCTGTTCGCAGGATTACTTCTATTCTTCTTTGGAGTCACTTACTTAGGTGGGTTTGACATCTTTTGGAATCTCTTACCGACTGAATGGAAATTACCGCTAGCAGATTTTAATCAACCTTCCAATTTCAATTTTGTGGGAATCTTTTGGCAGGATGCCATTGCCGGATCTATCGGATTTTTGTTTATGAACCAAGGTTTGATCATGCGATTCATGGCATGTAAAAATGTCAACGAAGGGCGAAAAGCAGCCGCAGTGAATATCTTATTCGTCCTACCGATTTCTGCCATTGTTGTCGGAAATGCCGGATGGGTCGGAAAAGCAATTTCTGTCGCAAGCCCTGAGATCGTAAGCCCAACTGTTTCTCCAGATCAAATCTTTGTTGTTGTGGCAAATATCATCTCAAGTCCCGGTGTTTTTGGATTTATCATGGCCGCGCTAACTGCAGCCTTAATGAGCACCGTTGACACGCTAATCAACGCGACAGCAGCGATATTTATTAATGATGTCTACCGCCCGGTTCAACAATTCTTTAAACGCAATCAAGGAACAAATGCAGAAACGGACAAACGAGAGCTTGGCGCTGCTCGATATGCATCCATCGCAATTACGACGCTCGGAGTGTTGGCTGTCCTTGCCTTTAAAAACTTCCCAACGGTTTACGAAGCTCATGGGTATTTCCATTCAACGTTGACACCTCCTCTGGTAGTGGGGATCTTTTTAGGCGTCTTTTGGAAACGATTCACACCGGCAGCCGTTATCACCACATTTGTTGGTGGGGTTGCTTTGATGATCCTTGGAGCACGCTATCCGGGTATTTTGATTGCACCCTTTGATCACGGAATTGAAATGAATCCATCTCATCCATATTCATATATTCGTGCATTGTACAATACATTGGTTTGTTCTGGTGTGGCTGTTTTGACTGCATTGACCACCAAATGGCAGGCTTCATTGATCTCATACTTGCGAAGTAGGGCAAATGGAAAACCCATCATGAATGGACTGGTTGTGGCTACGGTACTTCTCTTTGGTTTTGTTCTTTTCAATGTTGGCGGTATCATATTCCAAGTCATTGCTGCGACTGGTGTCCTTCTTCTTGTTCCTTTGGCTGTTACCTATTTTGTTCATTATGATGAAGAAAAGCACACCAACGGTCTAATTGCGAATTCCATTGATATTGCACGAAAATTCTTCAAAGGTGGTGATCCTAATGACATAGAAGGTGAAACTGTTCTCGTCCAATGGGAAGAAAAAGGCTCATCTGATACAGAAATCTTTTTCTCTGAACACGATATGAAAATCATGAAAGCAAATCTCGGAGATCTTGTATACCTTTCAGATAAACGTAAATGGTTTGGCGGGTTAAAATCTATTCATTCGGTCTTTGGTAAGCCACACAATGAAGTCGGTAAGGTTTATCTATCAAAAGAACTTGCTCGTCACGGTTTATTCGTAAAAGACAGAATTCTTGAAGCAGAGAAAGAAATGTAGTTTCGTTTCGCGTGTATTTATGCTAAATTCGCCACGCTTTTTGAAATAAAAAAGACACATTCCGGAGTAGCTCAATGGTAGAGCGGGTGGCTGTTAACCACTAGGCTGGGGGTTCGAGTCCCTCCTCCGGAGC
>CAZYDH010000026.1:0-21031 GCA_964645915.1 uncultured bacterium
CAGTTATCATCCCTTTCAAAAAGGTAACGGATAAAGTTCGTGCCGATAAAACCACTTCCTCCTGTTATAAAAAATGTTTGTTTCATTTTTCATCTCCATAATTAGGTAATGTATTTTTATCAACATCTTTTAGCAATGGGAGCCCTTGGTCTTTTGTTGATAAAACAGGTTTGTCTATCTTCCAATCGATCCCAATGGATTGATCATCCCATTTAATTCCGTATTCATCTTCACTATGATAATAATCAGTACATTTATATTGAAACAATGCTGTTTCCGAAAGCACTGAATATCCATGCGCAAACCCTTCAGGGATATACATCATTTTGTGGTTTTCATCCGAAAGTTCAACTCCATAATATTGACTAAATGTGGGAGATCCTCTTCTAATATCTACAGCGACATCATAAACTATACCTTGAGTTACTCTAACTAATTTACCCTGTGGATAGTTAAGCTGGTAATGCAAGCCACGTAAACTGTTTTGATATGAAAATGCTTGATTATCCTGAACAAATGTCTTCGAAAGTCCCATACGTTGCAGTTTTTCAAATCGATAATTTTCAAGAAAATATCCTCGAGGATCTTGATGAACTGTGGGTGTCATGATTAAAACACCTTCAATAGAGGTCTTTTCAATATTCATTTTACACCGCACATATTGCCAACATTATCAAAAATAAAACCATTTTCATGCATCCTGTTAACGTTCAGAATGTTTCTTGTGTCTAAAACAACATGATTTTTCATTAATGATTTTAATTTATTTATATCCAAACCACGGAACTCATTCCATTCGGTCATAATTACCATCCCGTCTGCATCAGATACTGCATCTTCCCAATTGATTGTATATTCGATATCGGGAAAAAGTTTTTTCATATTTTCACTAGCAATCGGATCGAATGCTTTAATTATTGCACCTTCATTTTTGAGTGCTTTCAACATTATAATCGAAGCTGATTCTCGTATATCATCTGTTTGTGGCTTGAATGAAAGCCCTAAGACAGCAATAGTTTTTCCTTCAAAACCTTTAGTTAAAATACGGAACTTGTCAACCATCCGTAATTTTTGTCGTTCATTTGATTCAATGGCTGCTTCTACCGTACGAATGGGAGTCCCTTCTGCTGCAGCCGTGGAAGCCAATGCATTGGTATCCTTTGGGAAACATGATCCGCCGTATCCGGGACCGGGATGAAGAAATTTCGGACTGATTCGACCATCAACACCCATCGCCTTCGCAACTGTTTTTACATTAGCATCCATGACTTCACATAAATTAGCGATTTCATTAATATAACTGATCTTTAATGCTAAAAATGCGTTACTTGCGTACTTGATCATTTCAGCGGTTTTAACATTTGTATGGATTATGGGTGTTTCGTTGATATACAAAGGACGATATACTTCTTTCATCGTTTCAAATGCTTTTGGCGAATCCGTTCCAATAACAACTCTGTCTGGCCAGAGAAAATCTTTTACTGCAGAACCTTCTCTTAGAAATTCCGGATTGGATACGTATGAAAACGAATTTCCTCCTTTATTTTCTCTGTTGATAATTTCATAAATGATCTTACCGGTACCGATCGGCACTGTACTTTTTGTACAAATTACTTTATCTCTGTTTAGATTATTACCGATCATTTTGGCTACAGTTTTCACCGCTGATAAATCTGCTTCTCCGGTCTCACTTTGAGGAGTGCCCACTGCAATAAAAACGACTTCAGAATCTTGTATTGCTTTACACACATCAGATGTAAATGTTAATCTTCCGGCATTAACATTGCGATCAACAATTTCTTTTAGCCCGGGCTCATATATTGGGATTACACCTTTTTTTAATGATTGTATTTTACTCTCATCATTATCGGCACAAATCACATTATGACCAAAGTCTGATATTCCTGCACCACTTACCAGCCCAACATAGCCCGTGCCAATAAACGTAATATGTTTCATCGTAATTTTTCCATTATATAATTTCTGTATGACTTAATTTAATAATATTTTAAGTATGAAATAAACACTCGTAATAAATGATTAGTATTGTCATTCGAGTTAATAGAACCCGTAAAAATACAACCCATTAATTATATATTACAATGGGCTGTTAAGGTAATCCTATTTTTCTTCGGATACTCCATTCTATCGTTAACAACAGTACTATTAATATGAATAACCACCAACGTCTGGTTATGTCAATTTCTAGCTTTCGATCTTCATATATGATTGAATTATTAACTTGTTCAGGTAGTCCCATCCGTTCAGACCAAGAAAATAACTTACCTTGCGTGCTGGAAGTAAGATGTGATAGCAATTCTTTATTCATTGAAATATTATTCAATTCAATCTGGCTTTGCAGCACGGTAAACGTCCCTGTTTGTGTGGATGTGTTCTGCTGATCTTGGAACGTTAATTTATATGTGTAGAGTCCTGGATTAGAAGCCCATAACTGTCCTTCCCATCTTTCACGAACAGGATTAAAGTGAAGTTGAGTAGAGTTTATCTTTTTCTCATCTTTATGTATTACTAACGCTGCTTTTGCTGATTGTGTTTCCTTCCCAAAGCGGTTTCCACTTACTTGTATTAATTCACCTTGTTGGTAAAATTCTTTATTCAACCTGAAATACATATCTTTGTCTCCCTGGGTTCGCATTAACCATGAAAACAAACCTGTCCATAACGTTTTAGCAAGTTCAGTATTGGTTGTTCCTGTCATTTTATAATACACTTTGTAGAAATCAGGTGAAGTCCACATAATCGTTCTAAACCCATCTACATCATCTAATAACAAGATTGGATGATTTTCTTCAGTGGATGATGACAGAATTTTCATCGTTGGAGAGCTGCTATTAACTACAAGAGCTGATTCTAATGGCGGAAGTTCGGTTTGATCTACTGCAGAAAAAAGGATATCTTTTTCTCCAAGAAGTTGTGTTGTGTTGATCTCATCTGTAAAGTACCAAGAAATGGGTTCATTATTGTTGGTCACTTGACCATCTGAGATTCTAAAAAAAGGATATAAAGATTTTACTTCCTTTTCAGTAAGATCAGGACCGATAATCCATGCCAAGGAAGATTGTTCAGATACAAGTTTCTTTCCAAATATTCGTTGCCATGCTGAGGTTAATACTTGCTGAGGAAAGTTGTCAAGAATTATCAAATCATACGGTGTTTCCCAAAACGTTTTTAAATTGGGTCTGAATTTTGCATCAAACTGAATAAAGTGATCAATTTTTATCCGATCCATTTCCCTTATTATCCGTTTGATAACTTGTGTGTTATAACAAGGTGTTCCTGTTATAAGAGCTACTTTATATTGATCTTTTAAAACAGTAATAGAAAAATTCTGCCGATTGTTTTGCACATTCACTTCATCTTCAAAGGAAGAAACACGTACTTGATAAGTTTGTTTTCCCATCATGTCCGGTTTAAATCGAAAACGAATATCTCTTGTTGAACCTCCACCTTGAACAGTGGCAAATCTTGATCCAACCATTTTATCATTAGAATATAAAGTGACATTTACTTTCCCGGAAACGTCTCCTTGAACAGTAACTCCTACTTTTGCTTCAATCATGTCGCCTTTAACTGCAACAGTTGGAACATCTACAGAGTTAATATAAACGTCTACCAAAGAAGTGATCTCTCCTACTCCAACCACATGTAGGGGGATTTTCAATCCAGATACCAATTGTTTAGGGTTTACACCTTGTGTCATCTGTCCATCTGTAATAATAATTCCGCCGGCAAGTTCATTTTGATTATCTTTAATATGCTGAATCACATTCCCCAAATCTGTTGCAGAACCTGATGCGTCCAAATCAGATGATGTAGATTGAATATTCTCGGCGAAATGAAAAGATCTTAATTGAATATCTTTCTTGGCAATATTTGCACGTAACTCTTCAATCCCAGAATTAATTGAGTTTAAAGTATAGGATTGCTGACTTCCAATACTCATTGAATTGTCTAAGTAAATATTCCAATTTAATGGCTTTGGTTTTGTATAGTTTCTGGTGATTACCGGGTGAAGTAACGTCACGACTAAAAGAAGAAGTATAACTCCACGAAGAACTAGCGGATAGTGTAAATATTTACCTTTTTTTGATGAAATATAATTCCATAAAACCATTGCACCGACAGCGATTAGCAGTCCAAAAAACCATGTATCTGCACTGCTTTGTAACTGCAAATTCATAATTTAGGCCAATTTTAAATTGGGTTTTATTCTAAAATCCAAAGGTGATGTTTGACCGGCTTTCAGTTTTAACTCTCCTATAAAAGCTACCATTGCTGCATTATCGGTACAATAACATAAATCGGGAAAAATTACTCGTGCATCGGGTAATTTACTTTTGATTGTATCTCTAAGTAGCTGATTTGCTGCTACACCTCCTGCTATTACACAAGTATTTACGTCAGAAAAAGTAACTGCATTAGCTATCTTTTCTGATAAAACGTCGACTATTGCCATTTGATAACTTGCAGTAACATCCTTTTTTGTAATCGTAGATGTTTCTTCATCAAAGTCATCCATATAATATAAAAGAGAAGTTTTTAAACCACTAAAACTGAACTCAAAAGAGTCTTTTTTCATAAATGAACGTGGAAATTTCACAGCACTCGGATTGCCTCCTACAGCGTACTTTTGTATTGCAGGTCCTCCGGGATAACCCAATCCCAAAACTCTTGCTCCTTTATCAAATGCTTCACCTGCTGCATCATCACACGTTTCACCCATAAGTTCATATTCTCCTATTTTTTTCACGAGCCATAATTGTGTATGACCCCCTGAAACCAGTAAACATACGAATGGATAATCTAACGTTGGATCTGCAAGAAAGTTCGCAAAAATATGAGCTTCCAGATGATTTACTCCGATAATTGGGCGTTGTAAACTTTGCGATAATCCTTTGGCAAAACAAACACCCGTTAATAATGCTCCCGCAAGTCCGGGACCTTGTGTTACTGCAATTCCATCAATTTCGTCCAGAGAAATACCGGCTTGTTGAATCGCTTGGTCAACAAGAGTGTTTAGCCATAATTCATGTTCGCGAGAGGCAAGTTCCGGTACCACTCCGCCGTAAAGTTGATGAATGGATTGTGATCCAATTTGGCTGGAAAGAATTACACCGTCTTTGCAGATCGATGCAGCTGTTTCATCACAAGACGTTTCAATCCCAAGGACAATCAATCCACCTCCCGAGTAACCACTAATTCTACATTTCGGGGAGAAAGATCACGCCACTCTAAGATATCATTAGGTGTGACAACTGTAGGAGAATAAAACTGAGTCGTTGAGTTCCAAGATTTTTCAAAATCAATATAAATAAAAACATCTTCAGGATAGATTTCAGAAATTCGATTTACTCCACCAACCAACGTAAGAGAAACTGTCCTAGGATTTACAAAGACTCTGTATCTTGGGTTTACATTCACGATTTTAACAGGGACTTCAGTAATAATTCTTTCACTGATGGCTTGAATGTCAATCGAAGTGTGAACTGCCTCTAATGAATACTCAACAATCTTCCATTTTTTATCGACCAGTATTGTTTTTTCAATCGGTGCTTTTATATCATAGATCGTATCTTTTATGGTATTCACTGAATGGATAGACTGCATCAATTCTTTCGGTCCGGCAATATCAATCGTTGCGGGAGATAACTGTATTTTATCTACTTGGACATATCCTGACAATGTATTCACAACGATATCCGGTACTATAGGAACTGTCTTTACAAGGTATTCATCTAAGCTGATATGTATATCATTGGGATATACAACTTCGACATAGGTTAATTCTAACGAAGGGGGAAGTACAATTTTCTGAGGATATTCTTTGAAATACTCATTTAGATTAAAATCATATTCCTCTGAAATTCTGTTCAAATCAAGAACAAGTTTATAATCCTCAAAAAAGTCTTTGAGCAGCATGGCTTTAAAAAGTGCTCGCCCAGTTCCGGAAAACCGAACCTGGGCGAATGCTGGCACTTCTTCTTTCAGTGCTTTTTTTGCACTGAGATTTCTTGCTTCGATCGGAATCTTGAGAACCATTGAATATTGATTGTCACTGACAACAAACACCCAAAGTAATACAGCCAATCCAAACGCTCCTATCCGTAAAACCAATTTTTGGCGGGAGAACAGCTGTTTAAAAAAGGTGATTAACACTCAATAGCCTCTCAAATAATTAGAGGGCAATCCTCCATTTATTTTTCATCTTCTTTCACATCGATTATTTCTGCTTCTTCTGAAGTTAATCCAGGGATTTCTATTTTTTCACCAATTACATCATCTTGGTTTTCCAGATATTCTTGAACTTCATCTTTCTTCGATGCTTTCTTTTCCGGTTCAGGAAGTGAGTCTACAAACACAATGATCTTTTTATCATCCGGTCGAACTTCCATAACATTTCCTGTCATTTCTTCTCCCGGTTTATATAAAGTCATTAATCTCTTCCGTTCTTTCTTACTCCGTTTTCCAAATGGAACAAGTCCTTCAACATCCATATCCAATTTCAGAATAATTCCTTTTTCCAGAGTTCTGATAATTTCACCCGTTACGTCTTTTCCTGTTTCGTAGGTTTTAACGATTTCAGGCCATGGATCATCTTGTACTTGTTTATATCCAAGTGAAATTCGACGGCTTTCACGAGAGACTTCTAAGACTCTTACTTCTACTTCTTGTCCTTTTTCTAATGCTTCTTTCGGATGACGAACTACTTTCGTCCATGATAAGTCAGAAACATGGATGAGACCATCGATTCCTTCTTCCAGTTCAACAAATGCACCGAACTGTGTCAGATTAATCACTTTCCCATTGTGTACGGTTCCAACCATATAACGTTCTTCTATTTCATCCCATGGGTCCGGATGAAGTTGTTTTGCACCAAGGCTGATCTTTCTTTCTTCCGTGTCAATAGATAGAACTTGAGCTTCCACTTCATCATTCATTGAATAAAGCTCAGAAGGATTTTTTACTTGCCGTGTCCAGGACATTTCTGAGACATGGATCAACCCTTCCACACCGGGTTCAAGTTCCATAAAGGCACCGTAGTTTGTCATGCTAACAATTCTTCCTTTAATAACAGATCCGATCGGATAATTATCTTCAACACGTTCCCATGGATGGGGTGTCAATTGCTTTAATCCAAGTGATACACGTCGATTTTCTTCATCATAATCAATAACCTTAATGGTTATTTCTTCATCCATTTTCACGACTTCGCTAGGATGGTTTACTCGACCCCAAGATAGATCGGTAATATGAAGTAATCCATCCAACCCGCCTAAATCAATAAAGGCACCAAAATCGGTGATGTTTTTAACACGTCCTTCTAAGACTTCACCAATCTTAATTTTTTCAAACAGAGCATCGCGCTGTTCTTTCATTTCTTCTTCTTTAATAGCTTTATGAGAGACAACGATATTTTTACGCGCTTCATTTAATTTAACGATCTTTAGCTCAATATCTTGATCTAAATATTGATCAAAATCTTTCACAGGACGTACATCGATCTGCGATCCGGGTAAGAATGCAGGTACATTGCCCAATTCTACAATCATACCGCCCTTAATTCTACGAACGGGTTTACCTGTAATAATCTCACCTCGATCATAAATTTCGCGCAGATTTTTCCATTGACTCATAAAGTCAGCTTTTGATTTGGATAAAAGTGTATTTCCTCTGCGATCTTCAAGTTTTTCGACATAAATATCGATTTGACTTCCAATGGAAGGGAGTTCTTCATTTGGAAATTCTGATCGGTCAATAATTCCTTCGGATTTAAAACCAATATCAATTAAAACTTCTTTTTCTGTCATTCCGATTACTCGACCGGTAATGACTTGATGTTCTGAGATATCTGAAAAAGTACTTAAATACTGTTTCTGTATATCTTCAGGTACGTCTTCTTCTTTCTCTTCGATCAATTCTTCAGGTTTTACAACCTTGACTTCATTAAAAAGATCTTGATTAAGATAATCAGGTAATGGTGTTTCAGTAGAAACTGCTGGTGCTGACTCTTGGACAACAAGGTCTTCACTGACTTCTGTAGAAGGAACTTCCACTTTCATCTCTTCAACAGTTGGTTCGGTTATTTGTTTATCGTTCATGTTATTGTTATTCCTTTTATTTATTTTTTGACCTGACTTACAATATAGTTTACTTGCTCGTCCAAGGTCATTTTGGTCGTATCGACCGTTACCGCATCAGCGGCTTTGGTTAGTGGAGAATGTTCTCTGGTTGAATCTTTTTGATCACGGTTTTTTAAATCGTTGATCAATTCTTCCAATGAACGATTTTCTCCCAGATTCATTAAATCAAGTTGACGTCTTTTCGCCCGTGTTTCCATATCAGCAGTGATATAAAATTTATATTCCGCATTCGGGAACACAACCGTTCCGATGTCTCTTCCCTCACAAACACAGTCAAATTGATGACCAATATCGCGTTGAATGTTAACCATTGCGGTTCTTACGGTCGGAACGGCACTTACTGCACTCACATGATCCGTCACATCAATAGACCGTATTTCATCTGATACAATTTGATCATTCATTGTAATCATTGTATCACTTTCAACCATTTTAACACTCATCTCTAAAGACTCTAAGAATTTGATTAAATTATCAGTATCCCCAAGGTCAATATTTTTCTTCAAAATCGCCAGCGTCACCGCTCTGTACATTGCCCCTGTATCCAAAAAAGAAAATCCAAGCGCTTCAGCAACTTTTCGTGCTGTAGTACTTTTCCCGGAGGCAGCAGGTCCATCTATAGCGATTATCATCTTATTTTTGACTCGTTTTGAGCCCAGAAAATTAGCTCATATTATTCAGATAAACAAAAAATATTACTTTTTATCAATAGGCGTAAAAATAGGTAATACTGAAGATTAAAAGATAATTATTATTGGTGTTTCTGCTTGAGTTCTTTAATCTCTTGGTCAGTTAAATATCGCCAATGTCGTTGCTCAAGATCACCCAGACTAATCGATCCATAATGAATACGATGTAAAGAAAATAATCGAATATCCAAAAAATGGAACATTCGACGAATTTCACGTTTTTTCCCTCTCCGTAACTCAAGGGTAACCACAGAGCGTTTCTTCACCGTTTTTTGATTTAAGATTTTTGCACGCCCGAATTCTCCTTCTCCAATATACATCCCTCTTTCCATTTTTGAAGAAGATCCCAGGTCTAATCGTCCTTCAATTTCTACACGATAAATACGTGGAATTCGATTTTTTGGATGCATCAGATAATTTGCCAATTCCCCATCGTTAGTTAAAAGGATCAAACCGGTTGTATCCTTATCTAATCGACCGATTGGGAATAATCTCTCTTGTGTTGGGATAAGATCTAATACCGTCCGGCGACCATGGGTGTCTTTAACGGTGGTGATTGTATTTTTTGGTTTATTTAACATCAACACAATTGTGTCGGATTTTAAACGAATCCGCTGGTTGTCAAATACAACTTCATCATCCTCTGTCACCGAAAAAGCAGGATCTAAAATTAATTTACCATTAACGAATGTTGTCGCAGCCTGAATTAATCGATCGGATTCTCTTCGAGAAGCAACTCCGGCTTTTGCTAAAAACTTGTTTAATCTCATAAAACTGTGTCTTCTGACTGTATGTCTTTAACTGTTAATTCTTCCTGTTCACTTTTTACAGGAGGTTCTTGCTCAAGAAAGAGGGGGTCATTATTTTTATTAAACATTTGGATTTGCTCAATTTCACCGGATTCCGAAGCATTGGATATCTCTTTAATCTCTTTTAATTTTGGCATTTCAGAAAGTTTACTTAATCCAAAATGTTCTAAGAATTTCCTGGTTGTCATATAAAGTAATGCACGTCCGGGTCCTGAGTCTCTTCCTTTTATCTTTATCAGTTTTTTCGATAAAAGGGTTTTAATCACTCCGCTGGAATCAACACCGCGGATCGCTTCGATATCAACACGGCTTACCGGTTGCTTGTAGGCAATAATTGCCACTGTTTCCATGCTCGCATTTGATAACATTAGCCGACCGCTTTTATTTAACAATCTTCTAACCCACACTTCATAATCTGAGTTGGTTACTATTTGATATCCCCCGGCAATTTCCTCGATATAAAATGCATGTCCTCTGGAAATATAACGTTGATTAAGCTGGTCAACTATTTCTTTTATGATTGGTGGATCAGCTTCAAAAACTAAATTCACTTTCTGTTGGGTCAATGGTTCCGGAGAAGCAACTAACATCGCTTCAATAATTGATAATTCTTCTTTTTTCTGCATCGCTCTAACCTGTTTCAACTAACCGTTGTAATTCCATCTCACCAAATAGTATATTTTGTGTAACCCTGACTTGATTTAATCTTACCAATTCTAATATTGCAAGAAATGTGATGATGAGTTCTATTTTTGTTTTTATCGTTTCCATCAATAATAAAAAACGCAATTTACCTTCACCATCCATTTTAGATAATATCAATGCTTGTTGATCTTCCAGTTTTATATACTCTCTATGAAGTTCATAATCATGAATAACTGGCATTCGTTCCATTGCATCTTTAAAATACCGAGCGATATCAAACAAACTAACTTCGTGTAAATATACATCAATATCATCACCGGACTGAGGAGGTTTTATCGTACTCCCCCGAGGGAAAACAGTGCTTCTAGATTCTGCTAACTTATCTAACTGATCAGCTGCATCTTTAAACATTTGATACTGCAACAATTGTTCTACCAATGCTTGACGGGGGTCTTCAGCAAATATGTCGTCTTCAAGTTTTGGTCTGGGGATCATCATCTTAGCTTTCAAACGCATCAATGTTGCAGCCATTTCAATAAACTCTCCTGCGACTTTAATATTCAAAGATTTTGACATCTCAAGTACCTGCATATATTCAGCGGCGATCTTGGCAATTGGAATATCATATATATTAATTTCATCCCGGCGAATAAAATATAGAAGTAAATCTAAAGGACCTTCAAAATTATCTAGTTTGATATTATACATTACTAAGCGATCTATGCAGGAATAAATCCAATTTTTCGATATACTTTGGATAAGGTTTTTCTGGCAATATATTTTGCAGTATCCGCGCCTTTGGACAAGATCGACGTTAAATAGTCTTTATCCTGAATAAGTTGCTGATAACTCGTCTGGATGGGATTGAGTGTTTCGATAATCTGCTCAGCCAATTCTTCTTTCAAAACGGAGTATTGCTTTCCGGCAAAATGATTTTCAACCGAAGGAATATCCATCCCTGAAACGGCAGCATATAAGCTGATTAAATTGGCAAGCCCCGGTTTTTGCTTTTCATCATAATTAATCTCTGATCCTGAATCTGTGACCGCTCTGCGTATCTTTTTTCTGATCGTATCCGGAGGATCTAAAAGCGTAATAAGATTATTTAAGTTTTCATCAGATTTTGACATTTTTTTAGTAGGATCTTGCAAACTCATTACTCTTGCACCGGTTTTTGGAATGAAGGGATCAGGCACAGTAAATGTTGGAGAATATCGTGAATTAAATCGTTGTGCGAGATTTCGAGCAAGTTCAAGGTGCTGCTTTTGGTCCGCACCAACAGGGACTACATCTGCTTGATATAACAAAATATCCGCTGCCATTAAAACAGGATATGTAAATAATCCAGCATTGATATTATCAGTATGACGCTTGGATTTATCTTTAAACTGTGTCATCCGATTAAGCTCACCCATCGAGGTCAGTGTATTTAACACCCATGATAGCTCTGCATGTTGAGGAACATGAGATTGCATAACCATCATACTGGTTTCTGGATTGATCCCACATGCAATATACTGTGCAAGAAAGGATATGCATTGTTTCCGAAGCTCAGCTGGAGTCTGTTTTACTGTGATCGCGTGTAAATCTACTACTAAAAAAATGCTGTTATATTCTTTTTGAAGATTAACCCAATTTTTCAAAGCACCGACATAATTACCGATACATAAATGTCCTGTGGGTTGAATTCCACTTAAAATTGTCTTTTTCTTTGTTATATCGTTTTTCATGATAGCTAAATTTACTACGGTTTTCAGGTATCAAGTAACGAGTTGATTTGTATTCAAATCATTGATTCTCACGGAGATCCTAACGCTTCCATAAACAGATAAGGTCTCCAACCTGATTGTTCTTGTCTGACAAATTTTTGAAAATAATTAATACGGTTTGGACGATGAGGGATTTTTAACAATTTCATTCCTGCTTCATCCGGAGTCCTATTCCCTTTTGTTAAATTACATGGAGAACAAGCAGTAACAAGATTTTCCCACTTATCTTCGCCATTTCTTTCCTTTGGGATGATATGATCAATTGTCAATTTTCCTGAACCCTTTCCGCAATATTGGCATGTATGATTATCTCTTTGCAAGAGATTCCGACGGGTTAATATGACGTCCATGCTATTGTATCGCACAAAAGTTTTTAATTTGATCACACTTGGGAGTGAAAATGTTATTGATGGTGAATGAACTTCATCCAGGTAAAAATCAATGATATCAATTTTATCCATTACATGCAGACAAATAGCACGTTTTGCAGATGTAACCGTTAGAGGAGCGTAGTTTGTATTTAAAACCAACACCGCTTTATTCAGAATCGAACCATTAATGGTTATTGCTTGAGCTATCATACAATCCACCCTTTAATACTATGTGCTGACGTGAATAACTCGTCCAATCTGGGGTGATAATTATCTCTTTCTGGATTTAAACTATCTTCTTTAACCCATCCTTGAGCATGGATAAATTCCCTACCTCCTAGTGAAATTGCAACGTGATTAATTTTGTCTTTCTCAGCAAAAAATAGCAAATCTCCCTCTTCTATCGAATTTATGTTGACTTTCGATTTTTGCAAATACTCAGCTTGTTGATAAGCATCTCTAGGCAATTGAATTCCAACCATATTAAATACTAATTGGACAAACCCCGAGCAATCCATTCCTGCTGGAGATTTACCTCCCCATTGATAAGGTGTCCCATTAAACCTTCTAGCAATTTGGATAATATTTTCTCGAGTTTGTTCTAAGGGTTTTTTCCTTAAATCTGCATCTATCCAACCTAAGGTATTATCCGGTAAAATGACATTATATTCTTTTTTATTTTCAATCATTTTGAGACGATTCCCAAAGCAGATATCTCTAATCGGAGTACCACCCTTTTTATTATAAACAGGTGCAAATACTGAAAAGCATAAATGGGTGGGGTTGTAACGTGTGTTCGATTCCTTTCCGAAAAAATTATTAACCCAACCTATATATTCATCAGGTTGCTGTATTTTATACCATTGTTGATCTGTATTTAATATTTGACAAGACTCTCCAAGTAATGCCTGTGTAACTACTTCAGAAGAGAAACTTGGCTCCCGATATACATTCACAACGGATACATTGATATTGAATACTGTCATTTATTTACGATGAACTCTTTTAAAAACATTGAGGAATTTATTTGTTTCACTGTCGGAATACAACCTTCTAATAAAATCTAAATCAAACGCATTATATGCAGTAGATTTTGTTGTATCCAACAAAACGCTATTCGTAGTTTCGGATCGTTATTTTAAAGCGTATTCATGTAGTACATACCGGGGAAGCCTGTGGAATTCAGGCACAGTTCCCGCTACTGTAATTGTATAGGAGACTCCAATAAACCATTATTCCAAAAAGTTGGAATGAGAAGGTGGATCTCTCCCGTGACACATAAGTCAGGAAATCCGGATGACTACAAAGCATCAATCGACTTTCGGGTAAAAGGTCATGGTAGCGATTGAATGATTTACCTCTCAATCGGTCATGACCCCGAAACCTTAACATTATCGGGGTTTTTTATGAAACGAATCACAGTCTTGGTGATGATAACACTCATCACTCTCTCCTTTGCACAAACGTCTTATTTCTTAACAGGATATGTAACGAATGAAATAGATGAACCGGTAGAATATGCAATCGTTAATTATCCGGAGAAAAACATTACAGTTACTACTGATGAAGTTGGATTTTTTGCACTACCTGTAAAAATTAATTCAAATGATCAACTTGTTGTCCAACGCATCGGTTTCGCGGACCAAACTATTACAGTTGGATCTTCAAAAACTATTCATATTACTCTTCTCAAAGAACCGGTAAAAATGAATACTGTTTCTGTAAGTGCAAAACCTATTTCCGGTAGTTTAATGAATAATGAATACACCAATAATAATTCTAATTCTATCCAACTGCTTGCTCAACAAATACCTGCCGTTCAAATCCGTTCTACTGGAAGTTTAGCCGGAAATCGCTCATTTAGTTTTAACGGTGGACCTTCAAATCATACGAAAGTATTTTTTGATGATGTAGATTTAACTAGTTCACAAAATGGAGTATCCGATCTATCCCAAATTCCAACTGCCCTAATATCAACCATTACTGTATCGCCATTACCAAGTGTCTTTTATGGTTCTGGCGCGGTCGATGGTGTGTTTACATTAAATACTAACTCTCACCAATCTGCACTTCACGCAACGATTGGAGGATATGGTTTTGAATCAATTCATGCTGAAACAAGTCTTCCGTTAAGTCAATGGAAATTGAATGTATCAATTGGAACGACAAAAGAAGATGGAAATTTCTCCTATAGCAGTGGCGATTCAACAGTTAAAATGCAAAATAACTATTTTGATCAGAATTGGTTATTCGGATCTTTAAAAGGATCAATTAATAATCAATTATTCCTTTCATATTTTAACTTACTCTCTATCCAAGACCGAGGGATTTCAGGAAGTCTTTCTTTCCCATCACCTACCGCATCAAAACAAGACACATTGAATATTCAATCTCTTTCCATAGGCATACCTTTTGATTACGGTCATGCTAAACTTGGTTTTACACGACGACGTAGCGGTGAGTTTTATAAAGATGAAAATCCTTGGTGGCCAATCCAAAGTCATCATGCGTTGATATCTGATCAAACTAGATTTAATTTAACGACAACTCTAACCTCTGATTTATACGCCCAATCTTTGGCTGAACTAAAAAAGGAATATATTAAGAGCACTGAAGTTGGGAATTATTCTCGAACTATATTTTCAACATCCGTCCGCTTAAATTGGAGTTTATTAAATACTTTTCACATCATTCCCGCTGTCCGCTACGATCATTTAAAAGACAAGTATAATGAATATACAAATGATATACGGATATCCATGAACGTATTAAAAACTGGTAAATTGAGTGTAGCAACCGGAACTGCATCTCAATACCCCGGATTTAATGATTTGTACTATCGGGATTCCGGTAATCCACATCTAAAACCTGAACGATCAAACTATTCTTCAGTTGAATATAAACAACATCTTAACCAATTCGGTTATTTATCGATTTCTTATATGAGTCGGAATAGTCAGGATTTGATTCAATGGCAACCCACTGATTCTTTAGAAGATGCTTGGGAACCCATCAATATTGCTAAAACTCTCAGAAAAACTTTTACTTTTTCCGGAGAATATCATTTTCAACGATCACCCATTGATTTTAATTGGCACTTTTCATTACTTGATCCAATAGATAAAACCACGAATAAACCATTAATTTACTGCCCAGATAAAATTGGAATGGTTGGAATAAAATACTCTAGGAAATTCTTTAGAACTTGGGGGCAAGTACACTATACCGGAGCTCATCATTATACTGTTACTGAATATAATAGCGATTGGGTCGCTGTTGTTAAAGATAAAGTTCTTGATGGTTTTTATAAAATATCGATTGGAGCTGAATATGATATCATGATTCGAGAACGAAGCTTATCTCTAAACTTCTCGGTTAATAATCTTTTAGATGAAGATGTTCGTACTTTTGCAGATTATCCTGAACCGGGAAGAGTCATAAAAGCAGGTATTTCTTATCGCATTAACTAATATTCATCTATTAGTTATCAAACGACCATAATACGCCAAAAGTGATTAGCTGTCCTTCGGGTTGAGTGAAAAAAGGAGTCGGATTAATCCAATATAAATCTTCACTAAGATTTGGATAGACTTCGTTGACCAACGGTTGAATAACGTTGAGGACATTATGGACTGTCCAAGTAATTGTCATTGATGAAATCACAGCGTTGAGTTGAAAGTTAACCAACCAAATATCGGGTGAGTTTCCACCATTTTGATTCGAATACGGAACACCAAAAATTGGATGAAAAGCCGTTATCCCTTTTTGGTTTAACCATCCATCAAATGAAAGTTTAGCGGTAGCATCCATATTTATATTAAATAATTTTTCAGTAGCAATAAATGTTATGTTAATTTTCTGTTGATACCCATCAGTCAATTCATTTACATGATGCCGAAAAGAAATATCTCCTGCAATTGACCAATCCCGCCAAATTGTCCATTTAGATAAAAGAGACGTTTGTGTAAAGTTTTTTGGGCTTTCAATATCTAAATATGATAACGACCCTAATATAATATTCGTTTTGATCCACCCGGATTGGAATTGTCTGCGCAAGGTTGCGGTCATATTTTTACTAATCCAATAGTTAGAAGGTGTGTTATTTCCTAAATCATGATTATACAAAGGGTGACGTGCATGCACTGCTTGTTGAATATGTAATTTTTTTGTCCATCTTTCATCTGACAGATCCAAACCTAGATTTGCATTCCAATGAAGTGGATTTTCATCTTGTACCAAAGTTGGTCCGGTCTTCCATGATATTCCACGATATTTTCCGGCTACATAGAAATTAACCCATGAATATGTCATTTTTTCTGAAATAATCTCATCGTAAAAACTACGATTATGAAATTGTAATCCTGTCGCTGATATCCATGATGATTCTGCCCAACTCATTCGGAGATGTAAATATGGATGGAAAATATTGATGTTACTTCTATTAAGAGATAAAGATGTGTACATTTTTTCAGAAAAAGATGCTAAATGGATATCGACAGTCCCAAACTTTATCATTCGATTCCAATGAAGACCTGCAGCTAGTATATTGTCTTTATGAAGGGCGTTCCAAATTGGGTCAGGAATACCTGAATGTGTCACCGCTAAAAGGACAGACGCACTGACTTGTTCTTTTTCTGATTTAGATTGATAATCTAACCGATACGTTTGCTGATTAGGCGAAGAACTTGAATAAGATGGACTGGTATATAGATTGTACGATCCTGCAAATGATCGTTTAAATCCGTTGAGCCTGATACGTCTTGTTGAGTCCGCATAAACGGCATTTGCTTCTAACTGATCAAATAGATAATCTCCTCGTCTATAATCAAAATAGTTTTTTATTACGACTGAATCCGGGAAGGTGAGATTCCCGGGTATTTTCATTTCTGAGGTGAAATTATAGTCAGAAAGTGCCGGTCCAAATTTGACGGGGAAGGACGTAAATGCACCGTCAAAAACCAAGGGTCCGCTTACCCAATCTTGATTCCAAACGACCAAACCATCATTTGATATATGACCGTATTGCCCACTCCATTCATACAAAAATGTTTCCGGCTTATCCGAAGTATCGCCAAAAAGTAATTGGATTAGGATTATTGAAATCCAGACGTTCATTTTAGTAAAATATTGTTTCATTCTAAGAGTCGGCTAATATATTGTTATAATTATGATCTTCGTTGACAAGATATTTCATTATCAATGGAATACCAATCGCAAAGACCATCATATTTGAAACTTGGTGCAAGATCGTAAACCCAATCCCTGATAGATATATTCCCCAAGTTTGTATTGAATCATAACCAATCACCACCGGATAACTCAATGTTGTTAAAGAATCAAAAATAAACGTGAGTGCGAAACCAAGAAAACCCGCTAATCCAATTCGCAGTGGTGAAAAGTGATTTCGTAAGAAAGCTCTACGAAAAACCCCTCCGGTTAAGCCAACAATGATCATCGATAGTATTTGTGCAATAAGCAGGGGTGGGAACACTAGTCCTGATCCAAACGGATTTGCAATAGAAAAAATAGCTTCACTGAAACCGCCAATCAGCATCCCCCATCGCACACCAAGCATAATTCCGGAAATGAATATGATCAATGTCATTAATTCGACGTTGGGAACCATCATCAACGCGTATCCGAGTCCAATTGCCAATGCAGAGAACATCGCTGCTCTAACCAGTTTAGTCAGTTGGGTTCTTGTCATTTCTTTTTATAAACAGGTGTCCGGAAAATATTTTTACGATTTGTCCA
Organism: uncultured bacterium; assembly: GCA_964645915.1. Lineage (GTDB taxonomy): Bacteria > Fidelibacterota > Marinisomatia > Marinisomatales > JACNKV01 > JACNKV01. Next base: position 18,200 of record CAZYDH010000026.1, read on the forward strand.
TTTTCCATCTTCAGTATCTTCCTGGATTACTTTCTCCATCAAATTGATTTTTGCATCAAGATCATCAATCATATGTAAAAGCAATGCTTCGGTAAACGCAGGGCGTTTTGGACTTTGCCATTCATATTTCCCCTGATGAGATAAGATCATATGCTCAAGTTTGTACTGTAATTCTTCTGGGAAATTAACGAGGTTTTTTATTTCATCCCGAACAATATCACGACTAAGTACAATATGTCCTACAAAATTTCCCTCATCGGTGTAAGATGCATCTAATCCTTCGTCAATCTCCTTGAGTTTCCCAATATCATGAAGTAGGATTCCCGCCAACAGTAAATCCTTATTTGCAGAATAATGTTCTGCAAGATGTTCCCCAATTTTTGCCATTGACAAGATATGCTCCAAATAACCTGATCTATAATTATGATGCATAAAAACGCTGGCTGGGTGAATTAGAATTTTGTCTTTATAATCTCTATAAATTCGTCCTACAAGTTTTCGAAGGTGTGTATTCTTCATCGATCTGATCACTTCGGTGATCTGCTTCCACATATCTTTGGGATCATAGTGTGATGTCGGTATGATCAAGGAAGGATCATATCCATATCGCCCGTACGATTGAATGGAAGCTTTATTGATTCGAATTATAGTAAGCTGAGTCTTTTCACGATAAGAATCGACAATTCCTTTGACCGCGACCGGATCCCCTGAAGAAAATTTTTCGTTATATCGGTCTACTTTATCCCAGACTTTTCCCGGAATTTGACCGGTGCGATCTCTCAGGATCAGATCTAAATATAGATCACCGGTTCGGGTATGACGTAAATGCTTTTCAACACAAAGAAAAAATCCTTGAATCGTCTCCCCTTCTTTAAATTGATTGATCGGTGTAATTTCTTTCATCTCTCTATTCTCCTAAAATAGTTAACTCATTCTCCTTCTGATTAACGTAAATTCCAACAAAAGATGACCAATAAGATTACACTTGAACAGATCAGTTATGCAAATCCTAAGCACAGGAATATTTTAACGTCCTGTTTGCAAAATTGGTTCTCTAATCCACGCGATTTGAATTTTACTGATCCGAGAATGACTTACCCTTTTGATTTTCGCCAATGGATCAGACTTGCCTATTCCGGTGATGATACAGAAACATGGGTGTTAAAAAAAGATAATTGGATCATCGGGTATTTCAGTCTTTTGTTCCCACCAGAGTTAAAAGCAGCAACAATGTTCCATGTTTTCATCGCCCCGGACTTTCGTAGGCGAGGATTAGGAAAAACTCTCATAAAATATGCAGAAAAATCATCGTTGTTAAATGAGTATACTTCGCTTCGGTTAAAAGTCAATCCAAAGAACGAAAATGCCTGTCGATTGTATGAGTCAGTCGGTTTTATTCATATTAAAACTTTACCCGGAAAAACTCTCCTGTTAGAAAAAAAACAATTAGGAACGAATAACTGATATTCGATGTATTTTAAAACAAAATCTGTCATTATTGTTTCCCGTTTATTGATCTTTCTTTTATTTACTTCCTGTAGTCGCGTACCCAATATAAAACCTGAAGTGTTGATCCAATCTGATGGTCATTATGATTTTGGATTTCCTTCTCTAAATCAAGACAAAACATTAAATCATATTTCTTCATCCATCCTAAAGATCGGATACATCGCGTACTTTCGTGTTTATTATTTCTCAGAAGACCAAAATATTACCGATCATTCTCTCAAAAATACATCATTAGATCAACTGACAAATGTAATTGACGTATTCACTGAATCCGGAACCGGGACTGCAACTGTTCTATCTTCAGATTCAAAACAGATGATGCTAATCACTTGTGCACATATCGGAAATTTTCCGGATACAATTCGAACGTACTTCCCCAAAATACTAAGTAACCAACCTTCTGAATCTCTTTATAGCGTTGCAATTATGCTAAGAGAGCAATTTCACCTACCCGAAATTTCTCATCGACATGATCTGGTGAAAATAGCCTTTGATCTAAAATCAGACTTAGCTATTTATGGGCTGGCAATTGATTCAGACGAAACGATTTACGCACCTCCAATTCAGGCATCCTTTGGTAAAGCAAAAGAATTGGAACCCGGGAATTTTGTTTACATCATTGGATATCCCGTTGGGATGAAAATGATCACAAGCGGACTCGTGAGTAAGTCGCAACGATTCAATAAAGAATCCTTTTTGATTAACACAAATTTCAATTTTGGAATGAGCGGTGCCCCTATCTTTGCGATAAGAGATGGTGTTCCAAACTATGAATGGATAGGGCTCGCAAAATCTGTTTCAGGTGATTCTCATTGGTCATTTTCTCCTGATGAAGATCATATTGAAGAGGGCAATACAACACATTTTCCATATGATGGACCTTTATTCTTAGAGAAACGAAATACAATCAAATACGGGGTCACACATACCGTTCCGATTGAATCTGTTCAGAGGTTTTTAGATCATAACCAACAAAAGATTCTGCAAGAAGGGTTTGATTTTTAAAAGCACAGATACTCTTCTTCCTTTAAACTTTCATGAAGGGAGTTGTCTTTTCAATCCCTGGATTCCGTAAATAAAAGGTGAGTTTTTCAATGTCTTCTCTGCAGTGGGAATTGTACTCACCCTGTCTTTGAGTCCATTGGGAGACGTTTTCTTCTTCTAGTTTATCTTGCTTCGATACTTCTTTTTTATTTAAACTTTCATCAGCAAAAGTTATTTGAGTAGAACACACGTTGGAAAGCGTGTCAGCACCCGGAGGCTGTTTTCCTTTGGAATCTACAGACCGGACCTGTGGAATCTGCGAATCCACCTGCTCAGATA
>CAZYDH010000027.1:0-14859 GCA_964645915.1 uncultured bacterium
ATTAATTCTTCATCCACAGCATTACCACCTTGTGGCGTTACTTTCAATTTTAATATGTTGAATGCTACATATGTTAATGTAAGAACCGGATTAATCGGATCAGTATAATCAAAGGTTCCAGCCATTGGATTAAATGTTGATAATGCAGGATTCATCATGTCAATGTTAATCATCGATCCACCAAACGCATCTTGTAAAAATATACTTCCCATCAAATCAGACCATCCCGAGTTATTCCATGATATATAAATCAAATTACCTGATCCAAATTGTTGTTGGATATTATAAGCGTGCTCAACCAGTTCTCCATCCCCAGCTAATATTTGCGTATAGTATCTGTCGTTATTCCATCCAATAACAGCATCAAATGCTGGTGGTGGAGGTGCAGGAGGGGCATATTGATCAATTCCATCATCATATCCATCAGTTGCATTAGGTGAGAACCCAAATATTAATTCATAAACACCTTCATCATGGTTGTCCGAGTTGATTGTTATTTGGAATGTAAAATCCTGTCCAAAAGACAGTGAAAAGAAAATTATACTACAAAAAACGATCCATTTTGTTTTACCTATTAGCTTTTTATCTAACATCTATTTCTCCTTTAGTAAATTGTTTTGATATAATATCTATCAACCTCTCAATTTAACCATACTTACTTACATTAATTCAACGATTATTTTTAAGGTTTTAATGCTAAAATTCCAGATTAATACCTAATTGGTGAGTTAGTTTGAGTTCAGTGTAACTTGATACTGCATAATCTACGCCTACAACCATCCCGGGTATCCGTATCTTCACGCCTGCTCCCGAACTCATCCCGGCCGTGTCATGACCCGTATGTAATCCAAACCGGGCAAACGCAAACTCACGAAAACCATATTCACAACCCAAAGCTCCATAAACCGTGTAATCACTCGGATTAATACCATCTACCGCTACACTCAATCGATGATCAGAACTCTTTATAAATGCACTCTCCTTACCAATAATATCGTTCTTTACTCCCAAACGAAATACTAATGGAAGTGGAAAATGCTCCGTCACCTTCGCCAATTGACCATCCACACTCGTCGTATCCGGAACCTCCTGGTTTAATCCCTCTCCATGATACTGTACCTCCGGACCAAAATTGCTGACACTCATCCCTAACTCAAATCCATATATCCCCGTATCAAAATGACTGCCTATATCAAATGCCAAAGTCTGCATCCGTATCGTATAAATCTGATCACGAATATAATCCAAAGACATCCCGATCTTTAAACGATCCGTTAACCGCCGAGCATAAATCGTCCGAAATGCAATCGATGTCACCGAAAACTCCTCACCCGTTCCATTCGGATACGCCTCTGTCGTTACGGGCATTAACCCGGAATCAACATAAAATAAGTGAACACCAAAAAAGTCCGAACTGCTTAACTGCATCCCATAGGATAGTACATTATGCGTAATCCCTACCAGATAGTTTGTCTTTGCATAATATCCCTCAGAACCCTGAATAAATGCAACTCCTGCAGGATTATACGGCACCGCTGATACACCATCACCCGACGCCACATATGCTCCTCCCATACCTACCGCTCGAGCACAGGTCTCTATCTTTAACCAATTGTTCGCTGCCGTCGCTACCTTCGTCACAACATCAGGGATATTACGGTATTGTCCCTCAACTGAACCTACTAAGAACAAAACAACTAAACTTATTATTGTATGCTTTCTCATCTTCTCCCCCCTAGCGTACTACCGCAAATTTTCCAAGAAACTCTTTACCATTATCCGACTCTACACGGAATATGTATAAACCCGGGGCTACCTCCTGATTGTTGTCAGATCTAAGATCCCAATATTCATAACTAAAATATTCATCATGATGCTCAAATGAGGTTACATATTCACCGGTAATAGTATAGATCGTAATTTGACAATCCTGAGGTAAATGAATAAATTGCAACAATCTTGAATCAGAGGTCTCGTTGAACTCTGAATGTACGATATACGGATTTGGAACAACGGTTACCTCTTCAATTTCTTCCTGTGTCACTTCATGTGGTTTTCCTAATAATGAAAGATCCGCAACCCAAGAATCTCCATCCACATACCATCGCTCAGGTTTTAATATTACATAATCTCCATCTTTCCAACCATACTCCGGTTTCCAAGGATTCAAATTATTCCCAGTTCCATCATCAATCCAAACATTGGGAGCCGGGCTATCTGTAACAATATACTCGGAGGCGCCCCAAACCATATCAGCATATTTAACCGCAGCTTCATCTTCATAAGATTGGTTTCCTGCCCAATCTGGGATATTATTGGTTAGAAAATGAAAAAATCGAAAGTCGATGATCAAATCATAGATGTAGGGTGTATCTTCAATAACACTATCGATCATCACTTCTTCCCACCGTAATGCTATTTTTTCATTTCGTTCCCATCTACAGTCTCCATAACCTTGATCTCCTTCTTCATCTCCAGTAGTTCCTTTGTCAGTATGAACAACATCTACCTTTATTCCGGTAGTTAAATTTGTAATACGAAACGGTAAGAGTGTTCCATCTTGTGGTAACTCAGCACACCCAGATGATGGGACGACTAGATGAGCCGTATCAAGTGTTGAAGTACTAAATTCAATTTTGTATTCATATAAGGGACGTTTTTCAAATTTAGATTGAGCACTATATTCAAGTCTAATATCTAATATTTCAAAAGAAATAGAGTCCATATTGGTTTCATATTCATCAATAAATGCTTCGTATGTCCCGTCCGTAATCGCTTCTAATCTATACCAATCTTGGATATTATTATCAAATCTAAGACGGATACCATCGAAGAAATCTGTCCAATTGCTTTGATAACCTATATCGTATTCACTTAATAACGGAAATCCTTGCAATTTATAATCAGGTAGATAAATAATCCCTTCGGCATTTTTTGCACCTGGGAACTTAAGTAAGCTATCTACTGTTGATGCGGAGAGTGAGTCGGCATAATCAATTTCATTCCAACTTGCAGCTTCCTGAAATTCTAGATCTGTTATTTCATATACATATAATTCCGGATTATCTGTGGCATTCTCTTCATAAGATCCTTCTCTTATAGATGCCTCTATTTCAAACCTCATTAAAGAAGACGTCAGTGCATTAACATCAACCAGTCCAAAGAATCGATCACCGCTACCAACATTTCCTTCATTTGCAATAATGAAATTATCTGTGTTCTCAATATCAGGGAAGGTAATATTTGTGGCATAATAACCAGGAATGACCGTCACAAAATTGCTTTCAGTAGTTTTTGAACATTCTAAACTTTTACTCGCTCCAAAATTGGGAGCTACATTTTGAGCATTAATAAAATGTTCCGGATTTGAAGATGACCATTCTTCGACTTCTCGATACGTCCCATCACCCTCTTCATCTACAAATTCAATTTTATATGTTGGGAGACCCATATCATAAGCTGTAACTGCATAAGTATATTCGATTCCATCAATTACATTCGTATCAACAAATGTATATGTCAATCCGTTATTGGTTCCAAGACTGATCTCAGTTCTAAGAGGATCCAGTCCTTCTATGTTTATTCCTCTCGAAAGATCCTCATCGCAAGAATAATCATTTTCATATATACAGTGCATTATATCTTGTTCTTCATCAAGATCATACTGAGCAATTGGCACCCATCCAACTGTATCTCGAGGAACGGTTGGGTCCATATCATAAAAAGTATCATAAATAACCGTTCCCCATGTTTTACCACCATCCTTGCTCCTATAGACTTTATATCCTTCAAAATCACTGTATCCTGTCATAGGATCTATAGATGATTCTGAAACAGCATCCCAAGCGAGAACAACTTTTTGATGTTCAACACGAGCGTAGACATTCGGAGGAGTAGGGGGTTGGATTCCCTCAATAACTGCTGTAACGGTGACAACATCTGGGTCTGACACTAATCCGTGTTCATCTGTAACTGTTAAAGTAAGAGTATAATCTGTCACCTCTAAAATACCTGTTGGCAATGTAACTATCGGTTTAACGGTTGTTGGATTATCGATCAAAACTGATTCGTCTTCACAAGTCCACACAAAAGAGAGTTCATCATGATTTACGTCAAAAGACTGACCTCCGTTCAACCGGATTGATCCTCCTTGAAATGTTTTCAAGAACATTCCGGAATTTGCGACTGGAGATTTATTTTCTAATACGGTGATAATGATTGCATCCGAATCAGTAAAACCTTCCTCATTCTCAACTAATAGGGTGAACGTTAATTCTGTTTCAGATTCTAAATCAGGAACAACAAATGAGACAATCGACAAGTTTACATTATCTTCAATAAGTGTAATTGGTTGACCATTTATAGTTGGAACTGACCATGTAAATAATAGATCAGAACCACTGGGATCAGAAGAATTGCTTCCGTCTAACTCAACGATCGTTCCCTGATCAACCGTTTGATTCCCTCCAGCGCTCGCAGTTGGTATAAATGGTTGTATTGTGATTTTGACGGTATCTGGATCTGAGACTAATTCATCTTCATCAGTTACCGTTAAACTAAAATACACACCCATAGTATCACTAACGTCTGCAGCTGTAAACTGAGGTGTTGCAATTGTTGGATCTGATAAAGTTATCCCGTTTAAAGATTCCCAATAATACGTAATCTCTCCAAATCCCGGATCGTAAGATCCCGTACCATCAAGTTGGACTTCTGACATTTCCATAACAATTTGATCTAAACCGGCATTTGCAATGGGAGGAATAGATATAGAAGCATCTTCAAGAGGTACAATTTTTACAAAGTAATAAGGTATTGCAGGATTATTAAGAGTGAAGGAAGTTTCAGTTGTCATATCAACATCTACACCAAACACACCACCAAAGGCATCTTGAAAAACAATTGTTCCTAATGTTTCCCAACCTGCATTATCCCATGTCAGTTCAATTACATTTGTGCTAGGAAATTGAAAAGTTACTGTCCATGTGTGCTCCACTAGGTCATCATTGCTACCATGTACAATCTGTGTGGAATAGTAGGTATTATTCCAATTTAATCCCGCATAAAAATCACCGGGGATTCCTGATGGACCACCAATAACCATATCAATATTTTCATCATTCCCATCAGTAGCGTATGGAGAAAACCCAACGGTTAGATCACTGGTTTCTCCATCCCCGGATGCAGTAAATGAAATAGAAAAGTTGGGTCCCTGCCCCATTGCAAAGGTTAAAACCATCAATCCTATAATAATACTTGAAAACGATTTTTTAATAAAATTCTTTTGAATCATTTCTTTTCCTTATGAAAATTTTTCGGATCAAAATTCCAGATTAATACCTAATTGGTGAGTTAGTTTGAGTTCAGTGTAACTTGATACTGCATAATCTACGCCTACAACCATCCCGGGTATCCGTATCTTCACGCCTGCTCCCGAACTCATCCCGGCCGTGTCATGACCCGTATGTAATCCAAACCGGGCAAACGCAAACTCACGAAAACCATATTCACAACCCAAAGCTCCATAAACCGTGTAATCACTCGGATTAATACCATCTACCGCTACACTCAATCGATGATCAGAACTCTTTATAAATGCACTCTCCTTACCAATAATATCGTTCTTTACTCCCAAACGAAATACTAATGGAAGTGGAAAATGCTCCGTCACCTTCGCCAATTGACCATCCACACTCGTCGTATCCGGAACCTCCTGGTTTAATCCCTCTCCATGATACTGTACCTCCGGACCAAAATTGCTGACACTCATCCCTAACTCAAATCCATATATCCCCGTATCAAAATGACTGCCTATATCAAATGCCAAAGTCTGCATCCGTATCGTATAAATCTGATCACGAATATAATCCAAAGACATCCCGATCTTTAAACGATCCGTTAACCGCCGAGCATAAATCGTCCGAAATGCAATCGATGTCACCGAAAACTCCTCACCCGTTCCATTCGGATACGCCTCTGTCGTTACGGGCATTAACCCGGAATCAACATAAAATAAGTGAACACCAAAAAAGTCCGAACTGCTTAACTGCATCCCATAGGATAGTACATTATGCGTAATCCCTACCAGATAGTTTGTCTTTGCATAATATCCCTCAGAACCCTGAATAAATGCAACTCCTGCAGGATTATACGGCACCGCTGATACACCATCACCCGACGCCACATATGCTCCTCCCATACCTACCGCTCGAGCACAGGTCTCTATCTTTAACCAATTGTTCGCTGCCGTCGCTACCTTCGTCACAACATCAGGGATATTACGGTATTGTCCCTCAACTGAACCTACTAAGAACAAAACAACTAAACTTATTATTGTATGCTTTCTCATCTTCTCCCCCCTAGCGTACTACCGCAAATTTTCCAAGAAACTCTTTACCATTATCCGACTCTACACGGAATATGTATAAACCCGGGGCTACCTCCTGATTGTTTACCGTCCGTAGATCCCACCAAGCGTTTCCATCTAATTCATTGTCATGTCGAATCGTTTGAACCAGTTCTCCGGTAATTGTATAGATCGTAATCTCACAATGAGAAGACAAATTTGTAAATCGCAGTTTTCTCAAATATTCACTTTCACGAAATTCTGAGTGTACGATATATGGATTAGGTACAACCCATACGCTCTCTAAATCTTCATTAGGTGGTGCTCCGGAAATCACCGTAACAAAATTACGGTCATGAACAGTAGTTCCTCGCGCATTTTCAATACTCTGATATGCACCCCAATTATCCGGATTGGATTGGGTTCTTGTACTATCCATAATAAAGGTTCCATCTCCTTGATCAATCCATGTAACAGTATAAGGCTCCTCGACACCCATATCATAGGCAGTAACAGAATAAGTATACTCCATTCCGTCAACAATATTGGTATCGGTAAATTTGTACTTTAAAATGATCTCTTTACCTTCAACATAAATAGTATCCCAATCCGTTGTATCCATTAACACATCTTCAAATCCTGAATCTTCACCAAGATAAAACCAAGGTGCTTGTGGGTCCGGTCCGGAAATACTTCGTCCTCGATTACCATCTTCGCAAGATTCACCAGAGTAAATACAGTGAAGTGAATCTACTTCAGCATCTAAATCGAATTGCGCATAAGGTCTCCACCCGACGTGTCTTCCGGTTGTATCATAAACCATGTCTGCTAATCCGCCCCATGTTTTGCCACTGTTAATACTTTTATAGATTTTATACCCTTCAAAATCTCCATATCCGGTCACAACATCTGTTGATAACTCGGCGGCATCATCCCAAAACAATTCAACTTTCCCTTGGTCTACTTTTGTAATAACTGTTGGTGCAGTTGGTGGAGTGAATCCTTGGTAATGAGAATTGTACATGATCTGAGCAAATTCCGCGTTTTTGATCAAGTCAGCTTTATCTTCACCAAAGATAATTGTGAATGAGAAAGGTACTTCTTCTCCAACTTCGATATTAAATGGTCCGGTACTGGCAATTAATACACAATCCAATCCTTCATCACCTTCATCCCAAACGGACTCTTTCATCAAACCTTCTAAAGAATCAAAGTGAGGGTTGAAGTCAGGGTCCATCTCATCTAAAGAAGGTTCTTTTGAATGGAAGAACCAATCTTGTTCGTTGCTCTTTAAATTTGTGGTATCTCCGGACATTAACTTAAATTGGATTTCTTCTTTATTCTTAGCTAGCACAGGATCGATACTCGGAACTCTGACTCCCGGTCTATTCATCCAATCGAACCAATGCCAATCTGTGATCTTTAATTTTTGTCCCGGTAATCGGTTAATACCGTGTATATCTTCATATAAAGTATCTGTGGCAACCGGAGTGTCTAACAGCTGGACTGCAACAATACCTAAGTCCGGACCGGAAGCAGGTCCGCTCACTCCATCATAGTCATATATCATTGCCATACTAATGATCAATTCCTCATTGTTTACTACGATCGTACTATCATAAGATTCCATCGTATCATCAGCAGGTGTCCGACCGCCGGTACTTCCGGTAATGGTTTGAGAGTAGGCATCAGCGTCAAAATAAAATCCTAAATACATTTTATTATAATCATACCCTCTACCACCATTGATCTTTGATCCATCCGGTAAAACAATTCCTTCTCCGCTTATTTGCACCCAAGATTCGCCTGCGTCAATACAAGCTTGTTCCGTATAAATAGCTGGATCAGAACAGTGATACCGTTGATGTATCGATCCATTCGGTTCTCTTCGAAATGCAGACCAATCTCCACTTTCATTCCTGACTTTAACGGTTACAAATAAGATGTCCTCAGCAAACGAAACCCCATAGGAATGAGCAGTGGCCATTACTTTTAATCCCATTGGATAACCTTTTTGTAAATATTCATCACCTAAGGTGTTTACCTTATTTCCCCTGTGTGCCCAGCGATCATCAAATTCAAGGTAGATATCTGAATCAGAAACAAATGTCCCTGGTAATCCTACCCAACAATCAGGATTTTTACGTGTAGCAGGAACACAACCTGTGCCTTCCGGATCATAATCCTCAGCCCACCAGCCTGGCCAAAACGGGACTTCCTCTTCGGTGGATTCATTATAAGTCACCGGCCATGTTTGTGAATAATTACTGTGTGCAAGCACAGGATACGGGTCATTTGGATCTGTAAACGGAGTATCACCAAATAAATCCCCGGCAGTTACCTCTCTATTTTGAGTAAGCACTCTTGCATTCGTTGTAGGTTGCCAATCCGTATCCCACCGTCTTGTTAGCCAAGATTCTGAAACGGTAGCACCATAGTAGTCCATATTAGAACAATCATCCCATTCGTCATTAAATCCATCACAACCAGAATAATCATAAAAATCAAACACTGAACTTGAAGTTCGACTTTGTAATGCGGGTCGCAATGCCCATGGGTAGATCAGTCCTATTCCCTTTTTCTCAACAGGATCCATATAAGCGTTTGGCAGATTAGGATCTGCATTATATGATGTACTGATCAATAAACTTCCGGCATTAGGGTCATAAGGATCATGATCAACAACCCATTGATTTGGAGCTGTAAAATTGACTATTGTATCAATTTCTGTCCCAACAATACCATCATCTTCGAAAGCTTCAAATACAACTCCTGAATAATTATACGTTGTATCGCTATCAATCGTAATCATCTTACGATAAGCTCCATTAGACGACCATACTTTATAATTTGAACCGGATAATTCGGGTTCTAGATTCCAGGTATAATGAAAAGCATAATCCATCCCAGGGACACCTGCTATAAACCCAACTGTAGGAAGATAAGCATATTCCCCCCATAATCCCGCAGGTTGTTTATCCCAATAACCATCTCGGTCTACATCAATATCGATAAAATCTCCATAATTCAAAATTGTTGATTTTATTTTTCCTTTTAATAGATAACCGATTGCTCGATCGTTGGTCGGATTTGTCGGATAAGCAAAATCCCCTCGTTTTGTTAATACCGGTGGGGTTGAACTCCCGGGGTTTTCTTCAACTACAGAAGATCCAGGTTCTATTCCTATCAAATTGGTATTAAAAATTAGTAATATTAGTGAAATACCTAATGTGTGTTTCAATTTATTCATTGATACTTCCAATGTTTGTTGTTAATTCTCTTTTTGACTTCTTTACCTTTTCAAATAATCTTTTTATCTAAAATCCATTCTAATAAAGAAGTTGATCTCTCTTGGGGAAGACATATACCACGGCATATCATAAAATGTCGTTGATTTAGCACGACCAATTACCGGTATTTCAGTTGGAACTCCGATATTTGCAGTATAGTATTCACCCGGATCATCCGGTTCTCCTGTCAATGGCCAAATATCCACTGCGTTCACTATGTTGAACACATTAAATATATTCATTCCCATCGTCATTTTCACCTCTCCAAATTTCATAAATTTAGAGAGAGATAGGTTGATCACTTTCCAATCCGGTGATCGAACGGAATTTTTATTTTTCGTATCTGATTCAGGTGAATCGAAGATTGAACTCAATTTCTTATAAGGTGTATATGGCATTCCCGATTGATAGAATCCCGTAAGTGCGGTTTGAATACCAAATGGTAAAACCGTATATAGAGATACTGTCAAATCATGCGTACGGTCAAAACTCATCAAATACTCTTGAGAAGGAGCATCCATGGCATCTAATCCTAATGTTGCCCAATCGTATGCACTGTTTGCTTTTGCGATGGAATATGTATACTGGACCATAGCATTAACAAGCATCCCACGATTTTGTAACGTAAAATCAATTCCTTTTGCACTTCCGTAATCTCCATTGTCAAAAACATAATATTTATACACGCCACTTCTTTGAATTTTGCTTGTGACTAATTGGTCCATATCTTTCACCCAACCCATTAACGAAAATGCCCAATAGCGGTTCATTTGAATATTAAAACCAAATTCATAGGATTCCGTCCGCGTAGCATTCATTGTTGCATTTCCTAAGAATCCTTCAGTTTCTTCAAACAAATTTTGAGGATCGGTCAGTCGGTTTGTATTAAGATAAACGTTCTGATAAATGGGTGTTTGATAATATAATCCGTAATTAAATGTAAATGTGGCTTGATCAGTGATCACATGACTGATACCTAATCTCGGACTTATTTTATAAAACCACTTTGCGGGTGTAAGTAATGTCTTTTGGTTTTGTAGCCCCGGGAGTTCATCGACCGTTTCATTATAGTTCCATTTGTCATCATTTTCTCCTGCATCATTTGTTCCTGGAATTCCATCTTCACCTACATCAGCATAGTACCAAGGTTTATTTGGAGAAGGATTTCCATCCGGGTCAGACCAGATACGTGTATTATAATTCACACCATCAATTCTAACTCCCGCATTTACAACCATCCATGGGACTTCAAATGTATTTTGAATATATGCAGATAGCTCTTCCGGCTCACGAAAATCATCCCATTTACCATTCCCATTAGCGTCATCAAATGATTCACCCGGGTCCCACACTCCGTTACCTTCACCTTCATCCGGCATCACTTCCTCATCAACGAACTCTTCTCCTTCATCCCAGACATTGTTCTCATTAACATCATCAAACCATTCACCATCATCCCAAATTCCGTTACCGGAGTTTCCGGGCAATAAACCATCAGGACCTGTATCTTTCCAGTATTCCGCAAAACTCTGACGGATCGGAGGTTTATCCTCTTCCCATCGGAATCGAATTTCGTCAAAATTTAATTTATGAGATTTATAATCAACCCCAGTTCTGACCTTCCATTTATCCGTTATCTGTGATGTAATGTCAAGTCGAGCTTCTTGTGTTACAGCACTTGATGATCCATAAAATCTATCATATCCGCCAAATGCTTTTCCTTCTTCCCAACCGTATCCACCAATCGGCAAGAAATAATTGGCATTGGGATCTGATCCAGTGATCGGATTAAATCCAAAGGAAGGGTCACCCCATCCAAAATGAGCATAATAAGGATCATTCTCCCATTCATGAAAGATCTTACGATAATCCAGATGATCGTAGTAAGCAACGTACATCTCTGGTGTCAGCCAATAACTCCCGTCTCTTTTTAAACATTTTTCTATTAATTCAGGGCCATCCCATACTCCATCTCCGTCAAAATCATCTCTTTCAGGATCAAAAATGTCAATACCCTCATCGTAAACACCGTTATTATTAACGTCTCTGAATGTCTCAGCGATTTCCCAATTCCAGTTTCCGGGAGTTGCTCCATAAAACCAGCCAGTTTTATCATCGCGTTTTGTGTAAAAAATTGTGTCTCCCTCTGCAGATGTTGTATAGGGAATAATATTAGGATTATACGGATCTGAGATCGGTTCTATCGTTCCTGATGCATAGTCTCCTGCAGAATTTCTCCATTCATACCAGTCAGGATACCCATCTTTGTCACTATCTTTCCACCGTACGCCTTGGAACTGATCCTGAACAAACTGTGATAAGCGGAGAGTATAAAATGTCCTGCTTGTAATGGAATGATTCAACTCATATGTATAACGATAAGTATCGCGGAATAATTCATTTTGTCCGTCATCCCAAAACATGTATCGTGGATTAAATACTTTACGATGAGCAGCGACCTGCCAATAAGATACATTCATACGTAAACGGTTTGTAAAATTATAAGCTAACTTACCAAACACGTCAACTGTTCGATCAAATCCAAATCCTCTAAACCCGGCTTCAGTGTCCCATGGTTGAACTAAATTTTGACGATTCTGTTCAGCATAATCTTGATTGATCGGTAGATAGTTATATGGATCATTTTCACCATGTTCATAAATTTTATCATCAAATTCCAATACACGATAAGAATTACGATCTGTAAACTGACCTGATACCCAATAATGGAATTTTCCAAAACCTCCTCCAAGTCCCAGGTTATAATCATTATATCCTCTAAGTTCATCGTACCCGTTTCCCATCGCTGCACCGGCTTGACTGGTTTCGTACTTAAATTTGTACTGAATCTTATCTCCACCAATCATCGTGTGCATATTTGAAACAGCGGACATTGCATCTCCGTATTCAGCATTAAATCCACCGGGCTGCCAGTCAAACTCTTTAACCGCAAACAAATTTAGACGAGTCCCGTTTCCGATACCACCAAAGATTGGGTTTCTAATATATAATCCATCGATCATATAAGCGATCTCACCGGATCGTCCTCCACGAACGTGCACTTCTTCCAAACCACGTTCTTCATGGTCTGGAATACCTTGGTTTCGACTTTCTACTTTCACTACACCGGACTGCAAAGTATACAGCTCTGAAATATCTCGGATAGGAAGTGATTCGATCGCTTCTTTGCTCACGGTTACTTTCTTTGAAGTAGATCCTTTTTCAACGAGTTCTCTTTCGCCATAGACCTCAATTTCTTCTCCCTCAATTGCAGCAACGGTTAGACTGAAGTTTTCCCAAGTTGTTTTATCCATAATAATAGAAACGTGTTTACGAATCTCTCGCCGATAACCCATCATCGAACATGTAATATCGTACTCGCCTACTTGGATATTCAGCAAAATATAGCTTCCATCCTGCCCGGCCATCGTTCCAGAAACAATTGCATCTCTCCCAGACTCCTGAATATATACCTGTGCACCCGGTAATGGAGCACCATCTATATCTGTCACGGTTCCGCGGAGAGTACCATCCGTCCCTGCAAAGAGGATCTGTGTTAAAATTATAAATGGAAATAATAGTTTTTGAATGTATCTAATCATAATCTTTTTCATCATTAATTATTGACGGGAAATTCAATTCTTTGAAGACCAACAGTTCGTTTATATTTGAACGGATCTTCTTGGAATTCATCAATCGTATTTAAGTCAGACGGATGTGTAATACGACGATTTCCAAACATAAGTCTTTGTGAAGAATTATATTCTCTGTAATCAGCAAGTTCAAGGAGAGAGTATTCAACCCACCCCTCTCCTTCAATTCCTAACCATTCCGGTGGATCTGTCCAATGGAAGGATACTAAGTCTTTTACAATTCCAAGACCCTCAACTAGCCAGGTCTCATTTCGCTCAATATATTCTACTCCGGTTCCCAACATTATCATGGAAACTTCACGGGTAATCTTTAATGTTGAGTCAGCAGGGAATTCTCTCCCTGTTGTTTGTAGACTTACATTTTCGCGATCAACGGCATAGGAATGTCCAACATGATAATCCGCAACAGGAGTGATTACTTCTTCTGAAGTTTCCACTCTTTCTCCATTTCTGAAATAATGCCCCGGAGTGTAATACAGAACCTGATCTACAAATCGAGTTGAGTCAAACCAAAAACCATCTTCCAGAGGTCCTGGTGCTTCTTGTCCTACCGTAGAATATCCATGAAAACCATAAGGAATGAAGTAACTTGGGAATACGCGTTGGTACACATGTTCATTTTTCTTGAAAAAATGATAGTCATATTCTCGAGTGAATCCTTGAGTCGGGTGTTCATATTCCCATTTTGTTTTTGTAATTGAATAATCACCATCATCGGAGCCTTCAATATCACCGACAATTGGATGGCTCCAAACCATCACCATCGAATCTAAATTCGTAACGTACTTCCTTGAGTTAATTTCAAATATATATCTATCGATAATATCATTAAACACAATCGGATCTCCGTTCAAATCCGGCCAGCGTGCAACAATAGAATCTCCATTCGCATCAAAAGTTTCGTTACTATTTAAATCATCAAATTCTTCTCCTACATTATATATTCCATCACCATTTTCATCCTCAAATAATTCACTAGGATATACATCCTCCAAAATCCGAGGAGAATCCGGGTCTTCCCATGAAACCAACAGGTTTTTAGAAATTTTACCAAATTTGAATAACTCATCATATGAAATAACACCGTCATTTGTGATCTCGGTAAATACCTCATCACCATCCATCATTCCGTTACCTCGATCAATGAACCACACTCCATGATTTTCATCGTAAATTGCACCCTCAGTTCCTTCATCTACTATTTCTTCGGCATCTTCCCAAGTTCCATTGCAATTTCTGTCTTGAAAACCATGGAGGGGATTTTCACCATTTTCATCTAAATCAACATACGGTTCTGCATCATCCCAAAGACCATTACCAAGATCTACCCATTCAAATAACACATCGGTGCTATCTCCGTCACTATTGTAATCAGATAATTTTATTTCAAGTGAATCAAATACACCATTATCATTAATATCTTGAAATTCAAAAACAATATCTTCATAATCTTCATCCCCGTTATAATCTTGGATCAAGTCCTCAGAAGAATTCCATATACCGTTGTCATTACAGTCTGTATTTATTCTATAGATTAACGAGTCAGAACTTAATGTAGTTCGGCTGAAAA
>CAZYDH010000027.1:14959-21028 GCA_964645915.1 uncultured bacterium
TCTGTATTTATTCTATAGATTAACGAGTCAGAACTTAATGTAGTTCGGCTGAAAACAAAATTAGCATAAAGAGTATCTGATCCTTCAGAATATTCATGTGTTTGATCTATCCATTCTGTAGTATCAATATAAACTGAGCTTCCCTCGCTACCGATCAAATCAGTTTTATAGAATTTATTAGTGATAACATCTTCATGAGGAACAAAAACGGTATCTAAGATATACCCGGTGTTTTTAATGGAATAATTTTGAAACTGAACATCTATTTCATTATACTCGTTCCACACCAATGATTCAACATTTTTAAAAGGTTGTGAGATAACCGAAATTGTATCATAATGGACCATCTCGGCAAAACCTTGATTTTCATATTCATTGATTAATGAATCCAACACTTCTGAGTCTGAGATATTTGGATATAACTCTAAAAGTTCTTCAAGAATGGGAATCTCATTTAATGTGTCGGCTAGTTGGCATGTTATCCATTCCCTGTTAGTATCGTCATCAGGGTCGATTGTTAACAGGTAATTTTTAAAATTCTTAAAGTTTAATGTATCTTCATCCGGATTAAACAACCCACTATATTCCAAGGATATCTTGTCATATCGATAAAATTTCACATCAAAATCTTTGGTGAAATCATAAAAGTATGAATCATAATGACCGTCATTGGAGAGGGAATTATCTTCAAGAGTGTTTTCTACAGATTGAGCATTCTCCGCAGTTTCTGCGGGATCTTCACATCCCCACATCGTAAGGAGTAATGCAGAAATTAAACCGATTAGAAAAATTTGCATTTTCAACATGAACTACCTTTCATACTTAATTATATCGTGAATGGTAAAGCTGATATTAATCTTGGAAATTACAACGCGAGACAATACCTATCCATGAATTAATCAATGTGTTTTTGTCACTGTTTTTGTCAGTGTTTTTGTCAAATCAACTCTGACTTCTTTTTACTTGGATGATTTTTCTGAGGCTTTTCGTAACGTTTTTGTCTTTACTTTTACAAGTTTTACTTTAGCACTTGTTTGAAGATAATCTAAGACTTTACTTTCCACCAGATCATCCTCCAATCGTGAACGATGGCTTGGTTTTTTATAATATTTGTCTATTTCTTTTGCATAATCCGGAGATCGGTCCTTCAGGTGTTGTATCTCTTCTTCTATCTCAGTTTTTGATATCTCGATATTTTGATCATTTATAATGGCTTTTCTTAATAAATACCATTTAAGATTTCTTTCTGATAAAGATTGATACGTCTTTTTTACCTCTTCTTCGTCAATTTCTTCTCCGTTGTTTTGTTTTTTGACATCTTCAACGAGTCGTTCTAAATAAGATTTGACCATCGACGGAGGAGCTTCAGGATTAACAAGATCGATTAGCACATCCGAGAGTTGTCTTTCATATGCCTCTTTTGCACGCTGCTCATAATTTTTTTCGATCTGTTCTTTAATTTTTTCTGTCCAACTATCTATCGATTCGATTTTTGGATCTACTTTTTTGACAAATTCTTCAGTTACTTCCGGTAATACCTGACGCTCTACATTAAGAACACTGATCTCATATTGTGATGTTTCACCCGACGCTTCAGGAAAATCCAGACGTGCCGTATCACCCGGTTTTAAGCCAGTTAATCTTTTTAAATTTTCATCAACAAAAACCCCATCTCCTAGTTTGAGATAACGTTTTTCAATTTTATCACCTATAATGGGGACACCCTCACCATCCATTTTTTGTAGATCCGCGAGAATAAAATCTCCCTCACTCGCACCGTCTTCTATCGTTTCAACTTCTGCATATGTCCGTCGGACTTCTTCAATAGCGAGATCGAGATCGACTTGATCTGTGATATATTGGGTTTTTTCTACACTCAGGCTATTCTTTTTCAATTGTGGAAGTGTTACTTCGGGTTCAATTTCAAACTTGGCTTTAAAGGAGAGATGTTCACCGTCTTTAAAATCCACATCTTCAACATCAGCTCTATTTACCGGTTGTAATTTTTCTTCTGTCAGAGCTCTAAAATAGAATTTTTGAAAAGCGTCCTCTATAAATTCAGCATCAACTACTTGTTTATATTGCTTCAAAATGACTTGTCGCGGGACTTTCCCTTTTCTAAATCCGGGAAGCTTAATTTTTTTACTGAACGAACGAAGAGCTTTTTCGTAATCCTCTTCTAAATCATTCCAAGGAATATGGATGTCCAGTTCGCGTGTATATGCATTTATTTCTTTGATATTTGTTTTCACGTTTTTTCCTTATCTCAATAAAAATATGGTCGGGAATTTACAATCGTTTAAGCTATCAGTTCAGACTTTTTACAATGATACAAATAGATTATTTACTCGAGTTAAATGATGTCCAGGATTAAGTATCTGATCGTTATGAAAGATCCGTCAACAACGTTGCGCCATGGTAAAAGAACCCCATACCAATCATCTGAATTACATGGTAAATATCATTATGGTTGAAATGCTGATGAAGTCCTAATCGACTGGCTTGGACACCTGCACCAATAAAACTGATGATAATTCCAATCGAGATATATCCTGAGCCAACCGTTCCCAAGCTGAATTGACTGTATAACATTGTCATGAGTACGATGATCATTATTGGGACATAAAACAAGATCACATTTAAAAATTGATCATTTACCAAAATAACACAAAAATAGATCAGGTACGCAAGAACAGGAATCCATTTTATCCAAAATACCAACGATAATCCGGGTAAATGATGGATTACAGTCATTAAAAAGAATACAGATACTCCACCAATCGAAAGTGTGGTCAACTTCCATAAAGTGTTTTTAACGAACGGTGCAAAATGCGGTCCCACTCCATGGCTGACGGCTCCTAATAAAGCACCGATCGAAACCATAACAAATGCCAAGCCCCAATACAAATGCACTCCGGCAGTCGATTGTCCATATAATAAAAATAATTTCCATGCGAAATACGACCCTAAAAGTGTGATTAGCAGATCCGTGAATGCTGTCATTGGTTCATAAATAAGCTGTTTTGCCATAAACCCTCTCTTTTACCATAACGAGAAATTAGAGTATTCCCATCGAACATTAAACAATACTCAATAGGTTAAAATTATGATTAGTCTATATCTTGTTATTAGATTTATTTTTTGAATTTTAATTTGAATATGACTGATGTAATCACTTCAATCAATAATCCATAGATCATTCCCAAGAACACCGTTCCAATAAACATATTTGCTTTACTGAATTCAGGATTTTCCGGTGCCATTAATCCACCAATTGCAAGAGGAATACTGAAAATTAATCCCATAACAAGTCCGTGTATCGACCAATGTTTCATAGATATTCTACTTATACCGATCGCAAAACCGATCAATGTACGACTGGCAATTAATTGAAGGGTAACCGGGAGAGGAAGTTCTCCGGGTCCACTCGAAGCAAACGCAACACAGACAAATCCAAAAAGTGTCCCTGCTAATGTTGCAATAATGATACGTTTTATTTTATTCATGTGTGTTCTCTGTTTTATTTTTTCTTTTTCATAAGGTCAATTTCATCAGTGCTTCACCATCCTCATACTCACCGGTTAACTCGAACCCCAATTTCTCATAAAATTGTTGAGGTCCACCTTCGGCTTGCACAACACTTGTTAATAACTCGGCAGCGTTTGGACGGTTCTTTACATGATCAATTAGTAAAGTTAATGCCTGTCGCCCATAACCCATAGATTGATAACGATGATCAATCATAAATCGCCACAAAAAATATTCCGGTTTCTTCGGTTGGTCTTCAAGCATTAAGAATCCTACGGGAATATTACCAATATAAATTGCTCGAAACCATGCTTTGTCTGAAAAATATGCTTGAGCAATCGATACTGCATTAGGGGCTACAAACTTCTTTTGCTCTTTATGCACGGTAAGATTACAGATTGTTCGTACTGTGTCCTCTGTTATTTTGAGCAATTGGACTTCACTTTTCATTTTCATATGGTTTTCTCCCTATTATTAAAGTTCTCACCCATTAAGTCTTTTATCATTTCATCATAGACCCTATGAAATGTAATCTCGTCTTTCATAATTTGATCGAAGGACATCTCCTTCCGAGTTGATAAATACTCTACCATAATTCCCCATAAGTAATGACCTCGATGAGTCTCCGAAGTTATATTCCATTCAGTATCGTCATAGTATACTCTCAAACGGTTTTCAAGTGAAACACAATCCATTTTTGCCCGGACATAGTTTGCTCCAAACTCACAATATCCTTCCAGTTTCCAAGTCGGGATTTTTTTAAACCGAGATGTGGTTCCCCAATCTGCTATATATTGATGCATCAATTCATGAGCAATAACATGAGATAAATTACCTTCCCTCGAGTGATATTTGGGCTTTTTATTTGTCAACTGACCAAATTTTTCTACTACAGAGATGTTAATAACACAATTTGATAATTCGGGTAGGTTAATTCCCATTACATCATCTTTTCGAAGCGTAAAAAAAGATATTTTTCTAAATTGATTTTTCTTATAACAAAGATAGATATCGATTTTTCGTTTTTTATTATAAACTTCAATTTGCTCTAGCCATTCCTTTACTTGAGATATTGTTGTATCAATTTCCGGTCCGATAGTTTGATCAGAGTAAATCGTAAAATTCTTATATTGTTTATTATTGTTGAAGAGAACTGAGGGATAGGACAACATGAAAGTCCAAATCACAATTATTAGAACACTACAAAGAAATCCAAACTTGAAAATTAGTTTTAAGTGTTTTCTGGTTATTCTCATTTTATTCTAATCTGAGATTATCATCATTTTAACTTCTTCGAAATCCCCGTCATTTTCAACACCAGTTATTCCAAGTATATTTGTCAATAAATTATAGATATGTATATTTTCAAACTTTGGAATTGAATGTCCTTTTTGAAAATCCGGGCCGACTGCGAGGAAAATCCCCTGCATCGAATAGAGGGTCGGATCATACCCGTGAGTAGCGACATAAGTACCTAACCCATTATTGTCATAATAACTGCGAGTTAATACATACCAAGACTCATCAGGGATACCGATGATAGATGAAATTCTCCTATGGTCTCGATAGTGTAGGTGTTCGGGAGTTTCTTCTTTTTTATAAATCGACAAGTTAGGATGTGCATTTATTAACGCAGAATAAACGGATTCGAGCTCTCCATCAACCGGATCAAGCATTATTGCGGGTCCCAGACGATATCGTTCAAGATTCTGCAATGATATATAATCATCAATGAAAATAATTTTCTCTTCATCCAGATCAACCATTCCATGATCTGAAACTATAATGATATTTACTTTGTTTAAAAGATCCCGTTGTTCCAAACCGGTTATTAACTGACCTATATTTTGATCCAATCCCTGAATTACTGAATCGATAGCTATACTGGAAACTCCCAATCGATGTCCGTAATAATTCGCTTCATTAAAATATGTTGCAATAAATGAAGGTCTTTCATTTTCCGATTGATCTAGCCATAATAAAACTTGTTCAATTTTTTCTTCATTAGTCACCGAGCCATCATATATAAAATATTCACTTGGATGATAGCCCATAATTTCAGTTTCGCTCCCCGGCCAATGATATACTGCAGTTGTTAAACCTGCTTTTTCTGCCGTTACCCAGATTGGTTCTGCTTCATACCATTTTCCATCCTGGACCGGTTCTGCTCCTTCGCCGATATAATACCATTCCTGAAATATAGGGTCCCACATTCTGTTCGATACAATTCCATGGTTTTCCGGATAGCAACCGGTAACAATAGATAAGTGATTTGGGAAAGTAGTTGATGGATAGACAGGAATCAAAGCTTCTGCATGTACGCCCTCTGAAACAACATAATCCAAATTAGGAGTTTCGGTTCGATCGATGTAATCCCATCGAAAACCATCCATAGAGATAAGAATAATCGGAGTGGGTAAATAAATCTCGGAGTGTTCGTCCTCAAACAGCGCACAGTTGAAAACAAAGAGAAGAAGGACCAAGGATACGCTGAACTTCAACATTCTTATTACCAAAATAATCTCCAATTACCTTGGTTAA
>CAZYDH010000028.1:0-19337 GCA_964645915.1 uncultured bacterium
ATAGAACTTATTTGTCTGCACTGCGACGGAGATTATGCCGGAAAATGCAAATTACGGAATAACAATAAAAGCTGTTTTTATTCAATAAATATGAAAGATTAAAGATTTCTAAAGATTATTACGAAATCATTTGATCGTTAATTAAAACCAAGGAGGATTGTTATGACGAAATTAAAGTCAGCTGACACTCCAAACGGTATATCTTCTCATTATACAGAGGAGTTAAGATCGCGAGGAATATCTCGAAGAGACTTTATCAAATTCTGTACTGTGATGACCGCTGCGATGTCTCTCCCCTATCAAGCAGCCGGTAAAGTTGCGGAAGCTATTGCCAGTAAGTTTCGACCACCTGTTGTCTGGCTACACTTTCAGGAGTGTACCGGTTGCACAGAAACGTTGCTTCGAGCAACTCACCCAACTGTAGAAAACCTTGTACTTGATTATATATCACTCGACTACTCGGAAACTCTCTGTGTAGCCGCAGGACATCAAGTGGAAGACCTTTTGCATAAAACCGTTGAAAAATACAAAGGGAAATTCATTCTAGTCGTTGAAGGATCCATTCCGCTTGCTGAAAATGGAATCTATTGTAAGATTGCAGGAAGGACAGCTCTTGATATTGCAAAAGATATTGGATCAAAAGCTGCTGCTGCTGTTTCTATGGGTTCTTGTGCATCTTGGGGTGGCGTTCAATCGGCATCTCCTAATCCTACTCAGGCAACCGGATTTGCCGAAGTTCTGAAAATGAATAATATCAACACTCCTGTGATCAATTTACCGGGCTGCCCTGCAAGTCCATACAATTTACTTCAGGTTGTTCTATATTACTTAACATTGGGTAAGCTGCCACAACTTGATACAAAAGGACGCCCAAATTTTGCATATGCAAAATTGATCCATGATAATTGTGAAAGACGACCTCATTTTGATGCCGGACGTTTTGCAAATCAATTTGATGACGATGGACATCGCCAAGGATGGTGTTTATACAAACTCGGCTGTAAAGGTCCTGAAACACATGCAAATTGCGGAATCCAAAAATTTGGTGATACCGGCTCATGGCCAATCGGGGTCGGACATCCTTGCTTTGGATGCACCGAAGAAGGTGTTGGATTCACCAAACCTCTGCATGAACAAGCCGATGTCCTGTCAATCACTCCACCAGAATTTTTCCCCGGTGTGAGTGAAGAAAAAGAGGGCGGTATTTCTGCAGGAGCTGCTGCAGTCGCCGGTGCGGTTGCAGGTGCAGCTGCAGCTGTTACTGCCATGACTGCAAAAAAACTGGACAAAGAAGAAAACTCAACCAACGCCTAAGGAGATAGACATGAATCTGGAAAGACGTGATTTTCTAAAAATCCTTTCCACCGGAGCTGCTACAGCAACCGGGTTGTCTACTTTACAAGCACGCACGGTTAAATCGTTACCTCCAAATGCAAAAGGCATCCTTTATGATGCTACACTCTGCATTGGATGCCGATCCTGTGAAGTTGCGTGTAAGCGAATAAACAACATGCCACCGGATGTCGCTTCTCCTTTGGAAAAGGAACATGAAGTCTGCTGTATCTGGGATACAGGTGACTTAAGTGAAACTACTTTAAATAAAATTCAGGCATACCGAAATGGAACCGGTGAAACAAAAGATCAAATCGTTGATGGATATGGTTTTATTAAACGTGCTTGTATGCATTGCATCGACCCTGACTGCGTTTCTGCTTGTCCGGTAAGTGCTTTACAAAAACAACCTGATTCAGGGATCGTAACTTACAATAAAGATGCCTGCATCGGATGTCGTTATTGCCAAATTGCCTGTCCGTACAATATTCCAAAGTTCGAATTTGATAAAGCCTTCCCTGAGATAATAAAATGTCAAATGTGCTCTCATCTTCAAGCTGAAGGTGGAATTCCCGGATGCTGCGAATTTTGTCCAACAGGAGCTTCAGTTTTTGGGGATGTAACTGAGCTGATTAAAGAAGCAAAAAATAGACTTTCTTTATCAGAAAACAGCACATATTCCTACCCTGTTGAAACCATGAATGGACAAAAACAACTCAAGAAAGTTAAAAAGTACATTAACTATATTTACGGAGAAAATGAAAGCGGCGGAACTCAGTACTTAATCCTTTCTGCTATTCCATTTGAAAAACTGGGATTACCTACTCTTCCAAAATCATCTGCAGCTGTGAAATCTGAGACCATTCAACATACAGCTTATAAAGGTATGATTGCACCTATTGTACTGTTAGGTGGACTCTTATTTGCAGCACACAGAAGTGTAAAAGACCATCATGAGGAAGGAGGCCAGCAATGAGTACATATAAACCTTTAGGAGGAAAAATATGGACTAAACCTTTCATCTTCATGTCAACCATAGCCTTCATCGCTCTTTATCTACTCGGTAAACGATTCATATTCGGGCTGGGTGAAGTAACCAACCTTAGTCACGGATACCCGTGGGGTATGTGGATTGTGTATGATGTTTTGGTTGGAACAGCAATCGGTTGTGGTGGATATGCTATGGCACTGTTGGTCTATGTTTTAAATAAAGGCCAATTTCATCCGTTAGTCAGACCTGCTATCATGACAAGTATGTTTGGATACACATTAGCAGGTGTCTCGATTTTTGTTGATGTCGGAAGATATTGGCAACTATACAATGTGTTTTTACCGTGGTACGCTAATCTTAACTCGATTATGTTTGAAGTGGCATTCTGTGTTGCGACCTATGTACTCGTTTTATGGATTGAGTTCACACCGGTATTTCTCGAAAAATGGAAACCGATTCTCATTCCAAAACTGAACAAGATCATCTTTATCTTTGTAGCAATCGGAGTCTTGTTACCAACGATGCACCAATCTTCCTTGGGAACACTCATGGTCATCGCCGGAGATAAAGTCTCTAATCTGTGGCAAACAGGATGGTTACCTGTGACATTTTTACTGTCATCTATCCTAATAGGTTTTGGAATGGTGATTTTTGAATCATTCTATTCATCCCTCGCATTTAAACGACCTTTAGAAACCAAACTGTTAGCCCAACTTGCTAAATTTGTTGCATGGGTATTAGCAGCCTATACTCTCTTCCGCTATGGTGATCTCATTTGGAGAGGGGCTTTAGGAAACGCGTTTGCCGGTGACTTAAATGGGTGGATGTTCATATTGGAAAGTCTTCTATTTATTGTTCCGTTGGTCCTACTCTTTATGGAAAGTCAACGAACCAATGCTAAAATACTGCTCTACTCAGCCGTTATGTTGGTACTCGGTGGAGCACTATTACGGTTCAATACATTCCTAATAGGATTCAATCCGGGCGATGGTTGGCATTATTTTCCATCCATTTCAGAAATTTTAATTACACTTGGTATTATTTCTATAGAAATTATGGCATACCTAGTATTTGTTAAAAAATTACCGGTATTACCGGATGTTGAAAACGCATAATTATAGGAGGAACATATAATGGCGAAAAGAATTACAGTTGACCCGATCACTCGTATCGAAGGTCACCTTCGAATAGACTGCGACATTCAAGACGGAAAAGTGTCCAAAGCTTGGTCTTCTGGACAAATGTGGCGTGGTATAGAACCCATTTTATTAAATCGTGATCCTAGAGACGCATGGATCTATACGCAGCGAATTTGCGGTGTGTGTACAACTGTCCATGCTATGACTTCAGTTCGCGCGGTTGAAAATGCTCTCAACCTTGAAATACCGCTGAATGCACAATATATTAGAAACATGATCATTGCCGCTCACGGTATCCATGATCATATTGTGCATTTTTACCATCTCTCTGCTTTGGACTGGGTAGATGTTGTTTCAGCCTTGTCTGCTGACCCTGTAGCAGCATCGAAACTCGCACAAAGCCTGTCTCCGTGGCCGAATAATGGTGTACAGGAATTTAAAGCGGTTCAAGATCGATTGAAATCATTCGTAAATACTGGTCAGCTTGGAATCTTTGCGAACGGATATTGGGGACATGATGCGATGAAACTTCCACCGGAAGTTAATTTAATTGCTGCAGCTCATTATCTTGAAGCATTTGAATATCAACGAATTGCTAACCAAATCGTATCCATTCTTGGATCCAAAACACCCCATATCCAAAACTTGGCTGTCGGTGGTGTAGCCAATGCGATCAACCTTGATGATCAATCCACATTGAACATGGAGAAATTGGCGTACGTTAAATCCTTAATGGATAAACTGGAAAGATTCGTCAGGGATGTATATTTGGTGGATCTAGCAGCTGTCGGTGCGTTATATGCAGATTGGCTTCCATACGGTGCAGGCGTTCTGAATTATCTCAGTGTACCTGACTTCCCGATGGATACAAAAGGAACAAAGTTCTGTACACCGGGTGGATATATTCCTAACGGTGATATCGGTAAATTCCATGCAATAACTAATTTCGATGATTCTTACTTTGAAAAGAACGTAAAAGAGAGTATCAAACACAGTTGGTATGATGGAGATTGGACACGGCATCCGTACAAAGAAGAAACCGTTCCGAAATATTCTGATTTCAGTGAAGATGGTAAATACTCTTGGGTAAAATCACCGAGTTTTGAAGGTGAACCTGCTCAAGTCGGACCATTAGCTAATGTACTTGGTATGGTTGCATCCGGACATGAAGGCGCAACAAAGTATGTAACCCTTGCTTTGGAAAAAGTCAGCGCTATCGCCGGAACAAAAGTCGGTGTCCCTGCACTCCATTCCACATTAGGAAGACATGCAGCACGGTGTGTTAGAACTCAAATCCTCTATGATATCCTCGGAGAGAACTATAATGCATTAATCGCGAATATTGCCAGTGGTGATGTCACGACATTTAATGCCCCTATTTTCCCCAAAGGAGAACAAACCGGGTTTGGCTTCCATGAAGCACCAAGAGGAACTCTCTCTCACTGGGTTGTGATCGAAAACGGAAAGATCAAAAACTATCAATGTGTTGTTCCTTCCACTTGGAATGCAGGTCCACGAAATCAAGATGATAAACCGGGACCGTATGAAGCATCACTGGTAGGAAACCCAATTGCCGATGCTGAAAAGCCATTAGAGGTACTTCGAACTATTCATTCGTTTGATCCTTGTTTGGCTTGCGCAATTCATTTGCACGATAATACAAGAACTAATATTGTGCATGTCAACACATCCTGCTGACACTGCAAACATTGTCATCCTGGGGCTTGGTAATACCTTGCTCCAGGATGAAGGCGTAGGCGTTCATGTTGCTAATCGTTTAAAGTCCAACTATCGGTTTTCTCCCGAAGTGACTATTATTGACGGAGGAACATTTGGACTGGATCTTCTTCCATACATTGAGAATAAGGAACATGTAATTTTGATCGATGCGGTTAACTTCAACCAAAAACCCGGATATGTGGAACGCATATCAAAAACGGATATCTTAACACAATTAAATACCTTGATGTCAGTTCATCATCTTGGTATCACAGATGTACTAAGTACAGCAAAACTCCTTGATAAGGAGCCCAAAAATATTTGTATGGTCGGGATACAACCTAAATCCATTGAAGCCGGTCTTGAAATGACCTCAACAATGAAAAATTCCGTAGAGCATGCCATTAATATTATTATTGAAGTACTAAACGATATAGGAATAATCGCTACTGACACAAAGTATCAACAAAAAAACTAAATATTTATTATGAATAATCCTCGATCCCATCTTATCATCTTTCTTTGGTTGGTAGCAATTCATTCTTTCCTTGTTGGACTAGGAATGATATTTATGCCGATCAGTTTTGTAAATTATTTTGGTTTTGCAGTTGAGCAATGGCACTTCTTCCTCGTTCAAGGTGGTGTATTTCATCTTGTTATGTGTGTTGCTTATCTTTTCGGAGTACAGCAAATAGATCATTCTCAGGTTTTTATTAAGTTTGCTATAATCGCAAAATTTACAGCGACATTCTTCCTTATAGCGTACTTTGTATTTATTGCACAGATACCGCTAATCCTTCTATCAGGGATTGGAGATTGTTTAATGGGATTAGGATTAATTATTTTATTAAATAGATTTCAAAATACTCCGAATTAATTATGTCATCTCGATTACCAGTAATCATTGTTACCGGAGCATCCGGATTTATTGGAAAGCATTTTTTAGAAAAAGCAAAAGATGATTATATTATTTACGCATTGGCTAGACGTACAATGCAAGAAGTCGGCATTGAACCTCATAAAAACATTAAATGGTTTCTTGTGGATATTGCAGAAATCGATCTGCTTACGGAGATTATTTGGACTATTCAAAAAGAAAACAAAGTCGATTATATTTTACATTTAGCTGCATATTATAACTTTAGCAACACAAAACACCCTGAGTATGAACGTTCTAATGTCCTTGGGACACAATATTTGATCGAGTTTGCCAAATCGTTAAATATCTCTCGGTTCATATTTGCTAGTTCTGTTGCGGCTTGTTTATTTCCGCCCGAAGGTGAATCTATCGATGAAAACACTGCCCCTGATGCAGAGTTTCCATACGCAGTTACAAAAAAAATTGGTGAAGATAAATGTCGTGAACTTTCAAATGATATCCCTTGTTCTATTGTTCGCTTTGCCGCTGCATTTAGTGATTGGTGTGAATATGGTCCTCTGTATATTTTTCTGAAAACGTGGTTTTCTCGAAGTTGGAATTCAAAAATATTGGGTGGAAAAGGCCATTCAGCTGTTCCATATATTCATGTAGATTGTCTGGTAAAACTGTTACTGATCATTTTACAAAAATCAGATACTTTACCAAAATTTGATACGTATATTGCCAGTCCAAACGGATCAACATCTCATAAAGAGTTATTTACGTTATCCACACGCTTATTTTTTGGACAAAATGTACGTCCATTTTTTATGCCTAAACTACTTGCTATACCGGGAGTTTATGCCAGATATCTGATTGGATTATTAATTAAAAAACCACCTTTTGAACGTCCTTGGATGATGAAATATGTTGATAAAAAATTGACAATAGATTCATCATATACTCAAAAAATACTTGATTGGGCACCCATCCAACGTCGTACAATCGAACGTAGATTATTGTATATGATTGAGCACTCAAAAAGTTATCCGGTTGAATGGCAACATCGCAATCTAGTGGCACTTGAAAAACTCACTATTAATCGTCCAAGTCTTCATATTGCTGAAACGATGCATCGACTGCATGATTCGATCATTCATTCTACTCTATCCCAAATGTTAAGTAATGACAATCAAAAGATTTACCCCCATTACCAAAAAATGGAACCGGACAGTCTGGAGTGGTATTTAGGGATTTATTATAATCTATTGGTAACCTCTGTACGTACGGGAGACAGAATGTCTTTAGTAAACTACTCTCGCTTCTTAGCTGATATTCGTATCCGAGAAGGGTTCAGTATGACAGAAGTAACAAATGCTTTGATTCTACTCCGTGACGTTATAATTTCCGTTCTGTTAAGAGATTCTTCATTAAAAAACTTTGATATATTAATCCATGATGCAATTGGTTTGACTGTACAGTTAGCGATTGATGAAATTGAAGATTGTTATGAACGAATTAGTACAAAAATAGAATAAGGAATAGTTATGCCACCACAAAGTTTTATTATGTTTGGATCACAACATTTGACTGCTATTGGAATGGTGATCGCTGCTTCTATCATTTTTCCATGGTCTGTAAAACGTTTTGCAAATCCTACAACTGAATTCAGAATTCGTATGCTACTTGCAGCTTTTTTATGGATCCAGGAAGCGAGTATATGGATATATCGTTTATCAAACGGTATCTTCACTATTCAAGAGAACTTGCCCCTTCATCTATGTGGTTTTTCAGCTTTATTACTTCCCATCTTGTTATACACAAAACGACCTCTTCTCTATCAATTTTTGTATTTCTGGGGCATCGGTGGTGCAACCCAAGCTCTGTTAACCCCTACTCTACAAGCTACATATCCAAGTTATCTGTTCATTCAATTCTTCTTAGGGCATGGAGGTATTGTTGTTGCCATCGTATATGCTACCGTGATATTTGGATATAGACCCACTTGGTCTGGGCTGCTAAAAACATTTTATTTAACAGCATCTTTAATGATACCGATCGGATTAATTAACTGGCTGATAGGATCAAATTATTTCTTTATCTCACATAAGCCGGACTCTGCCTCTTTGTTAGATTTCATGGGTCCATGGCCATTCTACTTACTTCCCCTCATTTGTGTCGGATTTGTAATATTCTGTATTACCTATATACCATTTCCAATTGTACAACTTGTGAAGAAAGTAAGAAGTAAATAGATAAAGTAAATAGATAAATTGATTCTTGTTCTCTTCAAGGTTTTACGATTAAATTTCATATTGCGAGAGAAAGAATATTTTTAAAAGAAAAAGATTAACATGATACCAATTCATAAACCATCATATCTACTAAAATTTATCAATCCAATTGTATCCCGGGTAACAGGAATAATATCGATTGGTATTATTGTTTCAGGGATGCTCTTCGTTCCCAGATTTATGGCCGCAAATATCGATTTAGGAACACCGGATCAGATCATAATTCAAATGGATGAAATCCCACAGACACAACAATTTAATCGTCCCCCTCCTCCTGCACGACCTGCAATTCCGATTGAATCGGAATCAGAAGACATTGCCGACGATCTGACGATTGAAGAAACTGATCTCGATGATTTTATTGCATGGGATGATGCTCCTCCTCCTCCAGATGAGGGACCAAGAGTAAGATTTATCCCTTACGATGATCCTCCTGTACCGATCGGTGGATATGGAGCGATTCAACGTAACGTTGTTTATCCAGATATTGCCAGAGAAGCAGGCATTGAAGGAACCGTTGTTATTCAGGCATTTATCGATGATAAAGGTCGAGTAAAAGATACGGTCGTTTTAAGTGGCATTCCGAATACTGGTTTAGACGAAGCTGCTGCTGAAGCTATCCGTAAAACAAGGTTTAAACCTGCCAAACAACGTGAACGCGCAGTGGGTGTGTGGATTTCTATCCCTGTTAACTTTAAACTAAGATCTTCCGGTTGATCTAATAAGTTACATTCGAAATATTATTTAGGCCGGTTTATAATAGTAAATCGGCCTTTTATTTTATCTCCCAATCCTAACGTTAATTCATCTCCATCAGATAAATAACCAACTCCTTCGGGTGTTCCTGTAAAGATGATATCTCCTGCCATCAAAGGAATATTCGATGACAGATAAGATATTAATTGAGAAATAGAAAATTGCATATCTTTTATATACCCTACTTGAACCCTTTTATTATTTTTTTCCAACCAAAAAGGCAATTGGATATTAATATAATTAATAGATTGAAAATCAGTAACGATAGCACTATTTTTAAATGACTTAGATAAAAACCAAGGCATTCGTTTTTCTTTTAATTCACTTTGTAACTTCCTGTCAGTTAAATCCAATCCCAGAGCAAGTCCATCGACGTAATCAATCGCATTTGATTCCGAAATATTTTCACCATTTTTCCCAATTAAGATTACCAATTCTAATTCGAATTGTATTCGTCTATTTTTTGGTAATTCTATTTCCGTTTTTGTTGAAAATGAAGACAACGATTTTTGAAAGAATACAGGATACTTTGCAGTTTCAACTGCACCCATCTCTTTTGCATGTGATAAATAATTACGAACCGTACAATAAATATTCCTTACAGGAATCATTCCTGTATCTTCTAACATGATATTTAATTTATCCATCAACTAAATCTTTTTCAAACTGTTTACATTCACATTTATTAAATCATTAAAAGAGAAAAGAGCATCATTTGTTACTCTACCAATGGTTGTCGAGGGGACACCACCACTCATACATAACCTTTCAAATTCCATAATGTTTTTTTCTTCTATAGAAATAATTATTAAGCCCTGGGT
This sequence comes from uncultured bacterium, assembly GCA_964645915.1. Classification (GTDB taxonomy): domain Bacteria; phylum Fidelibacterota; class Marinisomatia; order Marinisomatales; family JACNKV01; genus JACNKV01. The sequence continues at coordinate 9,912 of CAZYDH010000028.1, forward strand.
CTCACCAAATAATAACTCATCATTACGTAATTTTCTTGATAAGTAAATTCGTGCACCAACTCCCTTTTTTGAAACCCTCAGAGATTCTGCGATTGAGACAGCGAGACCACCTTCACTTCCCATTGAAGCCGATCGAATTAAATTACCTTGGATTCCTTGAAGTAATACTTCTTTTAGTCGAGATTCCATCCCAAGATCAACCATTGGAGGAGTACCTTCATGTAAATTGAGAATGTTACGGAAATATGCACTTCCACCCAGTTCTCCTCTATGACTACCGATCATGGTAATAAAGTCATCCTCAGCAACAAATCCTTTTTGGATTCGATCAATATCTTCTGGAAAATATCCCACCACAGTCGTATGTTGCTTCAGAACGTCATTATAAGGATAAATCCTCCTATCCAATACTGAAAGATTAAACACCCGAATAGCTTCTTCCTGACCTTGTATTACTTCCATCCCCTTCCAACTTTCGTTTGATTTGACGGTATCCGGCATAACGGAATGCATGATCACCGATGTAGGGATAGCTCCTGCACAAACACATTGTCGTACTGCATTTGCTATAGATAATTTTCCTCCATTCCGAGGATCCAGTCCTGTAAAGTAATCTGGTTCCAAGGATGTAATAAACATTTTCCGAGATAGTTCTGAGTCTTTTAAATCATAGCCATAGTGATTATTTGACTTATTAATTAATACGGATGATTCTTCAAATATTCGCTGATTATCCTTGTCTCGTATTGTTTTTATCAGTGCTTTTAACTCATGATTGTACGTACTTTTTTCTTTTATCGATTTTAAATCAATTTGATCAGGTACATCGTCATTCTCATTTTGGGTATATCCTCTTTGTGGATTTTGCCAAATAAAGTCAAAAGCATAAAATGGTAAAGAAATCAGTTTCTCCTTACCCTGTAAAATGGTTAATCCGCCACTATTTTCTAAAAATCCAATTTGTTCAAATGATATATTGTTCCCACCTAAAGTTTTGACTACTTCTTTCTCAAATCCTTTTTGAATAATAACAAGAGTTGAGTTTAAATAATCGTAAGTTATTTTATTTAAAAGTTCCTCTTTGTCACTTTCATCAAATGTAATGGTTACTCCAAATTTCGTTCCACGTAACTCTTCTATTATTGTCTGGATCAATCCACCGGTATCTATTGGGCACAGTTTATATACCCACGGACGATCTATCCAATCTGTTAGGATTTTATGAATGTTTAAATCTGGGTCATCTTTTAATACAAATATTGAGACCTCAGAATTGGGTATCGAATAATCCTTTTGAGAATTTATACCAACAGCTGATGATACAATAGTGTGGCTTGTCTTGTCTTTTATTTTAACAGTTTGATTATATGGTAACCGTCGAATAGACTTTATAGTATTTTGGTCTTTTTCGAATGAATCAATGTATCTTGTTAATAATTGACCGCCATTACATGCAATATGATTGTCGACAGTATCATCTCCTATCAATCGATTATCGGATGTAATAATTCTGGTCCCTGATATTCCATATAATGAATTAACCTCTTTATTAATTGCAGGAATATTTTTATCAATACCTTGATTCTGCTCCATCCGGGCAATCGTTTGTAGATACGGACGGATCCGAATATCAAATTGTTTAACGGCAGCAATAAATTCTAATTCAAAATCGTTTGGATTTCGAGAAATTTTCGATCGAATATAATTTTTATCCGTTTCTGTCAATAAATGAGAAAATATTGGTTTCTTCATCGTAATAATTAGCTTATTTCAAGTTCATTAAGCGTATGTGATACATCATTCCATGAGAATCCTTTACGCTTTAAAAAAGAGAGAAGTTTCTGTTTTTCTTTTGCATCTAATTGTGTTTCTGTGTGTATTTTTCTTTTTGTGAGATGAAATTCAATTAAATCTTTTATTGGATACTCTTTGTATATGGATTCAAAAACATTATTCACCAACGTCTGGTCTAAGCGATGTACGATCAATTCTTGTCGAAGTGCAGAGGGTCCTATTCTTTTACTTCTAACCTTATCACGACAGAATGCAAATGCAAATTCTTCGTCATTGAGATATCCCTTAGCTTTTAACTCCTCAATAACCGGTTCGATCTCCTCTTTTCCATATCCTTTTTTCTGTAAACGATCACTTAATTCGAAAATACTACGCATTCTATATTGTAATAAGAGTAAAGCGGCTTCTTTAATTTTATTCTTGGATTCTTTTTCAAGTAATCTTTGATAATCTTTCTCACCCAAATAGTCACCCACAGAAAGATTGGAAATAATAAAAACGTCCTCAGAAATTCCGAAGACGCTATTATCATCAAAAATTAGAGTTCTTCTACTCGAATTTCGACGTTGGATTTTAATATCTGTAATTTTACGCCTCAGTTGTTTCCTCCTGATCATCCATCCCGATAAATGCGCGTACTTCATTAACAATAGCTTCACGTTCTTCTTGATTTTCTTTCAGGAATATTTTCACATTTTCACGTCCTTGTCCTAAACGGATGTCTCCCCAAGAGAACCATGAACCCGTTTTTTGGAATATATTCCCTTTTAAGGCTAAATCGATTAAGTCTCCCTCAAAAGAAATACCTTCACCATACATTAGATCTAATTCTGTAACTTTGAACGGAGGAGCAACTTTATTCTTTACGATCTTTACTTTCACTCGATTTCCAATAAAATCCTGACCATCTTTTATTGAACCGATCCGTCGAATATCTACTCGCACAGATGTATAAAACTTCAGAGCTCTACCTCCTGGTGTTGTTTCAGGATTCCCAAACATTACTCCTATTTTTTCTCGAATTTGATTGATAAAAATGACACAAGTATTGGATCGTTTTACAGTACCGGTTAATTTTCGTAACGCTTGAGACATTAATCTTGCTTGAAGCCCGACATGTGAATCGCCCATTTCACCTTCCAATTCCGCTCGAGGAACTAACGCAGCAACCGAGTCAATAATAATAACATCCAACGCACCGCTACGAACTAATGTTTCTGTAATCTCTAAAGCTTGTTCACCGGTATCTGGCTGTGAGATCAAAAGATCATTGATATTGATCCCTAATTTTTGTGAGTAAACGGGATCCAAAGCGTGTTCGGCATCTATAAATGCAGCATGACCCCCGGCTTTTTGAGCTTCCGCAACAATATGAAGAGCTAGTGTCGTCTTTCCTGACGATTCTGGCCCAAATATTTCAACGATCCTTCCCTTTGGAACACCACCAATACCTAACGCAACATCTAATGATAAACTACCGGATGAAATAACGTTTTGTGATATAACAGGAGTTCCATCTCCCAACTTCATTATCGAACCGGGACCAAACTGTTTGTTAAGTTGATCCATGGCTAAATCTAATGCTTTTAATTTTTTCTCTGGTTTTGTCATAATCATGTTCCTTTTTCTATATCAGTCGATTTTGAAAAGTGTGTCCCTAAAATACTGTGTATCGGACCGTTTGGAAGTAACTCACTTGCCATAAACCGAATCCGATTAACTATCATTGGAATCGGTTCATAGGATGTATTAAGGAAAGAAGTGATATCCGGAGTCCAATGAGGTGGATATTTTATGCGTGCAATTGTGATATGGGGAACGAATGTGCTATCTTCAATCGGATATCCCAACGGTTCAAGCTCGTTGTTAATCTCCTGAGTTAAAGCGGTTAATGCTTCAATATTTCCATCCAAACCTAGCCATAGGGTTCTGGGTCGTCGTGGATCGGGAAAATTCCCCGTTCCTTTTACAACTAAATCTATGGGTCCATGATGGGTCATAATTTGTTCAATGATCGAATCAATTTTATGTACATCTTCGGGAGGTGTGTGACCTAGAAATTTCAAAGTCAGGTGAATTTGTCCTCTAGTAACCCAGCGGACGTTCCCTTTCTGTAGCTGTATGGTTGTTTTTAACATATCCTGAACCATTACCACTTCTTTGGGTACGGTAACGGAAATGAAGGTTCGTAGTAATTTATCTGTCATTTGCTTAAGTTAAGTCTAATCATATTTAAGGCAGCTTGGCTACTAAGATATTTATTTCCTTTGCGATCTCTAATAAACTGAAATTTCTTGGCATACGATTCGTGATTGTAAACAAAGCCAATATAGACCAACCCAACGGGTTTTTCTGCTGATCCACCATCAGGACCTGCAATTCCTGTAATGCTTACACCCATATCTGACTTTAGTAGTTTCTGTACACCTTCGGCCATTTCAATTGCTGTCTGCTCAGATACCGCACCGACTCGTTCTAACGTATCTTCTTCTACTTCAAGAATATTCATTTTTACTTCATTACTATACGAGATCACACCGCCTTTGAAATAAGTCGAGCTACCGGGTGAATTGGTTATACGATGAGATAATAATCCTCCAGTACAAGATTCTGCAGTGGATAATGTTAATCCCTTTTCATTTAATAATCTTCCGACAACATCTTCAAGTGTATCGTTTTCATACCCAAAAAGTAATTTTCCGAGTCTTTGTTCTAATGATGATTGAATTGTTTCGACTTCTTTGGATGAATGACCGGTCAATCGAATATCAACACCAATCAGTTGTGGTAAAAATGCCACTGTGATATTTGAGTACTTTTCAATGATATCCTGTACTTGTTCAGCTAAAGCAGATTCCGGTATTCCTGTCGTTCGTAATGTTCGAATGATCAATTCAGTTGAGCTTTTTTCTTTTAGAAAGGGTAATATCGTTTCCGTCATCATTGCTTTCATTTCTTTTGGTACACCCGGTAATGCAAAATAATGACATGTATCCGTTTTGTAATGAAGACCCCTTGCTGAACCAACGGGATTTGGAATCATTTCACCTTTTGTCGAAGATAAGGCTTGATTCCGATTTAGATTTGGAACTTTGGAGGTAATCTTTTTAAATCTTTCAGTAAGATATTGCCAATACTCTTCAGAAAATTCCGGAGTATCATTAAAATATTTAAAGAATGCAGATGTTGTAATATCATCATGGGTTGGTCCTAATCCACCTGTAACAATCAATACATCCTCATTTATGGAGTCTTCTAATAATTTGATTATTTCGTTTGAATTATCACCAATCGTAAGGCGAGATGATACACTTAATCCTATCTTTCCTAATTCTTGTCCAATCCAAGTAGCGTTTGTGTCCACGGTAAACCCGGACAGCAATTCATTACCAATTGTGATAAGTTTGATTTTCATTGAATAAACAACCTATACATCAATAGAATGATCCCTGATAAGAATCCGGCTGCAACATCATCTAACATTACCCCCCATCCATTGTGAAGTTTATCCAATTTTCGAATGAGACCGGGTTTCCAAATATCAAACAATCTGAATAATAAAAACGCACTTAAACCATAACCAATGGAATAGGGGACAAACCAGAAAGCAATCCACTGTCCTACCCATTCATCAATGATAATCCTAGACGGATCAGACTCTTTTGTATACTCTTCTATAATACTTGAGGTTATTACTCCAAGTATCATTATAATGAGAGTTATAATAACAAACAACAAAAGATTGATTCTGGGAAATATCCAATACCATGCTCCAAATGCGACCAAGCTACCCACAGTACCCGGAGCAAAGGGAACTGTACCTATTTTGAATACGGTTGCAAATAATTCTGAAAGTTTTTGTTTCATTTATTTTAAATAAAAAGCTTACGGATCACTATACGATTATTAATGATGTACATGATTCCTGTATAGACAGTAAATACTGTGACTATTCCCGTTAAATAGTATATAATTTTCAATTCTTTTATGACATTAATAATAGAGATGATCCAATCAACAGAAAGCCCTTTAAAACCCAGAAACGTCAATGTCAATATAATCAGAGAAATTTGAACAGCAGTTTTGGCTTTAGCGATATTACTTGTTACCATCGTCAGTCCTTTTCTTTTCATAGCCATTCGAAGTCCTGTAACAAAAAGATCTCGGAATAAAATTAGGGCAACCATCCAATAATCAACGATACCTATAATCGCAAATGAGATGAAAGCAGAAGAAACTAAGATTTTATCTGCTAAAGGATCTAAAAATGCACCCTCAGGAGTTATCATGTTGTATTTTCTGGCATAATATCCGTCATAAGCATCTGTTATAGACGCTACAATAAATATGGCTAATGCAATTATATTTGCATATGAAAAAGTTGAGAATAAACAGATTATAAAAAATGGCGTTAATAGAATACGGAATACAGTTAATATATTTGGTAGATTTATAATGACGTCCTCCCTTCCATTGCACGGATCAATGTTGCATCATCCGTGTATTCAAGATCACTGCCGACAGGCAATCCTCTTGCCAAACGAGTTACCCGAATATCTTTATCCTGTAGTACTTTACCAAGATACAATGCCGTGGTATCTCCTTCAATACTCGGATTGGTAGCAATCACAATCTCCATACCATCTTGAACTCTTTGAATTAATCCGTCAATATTCAAATCATCAGGTCCTATTCCATCCAAAGGAGACAGCACACCACCAAGCACATGATAAACCCCGTTAAAACGATTGGTTCGTTCAAATGCAAATATATCTGAAGCGTCTTCTACCACACAAATCAGGTCTTTATGTCGTTTTGTGTCTGAGCAAATTCGACACGGATCTTGTTCGGTAATCCCTCCGCAAATGGAGCAGAAAATAATCTTCGTTTTTACATTTAGAAGTGCTTCTGCCATTTGGGCAATTTGTTCATTTTGCGATTTCAAAACGTAAAAGGACATCCTTTGGGCAGTCTTTTTCCCAATTCCCGGAAATTTTGAAAACTCTTCAATAAGTTTTTCTACACTATCTGGAATTAAAGTCATCTTACATCCCCGGAATTTTCATTCCCCCAAGCATATTTCCGGTCACAGCGTTCATTTGATTTTGTGACTCTTCTTGTGCGCTAGCAATTGCTTTGTTCACAGCGGAAATGATCAAATCTTCTAATAATTCCTTCTCTTCTTCCATTGCTTCTTTATCAATGGTGAGTTCAAGAATCTCCATTTTTCCATTCGCAACGACTTTAACCATACCCCCTCCGGAGTCTGCAGAGACAACCATATCATCGAGGTTATTTTGAATATCCTCGATCTTTTTCTGCATATCCCGAGCTTGTTTCAACATATTGGTCATATTTCCTTTATTAAACATGCTAATACCTACCTTAATAATTCTCCTTCGAATTTATCGATTACTTTTCGTAAAACTTCTCTACTATTTGATTCTTGAGATTGCTTTTCGGCTTTCTCTTTCAATTTCTTTTCTTCTAGATCCGGTGACACACTTAATTCAAATTTACACCGTATTTCTTTATTAAATATTCCGAGTATTTTTCTTTCAATAACAGCTTTATTCCTATCCAGAACAGTTAAATTAAAATTAGACCCGCTGTTTATATTTATACAAAGTTTAGGTCCTGTAATTGAAACTGGCACACTATTTTCAAGTATCATTCCCAAGGACGGTCTACTTTCATTTACTGCACCAATAACATCGGACCAACGATCCTTTAACTCATCTATACTGACCAATGTTTCAGAAGATTCTTCCTTTTTCAGAATTTTTTCCGGTTCATCTATTTTTTCTTCGATAGGTTTCTCGGGTATATCTTCTTTTGGATGAGGTTCTTCTACAGGCATATCGATCGGTTTGTGTACGGACGTAGAAATTTTTGTCGGTTTCTTTTTAGTAACTTTATTTCTTTTCGGTGCGGAAATTCCTGATAAGATTTCATCTATTTGAATAGATTGATCCATTTCTAATAACCGTAATAAGGTCATTTCAAAAAGAATATGCGGTTGAGTCGCTCGTTTTGTGGATGTTTCTAGTTCAATCAATTGCTTGGAGATACGCAGTAAATCACGATTGTCCCATCTATTTACTTCGTTTATATATCGTTTCTTAAGGTCGTCACTTAACTCCGTTGCATCTATAGCTTTTGGAATGGATGCAATCAACAGATTATGAATATGTTGATTTAAACCCAAAACGATTTCATTAACTGGTAATCCGTTAAAACGAATCTCATGTAAGACCTTCATTAAATCTTCACCGGATTGTTCGATTAATGCATCGGTTAACTGAAAATATACATTATGAGGGATCAATCCTAAAACATTGACCACTTCAGAATATTGGATAGGTTCTTCACAAAAAGAAATAACCTGATCAAGGACACTTAATGCATCACGCATACTTCCATCCGCTTTTTGAGCAATGGCTTTTATCGATTCGTCATCGATGGTGATTTTTTCTTCTTTAAGAATTCTCAATATATGTTGTTCGATAGATTGAATCGTAATCCGATTAAAATCATAACGCTGACACCGTGATATGATCGTGGCAGGAACTTTATGAATATCCGTTGTGGCAAAAATAAATTTTCCGTGGGGAGGTGGTTCTTCCAATGTTCTTAACAAGGCATTAAATGCCGGAGTGGTTAGCATATGAACTTCATCGATGATGATGATTTTATATCTCGAATTCATTGGAGGATATTGTATCAACTCTCTTAGGTTTCGTATTTCATCAATACCTCGATTAGAAGCACCATCAATTTCAAGGACATCCATATTTCTTCCATCGGTAATTTCAGTGCAATTATTACATTTATTGCACGAGTTTCCCGGTGTATTCGTACAGTTTAAAGCTTTAGCAAGTAAACGAGCCGTTGTGGTTTTACCTACTCCACGCGGACCGGTAAAAATATATCCTTGGGCAATACGATCTTTGGCAAATGCATTGACTAACGTGCGGGTAATATGGTCTTGTCCAACGACGTCAGAAAACGTTTGAGGTCTCCATTTTAGTGATAATATTTGATATGCCATTTGAGTTTGATGTATCCGAATTCTAATCCGACGCTAAAATTACAACATTCCGATATTGTACGGCATAAATAAATCACATTTTCATCAATTGAATTTGGTCGTGCCCACAATCTGACAATGCTGTTCAAGTATTTCCCCGATCAGTTAGCTCCATTTCAGAATTCTCCCGGCACATCATCTGTTCCATTTACCGCTGCTTCCTTCCGGACCTGACGGGGTTCACAGACAGACAATTGCGAAAGATTGAAATTTCAACACCACTTAATCCGGTCAACACAGGCAACCACTGCCTCGTTGTGTCTTTAATCCTGCTATAGCGGATTGCAGGTTACAGGGCACCGCTGACTCCCCATCCAGCACGACCAAATTCAATTGATGAAAATAACGTTAAAGAATTTACCATTCTTTGTGGAGCCGAGGAGGATCGAACTCCCGACCTCAGCATTGCGAACGCTGCGCTCTCCCAACTGAGCTACGGCCCCTGAAAACGACCTCGAATTTAATGGATTTATACACTCCACACAATATGCGGAGAGAGAGGGATTCGAACCCCCGTTACCCGAAGGTAAACCGCATTTCGA
>CAZYDH010000029.1:0-17024 GCA_964645915.1 uncultured bacterium
ATTTTTGTAGATGAAATTCAGGTACGACACGATATGGTATTTCAGCTTCAGTTAGATTAATGATATATGTGTCAGATCGTTCGAATGTTCTTATGTTTGTGATTTGTTGATCTGTTAACCAGTTTAGAATATTTTTATTATTGGTTTTAATAGAATCAATCACACGAAGGGAGATTGTTGTATCTGAATCAGTAAAAAGAGTATTAAATTCAATTTTATTAACATTTAATGAATAAACGCGATCTCCTATATATATTTCACTGTTTTCAGAGAAGGCAATTGAAAATGTAATTATTATTAATGTAAGATATTTCATAATTGAATTCGGTAATCATTTACTATAATAGAAAATTGGCTATACTTCTCTTGGTCTGCAGAATTACAGCTTTTTGGAATCCCTTTTGTGGTTTTTGTTTCCACAAGATTCAGTTTCAATATGTCATTGTTAGTTGTCAGGTTATTTTTCATCTGTAACCAAATAAGGTAATTTAAAAAGATTTCAACGCCTTAAAAGTTGTAATCTCGGTATGTTACACAAAGCGTCTATTTATATGAGAAGGTCACAAACCTACACCTACACCTGTCAAAAAACGATTAGCTAAAAAGCTTGAGAAAAACTAAGAATAAAAAGATAAGATTGTCCATACATTTTTATAGATAAAAAATAAATCTCCTATCAAAAACCTGTATTTCCGACGAGAGATTTACCGAGTACGCCGGGAAGGATTCGAACCCTCGACCAAGTGATTAAGAGTCACCTGCTCTACCAACTGAGCTACCGGCGCAATAAAAAAGCTCTATTCAAAAAAATCCTATTTCGAAAAGATTCTTCAATAGGATTTTTTATGTCGGGGTGGAGGGATTCGAACCCCCGACCCCCTGCTCCCAAAGCAGGTGCGCTAACCGGACTGCGCTACACCCCGAAAAGTTGGATGGGTGAGTGATGGGACTTGAACCCACGACCTCCTGGGCCACAACCAGGTGCTCTAACCTGCTGAGCTACACCCACCATTTGTCAACAATCTGTAAATAATCAAATTGAAGCGGGCGAAATTAATGGTTTTCTTTTCGCAAAACAAGCATTCCTGAAGAAAGATTAATTTTCATATACTTCAATAGGGAGACAATGACAGACTAAATTACGATCGCCATAGGCATTGTCAATCCTTCCAACAGGTGGCCAATATTTAAATTTCTTCAGCCAAGTAGTAGGATATACAGCTTTTTCTCTCGAGTATGGATATGTCCAATTATTACCAGCAATTTCCAATGCAGTATGCGGTGCATTTTTTAGAACATTATTTTTTGATTCAGCAATCCCGGATTCTACTTCTTTGATTTCTTGCTTGATCAAAATTAAAGCTTCACAAAAACGATCCATTTCGGACTTTGATTCACTTTCTGTCGGTTCGATCATTAGCGTCCCCGGGACAGGAAAGGAAATAGTCGGAGCATGGAATCCGTAATCCATCAATCGTTTTGCCACATCTTCTTCCGTGATCCCGGTTAGTTTTTTTATGGTACGCAAATCCAAAATGAATTCATGGGCCACTCGCCCATTATCTCCTCGATAAAGTATGGGATAATGATCTTCCAATTGTTTAACCATATAGTTTGCATTAAGAATAGCAATTTGTGATGCTATTTTCAATCCATCTGCGTTCATAAGTGCAATATATGCCCATGAGATAGGGAGGATCCCCGGACTTCCGAATGGTGCAGCAGAGACAGCTGTAATTCCTTCTTCTCCACCGGTTTGTACCACAGGATGAGAAGGAAGGAATGGTGATAAATGTTTAGCAGCAACAATAGGTCCCATTCCAGGACCACCACCACCATGTGGAATGGCAAATGTTTTGTGAAGATTGATATGCATTACATCTGCACCAAATTCTCTCGGACGACAAATTCCAACCATTGCATTCAGGTTTGCCCCATCCATATAAACCTGACCACCGTTAAGGTGAATGATCTCACAAATCTCTTTTATTGCAGACTCAAAAACACCATGAGTTGACGGATAGGTCACCATCAGTGCTGAAAGTTGATGGTTATGTTCTTCCGCTTTATCCTGCAGGTCTTTTACGTCAATATTTCCATTATCATCACATTTTACTACAACAACATCCATTCCTGCCATCACAGCGCTGGCTGGATTTGTTCCGTGAGCCGATGCCGGAATTAAACAAATGTTTCGTTCCGTATCTCCCCGCGATTCATGATAAGCGCGAATGACCATCAACCCTGCATATTCACCTTGAGCACCGGAATTTGGTTGCATCGAAACTGCCGGGAAACCTGTGAGTTCTTTTAGCCAGTCACCCAATTCATTGATGACTTCTAAAGTGCCGATTACTTGATCGGTTGGCACGAATGGATGAGGATTGGTAAATGAATCCCAAGTAATCGGTAACATTTCCGTCGTTCCATTCAATTTCATTGTACAGGAACCTAGCGGAATCATGCTGGTATTTAGCGAAAGATCTTTGACTTCCAATCGATGGATGTACCTAAGCATCTCCGTTTCTGAATGATATTGGTTAAAAACCGAATGGGTCAAATAATCCGAACTCCGTTTCATAATACCTTTGTATCCCCAATGGATTTCACCATCGAACAAAACATCTTCAGACTCCGATTTATTTGAGAATAAAGCCAAAAGAATTTCCACATCTGAAAGAGTGGTGTTTTCATCAAGACTGATCCCGATAGTTGCATTATTAAAATATCGTAAATTGATGTGTTCTTGCTCTACATTTTGTCGAAGATCATCAATTGTACAACCATCCCATTGAAAATGGATTGTGTCAAAGAACGCTTCATTGATAATGGGAACTCCGAGCGCTTCCAATCCTTTTGACAGAATATTTGTTAAATGATGGACCCTTTCAGCAATGGTTCTTAATCCGTTTGGCCCATGATAAACCGCATACATTCCTGCAAGGATAGCGAGGAGGACTTGAGAAGTACAGATATTGGAAGTGGCTCTTTCCCTTCGAATATGTTGTTCTCTTGTTTGCAGGGACATGCGATAAGCTTCATTTCCGTGTCGGTCTTTAGAAACACCAATGATTCTCCCGGGGAGTTTTCTTAGAAATAATTCAGTGGTTGCAAAATAAGCTGCATGAGGTCCACCGTATCCCATTGGAATTCCAAAACGTTGAGTGGATCCAACCGCAGCATCCGCACCGAATTCTCCCGGTGGAGTTAATAATGTCAAAGCCAGAATGTCTGCTGCAACGACTACAAAGACGTTATTTTCATGTGCGGTTTCACAGAAAGTTGAATAATCTTGGATAAGCCCTTTTGTATCGGGATATTGAACCAAAGCTCCAAATGTATTTTCAGACAGATCGTATGTTTCATGATTGCCTACCACAATTTGGATCCCTACCGGTTTTGCTCGTGTTATTAAGACATCAATGGTTTGTGGATGACAGCGTTCTGAAACAAAAAATATAGTTTTGTCACGTTTCTTTGTTTGACGAAAGAACATAAACATCGCTTCAGCAGCTGCGGTAGCTTCATCTAATAATGAGGCATTTGCAATAGGAAATCCTGTCAAATCAGAAACCATGGTTTGAAAATTCAGTAAGGCTTCTAAACGTCCCTGAGATATTTCGGCTTGGTAGGGTGTGTATTGAGTATACCAGCCGGGATTTTCAAGAATATTACGCTGAATAACAGAAGGGAGGTGCGTTTCATGGTATCCCATTCCAATAAATGAACGGAAGGGGATGTTCTTGGACATCTTGGATTTCAATTCCTGAAGTAATCCCGATTCACCAACAGGGGTATGAATTGAAAAAGAATGATTACTTCGAATAGAGCCAGGAATGGTTTCATTCAATAACTGATCCAATGAATCCGCACAAACTTTGTCCATCATTTTCTGGATTTCATGCTCAGTGGATCCAAAATGACGACGTGGGAAATCATCTGTAAAATGTACGGTATGATCCATATAAATTCCTATCGGTACGTTCCTCTATTTAAAGGAACAATTTTTATTAAAAAAACGTTAGGTAAAATTAAAGGTAAACCCTGATAAGATGAACCAAAAATCGAATAAAATGAAAGAATCTGATAATCTCATTATTTGAATTAACCATAGAAACACATTAAAGATACACCATAAATTTCCGCGAATGAATTTGAATATAAAAATCATATTGGATTTTTATCTGGAGATATAAAATGTCAAAACAATTACAGACTAAATTAAAAGATCGTTCCGCTAAAATTGGTATTATTGGACTTGGTTATGTAGGATTACCATTAGCTGTCGAATTTGGGAAAGCCGGTTTTCATGTAACCGGTATCGATATTGATGAAAACCGGGTAGCAAAATTAAATGCCGGTAATAATTACATTTCTGATGTTGACGATCAAATATTTAAACAGCTTGTTGACGATCAAAAGTTTTCAGCTACCACTTCATTTAGTGTCATTCAAGATTTAGATGCGATTTCAATTTGTGTTCCTACTCCACTTAATAAACTTAAAGATCCTGATGTTTCCTATATAATTAGTGTAGTAAACGAATTAGAAAAATATCTCCATAAAGATTTATTGATTATCCTTGAAAGCACAACATATCCAGGAACAACACGCGAGCTTGTTGCTCCCAAATTGGAAGAAGCTGGTTATCCGATTGGTGAAAATTGTTATTTATGTTTCTCTCCAGAAAGGGTCGACCCAGGAAATCCGATATATCAAACCCACAATACACCTAAAGTTTTGGGAGGAATCACTGAAATATGTACGAATTTAGGTGTAGAACTTTATAAAACAATAGTCACAGAAGTTGTTCCTGTTTCTTCACCTGAAGCAGCGGAATTAACCAAATTGTTGGAAAACACATTTAGATCAATCAATATTGGTCTTGCCAATGAAATGGCTATTATGTGTGAAAAACTTGGAGTGGATGTCTGGGAAGTAATCAATGCAGCCAGTACAAAACCATTCGGTTTTATGAAATTTACTCCGGGACCCGGTCTTGGGGGGCATTGCATCCCAATTGATCCACATTATTTATCCTGGAAAATGAAATCGTTAGATTATCGTGCACGATTTATTGAACTTGCGGGAGAGATCAATACATCCATGCCATTACATGTATTAGATTTAATCGGAAAAGGTTTAAATCGGTTTAAAAAAGCATTGAATGGAAGCCATGTCCTTTTGGTAGGAGTTGCGTATAAAAAAGACATTGATGATGTGCGAGAATCTCCTGCATTGGATGTATTGAAACTACTTGAGAAAGAGGGAGCAACCGTTGATTATTATGATCCGTTCGTTCCGGTAATCAAATGGAATGGAACAAAAATACATAGTATCATCGATTTATCAGAAGACGTATTAAAAACCTATGATGCAGCGATCGTTCTTACAGACCATTCAAATATTGATTTTGATCTGGTTCGTGATGCCTCTGCTCTTGTTGTGGATACACGAAATGTATATGGTTCTGATCGTAGTTCTCATATTCTGAGATTGGGTGTTGGTTAATCAATAAGAAGAGATAAAACCAAATGGCGAAAGAATCACAATTTGATATCGCCATTGTCGGCGCAGGGATCGTTGGTTTATCAACTGCAGTAAAGCTGATTGAAAAACATCCTTCTCGTAACATTTGTCTTATAGAAAAAGAGCCGTCTGTTGCTATCCATCAAACCGGAAATAATAGTGGTGTAATCCACTCCGGGATTTATTACAAACCGAACTCTTTAAAAGCAAAAAATTGCCGTGAAGGAGTGAAGGAGTTAATTTCCTTTTGTGAAAAATATGGAATTCCATATACACTTTCCGGAAAACTCGTTGTCGCAGTGGATGAAACTGAACTTTCCAGATTAAAAGAATTATTTGAGAGAGGAATTGCCAACCAAGTTCCCGATCTACGTCTGATCGACCAGGATGAAATGGCCGAGATCGAACCCAATGTTCATGGAATTCAAGCAATTCATTCGCCTTTAACAGGTGTAGTCGACTATAAAGCTGTAGCCAAGAAAATGCAAGAGGTCTTCGAATCGAAGGGCGGAAGAACTTATTTTGATCATAAGGTTCTTAAAATAGAAGAAAGACGGAAGCGATGCATTGTTCATACAGATGAGGGTGAGATACTTTCATCGATAATCATCAATTGTGCAGGATTATATTCGGATCGTATTGCAGAAACAGTTCAAAAAAATATAGGTGTAAAGATCGTTCCGTTTCGTGGTGAGTATTATACGTTAGGGGAAAAAGCATCAGAAAAAATAAGATCCTTGATCTATCCAGTTCCTGATCCAAAATTTCCTTTTTTGGGTGTGCATTTTACCCGAGGTATTTCCGGTGAAGTGGAAGCAGGGCCAAATGCCGTTCTCGCTTTTGCAAGAGAAGGTTATAAAAAAACGGATTTCAATTTAAAAGATTCTTTGGACAGTTTGACATATCCTGGATTTTGGAAATTAGTCCTGCATTATTGGAAAATGGGAGCAACAGAACAAATCCGATCACTGATAAAACCCTTTTTTGTGAAAGCTCTTCAAAGAATGGTTCCATCAATACAAGAGCAAGATCTAAAATCCGGAGGAGCGGGTGTTCGAGCTCAAGCTTTGAAGTCTGATGGAAACTTGGTGGACGATTTTTATATAATTGAGACGCGCCAAACTATCCATGTTCTCAATGCTCCCTCTCCTGCTGCGACGGCATCCTTGGCTATAGGAAGACAAATAGCAGATCGTATTAATAATAGATTTTCTGTTTAGTAAACTTAAACCGGCGAAACAATTCCGTTTTTCAACCTGTACTTTTTACATGCGCTTAAACCTTTTTGATCAAAGGTAAGTGAAAGACCTTTTTTATCTACCCATCCCACAATTTTCCCCGGATTTCCAAGGATTAAAGCATGGTCTGGGACGTCTTTAGTAACGACACTTCCTGCGCCGATGAGTGCATACTCCCCGATTGTTGTTCCACAAACAATGGTTGCATTAGCCCCAATGGATGCACTTTTTTTCACTAAAGTTTTTGAATAAAATTCACTTCCGCGTTGGGGAAACTCACATCGTGGACGTAAAATATTTGTGAATACCATACTGGGTCCACAAAAAACATAATCCTCAAGTTCAACGCCCTCATACACAGAAACATTATTTTGTATTTTAACAAAATGTCCAATTTTTACATTATTTGCGATATTAACATTTTGTCCTAATGTGCAATTCTCTCCGATTACCGCACCGGGTTGAACATGTGAGAAATGCCAGATTTTAGTTCCGTTACCGATGGAAACATTATCATCAACTACTGCGGTTGGATGTACTTGAAATGGATTATTTGACATAAAATTACATTTCCTTTCCAATGAGTTGTTTACTGGCTTTCTCCAGTGTCTCTAAAACATCAATGGCATTTTGTCCATCAGAAACGGTGACCGGACTTCCGTCCAGATGATCCACAAAATACTTTAGTTCTTCGGTTAAGGGCATTGCAGAGTCATAATGAATAGATTCAGTAGGACCGTCTCGCTTAATTGGTTTTCCGGCTTCCCAGTCTATGCTTTTATCATAGTGTAGGAGAGGTTTTCCTTCAGCGCTATCTTCAAAACGGATCATCCCTTTAGAACCGACCACAACCAGTCGGTGTTCTTTAAAGGGGTGTAACCAGCTTACGTAGATATGCCCCATTACATTATTGGGATATTGAAGTGTCGTCATCGTTGTATCATGGATGTCTTTTTGAAGGAAAGCTGCTCCGGATGAAAGGATATTTACCGGATTGGATCCTGTGAAATATTGAAAGACAGCGATATCATGGGGAGCAAAACTCCAAAATACGTTTTCTTCAGTTCGGACAGTTCCCAAATTTAGACGATTACTGTAAATATACAGGAGATCTCCAATTTTACCCTCGTGGATAAAATCTTTGATTTTTCGGATTGCAGGATGAAATAATAAAACATGTCCAACCATAAGATTTACAGAATTATCTTGTGCGAGATCTTTTAATAGATATGCTTCTTTACTGTCAAGTGTGATCGGTTTTTCTACAAGGACATGCTTCCCCGATTCAATGATTCTCTTCGTGATCTGAAAATGAGTTGCTGGTGGAGTTGCAACGGTGAAACCATCAAAATCATATTGTAAAGCATCGCTAAGGTTTTCAAAGGTTTGAATACTCGGATAAAGATTTTTAATGTCAGTTAAGATATTTTTATCGGATTCAACCACTCCCGATAATACGCCTAATGAGGATAATGTTCGGATATGGTTTTTCCCCCATCGTCCTGCACCTACAACACACACTTGATTTTTCATGTAATTCTCGAATGTTCTCTAATAATTAAGACGAAAAGTACATGTATATTTAGTAAAACATGAAGTAAAATATATTTATCATTTTATTATAACAGGTTTGTAAACGAGGTTGTGATTATTCATATTTCATAATGAAGTAAAATAAACGTAAATTTATATGATGAAAAAGAATAGACAATACAGTGAAACGGACTTCAAAATGGGTAAAGAAGAACGGAGAAAGGCTTGAAAAAAGACGCTAAAATTCTAATAAATAACTGTGTTGCTAAAAAATAATTAAAATGCACCTAATAATCAGGTGCATTTTTTGTATGAATGTTAAAGGAATTAAATGGACACAATACATCACTTAGTTGAATTACAAAAAATTGATCTGGAGTTAATGGAACTAACGGACCTTTTAGGAGATTTACCTGAAAAAGTAAATCAGTTAGTTGCAGAGGAAAAATCTCTGAAAGACGAGATTGAAAATGGAAAAAACAGACTAAAAGAAATTTCTGTAGAACTACACAAAGCAGATGTAGATGTACAAGACTCAATTGTAAAGATTGATAAACTAAAAGACCAATTGTTTTTAGTAACCAGCAATAAACAATATGATGCTTTAATGCATGAAATTGATTTTCTGAAGGAAGAACTAAACCGATATGAAACGATAGATTTGGAATTAATGGAAGAAAAGGCTGAGCGTGAAGAATTGGTTAAAAGTAAAGAAATGACACTTGAAACACTAAGTGAAGACTTGGGTACCCGTAAAACAAAACTGGAAAAACTTATAGCGGAAACATCCAATCAGAAAACAGCATTAGAAAATAAACGTAAAGAAAAAGCAACTTTTATTGATCCTAATGCATTAAAAAGATATGACAGAGTACGATCAGTTAAGAGAGGAATTGCTGTTGTGGCTGTCGATAATAATGCTTGCGGAGGATGTGGAGCCGGGTTGCCCCCTCAAATAGTTGCCGATATAAAATCAGGATCCGGAATACGGCAATGTGATGTGTGTACACGATTTCTTTACTGGGAAAAATAGAAGGAAATATATCTTCATTTATCAATGATCTTTGAAAATTGAGTTGATCGGGTGATTGCCTTAAATTATCGCATGTCGAATAATTTGGGGAGGAAAGTCCGAGCACCGCAGAGTAGGATGCCTTCTAACGGAAGGAGTTCGCGAGAGCATGGAAAGTGCAGCAGAAAGTAAACCGCCCTACCATCTAATGATGGTTTTGGGTAAGGGTGAAAGGGTAGTGTAAGAGACTACCAGCCCCAATAGCAATATCGGAGGCTTGTAAACCCCATCCGGTGCAAGACCGAGTAAGTCTCAAGATGTTACTCGCATCGACTGAGAGACGGGTAGGTTGCGAGAATCTGGTGGTAACACCAGAACCAGGTGAATGATCACACATCCAATTGTCTATGGATAATTGGTGGACAAAACACGGCTTATAGATCAACTCAATTTTCTGATAAATATTGCAGACAAATTATTAAACGTACGGAAAACCAACCTTTTAAGATAAAACCATCAAAAAGGTAAATGAATAATACAAATAACGGTACATTTTATTGGAAAATCCTAAAGGGTTCGCCCGATTTGGTCCAATCGATTCGTCAGGACTATAAATGTTCTGATATCATCGCGAATGTCCTTGCCACGCGAGGATTTACTTCTAAAGAGGCCATCAACACATTTTTTAAACCTGAAATTACTTCATTGCACAACCCGTATCTGATGAAAGATATGGACATTGCAGTAGAACGCATTATAAAAAACATTGAAAATAAAACTCCCATTCTTGTTTTTGGAGATTATGATGTAGATGGAACAACAGCAGCTTCTGTATTATATATGGCTTTAACAAAAGTCGGTGGAAATGTGTACACATATATTCCAAGCAGAGAGAAAGAAGGGTACGGTCTTTCAGATAGTGGAATTTTATATGCCGATGAACTAGGGGCCGATCTATTGATTACCTGTGACTGCGGCATCAACGCCAATGAAAAAATCAGAATGGCTACAGGGAATGATATTGACGTTATTGTTACAGATCATCACACACCGGACGATCAACATTTACCGGAAGCCTATGCTATTTTAAATCCAAAACAGATGGATTGTTCTTATCCTTTCAAGGAACTTTGTGGAGCGGGAGTGGCATTTAAACTTGCCTGGGCAATAACAGAAAAAATGGGTATCCCTATTGAAGAGATCTTGCCATTATTAGAATTGGTCACTTTAGGGACAGCAGCGGATATGGTCCCGATATTGGATGAAAATCGAATCATCGTTTCTAAAGGGTTAGAAAGGATGCAGAAACCGTCATTCATCGGGCTGGAACTGTTGTTAAAACTTGCTGGATTAGAGAAAAAGATACCAAGTGTTGTTCAGTTAGTTTTTGGTATTGCTCCTAAGATTAATGCAGCTGGAAGATTAGGAGATGCAAATCGATCTGTAACACTACTAACAACAAATGAGTTAAGTATTGCCAAAGAGCATGCTGAAGATCTGTCCCAGGAGAATAACCTGAGAAAAGAAATTCAGCATAACGTTATTGAAGAAGCACTTCGAATGGTGAATGCACAGGTGAACTTTCAAAAAGATAAAGCCATAATTTTGTCTCAAAAAGGATGGCATCCCGGTGTAGTAGGCATTGTTGCATCCAAGATCAAAGAGGAGTTTCATCGACCAACCGTCGTTATAGCCATTGATGAAGATGGAGTTGGAAAAGGAAGCGCACGCAGTGTCAACGGTTTTGATTTATATAAAGCTCTGAATACTATCGGTCATTTATTGGAAGGATTTGGTGGACATCCAATGGCTGCAGGTTTGACAGTAAAAGAATCTAATCTGGAAGTATTTCAAAAAGCATTTGTAACTTATGCCAATGAAATTCTGGGAGATGAAGATTTAATTCCATTGCTGACTTTAGATGGTGTGATAAGATTAAAAGATATCACTTCTCGATTTATGAATTTCTTGGATAAATTGGGACCGTACGGTCCGGGCAATATGCGTCCAAAATTTGCGGCACGAGGAGTTGAAGTGGTTGGGAATCCACGGATTATCGGAAAAGGAAATCATCTTCGCTTCAAAGTAAGACAGCATCAGACCGTCTACGATGCGATTGGATTTAATCTGTCTCATCATTATGAAAAATTGATCAAAGGATTTCCAATAGATTTAGCCTTTGTTGTTGAAATGAATGAATGGCGAGGACAGTCCTATATTCAATTAAACATCAGGGATATAAAACTAACCGGGAGAGAAAAATGACCCGATCTAAAATAGTTGGCTTAGGCTATTCCGTTCCGCAAAGAACTATTACAAATAAAGATTTTGAGCAATGGATGGATACTTCAGATGAGTGGATAGTTACTCGAAGCGGTATCCATGAAAGACGTTGGGTAGACGATGGAACCGGCACTTCCGATTTGGCAGTTGAAGCTTCCCAAAAAGCCATTGCAATGGCGAAAATTAATCCGGAAGATATTGATCTGGTTATTGTTGCTACTATTACATCAGACTATTTTTTCCCGGGTGTGGGAAACCAGCTTCAGGAAAAGTTAGGATTAAGAACCGTCGGAAGTTTTGATATTAAAGTAGCGTGTTCTGCTTTTATTTATGGGTTGTCCATAGGAGATCAATTTATAAAAGCAGGTCAGTATAAAACAATATTGGTCGTTGGGGCTGAGGTGCAATCCACTGCTTTGGATATTTCAACAGAAGGTCGTGATGTTTCGGTCTTGTTTGGAGATGGAGCGGGAGCTGCGATATTGCAAAAACACAAAGGTGAAAGTGGAATATTATCAACACATCTACATTCACAAGGTAAGTATTTAAAAGAACTGTGGTGTGAAGCCCCAGCATCTAGGTTCAATCCAAGGATTTCGAAAGAAATGATCGATGACAGAAGGCACTTCCCATTTATGAATGGGAGAGAAGTGTTTAAGAATGCGGTTACAAAGTTTCCGGAAGTAATCCGTGAAGCTTTGGATGCAAATGAGTTAACTTTAGATGATGTTAAATTGATCATCCCGCATCAGGCAAATTTGCGTATTAGCCAGGCCGTTGGAAAAAGGTTAGGAGTTGGTCCCGGAGTTGTTTTTAGCAATATCCATAAATATGGGAATACTACCGGTGCTTCTATCCCAATTGCGCTTGCAGAAGCATATGAAGAAGGAAAGATCGATTCCGGAGATATTATTATTCTTGCTGCTTTTGGAGCAGGATTTACATGGGCTTCAGCAGCCATCCGCTGGTAAATGAGAAGATATAATAAAAAAAGCGTAACACTTAAATTAGGATAAGTATGGACAAATTATTTTTTACCGAAGAGCATGAAATGCTTCGTGATATGGTTCGAGATTTTGCTAAAAATGAAATAGAACCCATTGCCCTTGAATTAGATGAAAAAGAGAAGTTCCCAAGGGAAATTGTAAACCAAATGGGAGAACTTGGTTTGATGGGAATCCCGGTCCCGGAAGAGTATGGTGGAGCGGGGATGGATTCTGTTGCTTATGCTGTTTCTGTCATGGAGCTTGCCAAAGCAGACGCATCTGTTGCAATAACAATGGCTGCACATACCTCGCTGGGATCCATGCCGATTGTGATCTCGGGGACGGATGAACAAAAAAATCAATGGCTTCCCAAACTTGCTTCTGGAGAAATATTGGGAGCTTTCGGTCTTACAGAACCCGGTGCAGGAAGCGATGCAGGTGCAACAAAAACGACTGCAGTGAAAGAAGGTGACAAATATCGTATAAATGGTAGTAAAATATTTATCACCAACTCAGGAGAAGCCGGTGTTTTAAGTCTCACAGCTCAAATCGTTGAAGACGGGGAGAAAAAGGGGATAGGAGCATTTACCATTCCGATCGACACTCCTGGTTTGGTTATTGCTCCGAAAGAAAAGAAAATGGGTTGGCGAGCCAGTGATACCCGTCAATTATTTTTCGAAGATATGATTGTTCCCGCTAACTCAATGTTGGGAAAACCACAGGACGGATTTAAAACCTTTTTAAAAACATTGGTCGGAGGACGGATTTCTGTTGCTGCTCTGGCGGTTGGTACGGCTGAAGGTGCGTATTCCAAGGCCTTGCAATATGCTACTGAGAGAAACGCCTTCGGGAAACCTATACACAAATTCCAATCCATCGGATTCAAGTTAGCCGATATGGCTACAAAGATCGAAGCTGCAAAACTTTTAGTTTTTCATGCTGCATGGTTAAAGGATCAAGGAGCCGACGTTACAAAAGAAGCCGCGATGGCCAAATTATTTGCAAGTGAAGCCGCGATGGATATCACAACCGATGCAATTCAAGTCCATGGTGGATATGGTTACGTAAGAGAATATGATGTGGAGCGATATTTTCGTGATGCTAAAGTCCTTGAGATTGGAGAAGGAACCAGTGAGGTTCAACGATTAGTGATATCCAGAGAAATAATAAAAGATATTACAGGACAAGTTTAATTAAATCTTTTTAAAGCGCTTTTTTAAGACTCACTAATGATAAAACATTCAATCAATAATAGATCGATCATGGCAATCCTCTTGGATATCTTGAGAGTGTATTGGCCGCAGATCATAATTCTTACTTTATTGGTGATTGTAACATCATTGTTCTTCCCAGGGGGGAAATCTTTACAATATTCCTATCAGGTTAACGACATAACACGGGAACCGGTTATAGCACCCTTTAACTTCCCGATTATGAAAACGGAGGAAAAATTAACTTCAGATACGGAAGAAGCGCTTAAATCTGAACCTTATCTTTTTCATCGGCGACAGGATATCGTTGATAGTCAAATAGAAGAACTCACCGAGTTTATTTTATTAATTCAAGAGATTCGACATGCTAAAGTTCGATTAGAAGAATCGAAAGATCTCGTCTATCGTTATCGATATGAACCGCAGTATAAAGATGCACTAACGGACTTTACTGCTGACAGCACAACCCTCGCTGTATTGTTAGAAAGTTTTCAGACTCAATATGCATTCTCGATAGAAAATCCACATTGGTCATCTTTGTTGTTGTCTACTAATTCATATGATAAAAATTTGGATGTTGATGCATTTAAAGATGAATTAATTCAGATTTGTAAAGATCGTTGGGCCGAGGGAATATTGGACATCTCCAAAGGCGATATTACAAGCTATGAAGTTATGATTGAACAGGGAGACGCTCCGATCTTAGCCTCTCCGGAAGATTATCATGATCTTGAATCTGCTTGGATTTTAGTAAAAAAAGCTACAACAAGCGTTTATCCGGATGAAGATGATATTCGCCGAACACTTGGCTATGAGATCGTTGTTGACTTTATGAAACCCAATCTTGTCTTTGATAAAAATACAACAGAACGACGGCAACAATCCAGACTCGATCGGGTTCCTAAATATCAGGGGACTATCTTAAAAAATGAACGGATCGTTGATGCAAATACTCGAATCGATGATGATATATTACTGAAGTTGAACTCGTTAGCTTTGGCAGTACAAGAAAGAGAAGGCGCACAAAAAGGATGGAAAAAAGTGTCTTCAATTATCGGACGGATCATGATTGTTGCGGTGATCATCTCTTTCTTCTTTACCTTCTTATATTTGTATCGGGCTCCGGTCTTTACAAGTTGGAAAATGGTATTGTTGATTTCATTGTTATTTGTAACGATCGCCGGATTAGCCTATATCATAGTCATACGATTTAATGCATCACCCTACTTAATTCCGATTACGGTGGCCGCGATGGCACTTACCATACTATTTGATGCACGAATAGGATTTATGGGGACCACATCGATGGCAATTTTATCCGGAATTATCATTGGAAATAATCTGGACTTCATTATTGTGGGAATGTTTATTTCATCTGTCGCGATGTACACCGTTAGAGAATTGCGTACCAGGAGTCAGGTATTTAAAGCAATTATCGCCTTGTTAGCGGCAAGTTTTTTTGTAGTCGTAGGTATAGGATTTTTTAAAAACATTTCCTGGGGTTCCATGCAAATGGATATTGTGTATCTGTCCATGGTTAGTATTTTAGCCCCCATTGTTACTTATGGTCTAATTGGTCCACTTGAGATCGCATTTAAGATAACAACAGATTTAACACTTTTAGAGTTGTTAGATTTTGATCATCCTCTTCTAAAAAGACTCCAACAAGAAGCCAATGGTACGTTTAACCATAGTATTGTAGTCGGAAATCTTGCAGAGGCTGCAGCAAAGGCGGTTGGGGCTCGATCACTATTATGTCGAGTTGGATCATATTATCACGATATTGGAAAGATCACACGCCCGGAATATTTTGTTGAAAACCAATTTTCAAACACAAATAAACATGATAACCTAACAAGTGTCATGAGTGCTAAAGCCATTAAGAATCATGTTAAAGAAGGGCTTAGACTTGCAAAGGATTATAATTTACCGGAAATTGTCAGTGATTTTATTCCGATGCATCATGGGACAACTCGAGTTGAATATTTTTACCAAAAAGCTTTAAAAGAAACTTCAGACCCTTCAAGTATTGATGAAAGTGTCTATAAATATCCCGGACCAAAACCGAACACCAAAGAAACTGGAATTTTGATGATCTGTGAAGCTGTTGAAGCTGCAGTGAGATCGATCAAAGACCCCGATGTATTCAAAATTGAAGAAATGATTAATAAGATAATTCAAAAACGAATTAATGAAGGTCAATTGGATGAATGCCCTCTAACCTTAGATGAATTAAGACGTATTGTTGGTACAGTCGATGGTACTACGGGGATATTACCTGTACTCAGAGGGATCTATCATATTCGAATTGAATATCCGGATGATGTACCTCCTAAACCGGATCCTGACATTCCCCCAAATATTGTCTGATGATAGATATACACATAGAGGTTGACGAGAAAACTGGGTCTGTCAATACTGATATTTCTCGTTCAATTTTACACTCTGTACTAACTGCACAAAATGTCAAGGAAGCAAATATCACCATAATATTTGGTTCAGATGAATTATTATCTAAGTTAAAAAAAGAATTTTTTCATGTAAATCAATTGACAGATGTAATCGCTTTTCGTTTAAATGAGTATGAAGAGGAAATGATCGAGGGAGAAATTTATATTAGTATTCCCCGAGCTCATGAAAATTCAAATCAATTTAACACAGCTTTGGAAGAAGAAATTGCCAGACTCATCATTCACGGTGGATTACACTTATTAAATTACGATGATAGTACCGATGAACAAAAAAAAGTGATGAGAGGACTAGAAGATAATTATTTATCACAAGTAGATTGGATTAATATAGAAGTTATAGTTAAATAGCGCGGAATAAATGGAGAGAAAATGGCTGGATCGACAGGAAGTAAATTTGAAGAATTAATCAGAATTGTAAAAAAATTACGCGCTCCAGATGGATGTCCCTGGGATCGTGATCAAACCAATGAATCTTTGTTACCATATTTTTTAGAGGAAGCCTATGAAGTGATCGAAAGTGTGGATGCAAAAGACTGGAAAACGCTAAAAGAAGAAATAGGGGATATTTTCCTTCACATGGTGTTTCAAGCAGATTTAATGGAAGAAAAAGAGGAGTTTTCCATTGATGAAACATTGGATGGAATTAACCAAAAATTGATTCGCAGACACTCACATGTGTTTGGTGATAAAGAAGCAGATGCTGCAAAGAGTGCAAAACAAAATTGGGAAGAAGTAAAACATAAAGAGAAAAAACGAAAATC
>CAZYDH010000030.1:0-16430 GCA_964645915.1 uncultured bacterium
TCCCATCATAGTTCCCCTGAAATTTGGTACTACTGTTACCAATAGGTGAAAAACCTTCATTATTACCAGTAGCCGTTCCATCATTCGTATCGTTGAACTTATCACCATTGCTGTCATCATCTGTATCATCCCAATACTGAGTTTGGGATGCATCAATATTTGCAGTTTGTTTTAAATACACACCTGAAGCCCAATAATCTGTTACCCCTAAATTTTGACATACATAACTGAGTTCAGCTAAATTTGAAATCAAATAAGGTGCCCCACTTGTACCACTTCCGTTCGGTGGTGTTGCGGTTGTTTGAGCCATTAGATTATCATCAGTTACAAGTAACAATATCAAACTAAATAGTAATACTCTCTTCATGGTTTTTCTCTTTCTCTTTATGAAAACGAACCCAAATTATATATTTGTCTATATTTCTGCCGTCGAGAAAGCATAGAATTTCTCTCTATTCCTCGAGTAGTATATAATGGTCTGCATTATAATCTAATAATGTTTATTCAATGTGAGTTTAGATTACTTGAGTAAGATCAACTTCTGTGTAGAGACTTGATTGTTCTGGATTAGTTTACAATAGTAAACACCACTTGAAATATTATCTGCATTCCAAGTAATCATATGTTTACCTGCAAGTTTGTTCTCGTTGATTAAAGTCGTTACCTCTCGTCCCATGATATCATATACAACTAAAGTCACTTGACCTTCTTCTATTAAATGATATTGAATCGTTGTACTTGGATTAAATGGATTTGGATAAGCAGGAAGTAATGCAAATGTCTCAGGAAGAAGGTCTACTTCATTTGATAATTGTTCATCATTACAGCTTCCTATCTCGTAAGAATGAGGATTATCCGCAGTAGTTCTTTCTAAACCATTATACGAATATGTGTAATAAAATTGAATTACTTCCCCTTCACTCGCATTAATTTGGAAAGGAACATTCGGTGTCACATAATAACCCGGAGGAATACCACTCGTCGTATAATATAAAATACAAGTAGGGTTTCCAACATGATCAGCGCTTGGAATAAAGGTTAAGGTAGGATTATTTAAGTCATCCGTAAATTCATATGTATAATCGCCATTTTCCGGACCGCCTGTACAATCGACTGCCTCTTGTACTTCAATTAAATAAACTTCAGAGATGGACGTTAATCCATCATCATCCGTTGCACGGGCAGTAATTTCATGAACTCCAACTGTCGCATCGTCCCACTGATAACTGTAGGGAGATGAACTATCTTCACCAATTATTGATTGATTATCAAAAAACTCAACTAATACTATTTCTCCATCAATATCATAAGCAGAAGCTGTTAATAGTATCGGACTTCCAAAATAATACGTGTCATCTATTTCTGACGTGTTTAACGAAATATTAGGTGGAAACTCTGAAGAAGAAGACACAAAAACATACACGTAATCGCTTGAAGAATGATCTCCATCATCTACGGTTAATTTAAACTTATATGTCCCTTCAACCAGTTCAAATATCTCCGGATTATCAATGTATTGATCTGAAAAAGTAACCACAGATGGACCATAGATCTGCTGCCAAAAATAATTTAGTGTACCGGTATCCTCATCGTGACTAAGATATCCACTCAAAGTCGCAGTAGTCTCAGGTGTAACGACCAACACATCATCACCCGCATTAGCAACAGGAGGATAATAGTCAAGATCTCTATCAAATGAAAAAGTCATTTTGCCTAAGTTAAATCCTCCATTGACAAATACAACTCTGATAATATGTTCACCGGTGTTAAATTCAATATCTTCAACATTTTGATTAACCCAATTATACCAATCACCTGTATTTCCAACAAAAATATCATTACTTATTCTATTCCCATCAATTTCAAAATAGAACGGTCCACCACCACTCGGGATATCGGATGCACAGCGAAAACTAAGATCATAATAACCGGGAGTCTCGACAATCACACTGTACTCAACCCACTCACCTGCTTCTATCCATCCAAGCGTTGGACCTTCTACATCACTGAAATATTCAACATCCACATATTCATCGGGCCTGTACCCTCCTTCATTATAGGGTGAATTGTCAAAATAAGAAATATTTTGTCCAACTCCACCTTCATAAGAATCATATTTTCCCGATTCAATCATCCCCGGTATTTGAAATGGGGTATTCATATAGGGTTGTTGCTCCCCAACTTGGATACTGAAAATGTTTGTCACCCCAAACTCTGAACCGGAATATATTTTTGCATACATATTATGCATACCCAACGAAAGATTTGTTGCCATAAACTCATACGGATAAGTAACTGTCTCTCCCAATAATTCCGAACCATCATAATACTCAACCCGACTCACATTCATACTTTCTGTTTGAACCAATAAATTAGCATTTCCATTAATATAGGCTTGATTAAATTCAGAAGTGATAGTTCCGGTTATATCTGATCCTCTATTTGTAGCCATTTCTTCAGCAGGTACTTCAAGCTGAAAACCATCTGAAAAGGTGACCGTTATCGGAAAATCTGAATAGTTATGAGCTACATAGGTTACTTCACCGTTATTATCAAAGCTTGCTGCAATTGGATGATCAGCAGAGACGTTTGATCTAACACTTCCTATTGCATTCATACTATGTAACCAGTAATATGTTTGAGCGTCAGAAATACCAAATTTAAGAATCCTGTCAGGATTTGAATCATAAAGGCTTATTGCGGTTTGCGGATCAATAAACGATAAATATTTCCACATAACATCATGCCATAGATTTGGATTTACCTCATTATAAAGAATTCCGGTATTCGATGCTATTTCATCCCACAAAGTCTGTACATAGTTTAAGTTATGCCCCAAATAAAGTGATCCCCCGTGTATTGGATACATCTCGATACCATACGAAGCGGCTATATCGTTTGTCCAAAAAGTTCCATTGTCATAGGAATTACCCCAGACACGAGAGACTAAACTATATGGATGTGACGGAGCAAAATTTCGATTATACATATCAAACCAATATTCTTCAATGGCGGTTTGTTCAGTCGTATATAAATAGATTCCCAAATCTCTTATTTCAGTATTACCTGTAATACTCCCCCAATGGATTAATGAAGAGTTAAATTGCATACTCTCTGAAGTAGATTCCTGGTCATTCCCTTGTGGAAAGGTTGCAAAGCCATTCGCCCAACAATGACCTGCATAAGGGCTAAAACTCCGTAAGAATGGATAGTGTGTGTCATCTCTATTGGATGAAGCTGCATCTCTGACCAAATGATTGACCATTTCACCCCAATCATTTGCCCATCCCGGATAAAATTGCTCAACAAATGAAGCCGCATGGATAAAATATCCCCAATGGAAATGGTGATCATTAATATTAGAATCTTGTCCGTGTCCTGCAGGATAACCAATTAAAGCAGACCAAGTACTGTTATAATAAAAAATAAAAGCGACTTCAGAACTACTGGCAGATAGCCAATCTTCTAATCTAGTTTTAATTGTTTCAAGCAGTGTGTCTCGTGCTTCTACGTCACCTATTTTATTTGCAATTCTTGCGGTCTGAACTAAACGATTCATAAGTTGACCATCATTATAGGAATCAGTCCATGTTTGCAGTTCATCATTTTCTATCTGAGAAATTTTATTTTGTAATTCAGCAGGATTGAATCCCGGGCTATAATTCGCTAAAGGTGGGAGCGTAGGTAGAATTCCTTTAAAAATATTTTCGGTAATGAAAGAGTTTCCATCTAATGTTTTCATCTCACCTCTTACCGTCTCGTAGCTATATTCATTTGGATACTGAGAATCAATTGATAAATTATTCCATTGATGGGGCAATAAACCTTGTAATACGTTAGAAAATTGACCCTCTTTTATTTCTACATCGATCAAATATTCTGTTACTAACGATGAACTATTTTGATCATAGGTCCAATTAACCGATGTATTCTGTGGGAATACATAAGCATATTTCTGATACTCTGAAGCAATTTCAGATAGATTAGATTGTGACTGAGGGACCATAGCCATAGACCAATAGTTTTGATTATTTAGTGTTGATGTATACGTCGAACCGTTTTGCTCCCATACACTTCCTTCAGGAGCGTAGATGATAAAGTCAGCATCATTTCTCGCATCAGCGACTATGATTATTTCATCCATTACTGAAACCTCACCAAGATTAACGGTTACCCTAGCCACATCATCTGTCTCTTTTGTAAAATAAAGAAAAGGCATACCTATACCGGACGTTGTTTTAAAGGAATGACCATTATTGGACCAATCCATAGTTATCAACCAATCTGAAAAGTCATAAATACTTGCATGACCAGCATTTAATCCTGACACACCAACAATAATCGGTTCTTGATCATCATAAACTCCCCAAGGGATATAGCTAACAACTAACCCTTGATTGACTGTTTTCAAGGACATGGGATAATTAAATAAATTACTTACATGATTATTTTTTATAACAGAAGACCACCAATCATTTGTCGGGACATGTCTATTCGCTGCCGGACCACTGACTTGTGGCTCTCCGGATGGATAACTATTTCTTCCGGCTTCATCAACTCCCGGAAAAACTGTTGTGTAGCTCCCATTTCCTACCGGGACTATCTGAGAAAATGCAGAAGTAGTAATAATAAAAATTATCGCTAATGAATTAATTATTTTTTTCACGTATTATTTCCTGTTTAAGTCGTTAAAAACCATTACTAATTACTATAAATAATGATCGATACTAGGCGGAAGTTTAATGTGAAAAGTACTAATAACCTATTACTAATGTTGTGCGTTTATTAGATTAAAAACTAAGCTATTCGTAGAACAATACGTCCCCTCATCTATTGGGATCTGCCAAACTATAATAGATCGTAACGATCTAATTATCCGTTTCGAAAGTCATAAAAAATGTATTAAGATTCTCGCCTTTGGGAATATTCATTTTTTTCCGCAATCGACTTCGACGGACTTCAACCGCTCGGACAGTTAATCCGGTTAAACTGGATATCTCTTTTGTTGTCATCTTCATTTTTAAAAACGCACATATTTTCAAATCGGCAGCTGTTAATTCGGGAAATTGCAGAGATATCGTTTTTAATAAATTTGGA
The DNA here is from genome assembly GCA_964645915.1 of uncultured bacterium. Classification (GTDB taxonomy): domain Bacteria; phylum Fidelibacterota; class Marinisomatia; order Marinisomatales; family JACNKV01; genus JACNKV01. The sequence goes on from CAZYDH010000030.1 coordinate 5,098, forward strand.
TAAGTTGATGTAAACTGTTTTTCAAAATCATTCCACTGGTCATCTGTGTTTTGTATTCCCTCTAGATATGAGATGAGTGGTATAAATTGTTTTCTGTCTTTGACCGTTAATAATTTTACTTTATTCTGTAATTCTTTAAGAAAACTATTTAATAAACTATTTTTTTGCTGAATAAGTGTTGCCTTGTTGAGTAACTCATTTTTTTTGATCTCAATTTCTTTTTGTCTTTGATCTGCTTTTAACATTTCAATATTTAACTTTTGGGATACTATCTCTTCACGACCCTTTGCTAACCTTAGATTTTGAATATATCGCCGGCTTAACATCCAAAGAAGTAAAATAAGCAGAAATCCTATAATAGCTGAAAGAGCCATATGACTCTGTGCTGTTTTTAACCTTATCTCTTTTTCTGCCAGTTTTTGTTTATTGTCAGATAGTTCTAATTGGGTCTCGGCACGATTAAACGATTGTTGAAGTTCTGCTTCATATTGTTTGTGTCTTAGACTGTCAAGATGATGATAATATCGAAGTGTCTGTGATAAATCTTCTGTTCTTTCAGTTAACTCTATAAGTCGATGAAGAATGAAAATATTATAATCAATTAGACCATGTTGTTCAGCAACAGGAAGCGCTTTTTGAAGATACAATTCCGAAAGATCTATTTGTTCATTATTTGAATATATTTCAGCAAGTCGGATATACAATTGGACTAAGTATTTAGGATGGTATTCACTGATAAAACTCTTTTCAGCGAGTTGGAAATATTCTTCCGCTTTGTGAATATCATTTTTCTTGAAATATATTTCTCCAATAGATTGTAGGGACAAACCTTCGATATTCCCTTTTCCCTCAGTCACTCCGATATCTATTATTTTTTCATAATAGTTCATAGCACTTTTTGTATCACCGATTTCAAGGGATAAATCACCTAAATATTTATATGAATGTGCTAAAACGTACGGTTCTTTACCGTACTTAGTTCTCAGTCCTAACGCCTCATTGAATAGGATCAATGCTTCTCCGTAATTACCTTGTTCTTTCTCAATGAGGGCAAGATTATTCACCGTGGTTGCTTCAGCATATAACACTTCGGTTTCAATAAATATTTCGCGAGCAGTTTTATATTTCTCTTTGGCTTGCTCAAACATACGTTGACTAAAATAGATGTTGCCAAGATCGTTATAAAACCAACCCGTTTCTAATATCCGTCCGGAACTGATATAATAATCCAATCCTTTTATATAATATTCCATCGATTGAGCAGGTAATCCCTGCTTATTAAGAACACTCGCTATCAACAAATGAGTTTTTGCAATAGTGCTGTCTGGAGACTCACTTGAATAGTCTTCTAGTATTTTAAATCCCATTTTTAGTGCTACGTTCGGTTGAGAATCAATAATGACATCCATAGCCTCAATCATGTTATGAGATTTGGTCACTACAGATTGCATATGAGCGAATGAACATAGTAAGATAGTAAAAAGTATTTGTCTAAGTATTTTCATAGAATAATAGTAATGATATTCGGTAATATGTTCCCATAGGAGATTTGTTACTTGAGTAAAATGGTTTTCATGATTCAATTAATCGTTTTATTGATTCATTGCCAATATACATACATTGTGATTTCCTTGAATTTGGGTTATTGATGATGTTTTCAACATCAATGACCATCGCTGACGCTAACATATCCACTCATAGCCCAAACCCTTTAGATTCCAGATATTTGTTAACAAAAGTCTTTTCTCCTTGTAAACGAATCAGCATTCCGGGTTTAAAAACTGAAACCGATTTAAACTGATATTCAGATATTACTGTTTGTTCCTTTAGACCCATCGTCTTCATATATAAAAGCGGATGGATCCAATTTAACGCCCATATCTTATGATCTGCTCCCTTGGCTGATATAAGAGATGCATAGGGTATTTTTGCTTTTTCCGCCATTCGTGCTGCTTCTCGTGAGATCCCATATTCAATGTTGATAAATGGCTTTGCTCCTCCTGCAAGGTGTCTTGTTGTTCCAATACAATTAAAATACACATCATGTCCCTGCCAATATTTTTCTGTTGGAGTTAAGTCAAAGAGTGATTCAATAACGACATCTTTCAATTTTTTATGTGTTATTCCATTTAATACTGCAGTTCTTCCTATTGACGTGACTGATGTACAATTTTCATTATTCAAAAGTTGATGAATAACGTGCTGTCCTGTAGCTCCGGTTCCCCCAATAATAATCGCTTTAAATTTTTTCACAAATTACTTCTCTTTTATTTAATTATGATTACAAGGTACACAATTAATTGGTTAACCAAAAGAACACTTTCGATAAATTAGGAATAAATTAGGAATTTATGATGGTGATGAGTACATTCATCTATGAAGAAAATATACAAATTTATATTTTCCGTTCTTTTTATCTGTACACCTATCTATGCACTAACCGGTTATTTACGATTTGCTGAAGATTCTGCATGTATGGATTTATGCTCTGTTTATTATCTCGAAGATGAGTCCGGAGAATTTCTTACTTGGGTAACATATCTTGATGATTTGGATATGTTAAATAACTATAGTAACCGATTTATCGAAATGGAAGGAGACTCTGTTTTTTGTGTTGAATGCCCTGCTGTCAATGTTACTTCTATCTCGATTTCTAGTGAGTGTGAATCTCTGGTAGATTGTTTTGTTGATCCATGCGAAGTGAGTTCATGCAGTGATTATCCACTTGCAGAGTGTGTTTCTAATTTTTGTGATGGATGCTGGGCAGATTATTATGTTAACGGGGAATTAGTTTTTTGCAATACACCTGATGAATGTATCGATCTTACCGATATAGATTTTGGAGATTGTGAAATGGTTTTAGGAATTGGATGGGTTAATGATCAATGTCAGTATGTTTCCGGATGCAGCTCAATCGTCGAGGGCGTTGATTACAGCGAGGCGTTTTTTAGTACGATTGAAGAATGTCAAGAGGTTTGCACCACGATCTCAACACCGGATTTTGAGATAATGCCGACATCCTTCAAACTATATGATAATTATCCTAACCCTTTTAACCCATTTACAATTATTCATTATAATCTACCTATCGACACATTTGTAGATATTTTGATCTACGATATAAATGGTAAGCCAGTCACACATCTGATACACGGACAACAATCTGCAGGATATAAATCTATCCTTTGGAATGCAAGATCAGACAATGGACTCCCATTAAGCTCCGGGATATATTTATATTCGATAAAAGCCGGAGAATATTTCTTTACAAAGAAAATGATTTTACTGAAATAATGGGAGCTGAAAATTTAATGAAGAAAGTAAAAGAAGATCCAACAGGATTGTTTATTCCATCCGGATTATTCATCGGATTGGGAATTGGTTTTATCTATCATGAAATTGTTTCCGGATTTCTTATCGGACTAGGTGTTGGATTTCTTTTCATGAGCATAGCCAAGGTGATTACAAAATCCGGTGATGCGTAATAATAGAGATAAAGATTATATTCTGAGGAATATCTTAACAACTCTATAAAAGTAATTCAAAAGGGAAAACAATAATGGCTGAAATACGTTGCGATAAGTGTGGTGCGTTACAAAAGAATAAAGACGTAAATAAAGGAATATGCTGGAAATGCAATGAATCGATTATCCTCGAACCGAAAAATACTCAATCTATAGAAGATAATACATCGCCTGCTAAAGAAAAGATATATTCGCCACTCTCCGTTACCAAAATCTTACGAGGCTCTTTTAAAATCGGATTTGATAATATTGGTACAATCCTTGGTGCAAGTCTTCTCTGGATCCTCACGATCTGGATCCCATATTTAAATGTTGGAACGACCATTGCAATGATCGGACTTATTGTGACAATCAGCAAAAATGAGCCATTCAATCCGACTGATATTTTTCAAGAAAAATACCGTAAAAACATGGGCGAATTTTTCCTTCTAATTTCTTTTCTGGTTACTGGAATCACTTCCGGGATGTTTTTTATCATCATTCCAGGTATTGTAATCGGTATTGCTTGGAGTATGTCTATCTTTCTTTTAGTTGATAAAGAATTAGCACCTCTTCAAGCCATAAAATTCTCAAATCAAATGACGTACGGTGTAAAGTTCAACATATTTTTGGCAAAGATGAGTCTAGTCATACTCTATTTTTTATCTATTCTTATATTAAGTTGGTTATCATGGGAGAGTTCATTTTTTCTCATTCTTCTATTCTTTATTTGTGTACTGGTCCCCGCCACTATTGGACTATCAGCTTATTTATACCGTGAATTAACAACCAGAGTAGAACAGTCAAATACATAAGAGAGAAGAATTTCATTATGAACCATTTAACTCTTCCGTTCAAAGAACCTTATCGTACAAATACGATTCGCTTACTTGCTATCAGTGTAATTCTTCTGATACTATCATTGATCATCGGAATATCAGACAATCTACCCGGTATTATTGTATGTTATTCCGGTATGATCGTATTTGTACTCACATTCACTCATCACTGGCGAAACGCTAAACCTTATCTACTGCTTCTGATAAGTTCTCTGATAGGATTTCTAGCTTTTGCGGTTTTACACAATGTGTTCTATGGAATTCAAAAGGCAGCAGGTGATATTTTTATTATCACTCCATTATTAGAAATATTACACGTAGTATTTTTTCTATTAGCTTTATTCTTATTTCCGCCGGGAGTTTTAGTAGGGCTAATGGGTAGTATAATATTTCTTATTAAAAGACAACCCGGATAGAATTATAATTCACTAATTAATATTAAATATTTTTACGGTTTCATTACTCTATAGATCCGATCTACGGTAATTGCTCCAAACACTCCTATTCCACCTTCTACACCGAAGGATGCACCGGTATTCCCTCCCCCCATTATAAAATCGATAAAATCATCTTCACCGCTATGCTTTATAAAGTAATCGTAATAATTATTTTCCATTCCTATAATTTCAATCTGAACTGTATCAGGATCCCAAAATTCACCACCTCCACCATCGCATTGTTCATGTGGTGACACCCAACTATTACTGCCTTCTTGAAACTCTCCCATCATCCATACTCCGCAATAATAAGATGGATTCAACGGAGAGACAATAGCACTCCCTGGACCGTCATAATTTTGCCAAGTAACTTCAAAAGAAACTCCAGCATTCAGTGTATCAGGTGTATGCTCATAGTCATCAACGATATGAATCTGCGATGGTGTAGTTACTTCACCAGTAAGAATCATACTATCCAAAGCAGTTACTGTTAAATAATAAGTGGTTTCAGGTAATGGTTGAAAAGTACCTGTTGTGTCATAATACCAGTTAAAACGACCTCGACTTATATAATCTCCTTCTTCTATATCAGTACGAGGATAAAAACTGTAATCAGAAATACCATCAGAAACAATAACTTCGGCATCACCAATTCCATATAAAGATCTTTGATGTGTACAACACAGATAAAAATCGTTCGGTCCATTTCCATACCATACTGTGTCGGTTCCTGGAATCAATTCATAAGTCGGTTCATCTAATCTGAGTGTTCTTTCCACGATAATCTGACTAGGAAGTGTTTCATCTAATGATATGAAACCAATTACACTTAATTCCGATTCATAATCCGATTCAACATCTTCCCATCCCCAGTGACCACAAGATGAGGATAATAAAACCATGTTAAACAGAAGTAAAATAGGCAAAAATATCTTACTTCTTCCTATATTTCGATTGTTAACATATTTCCATCTTATATTCATATTATCTCTATTATACTTAAAATTCATATCTAACTCCAAAAGTTGGAATAAACGGGAACATGGGTATCGCCATTCTCCGGACTCCTTCAGTTTGGTCTGTTCTTTCATTATATTTTTCATCATATATATACAAAAGTGGGTTCATATGATTGGTTGCATTGATGATTTGAAAATACCATTCCCGATGTCCATATTTAGTTGGTTTTCTTCGAATAAAACTAATATCCCAGCGAAAATAAGTCGGATAACGATCACTATTTTTTTCTCCTACGATATATTTGTCCCAACTCCACCAATCCAAACCATGATAGTTGTCATGTTGATATTGTTTATATTTTCCTTTAATGGGTGTGAATGGATTTCCACTTGAAGATGAAATAGCCATACTAACATGTGTTATGTCAGTCCATTGCCAGTCTGCAACCATATTCAATGTATGTGTTCGATCATATTTTGGAACATACCAACCGTGTAGGTCTGTTTTACGATTTGTGTGAGCATATGTGTATCCAACCCATCCTTGAACTTTCCCCGTTGTTTTCTTAACAAGAAATTCCAACCCCCATGCATACGATTGTGTATCCCAAAAATCATTAAACGGATCAAAAACCAAATCTCCTTCTTCTTCATAAAATATTGAAGCTTGACGCAATGTGATTAAATTATCAAATTCTTTATAATAGGCTTCCACTCTGAATAAAATATCCTTTGGGTTAAGGTATTCTAAACCAAGAATTGTATGATCCGCCCTACTAGCGGGACGATCCTCAGGAATACCTAACCAAATATCGATAAAACGAAAATTCTCATCCTGTGGATTGGCAATGGTTAAAAATTGATGGTAACGTCCCCAGTTTAATTTCAGTGATAAATTTTCATTGAACATATACTTAAATCCCACTCGTGGATCAAAGTACAATGTATCATGAATACTATATTGAGTAGTTCTTAAGCCAAGTTGCATGGAAAAACGTTCGTTAAATTTCCATCGATCTTGAATGTAAACTGAACTTTCGATGGTATTATCGGTAATATCTAACGGTATATTTGTGATAGAAGTATCTAGGTTGGTATATCCAAATTGAAGTCCCAAATCAAAATTAACATATTTATGTTGGACTCCACCTGTAATAGTGTGTTTTTCATTAGGAATCCACACCAACTCTGTTTCTACAGTTCTATCATGTACGATATCAAAAATATCCAAGTTATATTGATTATCCCATCGAAGAGTATCTACATCGGTAGTAGATGTACCCTTACTTCTTTCGCTAAAATCTACCCAAAACCGAAACCGGCTATCGGCAATAAATGTTTTTGCGATTAAATTAGGATTTATTATCCATCTCCATGTTAGACTATTTGTTCGATTTCCCCAACGCCAATCAAAAACACCGGTATGACTTATATCTTCAATATAATTATCCTCCTCCCAATCATATCTATTTTTTTCTTCAAAATATAAAATATCATCTCCATAGAATGAACTGAGAGTTAAACGATGATCATCCCCAATATCAAGATTCACTTTTCCTTCAACATCATAAAAATAATAAGGAAATATATGATCAGGAAGATCCTCTTCATTAACAAATGGATCACTTCTTGCAACAGCGGGTTTTGCGAAAAACCAGAATACATCAGCAATTTTATCAAAATAGGTTCTTCGTCCTGCAAGCATCCATGATCCTTTGACATTTTTCCATTTTGGCAAGGGTCCTTCGATCATCCCTTTACTGGAGATTAATGATATATTTGCTTTTCCGGTAAATTCTTCTGTGTTTCCTTCTCGATTGATAATATTCAGAATTGCGCCCATTCTACCACCGTATCTTGCAGGAAATCCTCCGGCATGAAAATCCGCTTCTTTTATTGCATCAGTATTAAATGTTGAAAATACACCACCAATATGATAAGGATTGTATACCGTAATCCCATCTAGCATGATAAGGTTTTGATCTGGAGTACTTCCCCTAATATATAAAGCACTTGAAAAATCATTAAGAGTTTGTACACCGGGAAGCATTTGAATCGTCCGGAATACATCTGCTTCGATAAATGCAGGCGCGACATTAATTTCACGAACATCCAACGTAATTTTACTGGGTTCAACCATTTGTCTAAATTTTTCCCTAACAGCAGTTACATTGATTGTTTCACCTTCGAGTGCTTCTATTTTCAACCGAAAGTCTAATCGTAAATCCATATCAGATTCGATTGTGATTTGTTTAACATCCAATTTATATCCTATAATTGATGCGGCAATCTTGTAAGTTCCAGGTGGTACTTTTGTTATCACATAGTAACCGTCTTGATTTGTAGCACTACCGAGAGAAGTTTCTTTTAAGAATACGTTTACGTAAAAAAGAGGTTCACCTGTAGCTTCTTCACGCACAAAGCCGCTGATTGATTGGGATGAAACACTTCCAAGTACAAGTAAGAAGAATAAAATAATTTTTTTTACCATATTGGATGACAGAATGTTATTTAGAAAATAGTATTTATAAAACAAGTTACACTATGAGTTTAATATAATTCAATTAATTATTGTGATAAGCCTTCCCTGATTTGATTACGGACTGAATCGGAACATCTGAATTGTAATAAGGGATTTCAATTAATCGATCTAAATCCCAGATAACCAAATCAGCTTTTTTCCCAACTTCCAAGCTGCCTACTTCATTTTCAATACCCAATGTAACTGCAGATTGCCAAGTTGCAGCAGTAAACGCTTGTTCAACGGTCATTCCCATATATAAACACGCTAAAGAAATGATAAATGGCATAGATTGAATATGACAACTTCCCGGATTAAAGTCAGTGGCTAAAGCAATCGGAACACCAGCTTCTGCTATTTTTTTTGCGGGAGCATAAGATTTCTTTCCTAAAAAGAAAGTTGTTCCAGGAAGTAGTGTGGCTGTAACATTTCCATTTCTCAGAGCTTTGATTCCCTTTTTACTCACTGCCATTAAATGATCAGCCGAAACAGCTCCGACTTCTCCGGCTAGTTCTGCCGCACCGGAATCTTCAAATTCATCAGCATGGAGTCGAGGAATAAGTCCATATTGTTTTGCAGTTTCTAAGATATTACGTGATTGTTCAACTGTGAAATATCCGTTTTCACAGAATACATCACAATATTTAGCAAAACCTTGCTTAGCCACAGCTGGGATCATTTCTTCACAAAGAAGGTCAACATATTTGTCAGGATTGCTTGCATATTCCGATGGAAATGCATGAGCGCCCATAAACGTGGGAATAATATCTACAGTATGTTCTTGATTAACTTTTTCAAGAACACTAAGGGATTTCAGTTCAGACTCAGTATCTAATCCATACCCGCTTTTTGCTTCAATCGTTGTAGTTCCTAGACGTAAAAAGCGATCAAGTCGTTTTTTTACTCTTTCAATTAATTCATCTTCTGAACTATTTCGCACTCCATCTACACACGATCTTATTCCTCCACCTTTTTTGGCGATTTCTTCGTATGTTGCTCCAGCTAGCCGCATCGAATACTCTTCTTCTCTCCCATTATAAAATACGGGGTGAGTATGTGGATCTACAAAACCGGGAGTGACTAGCTTATTTTTACAATCGATGGTCTCATCCGCATCACCAACGGATGGAGCTATTTTGGCGATTCTATCTTTATCAATTAATAACTCAATATTGGATAAGGTTTCTACCTGCTCTGATTGAGTAGTGTAGGATACAAATTGACCGATGTTCGTTAGTTTTATCATCATTGAAAAATTATTTTTCCATCATCGGAACATTTACATCCCATTTTTTAGCATTATCGATAGCATCTTCATATCCTGCATCAGCATGGCGTAAGATTCCCATTCCCGGATCATTTGTTAATACTTGCTGAAGGCGAGTTTCCATTTCCGGTGTTCCGTCAGCGACAATCACCTGTCCTGCATGGATAGCTAATCCCATTCCAACACCTCCACCGTGATGCAAAGATACCCATGTTGATCCACTGGCAGTGCTGACTAAAGCATTTAATAAGGGCCAATCAGCGACTGCATCAGAACCATCTTTCATCGCTTCTGTTTCTCGATACGGAGATGCGACCGAGCCACAATCCAAATGATCGCGACCAATTACGATCGGTGCTTTTAACTCACCATTAGCAACCATCTGATTTAACGCGACGCCAAGTTTTGCACGATCACCATACCCTAACCAACAAATCCGTGATGGTAATCCTTGAAATTGAATTTTTTCCTGTGCCATTTTAATCCAACGGACTAATGCCTTATCCTCGGGGAATAATTCTAATACTTTTTGATCTGTTTTATAGATATCTTCAGGATCTCCTGAAAGTGCTACCCATCTAAATGGACCTTTTCCTTCACAGAATAACGGACGAACATAAGCAGGAACAAATCCAGGGAAATCAAATGCATTTTCCACTCCGGCTTTTTTGGCTTGACCCCTCAGATTATTTCCATAGTCAAATGCAATCGCGCCCATTTCTTTCAATTTAAGAATTCCTTCTACGTGTTCACCCATAGATCGAAAACTTTCACTCACATATTTATCGGGATTTGATTTCCGTAACTCCAATGCTTCCTGATAGGTCATACCGTTGGGGACATATCCGTCTAGTTCATCATGTGCAGAAGTTTGGTCTGTGACCATATCCGGTACAATTCCCATTTGAGCTAATTTGGGTACAATATCCGCAGCATTTCCAAGCAATCCTATTGATAGCGGTTCTCCGTTGATCGCTGCATTTCTTGCGATGGTAAGAGCATCATCCAATGATTCTGTTGCAAGGTCAACATATTTCGTTTCTAATCTCCGTTGGATGCGATGAGGATCTACTTCGATCGCGATACAGACACCGTTATTCATTGTTACAGCAAGTGGCTGAGCGCCACCCATACCACCAAGTCCTGCTGTAAGAACAAATTTACCGGTCAAATCGCTATTGTAATGTTGTTTGGCAGCAGCAGCAAAGGTTTCATAGGTTCCTTGTAAAATTCCTTGAGTACCAATGTAGATCCATGATCCGGCAGTCATTTGACCATACATCATCAACCCTTGCTTGTCCAGTTCATTAAAATATTCCCAACTTGCCCAATTAGGGACCAGATTAGAATTAGCGATTAACGCTCTGGGTGAGGTAGTATGTGTTTTTAATACACCAACGGGTTTCCCTGATTGGACTAACATCGTTTCATCAGGTTCTAAATTTTTTAATGTTGATAAAATTGCTTCGAAACTTTCCCAATTTCGCGCAGCTTTTCCTTTTCCTCCATAAACAACCAATTCATCCGGATTCTCGGCAACATCCGGATCGAGGTTATTCTGGATCATTCGATAAACGGCCTCGATTTGCCAATTTTTACAGGAGAGTTGAGTTCCTGTCGGTGCATGAATAATGTGCTTGGTCATGTTTAATTCCTTAAAACTATACATAAAATTACTGAATTTGAAGTGAACTGTGAAATGTGAATTCTATAAAATTATATAGAAGTAAAGATAAGGAGTTACATCAATTTACCAAACAATTCAAACTCATTGGCATCTGTGATTTCAACCTTTAAAAACTCACCC
>CAZYDH010000031.1:0-16141 GCA_964645915.1 uncultured bacterium
TATACCATTCGTAAACTACGTTATCGAGTACATATGATATAACATTAATAATTATAAAACAGGTCATGATACAAAATAACCCCGATTCCTCGGGGCTTTCTGTTATATTTGTTAAAAGTAATTGTACGCCCGAGAGGATTCGAACCCCTAATCCCCTGGTCCGTAGCCAGGTGCTCTATCCAATTAAGCCACGGGCGCATAATGATAAGAATGCTATTGTTAACATTCAAAAATATTTAAAGAACGACTTTTAGTAGCCCGTACGGGAATCGAACCCGTGTTACCGCCTTGAGAGGGCGGCGTCCTAACCGCTAGACGAACGGGCCAGAAGCTGGGGCACAGGGATTCGAACCCCAACCGGCGGAACCAGAATCCGCTGTCCTGCCGTTAGACGATGCCCCAAATTCTAATTGCAGACTATTAAAAAGCGCGTGAAATTTACAGTAAATACCGATATCACAAAACGTTTAATAAGGTTATTTTGTTAGAACTAGCGATCGTATTTGAGTAGTATTTCCTACTCGAACATTACAAATATAAACACCGGAACTTAATTGGTTACCTTCGTTATTTCTACCATTCCACTGGATTGAATGCCGACCAGGGGGTTGAGAATATTTACTCAACTGATAGACTTGTTCACCTTGTATGTTGGTTATAATAATATCAACACTTGATACCAAATTCAAAGAGTAAGAAATAGTTGTAACAGGATTAAACGGGTTTGGGTACGCCGGAAACAGCTCAAATGATTGCACGACTTCCGTTGGTTCATTTGCTACAGTTGATTCAACAGTTATAGTTACATTATCAGTAAGAGTGAATACTCCGTCACTAATGGTTAATGTACATTCTATTTCTGTAATTTCATCAACCCACGGAGCTGTGAATGTTGGTGTTTCTGAATTAGGATCATCAAAAGTCACATCATAGTTCGATGTCCAGTAAAATGTTAATTCATCTCCATCAGGATCCTCAGATAAACTTCCGTCTAAGTAAACGGTCTCACCTTCCGTAATGGTTTGGTCTTCCCCTGCGAAAGCTGTTGGAGGAGATGTCAACGATGAGATAACAAAATCAAATCGTATAGAATCACTAGGCATATTTAGATCGTAAAAGAATAATTGAATATAAGCTGTACCATTTTCCGCTCCATCACCATCTGCGAAAACATCCAATGAAAATTCCCTTTCTTCATCGGGTGACAGTGGATTCATAAAATATTCGGCATTTGTTATGAGGGTATCCAAATCGGCAGGAAAACACACACCTATACACATTGCTGATAACCAACCCTCCGGTAGATTATTTTGGGTTCGAACCATAACAAGTGTTAACGATTCGCTTGAAATGTTATGAATAGGAGAATCAATGACTAAGGTTCGATTTAATGCTACATGAGCTGAAGTCATTTCGGGTGTAACGGTAAATTGTGTCTGTCCAAAAATAATTTGTAAAAGAACAGATACAATTATTATTGATCTAGTATTTTTCATATTAATTATTAAAAGAAGATATCTCTTCTTTTGTAACCTTTTTTAAGGTTGTAGACTATTTTATTTTGCATTATTATTCTAAATAATAATGTTTTCTTATAGAATAAATTAAGTGTGTATATAATTAAGTTCAAAGAAAAGAAAAGGCTCTAATTAGAGCCTTTTCTTTATATTATTTTGAATTGTTACTTATTATTTAAGTAAAATCAACTTCTTTGTTAAGGTCGTTGTACTTGTCTGTAATGTGTAAAAATATACACCGGAAGATAAGTTTGAACCATCAAAGGTGATCTGATAATTACCGGGTTTGTGAACTTCATTCACTAAAGTAAGAATTTCTTTCCCTAACAGATCATAAATCCCTAATTGAATAGGTCCTTCTTCAGAAACCGAGTAATCTATCATTGTAACAGGGTTAAATGGATTTGGATAGTTTTGTCCAAGTACAAATTTCTCGGGTTGAATATCAGAACGTTTCTCTAATCTCAACTTGCTTTGAAGACCATCAAGAATAAATTCACTCCCATCAGAGAGTTGATATTCATAACCATATTGGTCGATCAGTACCCATGTTTCACTAACATCAATAAGATTTGCAGAAACGATTAATTGCTCATTGAGTCCGCTGACTTCAATGTTGTTTGAAGTCTCTGTTACTTTATAGTCTCCTACAAATCGAAGATCAAAAACTCCAACCGGAGGTTTTGGTGGCAAGCTGTAACGGATGAGTTCATTCTCTGGTATTTCGACTCCAAAGTATAACGGTTTGTTATTGATGTATAATGTATTCGCCTTAGATAACCAATCTTCATTTTCAATAACTCGAGAAGATGTTGAGCCACTCAACATAATATCCCCAACTCCGGTTGAACGTAGCCAATATCCGTAACCCGGGTCAACACTTGTTACGTTAACATATCCATTGCTAAAACCATAGCACGTACCTTGAATAATCAATCCGTTTGGATCATCTACAGAAGTAATATCACAATTAACAGAAGGTCCGGCTATCATATTCCATCCTTCAATTAGAGATACATTAACACTTTGAACTGGTGCTCCAGTGATTGTGTTTGTACCTTCTTCAGTAAAACGTAACCAATAACCAACACCTAACTGCAATTCGGTTTCGGCTTGATAACCACCGTTAAATGAGAAAAGAGTGTTTTCTACAGAATTAGGATAAAGATTCGTGTATAATGGATCCGCAACACCAGCGGGTAATCCTACCATATTCCAATCAGCCAAATTTGTAAAATCAATAGCGACACTTGCACCCGTTATTTCTACAACTGTCGATGCTGATAACGCAGATTCACCTGAAGAATAAACAGCTGACACGGCAAAGGAATACGTTCCGTTGACTAAACCTTCAACAGTATATGCCTGTTCAGTAACAATAGCTTCTCCATTCAAAGGTTCTTCAACGCTTAATTCCCAAACATTATAACCTAAAAGATCCCTTGTACGAGAAGGTACAGCTTCAAATGTTACACTTTCAGAATTTCCAAAGTCACCGCCAGTTGCAATTTGAGTTCCATTAAGGATCAGATTGTAATATCCATTACCATAGGTACAACATATTCCATCTCCATATGAATCATAAATGGTGAAAGTATACATACCAAGATCCAGTTCTATATCCCAGGTAAAAAGTGTGGCTCCACCTGATAGATCACCTGTCTGTATTGAAGAAACAACATTGCCTGAGTCATCAACTAAATCCCAAGATGTTTCCGCCGGATAATTGTCTGTATAAATTTCGATATTTAACAGAGCTGTAGGTATTTCAGGGTAAGGCCATGAAAGTGATACAGTTCCTCCTTCCACCTCAGCATAAACTTCAAATGGTGAGATTAGTAATTCCTGCATTGATATATCTAAAGTCGTTGTTTCATTTGAAACAGTTGTTACATTGACGACTGACGTTTCATAATTTGGATGCGATACTTCTACATCATAGCTTTGTGCTATTGTATTTAATGTATAGGTTCCATTAAATGTCGTAGTCGTCTCAAATCCACCTGCTGTAACAGTAGCATTTGGAATAGGATTATTAGTAAACGCATCCGTTATTATTCCTGACAAAACCGCGTCTTGAGCAAAAGTAGCTTTTGATGCTTGCAATACTTCTCGAGTTGTAATTGGATATTGTCCACCGGTGGATTCACCTTCGTTTGTCTGTACAATTACAGCCGCCGTAACTTTAGAAAGATCCCAGCTAGGATCAAAAGCGAAAGTTTTCGTGTAAGTATTTGTTTGACCAACAGTCGTTAAGTCAAATACTTCATCATCGTAAGCTGCAACAGTTGCAAAGTATGAAGCAGAATATTCATACGTTAATATATATTGAATAAAATTATCATTTGTAGTTATTGCATCAGTTACTTCTACATCAGCAGTAATGAGGACATTTCCAAAAGATACTTCAACAGTCGTCATGATAGATAATGGACTTTCAACGGCTATAATATCTTCATAATGTCCTACATATCTTGGGTATGCATTTCCTCCTCCAACATCAGGAATGTATCCTCCAAATACAGCTGTTGGAAGTGCAGCAACACCATACCATGAATTTCGATTATCGTAATTGGGGCTATTATGACCATCGCCTTCCCATATTAGGGGAACAATGTCATAATTATCATTAAGTTGGGATAAGCCAGCACGGGCATCCGGACAGTACGTTCACCATGTCTCTGTGAATACTTCTCCTACAACCATTCGTTGTGTGGCTACTGCAAATGAAAATAATATATTAATAACCAATAATAATCGCAGCATTTTCATGTTTAATCTCCTTTTTTAATTAAAGTAAAGTGCTTAGAATGATAACTAAAGTTAAGTGTCTAGTTATTAACTTCAAAGTATGAAATATTTTTTACTTAACATGAATTTTTATTTATAACATGGGATCATTATGGTAACGGTTTATGATTGACGTTTGCCTGAATAATCTCATTACTATTTGTATTTTGAATAAAAGTGACTACAGAGAATTCATCTTCACTATACCAATCAGGCTTTACTAAAGACATCTCGATATTAACTATAGATTCCCCTATAGAATACTGATCAATATCTCTCATAACCTGATAGTGATGAGTCTCGCCATTCGATCCTTCATATTCGACTTCGTTCTCGGTCAGCACCGCGCACAAAGTATACTGAGTGAGATCGATATTTCCATAGATATGCACAGAGACACCAAGAGAATCTGAGGTTTCAATTACATCATGCCCAATATACACTTCTGCTGATGTTTCTATTCTTTCTATAAGTGTTGCTGTAGCGTTTTCTATTGGACCAACTCCCACAAAAGGACTACTACCATCAATTGTTAAGAAAGGTGCAATAGGAAAAGGAATATAGGAATACATCCTGGAATCACTCTCTTCAGGGTTGTATGCATACATCGGATCTCCGGGAGCTGGAGTACCAAGATGATAACGAATAACTGCCATAGACGATGAGTAAGTATCTAGATACTCAGAAACAATTTCATTCGCTTCCGGACAATTTGTGCAAGTAGTACTTGTAAACAATTCAGCTAAAACAACATGTCTAATTTCAGAAAAAATATTTAACAAAACGTTTATGATTAAATCTTCACCAAAATACCCAGTAATTAATACTGCTTCTTCACTAGGATATATACTGGTTATTAGTAAAGTATCATAAGTAAAATATTCAAATATTGAATTTTCAACACTGTCTTCATTAAAATAGGAGACTTCAAATGAATCAGGACATACATTATCTGTAGTATCAAATAACTCAGTTAGAGAATATTTATAAGGTTCTCCCATATTTAAATGTAATAATGGGGCTTCAATATATACTGAATCTATAATTATTCTTTCATAGATTATTATCTTAATATAAAGTTTATATGCTTTTACATTAGAAGAACAACTTAATTGTATAGTTGTTTCACCAACGTTTAATGCCTGAATAATAAAATATTCGTTTTCAACATGTGTGACTTCAATTATATTATTGTTGATATTTGAATCTATTGATTCAATTGATAGTTGTTCGGCACTTTGTAGATCAACAATGTCTTCTAACGAAACAACTAAACTATCACCTTCTTGAATAAAATATTCTGTAGAATATTCATCCTCGGGTGGATTAAAAGGATCATTAATAAACTCACATCCTTGAAACAATAAAATACTTACTCCGAGTGTAATTAATATTTTCTTTACAAAATTTTGATATGTTCTTTGTTCTCTCATTATAGTCTGTACTCCAGAAATAATCTCCCACCTTCAAAAGGACTTATATATCTACATACGCCACCCGTACAACGGATACCTCCTTTTTCAGCACCATACGAACCACGTAAACGTAATTTAGAAGAATGTTTATAAGTAATCTCACCACTAAGCCATGATTCTGTTTCACCCGATTCATCACTCCTATCATAAATAACAGAAAATGACCACTTACCTTTTAAGTCAATCGAACCTATCCATTGCAGTGATTGAAATGGATCATGCTCTTCAATTAAATCTCCGGATGGAGTTAATATGACCTGATTGGAATTCTGCCATGATAAAACATTGTTAAGCACTACAGCTCCAAAACGATATGACATATACATCGGTGTAATGGTAATATGATTAAAATTTTCCCCACGTTCATCAGAAATTGATTCGGTATATTGAGTCATTGCGGCAATAAATCGATTAGTTAATGGATACCCGTTGTATTCTAATTCAAAATAGTATTCAGTAAAAGGTAGATATTTTGGAGCAGTTTTTGGAATCAATAGATTTTCACTTATATTTTCATTCCAGACCGATGTTTGGCTTAGTGCAACATAATTAAGAGTACCAATCCAATTTCCTGTTGAATACTTCAGGTCTAAATTAATCCCAACTTCATCACCGTAATTAACCGGATGTGTTCGGTTGGCTAATAGACTAATGTCATGTTGTTTCATTCCAATCGGACCCATTTGAAACGGATAAGCGTTTAAAGCCTGTCGGTACAAATTTGATCGATTTTGTAAAGGTTCTATCCCCCATTGGTATCTTCGATATTCTGCTAAGACAGTAAACCATTCCGGGTACCAATTCAATTGTAAATAGTACGCATTGCCATGCTGAGAATCAAGAGACTTCATAAGTTCAATAGACCCTTGTGATATTTCTTGTTCAACAATTGGAACATCAAATCTTTTTACCATTTCACTCATTTCTATCATAACATCAAACGACATACCAAAATAAGAAAATGTTACACCAGGATTAATCATAGAAGCGTGTTGATCTAATATAACTTCATTTGGGGCAAATGTTGTGGAATTTAGATGATATTCCTTTACTTCTGAGTATAAACGAGAATAGACTACATAGGGAGAGAGTGTCCATGAACCATCTGTAGATAAAACATTCAATTGAGTCCCTCCCACGTCGAATGAAGATTTTCCATCTGGTTCACGAATATCTGAATTGGGTGAGTAGAAACGAAAGGATTCATTCCGTCCGGCAATTGCTAATATTTCTACTTGATCTGACAGATTCCCACGTATTTTCATCCCTATCGGACGATTATCAAAATCAATTTCTTTTATATCAAACAAATTTAAAGAGAGACCATTCCCAATCACTCCTTTAATATGTCCAAAATCTGCTGAAATATTATCTCCTGAATAGGTAAGAGTTAAATTACGAAATCCGGTTTGTGCAAATCCAAATTCAGGAGGGTTTGTATATTGAATTTCTGAGGATAAATTCCATTTCTGCAAACTAGCGTTAAAATTTAGATATTGTTCGCTGTAGATGTAATCATCTTCAGATTGTTGTCCATTCCCGTAGCGAGAGGTTATTCCAAAATCCCAGTCGACAGATTCAGAATATAATATAGATAATAAAAGTGTGAATAATATACTAGTTAACTTGAGTGTCTTTCGTTTCATCGTTTTCTTCTGCAGGTGTTTCTTGATTCGTATCGGTTAAATAAGAAAGTATAACTTCTTCCATTTTCTTTTCATCTCCAGGGATATATCCTGTATGTTCCCATAAGATTTTACCATCTGCAGATACTAATACAGAAAACGGCATAGCAGAACTTTGAAAACGGTTAAATAATAATTGTTCAGTATCCAGAAGCACCGGATAATCAACTTTTTTTGATTTTAGGACGGATGGAACTCGACGGGAACTTCTCGTGTCATCTATTGATATACCAATCACTTGGAAACCTTGTTCTGAATATGTAGTATGAAACTGGTTAAGATATTTCATTTCCTTTAAACAAGGAACACACCATGTTGCCCAAAAATTGACTAATGTCAGTTTATTATCTAATACATCATGAACAAAAACACTCCGACCCTTAAGATTTTGAATTTTAACTTTTGGGAAGTCAGTTTCTTTTCTTTCAGTATTTTCTTCAGAAAAACAAAATGATAACACGAGTGTAATTAATAGAATCTTTCTCAGCATATTTTTATCCTTTATTTAAAATTGTCCTAAATAATTTTGAAGTTCAGTGGAAGAAATAAATTTAATGTTTACTCTTTCCAATTGATTGACATCTTCTACTGGAAGTTCAAATGTGTAATCTACATTTATGGCGACAGTTTCCATCGCAATGTTAATTTCCCACCCTCCCACTGTAATATCAACTAAGGGTGAAAAATGATGAACAGGAAGATATTTTGCATTTCTTGTTTTAAATGGATAAAGTGTGTAATCCGGGGTGTCTGCAATCACGATAATCGGCTCTTCATTTTTATTGATAAAACGGATAACGGGTGTTTTTCTGTATGTACCGTATTTTAACTTATCAACAATATCCTGAGGAAAATTAAATTTCTCTTTATTAAATACAAATATTGTTAATGACCCATCTTGAGTTAAACCGGTATAGGGCATCGAATACAGCATATCCTTAATAATATTTTCTTTCAACGAATATTCAACGTTAAAGATTACCTTCATTGTACTATCATTTTCCGTATCGTATTCAAACCGTGGAGGGAACATTTTCACATGATATGGATTCTTTATCAATGTTTCGATTACATTCACAAGCATATCTGTATTATGTTCATTCTCAGGATTATTTACTTCCTCATTATCTACATTCAGATCCATAGACCACTCACCTGTCACATCCATTTCATGCTCTGAGAACTCTTCTTTTGCACCGATGGCTATATCCATAGAGTGTTCTAAATCTTCGATGGCTGAATCAATGCTTCTTGTAACGTCTGCACTTCGAGATAATACAGGTGGAATAGGTTGTGTTTTTGTTTCGATCCTAAGATCAGGATAAGGTCTGTTTAATGGTTTATCTTCCGGAATAAATGGTTTCAGCAATCCTCGGATCGTCACATCCAATTCTTTCATTAATGCTGATAACTCCGAATATGACCCAGTAACAGTGTTTGTTCCTTTTTCCTCCCAAGTGGAAATATCGATCAATTGAATTGTTACAATTATTTTATCTAATGCTCTGTCATATTTCCCAAGGATCAGCAAATTATTGGACCCTCGTGGTTGTTTCAGCATTTCTGAACGATCTTCCATTATTTTCTCAAGATCATCTGCATTTTTTAAATGAAGGTATTTTTGATGGGTCATATCCTCACGAATTTTATCTGCGAACCCGGAACGAAGCCAATCGGTAGGTTGATCATTTTGAATATTTTCAAAATTGAGAATGTATAAATAAGTATTTGGTTTTGCATTCACCTGATCGATACCTGCAAATGCACCAAATAAAACAAGAATGATTAATAGATATTGTGTCCGTTGCATATATGAAAAACTACTCAATTTTATTACTCATAATCCACCGTAATTTTACGACTAAGTATGCGATTTCTGTAGGCTCAGAAATGCATAAACTATTTTGTTTTTTGTGTTTTTTCTATTTTTGCCCATGAATCCCTCAACGAGACGGTTCGATTAAATACAGGATAGTCTGGAGTATAATCCTCTGAGTCAGGGGTGAAATATCCTTGTCTCTCAAATTGATACGTTATTTCTATATTAGCATTTTTCAAAGATCGTTCAAGTTTGCACCCTTTAAGAACCGTCAAGGAATCGGGGTTAATATCTTCGAGAAAATCATGAGTTATTCCCGGATTATGTGTATTGAATAATCGATCATATAATCGAACATCCGCGTCAATCGCATATTTGGCTGACACCCAGTGTAATGTTCCTTTTACTTTTCGACCATCAGGAGCAGAACCACCTTTTGTTTCAGGATCGTATGTGCAACGAAGTTCGGTAATAACTCCATTTGAGTCTTTCATCACTTTTTCACATTTAATAAAATATGCATACCGCAGTCTTACTTCCTTTCCGGGACTTAAACGGAAGAATTTTTTTGGAGGGTCTTCCATAAAATCTGATTGCTCAATATATAGCTCTCGAGTAAATGGAACAATGCGAGTTCCTGCATTAGGGTCTTCAGGATTATTAATTGCATCTAATTCGTCAACTTGATCTTCCGGATAATTTTCAATTACGACTTTAATTGGTTTTAAAATTGCCATCACGCGAGGAGCGTGCTTATTTAAGTCTTCCCTTACACTGTGCTCTAACATGGCCATATCAACCACATTGTCTCGTTTGGCAACACCAATCTTCTCTGCAAAATTTCTAATCGATGCGGGAGTGTATCCACGTCTTCTTAAACCGGATATCGTTGGCATCCTTGGGTCACTCCAACCGGAGACATATTTTTCTTCAACCAACTTAAGAAGTTTTCGTTTACTCATGACCGTATAATTGAGGTTCAAGCGTGCAAATTCAATTTGCTGAGGATGATAAACTCCTAATTGTTTCAAAAACCAGTCATAAAGTGGACGGTGATCCTCAAATTCTAGCGTACAAATCGAATGAGTAATTCCTTCAATGGAATCTTCTAATCCATGTGCCCAGTCGTACATAGGATAAATGCACCAATCATCACCCGTTCTGTGATGAGAAGCTTTCAGCACACGATATATGACAGGATCTCTCATGTTTAAATTCGGTGAAGACATATCTATTTTGGCTCGTAATGTCTTTGATCCGTTTTCAAATACACCGTCCTTCATTTTCTTAAACAGATCCAGATTTTCTTCAGCACTTCGGTTACGATAAGGACTTTCCATACCGGGTTCTTTTAATGTCCCTCTAAATTTTCGTACTTCCTCATTTGTTAGATCGCAAACATATGCCTTTTCTTTTTTAATTAAATTAACAGCGTAGTCATACATCTGCTGAAAATAATCCGATGCAAAGAATAAACGATCTTCCCAGTCAAAGCCTAACCATTTTACATCTTCAATGATGGATTCAACATATTCATCTTCCTCTTTTACTGGGTTGGTATCGTCAAAGCGAAGATTACATTTTGCATTTGGATATTTGTTTGCAAGTCCAAAGTTCAGACAGATTGATTTAGCATGACCGATATGGAGATATCCATTTGGCTCAGGAGGAAAACGAGTATGAACTCTGTTATTGTTCTTTCCTTCTGCGAGGTCAGTGTTTATAATATTTTCAATGAAATTTGCTGATCTATTTTCTTCGGTCATTTGTATTAATTCTTATTTAAAGGGAGAGAATTTAATGCGTTTTTAATTCTATGAATGCATGGTTCTTTGTTGAGTAATTCCATCATTGCGAATAATGAAGGTCCTGCAGAGACACCACTTAAAGCTAAACGAAGTGGATGAATGAGTTTTCCGGCAGATATTTCATTTTGTTCGGCAACCTGTCTCAATGCTGCTTCAATTGTTGTTTCATTCCATTTCGGTAATGCATCTAACTCGGTTAATAATGTGTTCATTAGGTCGTTTACAGATTCATTTTTCCATCTTTTGGAAGCGGCTTTTTCATCATAAGAATTCGGCTCAGTATAAAAATAGGATGAAATATCATCTAATTCTACGAGAGTCTTTGCTCGCAATTTTAACAGATCAAGAACGCGTTTATTGTAAGTGTCATTATGATCTGATTTCCAATTTGGAAATATTTTTCTTATCTCGTGTAATAAATCATCTGCAGATAATTTGAACACATGTTGTCCGCTTACCCAGTGGAGTTTTTTCTCATCATAAACCGCTGCTTTTTTTTGAACCTGTTTAAGTGAAAAAAGAGTTGAGAGTCTATCTAAATCAAATATTTCTTCTTCAGTCCCCGGATTCCATCCTAATAAAGCTAAATAATTTGTCAGAACTTGCGGTAAGTATCCCATATCACGATATTCATGAACACCTGTTGCACCATGTCGTTTACTCATTCGACGCTTATCAGACCCGAGTATCATCGGTAAATGAGCAAATATCGGGACAGGAAAGTTCATTGCTTCATAGATTAAAATCTGTTTGGGTGTATTTGAAACATGATCTTCACCCCTGATTACATGCGTGATCTCCATTTCATGATCATCTACAACCACGACTAGATTATAGGTTGGTGTCCCATCGGTACGAGCAATGATAAAATCATCTAATTCACTAGTATTTACTTTTATCTCTCCATAAATATGATCATTGTATTCAACCGTCTTATCAGGGACTTTCAAACGAGTTGCGTAAGTCTGTCCTTCCGCTATCTTTTTGTCAATTTCATTTGGTGGCAAATCTCTACATGTACGATCATATTTATACCCTTCTCCCTTTTGATTAGCTTCATCTCTTTGACGATTTATATCATTTTTTGAGCAAAAGCAACGATAGGCATTATTGGATCGTAACAAAGAGTCGACGACGGATGAATATCGTTGACCTCTTTTTGATTGGAAGACAATTTCCTCATCCCAATTTAACCCAAGCCAGCTGAGAGAGTTGCAGATTTGATCTGTGTATTCGGATTTTGATCGTAAGCGATCTGTATCTTCAATACGTAAAAGCATTACACCTTGATGGTGTTTTGCAAATAACCAATTAAATAAAGCTGTCCTTGCACCCCCTAAATGTAGTCTTCCGGTAGGACTGGGTGCGAATCGTACTCTTGGTGAAATAAGTTGTTTTGAATTCATATGATTGTATCAAATTAATAGAAATAATTTACGTAACTTTTTCATAAGCAGTAAAACAATGAAATAGATTATATATTAAAAAGAGATTTGCCAAGTGCGGAGAGGGCGGGATTCGAACCCGCGGTACGCGTAAACGCACACACGCTTTCCAAGCGTGCTCCTTAAGCCACTCGGACACCTCTCCAAATTATTTTAGAACACATTGCGGAGGGGGAGGGATTCGAACCCCCGGACTTGTTACAGTCAACGGTTTTCAAGACCGCCGCATTCAACCGCTCTGCCACCCCTCCAAATAATGGAGTTATTCTTCAGAAGAAGAGTCTTCTTGTACTTCTTCCGAATTATTATCGTCTTCAGCTTCTTCTGGTGCTTTTTCTGCTACTTCTTCTATTACCGGTTCTTCAAAAGTTGGCATCTCTATGTCTTGTGCATGTTCGAATTCATTCATGCGCTTTAAGGCTGAGTCAAGGTTTTCACCACCATCTAAACGAATCATTCTTTCATTAAAACGATATCGTCCTGTTTTTTCCGAAAGTACACTCTCTACATACTTTACGTATTTCCAATCTTTTCCAGCCTGACCTTTTGCTGTCTTATCTCCAAAACTTTGTTTCTTTGCCATAATATAAAAATTCTCCAAATTTTATGCCGGCGAATTTACCAGTTACCAACTGGAACTCCAAATGCCAAAAATAACTAATTCAAAATTTTACTCATTTATCTCTATAATAATATTAAAATATTATCTTGAACTCAATGATTATTGAGGTGTAAAGTAATACATAGAAATCAGTTAAGTTTACAAAAAGAAAGGAAAGGCTATATAATGAAAAAATTAACATTCACCCTCTTACTTAGTGTGTTTTGTCTTGGAATTATTTCAGCACAGACACCTGTTGATGGTTTTAGAATACAAGTACTGGCAACTTCAAGTCAGGAAAAAGCTGATGCCCTTAAAACTGAACTTCATAGTTTCTATCCTAATGAAGTTTATGTTATTTTCGAGGATCCTAACTACAAAGTACGGATTGGAAACTGCTCTGACAGAGACGAAGCGGAAATGCTTCTTTTAAAAGTTCAGGAACTGGGTTATCCTACAGCTTGGATCGTCAGTACGACTATTGATGTTTCAACTGAAGCTGCTGTTCCGAAAAAACCCGCTGAAGTAGCTCCAACTGAGAAAGTAATGGCTTGCTGTGAGAAAGACGGATTAACACTTGGATTTACTTATGGTCGTCCCCTGATGACGGGTGCATATCTTGAAGAATCTCCTAATGGTGCAAATGTTGGTGCGATAATCGCGTTACCGTACTATCTACCACTTGGACCTATTACTTTTCAATTTAACGCAGAAGTTTTCACCTATGACTTTCCATGGGCACATCAAGGAAATGGTTTTAGTGGGGTAGCTTATCTTGCAAATACCGGTTTCAAATTGAACGATCTCCCCTTCTTAAGTTTTGTTCCGGTTGATCTTACGGCTCAAGTTGGTCTTGGTGCATATGATAAACACTTTGGTACTGCTGTTACCGGTACGATCGAATTTCCGTTAAGTAAGGTTGCTCCTCTAAAAGCAAAACTGTTTAGTCGTGCTAATTATCTAAAAGAAGCCACTAATGCAGGAGAATCTACCGGCTGGATAAATCTAGGTGCTATGATCACTTACGATATATCCAAATTGTTTTAATAATTCTTTTAAATGAGTAAAAGGGTGATTTGATAATCTCAGGTCACCCTTTTTTCTTTATGCAATTATCCGTTATTATTCCTATCTATAATGAAGCATCTACATGTTTTGAGCTTATCGAAAATGTTAAATCGGTTCCTCTAAATAAACAGATCATTGTTGTAGACGATGCTTCTACAGATGGCTCTTACGACATATTGAAATCTATTGATGATATTTTATTGATCTCACATAAGAGTAATCAAGGAAAAGGTGCTTCAATCAAAACAGCCATCCCTCATATTACCGGAGATTTTGTTATTTTTCAGGACGGTGATCTGGAGTACACCCCAGACGATTATGTCCCAATGCTTGAAAAGATCTCTAATAATGACGCTGTCTTTGGTAGTCGATTTCTACCTTCTGAACAACATTTAACCTATCATACAGTAGGAAATAAACTGATCACGCGATTTTTTAATATCGTTACAGGGACTAGTTTAAACGATATTGCCTCATGTTACAAACTACTCCCTGTCCAGTTATTGCATAAACTGAATATCCAATCTAATGGATTTGGACTTGAATCTGAGATATCCACAAAATTGGTTAAAGGGAATTATAGAATCACTGAAATACCGATAGAATATAAACGTCGATCTAAGCATGAAGGTAAAAAACTAAGACTTATTGATGGAATCATCGCCGCTTGGACAATTCTTAAATATAATTTTAAATATTAGAGTTTCTGTAAATATTCAGGATCAATCTCAATTGATGCTGCTTGCATTATCGAATCGATAACGATCACTAACCGTGTTTTATTTTTTCGTTGTATAACAGTACCTTCTAATCCTTTAAACGGACCGGTAACAACTTTTACCTTATCACCAAGTGGTATTTCCTCTTCATGTTGAATGGTATCCGATAAATCGATCATCGAGTTTAACCAGTACATCTGATTTTTATCAATAACCGATGGCGATCCACTCACCCCAATATATTTCACAACTCCTTCTATCTGTAAAACAGTAAACTTATCAGCGGTCAGATTAATATGAACAAAAATATATCCTCTGAAAAGAGGGACTTCTACTTTCTTTTTACGATCAGACCATTGCCGGGTCTGTTTAATTAGTGGAAGAGAACACTCAATATTTTTTTCAATTAGAGATTGATAGACTACTTTTTCGTGTCGTGAACGTACATATACTGCGTACCATTCTTTGTTTTCAATGAGTGATAATTCTGAAGTCAATGTCGTATTTTCTCTTTGTTTACCTCTATAGCGATCGGTAAGATAAAAATAAATGACCATAAACTACTTATTGATTTTTGATTAACTTATCGGCTACAATAAAGAAAAACCCTCATTTCTCGACGAGATACAAGGGTTTATTGAGAGTAGCGGGGGACGGATTTGAACCGCCGACCTCCGGGTTATGAGCCCGACGAGCTACCAGACTGCTCTACCCCGCGATCATTTGATATTTATCTTAAAAAACGCCGGAAAAATTAAAACGGTTTATCGATGATACCAAAGGTATTATTACATCGAAACTCCTTTTTTTCAAATATTATATTATTTCCACTCACCTCATTCGAGGGTTACGTGAGAATTGTGAATAGCAATATGCTAAAACAGGTGATAAGCGGTATGAATTTTGTGTTCATTTTAGTAGTATCAGCTTCCTCGTCTCAATAAAATCATTCGTTTTCAACTGACAGAAGTACATCCCTGATGGCATTAGTTGACCGTCATTGTTTGTCCCGTTCCACATTATTCTATGAGTGCCTGGTTGAATATTATTAATAACAAGCTCCGTTACTTTTCTTCCCATTAAATCATAGACTGTGAGAATAACGTGAGACTCATGTGGAATATCAAATGAAATTGTAGTGGTCGGGTTAAAGGGATTTGGATAAGCAGGCTTCAGCACAAAATCTGTAGGAATTGGATCAATTGGCTCAACAC
>CAZYDH010000032.1:0-9468 GCA_964645915.1 uncultured bacterium
ATTGAATAACTAAAAATTTACCCTCTTTTATTTTACCATAGGATAAACTCTCTTGATCCAAATTTTCTACCGTAAATAAATATAATCCGGAAGCAACAGCTTGGTCATATCGAGTGATTAAATCCCATGCATGTTCTCCACCGGAAAATTGCGGTTGTTTATGTTCATCAATATTTTTGATATCTTGTCCGGAATAATTTTCATCATGATGGATGATATCTACTAAATCTCCCGCAAGGGTAAAAATTCTTATTTCTGCTTTTTTGGGTAAATGGTTGAACCAAATAATTCGATCACGGCTTTTGTATCCATCCCAAAGTGCTTGCCCTCTATACGGATTTGGATAGACTGAAGGTTGTTCAGTCCAATCTTCCGTGGGGCTTTTAACTCCAGGGTATACATTGATCCGGTTGGCATAAGGTGAAGTTTCCAGACTTGACAGATTCGCATCCGGGTCTCCACGATCAAAAGCGGTTACCGCATAATAATTCATCCAGCCATTTTGAACTCCTTCATTGATAAAACGATAATGATAAAAATGACCATTAATCTCAATGCTATCAGGTTCTCCAAGGCTATTTGTGATCCTGATAGGAGTAAAACCGGTATTGTATCCAACATTTTCCGAATCACCTTCAGCTTTATCAAATTCAACTAAAAGACTAAATTCGGCATCAGATTCACCTTGTGTTTTACGGGCACCGTAGATCCGGTAGCCTTCAAAGTCCTGTTCCCGACTGATCGGATCGATAAAGGATTCCGCATTATCCTCCCAGTAGATTGTCACCTGTTGATCTCCGACATCAATTGCTATATTAGGCACAGGAGGGGGTTCCGGTAATACGTATCTATCAAGAATTCCGTTCTCGTTCAAATCTTCCAACGGGTCTAAAATATTATTTCGATTCTTATCTTCACCATCATAGGCTTTTTGGGCCCAATCAGTATTGACATACAAGTTTTGACGACGCTCCGGTGAGTCTTCTATAGAACCATTCCACCGCGCTGCTACAATTGCTAAGACAACATTACAAGAAGAATCGGGAGGAAGTTGCCATATGGTAGAATCTTCATTTACCGGTTCACTACCAAATGGACCGGCAGATAGTAAAAACAACCAACTATTTGTATTATTAGGGTAACCTTCAGAATTAAAAAATTCCGGATCTGTTCCTAACGGAACACTAGAGGATAACTTTTCATACCGCTCAGCATCCGTTAATGGCATATTGTATGCGGGATAATCGGCGTTATTTGCATTAGTCCATACCCATTGATTATAATAGGATTGGAAGTAATTATTAGGAACCGTTCCTCCGAGGACGGATACTCCGATATAGGATTCTGCCCATCCGTCATCACCATCACCGTCATATTGATAAGCAATATCACGGGAAAATCCTGCTTCATCGATAGATTGATCAAATCCATCGAGATTATCATACCAGGTAAATCCACCACCCGGGGTGTAAGTGTCGGTGTAATTCATATTAGCGACAGATGCATCGGTCCAGATCCCTGTATATATATCTGTAATTGTTTCAGGGGATCGATTTGTAATTGTGTAATTCAATATCACAAAAGCATCCGCAAAAGAAAAATTCCATGCATAAGATTCCAGATTTACATCAATTCCCAGTGGATTGTGTGCGGTAATGTCATAATTATCATCAGGGTTTAACCCATAATCGCGGAATGAGGTTAAGAAATCTTGATGTGATATTGCATAAGGGGAATAAAATTGTGCCATCGTGTCTTGAGATGTGGAAGAAATTGATGATTGAATTTGGATATCTGATGTTGAAAAAAATTCAAATCCCTCATCACCGGATTCAAACACTCCATCCACAATTGCGGTTGAGACACGCCGTTCACCATTGACAATTCCACCAATCCATAAACCGGCGTATGAAAAATGTTCGACCTGTTCGCGTTGGATCTCTGTATGTTGTTTATATTGACAGGAGGGGAGAATTTGTCCGTATATCTTATTCCATCCATTCCCTAAAACACCAAAGTTTGTAACGGTCATTCCCAGTTGACCGACTGAAGTATATTGATCAAAGACATCTTCCGCAAATTGTCCCTGAATTGGAACAGTGAGCGTAAAATACACACACATTGTGAGAAAGAATCTTTTCATTATTATATTCGGTTCATTACAGTATTTTCTACCAAAATATTTACGCTATGGCGGACCAAAAAGTTACATCTCTATTTTACATATTACAATAAACAATCTATGAAATATTATTATAAAACCGTCATAAATCCGGTAAGGATAACCATAGTGATTTCATTTAAAAAATCATGGTTAATACGTTGCATTATATTTAAGACAACCGTTAGATTTCGCAAAGCATTCTATAAGCGGAGAGTGAGGAATTTCATATAATTCCGTTTCAATCCAACAACGATGATTCCAGAGGTGTTCAGTTGAGATCAAACATAGTCAAAATAAATCACAGTGTATTATTGGTAATCTTATTTTTATTTTTCGGTTTAATCCTTTTACCCACAACAGTTTCGGCTCAAGATTCTGAAGACGATGCAGTCGAAGTCTTTTGGGACGATGATGAAGAAATTGAGGAAGGAGAAGACTACGAAGATGATGAATATTACGATGAAGACGAGGAGTATTTTGAAGACGACGAATATTTTGAAGATGGTGACTACGAAGATGATGAGTATTATGAGGATGAAGATGAATATGAAGACGATGAAGAGTATTATGAAGATGAGGAATATTATGAAGAGGATTCAGAAGAACTTACTGATGAGGAACTGGCAGAACTGGCCAAAAAAATGGGATATTCAGTTACGGTGACAGGATCGTCGCCTGGATTCGTAAATCATTCGTTGATGACATACAATTCTAATATTGATTATCGGATTGCTGTTGAATTCCCGCTTCTTCTGCAAATGGGTTCCATTCGGTTTAGGTTCGGATTAGAATTAGGATCATTTAATTTTGAAAATTATTTACCCATAGGAGGGAAATATTCCGGTATGACAGGTTTAGGGATAGTCTCTTTTCCTGCAGGACCAGGACAGGTGAAGATCGGAGCAGGAATGATCGGGGATTATTTTGGCTTTGTTGCAGAAAATTCTTATGGATTTGCTGTGAGGAATGCGGTTGATGTTCGATTTGGGATCCGATCTACTACAGCATTCAGCGTTCTGGATACAAAAAAGAACTCTCTGGGAACTACAAGCTGGGCCGATGGTTTTATCACCTTTGGTTTTAATTTATAAGCATTTTAGATACTGAAATTAATATATGAATAAACAACACTTTATCACTCTTATTCTATTCTTAAGTGGAACAGTATTTGGTGCCTCATCCATTGGATTTTCATCAGCGACTTCATCAGGAACAGAAGGAACTACATCCGCTTCAATCACCTTAACGTTAGACACAACTCACGGTAGCAATGTGACTGTGAATTATACCGTCAATGCATCTTCTACGGCAAAGAATTATCCGACCGGTTATTATGATTTCACACTTTCGAATGGGACTGCAACAATCTATGCCGGTGAATTAACAACAACAATCGACATGACGGTTGTGGATGATGTTCGAGATGAAGATGATGAAACGGTCATTATCGATATTTATGGTGCTTCGGGTGGACTGTCTTTAGGAACCAATCAACATACTTATACCATAACGGATGACGATGATCCTCCCAGTGTTGCTTTTGTACTGAATTCCTCTGAGCAATCTGAGGGTTTAACAGCAAGCTCTGTTGTCCAACTTTCAAAAGCAGCAGGAAATACTGTTACAATTGACTGGGCAAAAAATAGTGGAGCCAGTACTGTTTCCGGATCTGATCACGGAACAAGCAGTGGAACTCTCACATTTACCGAGGGGTCTACGCAAAGAACGATTAATATATCGTTGACAAATGATGGGATTGACGAACCTGACGAAACCATGGCTTTGGATATTTCCAATCCATCCAATGCAACTTTGGGTGGAATTACTTCACATATCATTACTGTCTCAGATGTCAATGATCCACCAACTATCGATTTTTCGGCTTCAACATCAACGGAAAATGAAGCGGCCGGAACAGTAAATGTCCTCGTGTCGCAGTCTGCACAATCAGGTTATACGACTTCAATAAATTATACAGTGTCAGGAACCAGTACCGGTGGAGGAACAGATCATGATTTAGGGTCAGGAACAGTTACATTTACTCCCGGTGATCAATCTGAGTCTATTTCATTTTCGATTACCAATGATATACTTGACGAACCAAACGAAACGATTATTCTTTCATTAACCAGTCCGGTAAATGCTACGGTTGGTTCAGATACAACGCATACCATGACCATTACAGATGATGATGCCGAACCGTTTGTCAGTTTTAGCAGTACAAGTTCATCAGGTAGTGAAGGGAGTAGTCCTATCACTCTTCCGGTTTCATTATCAGCCACATCCGGAAAAACCATTACTGTAAATTATGCCGTTACCGGAGGGACTGCCACCGGAAGCGGGACCGATTACACCTTAGCATCCGGACAATTATCTTTTTCCCCCGGAATTACATCCAGAACGATTACCGTTGCTATAGTGGATGACGATTATAACGAAGATGATGAAACTATTGTTGTGACATTGTCAAATCCAAGCGATGCGACATTAGGATCAAATCAAGTTCATACATATACTATTACGGATGATGATATCGCTCCTACCGTTGGATTTACAACAACAACAAATTCTGTTATTGAAAACGTAGGGGATGTATCCGTTGGAGTTGATTTATCATCTGCTTCCGGAACGGAAATAACTGTAGATTATTCAGTAAGTGGCGGAACCGCAACCGGAACGGGTACTGATTATACAATTACTGAAGGAACTCTTACATTTACTGCAGGAGTAACCAATCAGTCTTTTAATGTCTCTGTTGTTAATGATTCCATCGATGAAAATGCAGAAACACTGATTATAGTACTACAAAATCCAAGTAATGTTAGTTTAGGTGATAATACAACGTATACAATGACTATCTCCGATGATGATACTGCTCCAACAATTGAATTTTCATCTGCAAGTTCATCCGGAGTAGAAAGTAATACATCTGTTACGCTAACCGTCGAATTATCAGGTATTTCTGGTTTACCGATCACAGTCGGATACAGTGCAACCGGAGGATCAGCATCCGGTGGTGGAACTGACTATACATTAACATCCGGTACTTTATCAATCCCTGCCGGTTCAACAACCACCAACTTTGATTTTACAGTAATCAATGATGCGATAGATGAGAGTTCTGAGACCATTGAGATTAGTTTATCCAGTCCGACGAATTCTTCTTTAGGAACAAATTATTTACACACGTATACGATCACTGATGAAGATCCTTCACCGGATATTTCATTTTCGACGTCTTCGGGTTCTGGAGGTGAGGGTGTAGCCGGAGTAGATATGACGGTAGAGTTGTCTGCGGTATCAGGTTTGGATGCGACGGTAGATTATTCGGTAACGGATGGAACGGCGACGGGGAGTGGAACGGATTACACGTTGGCGAGTGGAACAGCGACGATAACTGCGGGTAGTACGACGGCGACGATAACGTTGTCAGTGACGGATGATGTATTGGATGAGGAAGATGAGACGATCGAGGTGACTTTATCTTCTCCTGTGAATGCGAGTTTAGGGACGACGTCGGTATATACGTATACGATAGAGGACAATGATGATGCTCCGACGATAGGATTTTCGAGTACGACTTCTACGGTGGGTGAGGGAGACGGAACGGCGACGGTAACGGTTCAGTTATCTGCAGAGTCGGGGAAAGAGACGAGTGTAGATTATTCTGCGACCGGTGGAACGGCGACGGATGGTTCAGTAGATTATACATTAACGAGTGGAACAGCGACGATTTCAGTTGGAGAGACATCTACGACATTTAGTGTAACATTGATAGATGATGCATTGGATGAAGCGGATGAGACGATCATAATGACTTGTGTTAATCCTGTGAATGCAACATTAGGGACGTCGACACAGACCATGACGATCACGGATAATGATAATCCACCGATGATTGCTTTTACTTCAGAGACATCGAGTGTAAGTGAGTTAACGAATACAAAAGAATTAGAGATTAGTTTATCAGCGGTATCTTCAAAGAGTATAACCGTAGATTATGCAGTTACGGGAGGAACGGCAAGCGGTTCGGGTACAGATTACACGTTGGCGAGTGGAACGGCGACGATTGATTCGAGTGAGTCTTCGACGACAATATCCGTTAGTGTAATAAATGATTTATTGGATGAAGAAGATGAGACGGTAGAGATCACCTTATCTTCTCCGGTGAATGCGAGTTTAGGAGCAAATGCAGTCCAAACGTTGACGATCACGGATGATGATGATCCTCCGACGGTATCATTTTCGACGTCTTCGGGTTCTGGAGGTGAGGGTGTAGCCGGAGTAGATATGACGGTAGAGTTGTCTGCGGTATCAGGTTTGGATGCGACGGTAGATTATTCGGTAACGGATGGAACGGCGACGGGGAGTGGAACGGATTACACGTTGGCGAGTGGAACAGCGACGATAACTGCGGGTAGTACGACGGCGACGATAACGTTGTCAGTGACGGATGATGTATTGGATGAGGAAGATGAGACGATCGAGGTGACTTTATCTTCTCCTGTGAATGCGAGTTTAGGGACGACGTCGGTATATACGTATACGATAGAGGACAATGATGATGCTCCGACGATAGGATTTTCGAGTACGACTTCTACGGTGGGTGAGGGAGACGGAACGGCGACGGTAACGGTTCAGTTATCTGCAGAGTCGGGGAAAAACATAAGTATTAATTACACGGTAGCAGAGGTAACCGCTAGCGGGAGTGGAACGGATTATACATTGGATTCCGGGACCGCCACAATAACTCCCAGTGAAACAGATTCTGTTTTAATTATTCAGATTACAGATGACATTCTTGATGAGGATGATGAAACTTTTACCATAACATTGTCTTCACCTACCAATTCGTCTTTAGATGCCAATACTGTCTGTACTTTAACAATTACAGATGATGATCCAATTCCTACTGTTTCATTTTTAAGTGAAACATCCAGTGGATTAGAAGCAGTAACAAGCGGAACATTTTTACTGGAGTTATCTGCAGCTTCTGGACGTGAGATCACATTTAACTATACTGTAGATACTCTGAACACTACAGCCACATCCGGTGGTATAGATTTCACATTGGAAGATGGAACTATTACCATCAATCCGGGAGACACAACCACATCCATTGCATATACCGTAGTAAACGATTATCTGGACGAAGACGATGAGTCGATTGTTATTGAATTATCAGATATGGTTAACGTTGCCGAAGGTGGAACCATCACACATACGTATTATATCTTAGATAATGACAATTCTCCGGAAGCATTTACTGTTGGAGATGTAACCACTATTGGAGATCCAATCGTTACAGGATATTGGAATAACACAAATACAGGATTAACGGTTACGGTACCGGTCGATGACGTAAACCCGTACTTAGAGGGTGGAAGTATTCAAATCCTTATGGGGATTTCAACTGATAACTATACGAATATTGGTTCTGCGTATGTTATTCAAAGCTCTGATCTTGGAGCTACAGTTGATATCGAATTAACTGAACTTCAATTTGAATCGTTACCGATTTATAATGAAGATGAGATTATTTATGTATCGGCGAGTATTACTGATATTTACAACAATACTACGGTTGGGACTGCCTCTTCGACAACTCTTACTATCGATACAACACGACCGGATGTCTTTACCGTTGGTTCAGCGGTGACAATAGGGGGAAATGTTTTTGCTGGATATTGGAATAGTACAAATACCGGTATGGAGATAACTGTACCGATCGCTGATGAAACAACATTGAATGGAGGTGCTGTTCAATTAACCGGAGCTATCGGGGTCAATAGTTTTGAAGATCTTGGAGATCTGTATTCGATCACCGGAGGAGATATCAACTCATCGGTAACATTGACACTCACTTCAGCACAAATTGAATCATTGACTGACTTTATTGACGACGAAACAATTTCTCTAAATTCAATAATCACCGACGTTGCCGGAAATCCAAGAACAGGTATTGCAAGTTCTTCAACATTTATGATAGATCAAACAAATACAACAATTGTAAATGTAGAATCTTCCAGTGATGATCAAGCCTATACAATTGGGGATTCAATTAATGTAAATGTTCTGTTAGATGAGGATGTTTATGTAACTCTGGCAGAACCTTATATCATTTTGGAAACAGGGTTAAATGACGCGGTTGCAAGTTATGTAACCGGATCTGGTACAGATACATTGTCGTTTGAATATGTTGTTGATATCGGAGATACTACTTCAGATTTAGGATATATCGGTACAACAGCATTTAATTTAAATGGGGCATCAATACGAGACATTGCCGGAAATGATTTGAACACAACTTTACAGACTCCGGGGACTTCGGGATCATTCTCTTATAATCAGAATATTATTATTGATACAGAAGGACCCACTTGTATTTTGAGTTATCCTTCTGATTCATTATTCCGTTTTGAGGATGGTTCAATTCTTATAACAGCCACTTTCTCAGATTCCATGGATCTTATAGAAGCACCGACGATCTCGATTGATCTACCTGAAACAACGTCAGATATTACCGACGCCAATATGTCTATGGTAAATGGATCTGAATGGATTTATACTTTATCTCAGGTAGATGAAATTAATGGAGCAGCTTCCGTTACTGTAATCGGTAGAGATAAAGCTTTGAATGTTCTTGAATCTGATGACATTACCGGTGGAACTGCATTGCGATTTGATAATACAAATCCCGTTTTCTCACTCACATATCCTGATACCGGGTCCTTTATCAATCATAAGAATCTGGGTTGGACACTATCAGAGAACCTTGAAAGTGGTTCGATTACATTCCAGCGAATTAATGGTCCTGGGACAACCGTCTCTGCAACTCTTAGTGATAACGAATTATTACAGGGATTGATCATCCCCGAGGAGATAAACAACACAAATTCACTACAGCTTGTAGACCAAACAACATATACGATTGAATTTGCAGGTATCGACACTGCAGGGAATACTGGAACGACCAATGTGGAAGGTGTGTTTTATGATATCTCACTTCCATCTGCCGATTTAACTTATACCCACGAATATGTGAGTGAAGACACTGTAGTTAGGATCACAGCGACATTCTCTGAGCGTATTCTTCCTGAGCCGTTAATTTCTGTGAATTACGCCGGATCTGGGGATGATATATCTGATGCATCGATGACTTTATTTAATAATGACTCAACAACATGGATTTATGATGTGACAATCCCTGGAGGACAGGCAAATAACGGGATTGCAGCAGTCATACTTACAGCGACTGATTTAGCACTCAATGCTTTAGCCGCTGACAGTGTATCAGGAGATTC
>CAZYDH010000032.1:9568-15938 GCA_964645915.1 uncultured bacterium
CAGCGACTGATTTAGCACTCAATGCTTTAGCCGCTGACAGTGTATCAGGAGATTCAGTTCTTTTTGTCGATAATTCATTACCAACCGTACAATTAAGTTACTCTGATTCGTTAACCGCTGAGGGAGACATTCTAATCATTACCGCTGACTTTAATGAAACGATGAGTACTGAACCTCTCCCAACAATTTCTATTACATATGCTGGTGGGACTGTGGTTGATCTTACATCAATGGAGTATGTAGATGACACAACCTATACATTTACAACAACCATTCCCGATGGCAATGATGGAACAGCTGTAGCAAACATTGTGGCTAAAGATGTATCCGGGAATTATATTACTTCAGAAACAACAACCGGAGCATCCGTACTTCGTGTTGATAATGTACATCCAGTATTCACGGTTTTAAGTCCCGATTCATCAGAATATGTGAATCACACTCTGATGGGTTATGCCTTAAGTGAAACGGCTGAGGGTGGGGAGATCATCTGGACAAGACGTGGTGGCAATCCGGATACAAATAGTCCGCACACAATACAGTTGGATGAAAGCGAATTGGTTGGAAATCAAGTTTTTGAAGACTATACCTTAACAGACCCAACAGGTGCTTTAAATAACTTAGTTAGTGGAACGATCTATGATATAACATGGGCAGCAACAGACTCCGCTGGAAATGAATCAGTTTCAAATACATTCATTTCGACATATGTCACTTATGATACAACATTACCGACTTCAGTATTAACATACTCACATGAGCAAGCCAGTGAAGACACTGTAGTTAGGATCACAGCGACATTCTCTGAGCGTATTCTTCCTGAGCCGTTAATTTCTGTGAATTACGCCGGATCTGGGGATGATATATCTGATGCATCGATGACTTTATTTAATAATGACTCAACAACATGGATTTATGATGTGACAATCCCTGGAGGACAGGCAAATAACGGGATTGCAGCAGTCATACTTACAGCGACTGATTTAGCACTCAATGCTTTAGCCGCTGACAGTGTATCAGGAGATTCTGTATTAACTGTTGATAACACTGCACCTATTGTAACCTTCACCTATGAGAATCAAACTCAGCCGGAACTTCTTAATCTTGGAAAAGCTGAAGATATCATAGAAATTACCATAACCTCCACTGAATCTATGAATTCAACGGACCCACCAACATTAGATATCCAATATGCAGATTCCACTGATGATTCAATTGTAGATTTAGAATATTCAACATCTACACAAGGAGATTCCGTTTGGACATATCTGATCACACTACCCGATAGCAGTTATAATAGCGGAACTGTGACAATGGATATATCAGGTACTGATGTTGCAGGTAATGCAATTCAAGAGAAAATTGATCCGGATATTTTTGTTGTTGACAATACTCCCCCAAGCGATTTTTCAACAGAAGATGTTATCACTCATGGATTTAATGATATAGCAGGATGGATCAATGGAAGAACAGATACCGTTGAAGTAATTGTCCCTGTAATTATCGCAGAATTAACGGAGCATTTTGATGTCGAAATGAGTATCCCTTTGAAAATGGGTGATACTTGGGTAACGATTGGAGAAGCAGATAGTATTCAACAAGCTGGTACCCGTTCTTACTATCGAAGTATCGATGAAATATCTACGGCAATCAATCAAGCAACTACCTTAGCTCAAGGAGATACGATATGGGTCCGAGGTGCAAAATATGATGCAGCAGGAAATCGTACGATTGGTGAATTAAGTTCTACTTATCTTATCTATGATCCAAATTCACCATTATTAGGATCATTTTTGACAGACACGGTTTACACTGTTAATTTAGATACATTGGTGTCCTCAGATACATTGAATGTTGGTTGGCAAACATTTGTTGAACCCTCTGTATTAACTGCTTCCGGCTTGGATCACTATGAATATGCGATTCAAGAACTTCCGGACGAAGGATTAAATAATCTATTAGAATGGACAACCATTACGGATACAATATTTACGGAGATTCTTCCTTTACGACATAATACAGAATATACAGTTTCAGTCAGAGCGTTTGATATAGCCGGAAATATTTCAGATACTTTGTCTTCTGATCCCATTTTACGGTGGAATTCAGCTCCGCTAATTACACAACTTGACTCATTGGGAGCCTATGAAGATTCATTATTTACAGATACACTGACGGTTGATGATTTGGATTTCTTAACCTTATTAGGTGATGAATTGAGTTTCTCTGCGACAACAACAAGAATTATCGGTGATGAAGCCTTGGATTCAGTTTTGATCGATCAAAATGGAATTCTGTTGTGGACTCCGACTCAAGATGATACTGGGTCTTATGAAATTGAAGTCATTGTCCAGGATAATTGGTCATTTGCTGACACAATGACCTTTGCACTGACTGTCAATGCTGTAAATGATACACCCACTGTTAATATCTTGGATCCCGATGATCATATCCAATTTGCAGAAGATCACACCGATACTATTCAAGTCAATTTAACTCAATATGCTAATGACGTCGATAACGACTCTACAGAGATGACATGGCAAGCTGTTGTAATCGATTCAGTTACTCATGATGGGTATCCACTGGGACAAGTATATCCTGGACCGGGAACCACAGATGAACAGTTCGAAGCGTTAAGAAAACAATTCTCAATACTGCAAGTCAGTGATGTTCCTGATGAGTCTCCCAGGATTGTAACTGGAGGTAGTATTTCAGTAACTATTGATACTTTGGAAGGAGTACATTTTGCAACATTTGATGCAGATTCAAATTATTTTGGAGAAGAGCATCAAGTTATTCTATTCGTAAACGATCCGGATGGTGCTTCTGCATCAGATACAATATTGGTCACGGTTACTCCTGCAAATGATCCACCGGTTTGGACAGAGATTCCTCGATATATCGTAGCTGAAAATGATTCATTCTATGTTGATTTTGCAGAATATGTCACCGATGTGGATGATACATTACTGACTTTTACAATCTCTTCTGACAAAATCGATACACTCGTCTATGATTTGGATTCGTATCAATCAACGGGTCTTGGTGATTCCGTTATGTTTAAACCCATCCCGGGATTAATATCTTCGCATGATTCAGCTCATATTCAGATTATTGCTGAAGATTTGTTAGGTTCTGCTGATACGATCAGTTTTACAATTGATATGGTTCGTATCCCAAGACCTCATTTGTCGATTGCTGTGATTCAAAATAATGCGTTCTCTAAGTATTTTGAAGTCATTATCACCGATACAATGGAAACAACCGTAAATCCGATACTGCGAGTACAAGAGCAACGAGTAGCCCTTGATACTGTTTCAACGTTTACTTACACTGGACATCATGATTTTGGATTGGTAAGTGCAGGAACATATACATTTGCATGCTCATCTTATGCGATTGTTGGTGATACGGCTATCACCCGGCAGGTCGGGTTAACCACCGCCAAAATTACCGATTCTTGGAGTGGAAACAGTCCGGACGGATTATTCAGAATATCAGGTCGTCATGGAACGGTGAAAAACGAGCAGGTTATTTTAATTGTTGATTCAACAATGTTTAGTCCGTTCTTTACAGATAAAGCATCATATCGCATTGGAAATGAATGGATGACCTTTGAAAAACCGGCGAAAATAACAGTAGATAATGATTCGAAAGAATTAGCCGTATATCAACGGAAAAATGGTTCAACCTGGGTAGAGTTGCCTTCAATTACCGAAAATGGCTTTATTACAGCATTTACGGATAAAATGGGATATTTTAAACTTGGAAAGAAAACATTGTATGTCCCTGAAAGAACAAACTTACATGCGAATTATCCGAATCCGTTCAATCCGGTTACAACCATAATGTATGATGTTGGATTCTCACAAGGACCCGATCAACATGTTGATTTATCCATATTTAATTTGCTGGGACAAAAGGTGATAACTCTTGTGAATGAAAAGAAAAATATTGGAAGACATAGTATTCGTTGGAGAGGAGTGAATTCCAGAGGTGAAAGTGCTGCATCTGGAATTTATTTCGTTCGACTAGTGACCAGCGATGGTGTCTATAAAACTCAAAAGATTATGTTAATACGATGAAGTACATGAATAAAATAATACTGATTATACTAGGATTGATGATCCTATTGGTAGGCTGTAGAAAAACATGGGAAGCCACACAAAAAGATAAGACAGACTACGCATGGGAAAAGTATGAAGAAAAGGATTATAACTCCAGTCTTGAATGGTTTCACAACGCTGTAGATACCGATCCGTTATACAAAGATGCTTTTAACGGATTAGGATGGAGTTATGGGATGTTGATGGAACTGGACAGTTCCATTAAATATTTTGAAGCAGGCTTGCTTCGAGCCGAAGATGAAAACTTAACCATTTCTGTTGAAAGTGAACTATTAAGTGGACTTTGCTTTGTTTATAATGCAAATGGAAATGATTCATTGGCAATCGTTCGAGGAAATGCTTTCTTAGCGAACTACACTGAAGACTGGACTTTCTCTCATGATGCATTGTTAAATTACATGGATGTGCTAATTACTTTAGCTTCATCAAACTTTTTTATAAGTGACTTCACGGAAAGTTTGAATCATGTACAAACAATTCGTAATCATTTGAATCCAAATGCAGCAACATTTGAACCGAATATTTCAACAGTTGTCGGGAGACAAATTCTAGCAGAAGAGTTGGAATCTCTTCGCGGAATATTATCTCAATAATTCTTTCTTACTAATTCCAATCTTTAATATTTATAGTCAAAATGTTCGATGAGCAAATACATATAAAATGGATGAATGAAGCTATTCGATTAGCT
Organism: uncultured bacterium; assembly: GCA_964645915.1. Lineage (GTDB taxonomy): Bacteria > Fidelibacterota > Marinisomatia > Marinisomatales > JACNKV01 > JACNKV01. The sequence continues at coordinate 14,387 of CAZYDH010000032.1, forward strand.
GAAAAAGCCTTTGATAAGGATGAAGTTCCAGTTGGAGCAGTCATTGTAAAAGACCAATTGATAATAGGGAGAGGTTATAATCAACGGGAATCTCTAAATGATCCTACAGCACATGCTGAAATAATTGCTATTACTGCAGCAGCAAATACTATCGAAGATTGGCGCTTAACTGACTCTATATTATATGTTACAAAAGAACCGTGTCCAATGTGTGCGGGTGCAATTATTAATAGCCGTATCAAATTAGTAGTTTTTGGTAGTTATGATAATGAAAAAGGATGTTGTGGTTCACAATATCAATTATGCGGTGATTCCAGACTTGACTCATCGACCGGAGTATTAGGTGGAGTGGAAGAAGAGAGAAGTACACTACTACTACGTGAATTTTTTAAAAATAAAAGAAAGAGATAGATTTTTAATAATTTGAGTGAATAAAACCACTAATAAAAATTATTTTAAAACAGCTTAGATTTTATATTTTGCTTCAAAATGTGGGAATAATGTTTAATATAATTCCAGGTATGTGATTTACCCCATACAATGTCGGATGGATCTTTATGTACTAAGTACATTTTATCGTCAAAATTCCAAAATATTATTGTTTTATCCTTAGGTTTAAGCTTAATCAGATCTTCAAGGTTATGAAGGTTAGTTACATGAAGTATTAAGTAACTTGCGCCGGCTTTGTTTAGATCTTGAAATAATTGTTCGGTGAGAAAGTCAAAGGGGATATAGGTTGATGGATTGATCCAATAGATTAAACCTGTTTTGAATGAGGGATAATTTTGGTTAATATAGGTCACAACATCAACTGATATCGAACTTATCATGACTTGGTTAGTGATATTTCTATTCTGCAAATCATAGACGATTTGATCAATAAGGTTTTTATCTTTAGTCATATTCCCGGAGGATTTGATCTCTATATTGATATGCTTATTTTTAGTAATTCTCATGATCTCATGATAAAGGGCGATATTGTTCTCTGTTTTCTCACAGATCTCAGCATAAGTAAGATCATTGATTTTCTTAAAAGTGCCATATAGTCTTATTAAAGTTCTGTCATGATAAGCTACGATCTTTTCATCTTTTGATAATTGGACATCAAATTCTAAAAACGAATATTCTCTCTGATTGACAGCAGAACTTATTGCGTCAATTGTATTTTCGGTGTATTGATTTGAATCTCCACGATGAGCACCAATACTGCATCGGTATTTATTAAGATCAGTTGGGACTTCTCTAGTTATAATCTCTTTTTTAATAACTTCATCTAATGTTGTGATAGCTGGATTACATCCAAAGAAAATAAGAGTAGATCCGATGATTATATGTGTAATCTTATGCATTGATAACTTCTGGTGACTAAAAATAAGTCAAGATATACATAAAGAAAAAGAAGAATGTGTAATAATGGCAAATATCTTTTATTGCATTTTAGAAAGTTCGTAATTTTTTCTATGGAGAGATGGCAGAGTTTGGCTGAATGCGCCGCACTCGAAATGCGGTTTACCTTCGGGTAACGGGGGTTCGAATCCCTCTCTCTCCGCAT
>CAZYDH010000033.1:0-14315 GCA_964645915.1 uncultured bacterium
ACATGCGGCTTCGTTCTCTCAAATTTTTCCTTTGCCATGAGAAACTCCTAAGTTTTCCTTAATTAGATATTTTTTTTCCGTGAATTCGTTCAACAATTTCTTCTTGTACCTTAGCAGGAACTTGCTGATGATAAGCAAATTCCATGTGAAATACGGCTCTACCTTGCGTAATAGAACGTAAATCTGTTGCGTATCCAAACATTTTGCTAAGAGGTACGTTTGCCTGAATAACCTGAGCATCTTTCCGTCTGTCCATTCCTTCAACTTTACCTCTACGGGAACTAATGTCACCCATTACGTCACCCAGATACTCTTCAGGTGTTACAATTTCTACTGTCATAATCGGCTCATTCAAGACCGGGGATGATCTTTCACAAGCTTTTTTAATGGCCATTGATCCAGCGATTTTGAAGGCAATTTCAGAAGAATCAACTTCATGGTATGAACCAAATTTCAATTCTACTCTGACATCTTCAATAGGATATCCTGCAACGATTCCATTTTTTAAAGCTTCTTGTATCCCTTTATCAACAGCAGGGATATATTCTTTGGGGATAACACCACCGACAATTTTATTCTCAAAGTGATATCCTTTTCCCGGTTCATTTGGTTCAACATCGATCACGACATGACCATATTGACCTCTTCCACCTGATTGTCGAGCAAATTTCACATCGACATCTTTTGTAGACTTTGTAATTGCTTCAGTATAAGCAACTTGCGGCTTCCCGACATTTGCTCCTACTTTAAATTCTCTTAATAATCTATCGATTAATATTTCTAAGTGCAACTCACCCATACCGGCAATGATAGTTTGTCCGGTTTCCTGATTAGTTAAAATACGAAATGTAGGATCCTCTTCACTTAGTTTTACTAATGCTTTTGACAATGCATCCTGATCGGCTTTACTAACGGGTTCAACGGCAACTTCAACAACGGGCTCAGGAAAATCCATTGATTCAAGAAGGATCGGATGTTTTTCCTGACTCAGCGTGTGACCGGTATTTGTTTTTTTCAAACCGACAGCAGCTACAATCTCACCTGCACCCACGTTTTCACGTTCTTCACGTTTATTTGCATGCATTAATAAAATTCGACTAATTCTTTCTCGACTTCCGGTATTCGGATTATATACGTAAGAACCTTTTGTCAGCACACCTGAATAAACTCGAATATAAGTTAATCGTCCAACATAAGGATCTGTCATGATTTTAAAAGCTAATGCGCTAAAATGATCACTTTCATCAGCTTCGCGAGTCAACTCAATATCCGTATCACTTGGATCATAACCGACAACCGAACCTATATCTTTTGGGGACGGAAGAAAATCAACTACAGCATCTAATAATCTCTGAACGCCTTTGTTCTTAAAAGCAGAACCACAAAGAGTCGGAACAAAAGTGTTATCGATACATCCTTTGCGAATTGCTGCTTTAATTTCATCTACAGAAATTTCTTCACCTGCGACATACTTCTCTAATAAATGCTCATCATAAGTTGCAGTTTCTTCAATTAGGTGATGACGTAATTTTTCCGCTATTTCCAGCATATCATTTGGAATAGCTGCATAATCAAATCTTGCACCCAGTGTAGATTCATTATATAAAATGGCACGCATGGATAAAAGATCTACGATTCCATTGAACATTTCCCCATCACCAATCGGGATTGTTAAAGGTAATGGATTCGCACCGAGACGATCCCTCATCATATCAATTGCATGATTAAAATCTGCTCCGGTTCTATCCATTTTATTGATAAATGCAATTCGCGGAACATTATATTTATCAGCTTGACGCCAAACGGTTTCACTTTGAGGTTCTACACCCCCAACGGCACAAAAGACCGCGACCGCACCATCCAGAACTCTAAGAGACCGTTCGACCTCAACTGTAAAGTCAACGTGCCCGGGAGTGTCAATAATATTGATCCTATGGTCATCCCATATTGCAGTAGTTGCAGCAGAAGTAATTGTAATACCACGCTCTTTTTCCTGCTCCATCCAATCCATGATAGCACCGCCTTCATGGACTTCCCCTATTCTATGAGAACGTCCTGTATAAAACAAAATCCGCTCAGTAAGAGTAGTTTTTCCGGCATCAATGTGTGCCATGATACCTATATTACGGACGTTAGAAAGGGTGAGAGGTTTCATTATCGGGCTCTACCAAAATGCGCAAAGGCTTTGTTCGCTTCAGCCATACGATGTGTATCATCTTTTTTCTTGATGGCTCCACCTTCATTATTCGCAGCTGAAATCAATTCCACCGCTAACCGGTCAGCCATCGGCTTTCCGCTTCTTCCTTTTGCTGCATTGATCAACCAATGGGAAGCCAAGAAATATTGACGATGCTTAGGAACCTCGATCGGGACCTGATAAGTTGCTCCACCAATACGACGTGATTTCACCTCTAAAAGTGGAGTTGAATTCTTAATTGCTTCTTGAAATATTTTGATTCCGTCAGTTTTTGTTTTATTCTTTATAATACCCATGGCATCATAAAAGATCATTTCTGCAACACCTTTTTTACCGCGTTCCATCAAATAGTTGATGAATTTAGCTACACCAAGATCCTTATAAACAGGATCCGGCAATATCTGACGTTTTTCTGGTCTTCTTCTTCTCATGATAATTAGGCTTTTGGTCGTTTAGCCCCATATCTGGAGCGACTAGTTTTTCGATCCGAAACGCCAGCAGTATCTAAGGCACCTCTAATAATATGGTACCTTACACCGGATAAATCTTTAACACGACCTCCTTCAATCAGAACAATAGAATGTTCTTGAAGGTTATGTCCTTCTCCCGGAATATACGCAGCGACTTCCATTCCGTTTGTTAGCCGAACACGAGCGACTTTTCGAAGTGCAGAATTCGGTTTTTTGGGTGTAGTTGTATATACACGCGTACAAACACCACGTTTTTGTGGATTTCCTTTAAGAGCCGGGGTCGCAGTTTTCTTTGCAACACGCGCTCTTCCTTTTTTTACTAATTGGTTTATCGTCGGCATAGTATTTTTGTATTAAGCCTATAAATTTATTAATTATTACGAAATACAGTCAATCATTATTTGACTCTATTTCAACCTTATTTGTCTAGACTTGCGGAACGTCAATGGGTTCCAGCAGACTACTATTTTCAATTTGAATATCTTGAACATCTTTAAATCCGGTTCCTGCAGGAATCAGACGTCCGACCGTTACATTTTCTTTTAATCCTAACAAGTAATCGGTCTTACAGGCCGTAGCAGCGTTCGTCAGTACTCTCGTGGTTTCTTGGAAAGAAGCAGCAGAAAGGAAACTTTCAGTGTTCAACGAAGCTTGAGTGATCCCCATTAACAATGGTTCAAACGTTGCAGGCTTTGTTTTCCGATATTTTGCAGGGTCCTTCCCTTCTTCTTTTAGTTCGCGATTAATCTCTTTGAATTCATTCTTATCAATAAGAAAATCAACTTCTAAATCAGAATCTCCCGGATTAGAAACAATAACCATATTGGAAATACGTTCGTTTTCTTCAAAGAAATCTTTCCTGTCAATTCTTTCGGACTCAAGGAAGGTTGTATCACCTGAACTGGCAATACGAACTTTTCTCATCATTTGACGAACAATAACCTCAATATGTTTATCATTAATGCTAACACCCTGCAAACGATAGACTTCTTGAATTTCGTTTACAAGATATTCTCGAACAGCACCAGGACCTTTAATATTTAAAATGTCCATTGGTGAAATGGCACCATCGCATAAAGGAGTACCGGAATCGACTATATCTCCGTCGTGAACAATCACATGTTTACCATAGGGGATGTTGTAAGATCTGGAATCGCCTTCTGTCGGTTCAACAATCATTTTTCGAATACCACGTTTAATATCACCAAATTTAACTTTACCGGTAATCTCAGTAACTACTGCAGGATTTGAAGGCATTCTAGCTTCAAACAATTCAGCCACCCTTGGGAGACCTCCCGTAATATCCCTGGTCTTACCAATATCTTTTTGAATTTTTACGAGGGTTTGTCCACGTTTAACTTCCTGTCCGGCAACCACTGTCAATGTAGCCCTTACCGGTAGAATAGTCCCTCCGGACAAGGTTTTTCCATCTTTATCATTAATCACGACCTGAGGACTGAGATTTCTGTTTTTCGACTCAATGATCACCATCTGTTTCTTACCACCTTCAACCGCTTCAACCTGATAGGTTTCACCTTCAATGAAGTCAATTAATTGAACCACACCCGTTTGACGTGTTAAAATGATATCAGTATATGGATCCCACTGGAATAATATCGTACCCGGTTCTATTTTTTCTTTATCATTTACAAAAACATTTGAACCATAAGGAACAGAGTATTCAGCTAAAACAATATCTTTCTTTTTCGCATCATAGATGAATATCTTCGAGTGACGGGACATACATCTGGTTACTTCAGCTCCAGTTTCATCCGTCGTATCTGCTGAATCATAATCTTCAGTAAAATGAACAATTCCGCCATATTTAGCTTTAATATCGGATTGTTCAATAATACGAGTTGCTGTACCACCAATATGGAAAGTACGCAGTGTCAACTGAGTTCCGGGTTCACCAATACTTTGGGCAGCAATAATACCAACAGATGATCCAATGTTCACTGGATGATTTGTAGCAAGATTCCATCCATAGCATTTTGAACAAACACCTTGTTTTGACTCACAAGTAAGAACAGAACGAAGTCTTAATTTTTGAACATCACTATCTGTAATAATCATTGCATTCTTTGCATCAATGATATCTCCGGACTTAAGTAAGACTTCACCATCAATAATAAAATCGTCAACTAAAGTACGTCCAATAATTCGATCAGCTAACGGTTCTATAATTTCTTCACCTTCTTTTAAATCAGAGATGAGAATACCATTAATCGTTCCACAATCTTTTTCTGAGATGACAACGTCCTGAGCCACGTCAACAAGTCTTCGTGTTAAATAACCGGCATCTGCAGTTTTTAACGCAGTATCCGCAAGACCTTTACGAGCACCGTGAGTGGAGATGAAATACTCCATAACCGAGAGACCTTCTTTGAAATTCGATACAATCGGAGATTCAATAATTTCACCTTTTCCACCAGTCATAGACTTCTTCGGTTTAGCCATCAATCCTCTCATACCGGCAAGCTGTTTAATCTGATCTTGACTTCCTCGCGCACCGGAGTCAGCCATCATAAATACCGGATTAAACCCAGCTTTATCATTCTGGAGGTTATCCATCATAGATTTTGCTACTTCACTTGTTGCGTGCGTCCAAACATCAATAACTTTATTGTACCGTTCACCGTCTGTCAGAACATGTCGTCTAAATTTATCATTGATACTGTCAACCTCTTTAGAGGCAGCATCGATGATCTTTTCTTTATCTTCAGGGATTAAAATATCACTGATCGAAATAGAACTTCCACTTTCGGTTGCGACAGCAAATCCAAGGTTTTTTAGATCATCTAAAAATTTAACGGTTTTATAATTCCCGGCTACCAAGTAGGTTTGATTAACGATTTTTTCGAGTTTTTTCTTCGAAATCATTTCGTCAATATAATCCATCTCTTCCGGAAGGATCGAATTCAATAATGCTCGACCAACGGTTGTATCTTTTTGCCATTGTCCTTTGTGGCGGACATGAATAATAGCATGTAAATCTACGGTTTTGTTTTCAAGTGCAATGAGGACTTCCTGTAACGAACCGAATATTTTGCCTTCACCTTTTACACCTTTTTCCGGACGGGTAAGATAATAACATCCCAATACCATATCCTGTGATGGAATAGCGATAGGTTTACCATTAGCTGGATGTAAAATATTGTGACTGGAAAGCATTAAAACTCTTGCCTCCATTTGCGAATGTATCGACAATGGAACGTGAACAGCCATTTGGTCACCATCAAAGTCAGCATTAAATGCAGCACAAACTAACGGATGTAAATGGATTGCTTTACCGTCAACCAATACAGGTTGAAACGCTTGAATACCCAATCTATGAAGGGTCGGTGCACGGTTCAACATTACCGGATGATCATTAACAACACGTTCAAGAACGGTATAAACAATCGGATCTCTTTCTTCTACCATCAACTTCGCACCACGAGGTGTATGAGCATGACCGCGATCGATCAATGCATTGATCATATGAGGTTTGAATAATTCAAGAGCCATATTCTTCGGCAACCCACATTCATGAAGCTGTAAGTTTGGTCCTACAACAATAACGGAACGACCGGAATAATCAACACGTTTTCCTAATAGATTCTGACGGAAACGTCCCTGTTTTCCTCTGAGCATATCAGAAAGAGATTTTAACGGACGTCTTGTACCGCTTCGAATCGCAGTTTTACGACGGGCATTATCGAAAAGCGCGTCAACGGATTCTTGAAGCATTCGTTTCTCATTGCGGAGAATGACATCCGGAGCTTTAATATCAATAAGGTTCTTCAGACGATTATTTCGAATAATAATTCTTCGATACAGATCATTCAGATCACTTGCTGCAAATCGTCCTCCTTCTAATGGAACTAAAGGTCGTAATTCTGGTGGAATAACCGGTAAAATAGAGACAACCATCCACTCAGGTCTGTTTACTTTCTTCTTTGTTTCATTAGGTAAGAATTCTTTCAGGACTTTTAATCTCTTGAGCGCATCGGTTTTTTTCTGATTTGAACGAGTTGTTAGAATAATATCTTCTAACTTTTTGAATTCGGTATAAAGATTCAAATTGGATAGTGCATCACGTATAGCTTCTCCACCCATTGCTGCAACGAAATAGTCTTCGTTGTCTTTTTCTTCCTCTGAAACCGCGAAGTAACCGAAGTTTTGTTCAAGTTCATTATATTCATTTTCATCAATCAATTCGAGTGGTTCTCTACCACTTTTCCCTGATTCGATAACCATGAATGTTTCATAGTAAATGACTCGTTCTAAATCTCGTGTACTCAAACCAAGCAAATAACTCAGTTTGCTGGGAATTGATTTCAGATACCAAATATGAACAATCGGAACGGCCAGGGTAATATGTCCAAGACGCTCTCTACGAACTTTCTTCCGAGTAACTTCTACACCACAACGATCACAAATAATTCCACGATAACGAATGCCTTTATATTTTCCACAATGGCACTCATAATCTTTTACCGGACCGAATATTTTTTCACAAAACAGTCCGTCTTTTTCCGGTTTATAGGATCGATAGTTAATAGTTTCGGGCTTAAGAATTTCTCCATAAGAACGACTGAGTATCATCTCCGGAGAGCTAAGACCGATGGTTATAGAATTATAATTTCTACTTGTATCTATTTTTGTCTGCTGAATGAATGTCAAGACGTATCTCCCTTAATCTAATTCGATGTCAATTCCAAGTCCCTGAAGTTCTTTAATGAGAACATTAAAGGATTCCGGGGCACCGGTCATCATAATATCTTCACCGCGTACAACGGCATTGTAGACTTTAGACCTTCCGTCTACATCATCCGATTTAACTGTCAGTATTTCTCTTAATGTATGTGCTGCTCCATATGCTTCCAGAGCCCAAACTTCCATTTCACCAAATCGCTGACCACCAAATTGAGCTTTTCCGCCAAGTGGTTGCTGGGTAATTAGAGAGTAAGGTCCGGTTGCGCGTGCATGCATTTTGTCGTCAACCATGTGGCTGAGTTTCATCATGTAGATGTTACCAACGGTTACAGGATGATCAAAATATTCTCCTGTACGCCCATCAACTAATTTAGTTTTTCCAGTAACGGGTAATCCAGCCTTTTTCATTTCTTCTTCGACTTCTCGAGGTGTCGCACCATTAAAGACCGGAGTTTTGTATTTCACCCCTAAAGCATCACCTGCCCAGCCAAGCATTGTTTCATATAGCTGTCCAAGGTTCATACGAGAAGGAACACCTAACGGATTTAAAACAATATCCACAGGAGTACCATCTTCGAGGAAAGGCATGTCCTCTTCAGGGACGATTGTAGCTACAACCCCTTTATTTCCATGCCGTCCGGCCATCTTATCTCCAACCTGGACTTTTCGTTTTGTCCCCACATATACTTTTGCGAGTTTGAGAATTCCCGGCTGAAGTTCATCCCCAATTCGAAGTTTAAACATTTCTTTTTCAAGCGTATCTTCAATGGTTTTCCACTCACGCTTGAAATTCTTCCAAACGGTCTTTATCTTTTTCCATACGGATTTATTCTCAATCCATGGAATTGACAAATCAAAACGTTCCATATCAAAAGAATTCAGTCTTTTAATGGTTAGTTTTGTTCCTTTTTTGATCAGAGTCCTTCCGGAGGATTGATTACGGATACCATTTGATGTTTGACCTTGTAGTAACTCGATCAGTTTATTATCCCGAGCAGTTTTTAAGGTCTTTTTGTCTTCTCGTGTTTTCTTTTGAAGATTTGATATAATAACTTTTTCTTCAGAACGAGAACGTTTTACGCGTTTTTCAAACAATTTTGTATTGATAACAACACCATGGACACCCGGATCGGCCTTTTTAGAAGCATCTTTCACTTCACCGGCTTTTTCTCCAAAGATTGCTCGTAAAAGTTTCTCTTCCGGAGTTGGATCTGTTTCGCCTTTTGGTGTTACTTTACCAATTAAGATATCACCTTCTGTTACACGTGCGCCGATTCGGATAATACCATCTTTATTTAGATCTTTTGTTGCCTCTTCGCTAACGTTTGGAATCTCCGGTGTTAGCTCTTCTTCGCCACGCTTAGTATCTCGGACTTCTATCTCAATTTCATGAACGTGGATGGAAGAGAAAATATCCTCCTTTACCAAACGTTCGTTAATGACAATAGCATCCTCAAAGTTGAATCCTCTCCAAGGCATGAAAGCTACTTTTAAGTTTCGACCTAGAGCTAATTCTCCGTTATGAGTTGAGGCACCATCAGCAAGGACATCACCTTTTTTCACTTTCATTCCCTCACGAACCAACGGTTTCTGATTGAAACTCATATTTTGATTGGTTCTTTGATATTTTTGAAGCGGGATATGAAAGAGATTATCACCTTCTATTAAACTGAGTGAATCCGGTGTTTCGTCGCTTTTTATAATAATTTGTTCTGAATCAGAATAGACAACTCGACCACTAATCGGTGAGGTCACACAAGATCGTGAATCTTTTGCGACAATAGATTCTAGTCCTGTTCCAACAATTGGTTCTTCGGGATTCATTAAAGGAACTGCCTGACGTTGCATATTCGACCCCATCAATGCTCGGTTTGCATCATCATGCTCAACAAACGGAATCAACGCAGCGGCTACACTCAGAAGCTGATTTGGAGATACTTCCATATATTGTACATCTCCGGGCTCCATCATCGGGAAGTCACCTTTAATTCTTACACGAATACGATCATCTACCAATTGATTATCTTTATTCAGGGTTGCATCAGACTGAGCGATATATACCCTGTCTTCATCATCTGCAGACAAGGCTTCAATATCAGGGATAGCGGTAGGAACGTCCTTGATTTTCTTTACTTTTCTATAAGGAGCTTCTATAAATCCATGTTGGTTGATATTTGCCATAATTGCAAGGGAGGATATCAAACCAATATTTGGTCCTTCAGGAGTCTCAATAGGGCATAGTCTACCATAATGAGTATAGTGAACATCTCGAACCTCAAATCCTGCACGTTCACGTGTTAATCCACCAGGCCCTAAAGCAGAAATACGTCTTTTGTGAGTGACTTCAGCTAGTGGGTTGGTTTGATCTCCAAACTGAGATAATTGACTTGTACCAAAAAAGGTGTTAATAACTGTGGTTACAACACGTGCATTAATTAGATCCTGAGGAGTAATTGACTCTGCTTCACGAAGATTCATACGTTCATGAATTGTTCGGATCATTCGACTTAAAGCAACAGAAAATTGGTCTTTTAACTGTTCACCAACTGTTCGTACTCGACGATTTCCTAAATGGTCAATATCGTCGGTTCCTTTTTCACCTTTACGCATTTCAATCAACGAATGTATCACCTGGATAAAATCGTCTATAGTAAGAATTGTGTCGTCAATAGGAACCTCAAGACCAAACTGTTGATTTAAGCGATAACGTCCTACCCGACCTAAATCATATTTTTTAGGACTAAAGAACAATCTCTCAATAAATTTTTGAGCTGTCTCTAAATTCGGTGGCTCACCTGAGCGGATTAATTTATAAACTGCGCTTAAAGCTTCTTCCGTATTGGTAGTAGGGTCCTTCTCTATTGTATTTAATAACAACATAGAATGGAAATCCTTATTTCCATCAACAACGTCAATTGTTTTAATTTTATTTTCTACTAATACATCAATGATTTCTTGAGTTACGATGGTTCCGCCTTCAAAAAAGATCTCACCTGTGTTTACATCAATAATGTCAGAAATAATGGTAGCACCAACTGCTTTTGATGCTTTTTCACTGTTCAATTTGATCTTTTGTGTCGTATTAAATATCTTATAGATATCCTCATTGGATGAAAACCCGAGAGCCCGAAGGAACATTGTAACTGGGAATTTTCTGCGACGATCGATAATAACAAACAGACAATCGTTGATATCAGTCGTAAAGTCCACCCAAGAACCTCGAATCGGAATCAATCTTGCTTGATATAACTTGGTTCCATTTGGATGAATTGATTCATCAAAGAAAACGCCCGGAGACCGTTGCAATTGTGAAACAACTACTCGTTCCGCTCCATTAATAATGAACGTTCCTTTTTTGGTCATGTATGGAATATTCCCAAAATACACATCCTGCTCGATGGACTGATCGTATTCATTACGATTATCTTCATTCGTAATATTCAAAACCAACTTCACTTTAAGTGGTGCTGAATATGTAACGCCGCGATCAATACATTCTTGCGGAGAATATTTAGGGGTTGCTAAGTAGTAACTTTTATATTCTAAGACATAATTCCGATGAGAATCTTCAATCGGAAATACATTTCGAAATACTTCTTCCAGTCCAATAGCCTGACGTTCTTCATCCAGCATGTCTTCTTGTAAAAACGTCTGATAGGAATCTGTTTGCAGGGATAGAAGATCGGGCAGATCGAGGATAGAAGGAATCTTCTGAAAAGATACTCTTTCAGCCGACGTATATGTATTGGCTCCCAAGAAAGCCTCCTTTTTTAGGTATGAAAATGTAGATAAAGCAAATTAGAAACAGCGAGAAATCTCCCGTTATTTCAATTCAACAGTAGCACCGACTTCTTCAAGCTGAGCTTTAAGCTCATCAGCTTCGGCTTGTGATACTCCTTCTTTGATTGCTTTCGGCAGTGATTCTACCAGCTCTTTAGCTTCTTTCAATCCTAAACTTGTAATCGCACGAACGGCTTTAATCACATTAATTTTTGTTTGACCAAAACTTGTCAAAACGACATCAAATTCGGTTTTTTCTTCTTTGGCTTCTTCGCCGACTGTGGCGGCTGCAGCAACTGCAACTGGCGCAGCTGCGGTTACACCGAATTTTTCTTCAATTTCTGTAATAAGCTCAGAAATCTCCATTATGTTTGCTTCTTCAAGATACGTTAGTACATCCGCTCTACTTATTGCCATTATAGCACTCCTTTACTGTATGAATTCAGATTTATGATTTTTTTTCTTTAAGACTTGTTAATACACCAACAAAATTGGACATTGGTGATCCAATGGTTCCTACAAATTTTGATAATGGACTTTGTAGTGTAGCCATTAATTTTGCCAGCAATTCTTCTCGGGAAGGAAGATCTGCAATACGTTTAAATGCATCACCACCCAAAACTTTTCCTTCAAAAAGAATCCCTTTTACTCCGGGTAAGTCATTATCTTTTGTAAAATTTTTCAGTACTTTTGCCGGGGTTGTTGGTTCATCGTAGGATATTGCAATCGCTGTCGGACCGAGTAAAAAACTGTCTAAACCTTCTATATCATTCTTTTCAGCCGCCAGTTTAATCAATGTATTTTTTTCTACTCGATATTCTATAGATTCATTAAAAAATTCATGACGCAATTTGGTGATATCCACCACATTTAATCCGAGATAATCGGTAAAATAAATAGCTTTAGCCTTTTCCAGCTTTTGACTTAATTCTTCAACAATTTGTACATTATGTTTACTTGGCATTTTATTACCTTATGGTTGAATGATCAACTTTGACTCCAGGACCCATAGTCGAAGTCAGAGTAAGTTTTTTTAAATATTGACCCTTAACAGCACTTGGTCTTGCCTTAATGACTGTTTCATATATAGTTTTAACATTATCTACAAGTGCTTGTTTATCAAATGAAACTTTTCCGCATGGAACATGGATTATTCCTGTTTTATCTACACGTAATTCCACTTTTCCTGCTTTTAATTCTTTTACGGCATTTGCTACATCCATGGTAACTGTACCACTTTTGGGGTTAGGCATTAAACCTTTAGGTCCAAGTATTTTTCCCAACTTACCTAATTCCGGCATCATATCCGGAGTAGCAATGATCTTATCAATATCCGCCCATCCGGACTTGATTTTATCTAAATATTCTGTATTGCCTACTAAATCTGCACCCGCTTCTTCAGCTTCCTTTTCCTTAGGACCTCTGGTAAGCACTAAGATTGTAACCGATTTACCTGTTCCGTTTGGCAAACCTGTCGTTACACGAATGTTTTGGTCTGCATGCCTTGGGTCAACACCTAAATTAATATGTGCTTCAACGGTTTCATCAAATTTTGCAAATGCCATCTCTTTTACAAGCTCTACTGCTTTTTCAAGAGGATAATATGTCATTCGATCAAATAATTCGGAAATTGATTTTTTATTTTTTGTTTTATTCATAATCTCTGATTACTCCGATACTACAATTCCCATACTGACAGCAGTACCTCGAATCATCTTCACAGCACTTTCCATCGTATTGGCATTTAAATCATTCATTTTTAAACGAGCGATATCTTCTAAGTCTTTTACGGTTACTGTTCCGACTTTCTCCTTATTAGGCACACCGGAACCTTTATCGATTTTTGCAGCTTTTATTATTAATGTAGAAGCCGGAGGAGTTTTTGTAATGAACTTGAAACTCCGATCCGCAAAAACCGTGATCTCCACTGGAATAATCATCCCGGGTTGATCTTGTGTGGCCGCATTAAATGACTTACAAAATTCCATAATATTGACACCATGCTGACCTAATGCCGGACCAACAGGTGGTGCAGGATTTGCTTTTCCCGCAGGTATTTGCAGTTTAATAAATCCAATTTCTTTTTTTGCCATAATTCTTAAGCCTATTTTTCTATTTCAACTTGTAAAAAATCGAGCTCAATCGGAGTAGGTCTTCCAAAGATACTTACCGATACTTTCAATTTTTGTTTATCTTTATTGACTTCTTGAACATATCCAGAAAAATCTGAGAATGGACCATCAATAACTTTAATCGCATCTCCTACTTTAAACGGCACGTCAACCACTTCTCTGCCATCAGCTCCTTCAACCACTCCAATAATTCTATTGATTTCTTCGGGTTTTAAAGCTTCAGGTCTTCCTTGAGATCCAATAAAATTGATCACACCGTTAATATTTTCGACCAAATACTGTGTCTCTTTATTCATGTCCATTTTTACAAGAACATATCCGGGATAAAATACTTCCGTTTTAATCTTCTTTTTCCCATCCTTCATTTCTACAATATTTTCGGTCGGAACTAGTATCTCAGGGATACTCTCCTGCATATTTGAAAGCTCGATCTCAGTTTCGATCATTCCTTTAATTTTTATTTCCTTACCGGAAATAACTCGTAATGAATACCACTCCATGATCTACAGGATAATATTCATTATACGGTTTAAAATTTGATCCACAAAAAAAAGAAATACTGACAGCATTAAAGCTAAAGTCAGAACAACAATGGTCGACCCTTTTAGTTCATCCCAAGTCGGCCATGATACTTTTTTCATTTCTATTTCAACATCTAGAAAAAACTGTTTTATCTTATTAATCATGCTATGTTTGTCTCTTTAATTCTAGGATCTCGTTCTCATGCAGGAGCGGCAGGAATCGAACCCGCAACCCCCGGTTTTGGAGACCGGTGCTCTGCCAGTTGAGCTACGCTCCTATCGTATCTTTAATTCAAAGATTATTTAGTTTCTTTGAAGATCACATGCTTCCGTACTACCGGATCGTATTTTTTATATTCAACACGTTCCGGATGCAGTCGCTTGCTCTTCATGATCGTATAGCGATAACCTGTACCGGCTGTACTTTCTATACGAATAATCGTTCGTTTACTATTACCAGCCACGAAAAGTATCCTTATTCAACAATTTCAGTTACAACACCGGCACCCACTGT
>CAZYDH010000034.1:0-13953 GCA_964645915.1 uncultured bacterium
TATAAAAATCGATCGCTACTTCTCTGGCATATAAGGTGATCGTTGTCCGATTATTTTTGAAAGCATATTCTTCTAGAGCGGTGAGGATTTCCTTCCCAATACCTTGGTCTTGAAACTCCGGAGAAACCGCCATAAACCTGACTTGGGCTGTTGTATCTGATAAAATTTTAACACACCCTACGCCACAAACATCTTTACCCCACTCCGCCATTACATGGTAAAATTATGATTCCTCTGAAGTTTGTTCACTCCCTTTTGGTTGTCCCCAGGGTTTGCGCAGAATTTCCCACCGTAGTTGATAATATTTCTCGAAATCTTCATCCGTCTTTGGTGAGCGAATAATGATATTTTCAATTGATTTTATCAAAGGTAGGATACCATAATTCCGGAATGTTTTTGGTGATGCCGTTTTCAATCACTTTTCCTAATCGAAGTAACTTATGCTCTTCCCACCAACGTCCGATTAATTGTATTCCGACAGGTAAACCATTGTGGTCATATCCTGCCGGTACAGACAAAGCAGGTAATCCCGTAAAATTAGCCATCGATGCAAACCGCATCAGTTCGGTTAGTACTTCTAAGTTGGATTCTCCGTCCGGAAGTGCATCTTTCGGGATGGGCGGTGCCGTACAGGCTGTAGAAGGTGTAATGATTACATCCACTTTATTGAGAACTTGAAAAAATTCCTGAATTGCCATCGTCCGTACTCGCTGTGCTTTGATGTAATCCCGACTTGTCAATGATCTGGCCATTGCAAGATTGATACGAACATCCAATCCAAAATCTTTTCGATGGTCAGCATAGTGCGAATCCATTGCTGTTGCCATTTCAGAAGAAATCGTGATTGCATGTGCTACTCGGAATGCATCCAAATTTGACAGATCGATCTCTACCTTTTCCGCTCCTGCCTCTTCCAGTAGTTGAACCGCTTTTTCACACCGATCCACAATATCCGGAGATGCATCTTTAAACCAGTCAGAGAAGATTCCAATCTTCAATCCTTTTAAATCACTTCTATTCAAATCGGTCAGATGAACCGGAGGTTGCTTCATGGACCAATGATCGTTTTTGTCTGCACCGCCAATGATGGAATAAAGAATCGCAGTGTCATCAATGCTCGATGTTAAAGGACCAATATGAGCGACACTCCAGCATAACGGTGCAGCCCCGTGTTCGCTGATACGTCCAAACGTCGCTTTTAATCCAACCACACCGCAAAGACTTGCAGGAATACGAACCGAACCTCCCCCATCTGCTCCAATCGCTCCGGGACAAATTCCTGCAGCAACCGCAGCGGCTGACCCACTAGATGATCCACCCGAGTAATGAGCCAAATTATAAGGATTACGGACCACTCCGTCATGAGGGTTAAATCCTGTCACGCCGATTCCGATCTCGTGCATATTTGTTTTTCCGATCAGTAAGGCTCCGGCATCTCTTAATCTTGAAACAACGGTTGCATCTTGTTTTGCCTTTTCAACCCCTAAGAATTTCGTTCCGACCGTTGATGGAAATGGCACCATATCCAACTCATCTTTAATGGCGATTGGGACACCATCTAATAGACTCAATGGTTTTCCGTTTTTTATGCGTTCAGTGGATGCTTCAGCTTGGGTCATCACTTCTTGTTCATCGAAATAAGTAAACGCTTTTAATGGTGGTGTATGATCATTGGAACGCTTCATATTCGGAATGATTTGCTCCGCGACGGAGATTGGTGACTGAGTTCCTTCTCGATAAGCAATGGCATAATCCGTTATAGATGGTATGTTACCAGATGTGTGACTTTCTAAAAAATCATCCAATTCTTGAATCGTTATAGATTTCATTTCTCTTTGTTCTTTTGAGGGAATATGAAACGGATGATTTGTTGTTGGTTCATCGACATCTAACTTGCGAAGTCTTGGAACTCCGGCTGCAGTTAAAAGATTTGGTATGATCAACCATTTCGTCCATTTGCATTCTGCAAGATTCGCGATTAGCTTTAACAAAATGCCTGCAAGTCGCGGTGCTTTTACCGTCTGAAGATCATAAGCCATTTTTACCTCTTTATATTGATATTTATGATTGGAATTTTTTTAAATAGAAATAGCACTGTAACATTAAGACCAAGAAGACTAGGTCAGCTACACCGAATAATGACACAAAAAGAATATGTGGAATATCTCCAAAGAAATAATAGAAGAATGCAATCGCAGAGTAGGCCAGTTTATATAATGCCCCCACTAAAATTAAATCGCGGTTTTGAATCAAGTCTCCCTGATAGATCAGCCAATATGCAATTCCGATCACCAGCAAAAAAGCACCGATCAATGAAACATATCCACCAAAGTCAGGAAGTTTGTGGGCAATTCCAAGAACAGCAAAAGCTGCTTTATAGAAAAATGTAAAAACAATTCCGAGTACAATATCATAAATGGCAGCAACCAAAAACAATTTCCGATAAAATGGTTCACGCTTTAGAGTCATGATTTCACCTCCTTAATTATGAAAAGAATCGGGGTTAATTTACATCAGAATAAAATTTATTAGTCAATATCCTTTTTTTGTTTCACCAACTTACGGTTTTATATTTCGATATGCTTTCATTACAAAAAATATGGGTTTTTCTGTTTTTCCTCACTACTGTTTTCTCTCAGCAAACGATTGAAATAGCCGGACAGGTAAAAGATCAAACCACTCTTGAACCGCTTATCGGTGTCAATGTTTTAGTAAAAGATACATTTATTGGTGCTGCCACGGATGGGAAAGGCGAGTTCATAATACAAGATCTAAATCCTCAGAATTACATCATTGTCTTTTCGATGATCGGTTATAAGTCCGTTACGGTTTCTATTTCTGCTCAAGAGGATGTCCCGTATCTTACTGTTAGTATGGAGCAAGACGTCCTCTCTTCTCCTCAGGTAATCGTTACTGCTTCTAGAAAAGCTCAAGATATCATGGATGCGCCACTCTCCGTTTCTGTCATAAGTGCCAGAAATATTCGTTCAAAATCGGCAACCAGCTTAACGAAAGTCTTACCATTTGAGTCGGGGATCAACACGGTAAAAGGGCAATTAAACATTCGTGGTGCATCCGGTTATACGATGGGTGCCGGAGAACGATCTTTGATTTTACTAGATGGGGTTCCCTTACTTGGAAGTGCAGCCGGCAACATAACCTGGTCTGTCATTCCAACTTCTGAAATAGAACAGATTGAGATTATCAAATCCGGAGGTTCCGCGTTATATGGCTCTAGTGCGCTTGGTGGTGTTTTGAATATCATTACTCGCAATGCTCCATCCAAACCCGAACTAAAAATCCGAGTAAAAGGCGGACAATACAGTAAACCGAAATATGAACAATGGGAATGGAGAGATGCTCCCGGGAAATATGGACTGTTTGAAATCACCCACGCACAACCGTATGGGAATCATAACGGTTGGCTCCGACTTCAAAGATTTAAGGACGACAGCTTTACTCAATTAGGGTGGGATGATTCATGGAATTTGACCGGGAAATGGAAATGGAACTATCTCTCACAATATACGGCATCGCTTTACGGAAATTATTATACCAGTGAATATGGATTAGTCAATCAATGGAAAAATGCAGCGGATCCATTCGAAGCGCCGATTGGAGATGAAAATGATTACGGGGCTGGATCAAAACTCAATATTAACGGATTCTTTAATTATGTTTCTTCCCCAAATTTAGCCGTGAAACTCAAAGGCTCATTATATGATGTTCATTGGAAGAATCATGCACGAACTAACCATAATTACTCAAACGAACAAAAATTATTCGCTGAATTACAAGTAACAGCAAATCCATTTTCATCATTGAATATCACAACCGGATCTGTTTTTCAGCAAGGGACTATTGATGCGGAAATTTTCGGGAATCACAAAAGTTTATCATCAGCATTCTATTTCTTGGCTCAACATCGCTTACATTCAAAGTTGATTGTTTCTTCCGGTGGTCGGTTTGAAAGTTATCATGTAGATAACAATTTGTTGGATGAAACATTTGCTCCACAAATTGCACTCAATTGGAGACCTGTAGATTGGTTCTCTGTTCGTTCATCTTTGAGCAGAGGATTTCGAGTTCCTACCATTGCCGAATTGTTCTCCGAAGCAAGAATGGGAGTGTTTTACGTCGCCCCCAACCCAAATCTTAATCCCGAATACAGTGTTTCAAGTGAAATTGGAACGACGATTATGTTATCTTACGAAAATTGGATCAATCATTTTATGTTCGATGGTGCTATCTTTTCTACAGATTATAAAAATTTGATCGAACCTAAACCGGATGATTCCGGTGTTATTCATTTTGAGAATGTAACCAATGCTACCATTTCCGGTGCTGAACTTGGAATGAAAATGAGTGCTTTTGCAAATCATCTGGTTTTATCAGGAGCGTATACATGGTTGAATCCGGTGGAGGTCAATTCTGCAGGAGAGGTGACTGATACACTATCGTATCGGTTCCGTCATACATGGGTCCAATCAACGTCGATTCATTATAAGGAATTTTCAGTCGGAGTTGAATATCGATATTCCAGTCGGATGGAAAAAGTAGAATTGTTTGATGAGAATAGTGAAACCGGGAGTGATCGCAGAGTCCCGATCCATCTCTGGAATGCCAATTTAGGATTTCATCATAAAAATTGGGAAATAGTGCTCAGGGTAGAAAATATTTTCCAGTATTACTACACTGAACTCGAAAGGAATATCGGTTCTGAACGATTCTTTTCTCTCGATCTAACCAAAGTATTTTAAGTTAAATGGTGGTGTCTTTATCGAAAAATGATTTTAATCTTTTCCGTATTTTTTCGAATGTCTTTCGACTAATTAAAAGCAAACCTATTCCGTAAGGAACCCATGAAATTGCATAGACTATCGAACCCGCCCAAACCCAATATTTTTCACAGGTTTGAACAAACATATAACCGGAGAACAGAATTCCGCCATACCCGGAAATGACACCAATAGAAATTAAGACAATACTTATTATGGATAAATTGCTACGCATTTGATAATGGTGAATATATTGAACTTTTTAACGAAATGAAACAACTCGCATGAAGAAAACCCAATTCATAATTATCTGTTTATTTTTTGGAATATCTGGATCAGGTTTTGCACAAAACACAGATAGATTATCTTCTTTCTCAAATTGGGTCAAAACAACTCCAAAATATCTTAGTACCGGACTTTCCTATTCTGTCTCTGACCAAACCAATCAAATCATTTTGGGAACTGCTTTGTTAGGGGCGAGTCTTGCGTATACGAATGATGCAAAAGTGCAAAATTATTTTCAATCAAACAAGCCACTCCCAAAAACACTTTCACGATTTGGCGATTATTACGGGGGGTCTTGGGTCCATTGGTCTCTGATGACAACTGTTCTATGTTCATCATGGCTACAAAAAGATAGTGGACAAACGGCTTTTAGAAAATTTGAATTCGCTTCATCTACAATTCTCACAAATGCAGCCGTGACCTACTTTTTAAAATATTCTGTTGGTAGAGAACGACCCAACTCCGAAAACTATCGTTCTTTTCCATCCGGACATACGTCCAATAGTTTTGCTGCGGCAGCCGTTATCCATGAATTATATGGCGACACTTTCGGAGCCATTGCCTATGCGATAGCCACAATGGTTGGTATAAGTAGGATCAATGATAACAAGCACTATTTAAGTGATGTTTTAGTCGGAGCCGGAATTGGGACAGCAATCGGTCGAGGATTTGCTATACACTTTAATCGCGAATCAGAAAAGATTCAAACAGGTCTTTCCGGTTTGCGTTTACGAATCATCGTCCCCATTTCATAAAAGCTATTTATTTGATAAGCATGATTTTTCGCACTTGGGAAAAATCCTTCGCAATCATCGTAACTAAATACACACCTGTTGCAACTTCGCGGTTATACTTATCTTTTCCGTCCCATTTAACGTCATATTGTCCCGGAGATAAATTATCGTCCATGATTTTCATGATCTCTTTTCCATGCATGTCGTAGACCATGATTTTCACTCTTCCATTCTTTGCTACTTCAAACGGAATGGTCGTCTCTTTATTAAAAGGATTGGGATAGTTGGGTGATAAACTATAATCACCCGGAATATATTTAAGATAAAATCTCTTTGGGTTCGTGCACTGTATCGTATTTGTACCATCTGTTACATTTACAGACCATTCATACAAAATTCCTGTTTGTAATACATCCTTTCCGTCAAATAGAATATGATGCTTCCCAACGATGTCGCTAATGGTTGTATCTATATTATCACCTTTTAGACGAAAGATATAACTGACCGTATCGCTATCTATGTCAGTAGATGGATACCATTGAAAGTCAATATTTAAAGAATCTCCAACAATATGACCGATTAATTCGAATGGTTCAGGTGGATCATTTACTTGAAGAACATCTATGACCAATGTTGACGTATCACTTAGTGATTCATCATGAACGTAAATCTGAATGGAGTCCTGCCCATACCAATTTTTATTTCCACTGATAGTAAAAGATTTGCCTTTTATATCAGCGATTAATTTATTTCCGGGTTTTATAGTCCAGGTCAATGTGGAATCATGGTTATCTACATCGTTGACAAAAACAAATAAACTATCAAATAAATATGTAAATAATTCATCTTCCTGAATTGTGATCTTCGGAAGGGGGTCCAATATCGGTGGGTCATTAATGGGTAAAACAGTGATATTTATCATTTGAATATCGGATGCATGATAAGCGTCCACTACCTTTAGAATATATTGAATTGCATTCCCGTGATAGTTCTCGGCAGGAATAATTCTAGCCAAATGATGTTGATCATCAATTAATATTTGAATGTTCTCATATTTTTGAGTAAATAATTCCATCTCTTTCGGTAAATTATTTGAAGGTGTTTTTCTTCCCGGAAGATAAAACCATCTATCTGTAGACACTTTTGTTTCCAACGAGGACTCATTTAAATACGTTGTCCAACTTAATGAAGTGATTTCATCATCTTCATCCTGGACATATTGCTCCAAATGAATATTGTGTTCAGTATCTTCATTCATGATAATATCAGGAATCACCGAAAGTTTTGGGGGATCATTTACCGGAAATACATATATACAAAAGGAAGATGAGTCTGTATGTTCTCCATCTGAAACCAGCAACGTTGCTCGATCAAATCCAAACCAATTCTTTGGTGTAAAAAAGTCTATGGAATTGTTTGACCCCGATGCGGACAGAAACTGCATTCCGGTGACTCTCCAATTCAATTCGCTAAATGGGTGGTCAGGATCAACGACATAGTCTTTCCATCGAATATCAGAAATGTTCATAAAACCATCTTCGTAAAACGCTGTATCCCGTAGAGTTCTTGATAATTTTGGTGGATCATTGACCGGAAGAATATTAATCGGTAGAATTGTTGTGTCACTATATTCTCCATCATTCACAAGAACGCTTAAAGTGTCATTCCCGAACCAATTTTGAGGGGATACTAATATCCCAGATGTTTTACTCTTTATAACCTCAATAAATTTGCCATTTAACATATCCCATTGAAGGCTATCATCAGAATGATCAATGTCATCTACCCAATTATACCAATCCAAATATTCAATCTGCTTTTCGTGATCTTCAAAATATTGAATTTCCGGTAGAATCTCGGTCAATATCGGAGGATCATTTATAGGATGAACTGTGAGATTGATCGTATTTCTATCATAATATTCTCCGTCAAAAATCATTACAGTTAATGTATCTGTCCCGTACCAGTTTAATTTTGGAGATAATGTAAAGTTTTTCTCAAATCGTTCTACATTAATAGATTCACTGCTCAAAATGGTTATCGTGATTTGATCAAATTGATTATCTACATCATGGATCAATCCTTGAAAATCACTGAAAGGAATATTAATTATATCATCTTCATTGCACGCATACTCAAACGAAGCTTTCATAAAAGATGGTGGATCGTTCACCGGATTTACTGTAATAGTAATGTCGCTTGTATCTGATAATTCACCATCTGAAATAATTATAGAAAGGATCTCTGAGCCATTCCAATTACGTGGGGTTGTAAGGCTGGCAGTAGTATCCTCTGTTTTGTACGAAATATTTTGTCCTCCATGCAGCGTCCAAAAAATATCTTCAAATGGGCTATCCAGATCATGTATCACTGTTTTCAAATCGTTAATAAAAATGCGTAGGGAATCATCTTCGTCAAATAAAAGCGGCTCTAAAGTTTGTGTAAATCTTGGTGGGTCGTTTACGGGTGCCAATTCAACCATTACAACCGCTGAATCTGTTAACATGCCATCGGACACAACGAACAGTAACGAATCCAAACCAAACCAATTTTTGGATGGTATTAATGAAAATCCGGCTGGGGTTTTTAAAGCAGAAATATTCTTGCTTGAGGATAAATTAAACTGCAAATCTGATCGGCTATTGTCTATATCTGAAATTTTTTCCAGCCAGTAATGATTGGCAATGATATACATCTCATCTTCTAAAAAGTGTATAGGGGTAGGTGCATCTATTATTGTTGGAGGATCATTAATAGGATGAACAATAACAACGGTCTTTGATGTATCAGATAATAAGCCATCAGATGCGATCACCTCTATTGTATCCACACCATTCCAGTTTTCATCTACAGCCAATTTGATGGAATCGCCCATTACAGTAAAGAAACTATCTTCCCCCGAATCAAATGACCAGTTAAGTTCCTTATCCGGCATATCCACATCGTGTACTGATTCAAAAAATACAGATTTATGCACAATAATTTCTGAGTCCTCACTCAATTCAAAGATCGGTAATCTATCCACAAACTCAGGAGGATCATTTACCGGCTCAACTGTTATTTCTAACGTGGCTGCATCAAATAAATCTCCATCTGAAACAAATATCATTATTGAGTCTATTCCAAACCAATGATCCTGAGCAGTAAATATGATCGTTGTATCCTCTAATACTGCATTTACACTGTGCCCTGAAACAACACTCCAGCTTAATTCATTTATCTCATTATCAATGTCTTCAATTTCATCAAACCATTGATTCACATTTACTTTCCATTCCTCATCTTCCAATACTAATAGAGAAAAAATTTCTTTCTGAAACTCCGGAGGGTCGTTGGTTGGAAGCACTTCTACAAACAATAATACTGTATCTGATTGAATACCATCAGAAACAAACACAGTCATAGTGTCTGTTCCGTTCCAATTATTTGTGGAGTAAAATTGTGAAGTTTTATTCTCAGTTTCTACAAAAATATTTGTGGTTGGGACTATTTCAAAATTCAAAATGTCAAGTGTGTCCGGATCAAATACTTGTTCTCTCCATTCGTGTTGATGGAAAACCAATGTATCATCTTCATCAAATTGAAGGAACAGATAGCCAGTAAGAAACTGAGGGGAATCATTAACAGGTGTGATCCTGATATTAAATGCAATTGAATCCGTTGTATCCTCATTTATTCTATATAATACGATTTGATCGTTACCAGTATAATTAGGCAACGGTACATATTTAATAAGTGAATCAGTTAAGTAAATATCGCCATATGTTGAAGAATCGGCAATCGTGTGCCTAACGGTGTCACTCGAAATTTCAGATAGATCAAATAATAAAGAGTCATCTTCGGCAATTTCGAATGTTCTTAGATCAATTTGTCCAAAAACGAATTGTAATATCACAAAAATAATTAATAAAAAACGTTCGATATTGATTTTTTGTGAATGAATTAATTGATTTTTGTTTCTAATGCGGTCTATGATCAAGTTTTTCACGATGATAAAACTACACATATTCGCTTAATACGAAAAAGATGAGATATGGTATAATTGATGATAAAATTTATCTAATAGAAATTGAATGTGTGGAGGCGGGGAGAGTCGAACTCCCGTCCGAAATAAAACCCTGAAAAACGTCTACATGTTTAGTTCGCCGGATAATCTTATCTTAACTGCATCCGTGAACCCCTGCAAGTCAAGACCAGCTCATAATATCTTATTCAATTATGATGAGCACATAATTGAACCAGCCTGTAAAGATGACGCCCCTGAATAAAATCACAGGCAAGATTTTATTCGGAACGACTTACGTCAATTAAGCGTAAGCAACTTGGCCGTAATTGGCACTTATTATGTATTTCGAGTGATTAACGAGTTACCCGAATCCTCGACATGCAGTTTAACAGCGCTCTTACCCCGTCGAAACCGGTCGCCCCCATTGTCAAATAACAACAGAATTTACGTCGGTTTCGTGAAAGGGTTCCAAAAATTAAAATTTATGTCCTATGGCAAAGTGAAAAACCGGTTTTGTCCATTTCCCGTTTCGATATCCGACACCATAATCAAATCGAAGTGTTTGTAAAATGGCTATCGGCACACGAAGCCCAATCCCTACACCAAATAGAGGTTCTCTCTGCAATAATTCATTCATATTATTTCCAGCAACACCCACATCTATATAACCCACAGCTGACAAACCAAATTCTGTCCCATAAGATGTAGCATATCTTGGGATAATGGTTTGACGTAGTTCAACAGATGATATAAGTCTATTAGTTCCAAATCGATCTGGATCATTCACAAAAACTGTAGAGTCGGGTGATTCATAACCACGAATCGTTTCCGCACCGCCAATATATTGTGAAAAGAAAGAATGCGTGTCATCACCAAATAAGAATAATCCGCTTACATTTGCACATGCAACCAATTTCCTCTTATGGTTATTTAAATTATGAAAGATGCTATATGATTGAATCCAATAAAAATGATGTTTTTGCATACCTGTAATATCAATTTCAGGTCGCAATACGTGGGATATTAAAATTCCATTTGTTGGATTTGAGTACAAATCTCTTGTGTCGTAATTCGGCACAAACTCAATAGCAGCAGTTTGATAAAGTGACCCGTCAGAAAGGGATTGCTCAACCAATTCAAATTCTAATTGAGTTTTTATTTTATATCCGAAATATCTTCCAAAAGCAATACTAATATTCCGAGTAGTAACATCAATGTTTAAATATGGATGTGTCCAAAAATTATTTCCAATACCTGCAAAAAATGATATATGGTCACCGGCTATCCAGGGGTCATGATAATCAAATCCGTATGAGGTTCGACCCCCAAACTCTCCACCAATTGAAGCTGTTTGATTTCTACCTCGGAAATTATTTATGATCAATCCTCCGCTGAATATCCAACCATACTCCTCAGTATAAATTGGAATAATTCCCGGTAAATACCTCCAGGATTCAATGACGAAATATTTTAAAATTCCTGAAGTGCTGTCTACTTGAATATATTCCCATGAAACATGACTGAAAATTCCAAGATTGTCGATGCGGTCTTGGTCTTCATTCGCTATTGAAGTATCCAATGGAACTGTAATCGGATGTTGAATCTCTCTTTGAATAATATATTCTTTTGTTATGTCATTCCCTTGGATTTGAATCTCCGACACCGTGTTTATTTGTGCTGATCCAAATGCGATAATAAAAAATGGTAATAACAAAATCTGTTTGGAATGAACCAAATGATACAATTGTTTATAAATCCACATCTTTTATCATTAATTGTTTTCTATATTCAATTCCTTCATCGGAATACATATCTCGAATTGCTTTTTGGAGATGTTCTTCGAGTACGGTACTTTTTTGTTCAACGATGAGATGACTTCCGTCCACTTCCTGGATTCTCATCTCGGTTTGTTGGTCTTTATAAAGATGCCACACCCCATCGTATTCGTGGGGAGTGCCATATACTTGGAGAATTTTGTACCGAAGAATATCTTTAGCTGTAAGTTGTGGAAATCCTGTTGGTTTACATTCTACATTTTTTACAACCGATGCTAATAAATAATGATCAGATTCATGATTCTTTATGCTGTACACATAAGCAATATTTACAAAATGCAGGTCGGTGTACGTTATGGCAACAGAAGAAGCTCTACTAAATGAAATGGTTGCTTGTTTAATCGGTAGTCGCATTCCTTTTTGTGTTGTATAGTACGTTTCCCAATATTTTATTTTAGCGGTTGTATCCGGGATTAACGATATCGCAGTTGGGAGTGTTTTTCCCCATTTTGCCATTAGTTCTTTGTTCTGCGACCAACCAGCCGGAATTGGTTTCCGCATCGTGGGGTCATCAGAATAGGATCCATCGATCAATGGAAACAAGGGCGGAATACATCCGGAGAGTAAAAACAATCCGATCAGGACGACATTTTGCAGAATATTCACGTTGGAATTTAATCCGTTTTTATAATTTATATAAAAAAAAAGCCCCGATTGGGGCTTTTTTTAATGAGTCCTATTATTTACGGCCTCGTGCCATTTTTGCACGGGAAACGTTTCCGTCTTTGTCGATAAAATACAGGAATCCGGCTTCACGCTGTACTCCAGCATCTGCGACTTTTTCGGCATTTCCTCCGCCTTTACCGGCGCGTGCCATTTTTGAACGCCATACATTCCCGTCTTTACCTAAATAATACAGGAAACCTTTTTCTTTTGTAATACCTGTGGTTTTTACGACTTCTGCCATAATACCTCCGTGTTATTTGTTTTTTGTTAATGAACTAAGATTAAATCTGATCCTCACTCAGGAGAAAGTGTACGTCGAGTACTAAATAAATGTCAAGGTTTTTTCTCGAGGAAGGTTCGACGAGAAAATATATCGTGTTTTTCAGGGAATTTTCCTAACTTTCCACCCGTTAATTTGATTGATAATGATAAAAATGTCTCTTTTGCTCAACCCGGAGACATTAACAGTCATTTTGCCCCGGTAGCTCAGCTGGATAGAGCAACGGACTTCTAATCCGTAGGCCACAGGTTCGAATCCTGTCCGGGGTACACCCAAGTTTCTCTGCTGAAAACCCTCGTTTCTCGACGGGGGTTTTCTATTTTACTATTATATTATTCTATAAATCAAAGTGTTCAGACTTATCTAAAAATAGTCAAATATACCCTAATGGAGGACACAAAAATGGAGGACACACTTTAATATTTACTATTGGCTGTCTACCCATTTTTATTATTACATTTAACTAAGCCTTTTGGCTAGTGGTTATTTGACAGGTAATATGTGTACATCGGCGATGTATTTTATATATAAACGCACATTCGTGTAGCTTCGTCTTGGATACACAACTTATTTAGCGTTGACAAAATTTTATTCATCAACAATAATCGGTCGTCTATGCGATACATCCTGATAATAACTAAAGTGAAATATAAATATATTGATTCTTGTGGATTCCTATATCCTGTAATAGGACTTAAAACAAAAAAAGGTTAACATGAATCCTATTGCATCCAAAAAAAAGAACACGTCGAAGAAACATTATCAAAACGAGTGGATTGAGAATTTACAGAATTATACAAAACAGATTTCCTTAGACAATCTTACTACTCCATCAAAATTGGAAGTCCCTAAGGACGATATATTTGCTGATTTATTCTCAGAGATCATTTTATTGAAGAAAAGAATTCAAAAACAGTTTCTTCAAAAACAAACGTCGCTGGCTAATGAGCTTAACCAGCAGAAACAACTCATGGATATAATTTTGAATAATGCGCCGATAGGCGTATGGTTTTTAGATGCCGATCGGAAAATTCGCTTCATAAACCAAACATTTTGTGACGTTTCCGGCATCCCTGAAGAAAAATGGCTAGGGACTAATCATTATTCTGAATTAATGACTTTAGACGAATCGCCGATTTGTATCCAATCGGATGAAATTGCATTTTCCCAAGATGTGCCCTATCGGAATGATGAAGTTTATACTTTTAACAACGGGGAAGTACATACGTTTGAAGTGATCAAAATGCGTCAAAAAGATGAAAAAGGAAATATTCTTGGTTTGGTAAGTCTTTTTATTGATATTACTGGTCGCCTAGAAACCGAGCGAAGGCTTCAAAAAAGTGAAGAAGATTACAAGCTCATTTTTGAG
>CAZYDH010000035.1:0-13661 GCA_964645915.1 uncultured bacterium
GATTTTACTTTTTACGTTATTTTTTGTTCTATTTTCTACTCACACGAACCGAAACAATCGGTACACTGATTTGATGTTGATCTCTTTTGTATAAATAAATTCAATAAATATCGCAGTGTAATAAATACCGCAACACTAACAATGATCGAAACAATAAAAATATCCATCACAAGGTTCCTTAAAGTAAACTTCCTGTTTGGAAAATAATAAAAGCTAATAGCCAAGCTAAGCTGAATGAATACACTACGGATAGTATTGCATACATCCAACTGGCGGTCTCTCGCTTAATTGCAGCCACAGTTGCAAGGCATGGAGTGTATAACAGTGTAAAGATTAAAAATCCAAATGCGATCAATGGCGACATTCCTGATTGACGAAGTCGATTAATAACACCACTATTTTTTTCTTCTACTCCTTCACCAACACCAAATAACACACCGTACGTTGAAACGACCACTTCCTTTGCTACAAATCCGGTAACAAGAGCAATCCCTTCACGCCACGAAAATCCTAGAGGAGCGATGGTTGGTTCAATAAATTTCCCGATTTTTCCAATCCATTTGTTCTCCATAGTCTCTGCCATTTCTTCATAACGGATCTCTACTAATTCAGTCTCTTGTTCTAGTTTTAAGTTTGTAAGTAAAGAATCGCGCTGTTCGATTAAAACTGAGTATTTTGCACTTTCTTTAAAGGGAACCATTTCAGAGAAATGTTGTCTTTTACCTTTATCTATAGAATGTTCAAATAACAAATTGATTTGATCTGATCGTTCCGTGAATTTTATAAATATTTTCTCTTTTTCTAATGTATAATCTCGATCTAACTCAACCTCTCTTGGAAAATATCCCAATGCCCATATGATGATTGATCCAACCAAGATAACCGTTCCCATTTTTTGGATGAACACAAAACCACGTTCCCATGTATGCAGTAAAATAGATCGCAAGGTTGGTCGCTGATAAGGGGGTAATTCCATCACAAATGGTTTGGAGAATCCTTTTAAAACAGTCTTACTGAGTAATTTTCCGGAAGCAATAGCTGCTACAATTCCAAAAGCATATAATCCAAAAATGACGGTTGCAGCATATTGCGGAAAAAACGCTCCGGTTACCAATACATATACCGGGAATCTTGCTGAACAACTCATAAATGGATTCAAAAGGATAGTCAGAATCCTGTCCCGTTTCGTCTCAAGAATCCTTGTTCCCATAATTGCAGGAACGTTACATCCAAATCCCATGATCATTGGAATAAATGCTTTCCCATGTAATCCAATCGTATGCATAATTCGATCCATGATAAAGGCAACCCTTGCCATATATCCCGAGTCTTCAAAAATGGCAATGATAAAGAATAGAATGAAAATATTGGGTAAAAATACTGCTATGGAACCGACACCTCCGATCACCCCATCAACAAGTAAACTCGCAAACATGCTTTGAGGTAGAATTCCACTGAAAAATTCCATCAACCAAACAACACCGGAATCAATCCAATCCATTGGATATCCACCGATATCGTAGGTCAATTTGAACATCAGCCACATCATCATAGCAAAGACCGGCAGTCCCAGCCATCGGTTGGTTAGGAGTTTGTCGATCTCACGACTATAGTCTCTGGGGGTTGTAATCGTTTCGGTAACACATTCACGAATAGCGCCCTGAATAAATCCGTACCGTGCATGAGTGATTACCGCACTGATGGAGTCCCCATAAATTGATTCAATCCTTTTAATGGATCGCTCAATACTTTCTAACAAAGATTCCCCTCCGTCAATCTGTTGAAGTTTCTTTGTAGTCGTTTCATCTCGGCTAAGCAATCTAGTCGTTTTCCAACGAGGACGATCTGCATCGGCGGATAATGTGTTTAATGTTTTAGAGACCGTTTCAATCTCTTCCTCAATCTCTTGAGGGTACGGAATATGAATATCTCGAATTTCAGCAGATTGGTTTGCTACGCTATGAATAGCTTTTTTTAATTCTTCTAAACCTTCTTTTGTTCGACCCACAATCGGAATAACAGGAGCACCTAATAATGTTCCTAGGGTTTTTGTATCAATCTTGAGTCCTTTTTCATCTGCCATATCCATCATATTCAATGCAATAACTAATGGAGTTCCGGCTTCAATCAATTGAGTAGTTAAATATAGATTGCGATTCAAATTTGACGCATCAATTACATTGACTACCACATGTGGTTTTTCTTCAAATAGAAACTGCCTTGCTACTTTTTCTTCGATAGAATAGGATGCTAAGGAGTATGTCCCCGGTAAATCAATTACCGTGAATTTATCCCCAAAATGATCCATCGTCCCTTCTTTGCGTTCGACCGTGACCCCCGGCCAATTTCCAACTCGCTGTCTAGCTCCTGTCAACGCATTAAAGATCGTCGTTTTCCCGCTGTTCGGATTTCCTGCTATGGCTATATGAAATGGGCTCATCTTTTCTAAATTAAACTGATCGGTTTTCTTATAATATCTCTATGGCAATCTTGTCCGCATCTTTTCGACGAAGAGATAAATGATATCCTTTGACTATAAACTCAATGGGATCTTGCAGGGGTGCTAGTTTATCCATTTCCACGATATCATTAACCAATACTCCCATTTCGATCAATCTGATTCTGAATTGTTCACTCCCTCCGATCTCAACGATTCGTGCTTTGTCACCGGAATCTAACTGGCTAAGTCTTTGTTTGTTTTGATTCGTCTCAGATAACTGTCTTTTGAGTCGATGATCTTTCTTCTTTCCCCACATAATATTATTTCTCCATATTCCGATTGCAGGATTTACACAGACCGATCAACTGATGAATATGATCTTCTAATTTAAAATCATACTTTTTCGCTATTTCATTTTGTAAGGATTCAATTTTTTCATCAACAAATTCTAAAATAATTCCACATTCTCTGCAGATAATGTGATCATGATGAACGGAGTTTAATACATGCTCATAACGACTTTTACCATCGCCAATATTAATTTTGTTAATGAGATTGTATTTAGTTAAAACATCGATAGTTCGATAAACCGTTGCACGAGAGACGGATACACCTTTTTGCCTAATAGCTACATAAATGTCATCAGCATCACGATGTTCATTGCTCGATTTAAGTTCATCCCATACAGCCTGACGTTGATTGGTGTATCGGAGTCGCTCCTGTTTTAAAACATTCATTAATATTCGATTTTGATCCATATTATACCTCTTATTGAGAATGAGTCTCATAGAAGTTACATAATACAATCCTAGCAATGAAAGGATAATATTTATTTGGGAATACCGAGCGAATCGGTATACAGCAGTAGAGATATCTTCTTATGAAGAATCAGAAGAAGAGGATATAATTAAGATTCCACCTTTTTCAGGTTCGCATATTTCACAATCAACTTTTTACGTGTGCCGTCATTAAATACCACACCGACTCTCTGGTTTTCCCCGCTACCGCTTAACGCTTTGATTGTTCCGATGCCAAACATGGCATGCTCAACCTTATCTCCTATTTTGAAATCATCAAAACTGGTAATACTACGTTTAATTTTTACTTTTTTCTTCCCGGATCTTCTTGTGACGACACGCCGGGTTAAGGCAGACTCAAATTTAATCTGCTCTAGTTGATCTACAGGGATTTCACGGAGGAAACGAGAAACCAAACCTACATCGTAATCTATCCCCATTTTACGACGCTGAGTTGCATACATTAAATACACTTTTTCTTCGGCTCTTGTCAGTCCAACGTAGAATAATCGTCTTTCTTCTTCTAGCTGTTTTGCATCGTTGAAGGAAGAGTAAAGTGGAAATAGGCCATCTTCCAAACCTGCTATAAACACAACAGGGAACTCTAATCCTTTTGCTGAGTGTAATGTCATTAATGTTACACGATTGTCATCATCATTCCATTGGTCAATTGCTGTTAGCAACGTGACCTCCTCCAGAAAATCACGTAAGCTGCTATCGGGATTTCTTGCTGAAAAAACATCAATACTATTCAGCAGTTCTTCCATGTTTTGATATCTTTCTTGATCTTCCGGATTAATTGAACCTTTGTAATGATGCAATATTTTTGCCTCTTCTACTAAGGTTCTCACCAACTCACTCGTACTCAGTTTATCAACGAGTTCATTATATTTTTTTATGATATCATAAAATGAGGTTAACGAGTTTGCTTGCTTCCCACGGATACCCATTGCAGCAGGATCTGATAGAACATCTATCAATTCAGAATTGGTTTTCTCAGCCTGCTCCACACATTTTGTAATTGTTTTTTGTCCAATTCCTCTTGGAGGAAAATTAATAACCCTCCGAAGCGATATTGTGTCTTTTAAATTAATAATCAGCCGCAAATAAGCTAAAATGTCTTTGACTTCTTTCCGTTCATAAAATCGTATCCCTCCAACAATATTATACGGAATCCCCTGACGGCGAAAACCATCTTCTAATGCTCTTGATTGCGCGTTTGTTCTATATAAAACTGCAAAATGATTGAACGTGCGTTTTTTTGTTTTAATTTCTTTTTCCAAAGCAGAAACGATAGCGTCTGCTTCTTCCATTTCATCAACGGTTTCGAAAACAGCAAGCTTTTCACCCGCACCACGAACTGCATTCAATGTTTTTGATTCTCTATAAATATTGTTTTCCACGACTGAGGATGCTGCATTTAATATTTGCTGCGTGGATCTGTAATTATTTTCTAATTTAAAAACTTTGCAATCAACAAAATGCTTTTTGAAATCCAGAATGTTCCGTATATCGGCTCCTCTCCATCCGTAGATAGATTGATCATCATCTCCCACAACACAGATTTGTTTGTGTTTTTCTGCTAATTTTGAAATTAGCATAAACTGTGGACGATTTGTATCTTGATACTCATCCACCAATATATATTTCCATGTTTTTCGATATCGAGTTAGGATGGCAGGTTTTTTCTTAAATAATTCGATTGGCAATAAAAGCAGATCATCAAAATCTACTGCATTATTTAGCTTTAAATATTGTTGGTAAACACGATAAATCTCTGCGATTTCTTTTTCCTTCTTTATCCGTGCTTTCAGAGCTACTTCTTCCGGAGTCAGCATTAAGTTTTTATAGTAGCTGATTTGCGACCTGACCGTTCTGGCAGTCATAGATTCTTTCAACTGATTCATATCATTCATAACAACTTTAATCAAATCCTGTTGATCTTTCGTATCATAAATGGCAAAATCATTTGTATATCCTAAATGATGGATCTCCTTTCTTAACATACGTGCGCATATTGAATGAAAGGTCCCAATGTTTAAATTAGCTGAAGGTGTTTTCAGCAAAGATTCTACACGAGATTTCATTTCTTTAGCAGCTTTATTTGTAAAAGTAACGGCTAAAATCTCTTCCGGTTTGTACAAATTCTCTTTTATCAAAAAATGGATCTTATGTGTAAGCACACGTGTTTTACCACTTCCTGCACCTGCAAAAATTAAAACCGGCCCTTTGACGGCTAAGACAGAATCTTTTTGAGTTTGATTAAGTTGCTTCAATCTATCATCCTATTAACGTCGTGCTTTCCTACGAACCGTTTGAAATTGTTTTTTTGCTCGATTATGTTCTTTTTGAGTACGGCTGAATGTATGATATCCATTCCCTTTTGCAACGAAATACAAATAATCACCATCCAGGGGATCCATTGCCGCATAAATAGATGATGCTCCCGGACTGTTAATCGGCCCAGGTGGAAGTCCAATGTGTAAGTAAGTGTTGTATGGAGAGTCAATTCTTAAGTCTCGGTTCAACAATCGTCTTGGGCCATCATCAATGATATATTGAATAGTCGGATCTGCTTGTAATTTCATCCCTGTGTTCAAACGATTGTGATATACAGAAGAAATAATACGACGTTCACTGTCAAACAAAGCCTCCCCTTCAATGATCGAGGCAAGAGTGATAATCTCTAATTCGGTCATCGATAATTCTTTTGCCATTGCCAACACGGTATCCTGAATGGTTTCTTTATATTCATTAATCAGTTTCAAGAGAATTGTTTCAGGAGATTCACCTTCAAAAAAATAATAGGTTTCCGGGAATAAAAATCCTTCCAATGATTCAGCTTGGATTCCAAGTTTTTTTGCATAATAACCGTCATTAACCAAATGTAATAATCGTGATTTACTCACCTGTACTTTTTCAGCCAACTCTGCAACGATTTTTTCGGCTTTCCAGCCCTCTAAAAGTGTTACTTTAATTAATTGTGGAGAACCAAATTTGAGTTGCTGTATTATTTCATAGTTGGATCCGGCATTCTCAAGCTTGAACCTTCCTGCAGGAATTTTGGTTTCGTATCCCAAAAGTTTCACAGCCCATACAAAAACCGTTTCATTCGTAAGCACCTTTTTATTAACTAATAATTCGCTAATGTCCGTTAAGGTGGATCCATCGGTAATTCTGATTTTTACTGTCGGGCGAGTTATATTTTGCGGCCAATGGAGTAAAACACCATAAAAGGCTACAATTATTGCAAAAATCATACTAACAATAAATGCAGATATCGGTTGAAAAATAAATTGAAATAGTCGTGAGCTGCGCATTTGAAGACGCGGAAGTTACATCATGTGCAAACTCCAAGTCAATAATTCAGAAATAATTGAATAAATAGGGTTGCAACAATTTCACATCACACTCCCGAGATATGTTCGTATATTTTCTCAACAAATAGACTCCATAATTTTGAAATAATCAAAGTGTATAGACTTGACCAAAATTATTAAACAAGGTGAAACCTATGACTTTCAAGAACTTAATAAAGAAAACCAGAAGCTATCGAAGGTTCGACGAAACAAAACTGATTCATTATTCAACACTTGAAGATCTTGTCGATCTTGCTCGGTTATCTGCTTCGGCTAAAAATCTTCAACCTGTTCGTTATGTTCTTTCAAATAATACTAAACTTAACTCTCTCATCTTCCCGTGTCTTGCTTGGGCAGGTTATCTCAAAGATTGGGTCGGACCAAAAGAAGGAGAACGACCCACCGGATATATCATATTATTAGAAGATACAACAGTCCATAGCAGATGGATACATCATGATCTCGGAATTGCAGCTCAAAGTATTTTACTTGGGGCGACAGATGCCGGATTGGGCGGATGTATCATTGCTGCGATAAAAAAGGATGTTCTTCGATCTGTTTTATCTGTTCCGGATCAATTTGAAATTCATCTTGTCCTTGCTCTCGGAACACCCATAGAAAAAGTCGTTATTGATCCTGTGGGAGCTAATGATAAAATTAAATACTGGCGGGATAAAGAAGAATATCATCATGTTCCTAAACGAAATTTACAAGATATAATTTTGAAATTCTCTTGAAGTAGTTTATTTATTTATTCCATCTTACTCTCGGTCCCATAAATTTGACATTACGATATATTTAATGTATGTTTGTCAAAAACATGGAGGTTATATATGATAAAATCCATCACGTTAAAAGATTCAACACCTATTACTATCCGTCCTCTTTCATCCGAAGATATTAAACGATCAACAATATTCTTTAATGAACTGCCCTTTGAAGACCGTAAATTTTTACGTGTTGATGTTACCAAGCCCGAATTTGCCCGTAAACGTATCGACAATTTAACAACGCAACCAATTGATAGATTAATTGCCCTGCATCACGATGAAATTATTGCCGAAGGAAGTCTGGAACGAGAAGACAGAGACTGGAAATCTCATATCGGAGAAATTAGACTGATCATTTCAAAACCATTCCAACGTAAGGGTCTTGGGATGTTAATGGCGCGGGAACTATATTTTCTTGCGGTCAGTTTGAAATTAAAAGAAATTGTGGCAAAAATAATGAATCCGCAATCCTCAGCGATTGGAATATTCAAACGATTGGGGTTTCACACTCAAACAACTATCCCAAATTATGTTACGGACACGTCCGGAAAACAACATGATCTTATTGTTATGCGATGTCCGTTAAACGAGATTTTCAAGGAATTACAATTTTATCTGAAGGACTCTGACTGGCAACGATCTCGATAAAGAAAATATTTTAAACAGAGAAATCAATCCCAGCCATCTTTTTCTCTCAGGTTATAGACTCTTTATAAGATTTTTTATATCCTCAACAGAGTCGATCTTTTCGTTTGCTAAATCCTCAAGATGGATCGTTTTAAACACCGAAGATATTTGAATGTGCTGTATATACTGCTGAAGCGTCAGAGGAATGTGTAAAGTCTTTAGAACCAAAACGTCAAATGGATAATTAATATCCGTTGGACGAAGATCATTTTTCCTTGCTTGATGTTCAGTGAACTGCTTTCGCCGTGCTTCAATGTCTTTAAGAAGTAATCGATCTTGAAATTCCCATGGAGCGGTTATATCAGCTGCATTTTGAAAAACTTGGTATCCTTTCTCAAAATGATTAAGAAAGTATTTTCCATAAGCTCCGTGACCTAACTCATGATATATAACATCGTGGATATTCTTTTTTGTTTCATCGAGGTAATGTTTCCACATCGTGAAATGCGATCTGAATAAAAAATACCCAAAAGATGTTCTAAACGAATTTTTAGCATTAAAAAACGATTTAATCTCATAGGATACTTTTTTCAGTTTTTGGACAATTTCAACCGGAAATAATGGGATCGTGACCGAACCGTTTATATACTTTTCGTTGAGAAAATCCTTTGGGATATCGTAATCCAGTAAATTGAGAGTGTATTGTCGTTCAATACCATGAATATTCAATTGTATAAACGCACCAATATCACTCATTTTGATCAAGTTGTTCAACGCACGATCAAACTCCGGGAGTGTGGTGATCGAAGGAGCTAACGGTTCATTCGATAATTCCGGATATAAAGTTAATTGTCTGGGGTCAAGTTGTTCTTTCATATCAACCTCAGTTAGAGTTTACGACGGAATATGGAAATATAGAACCGCTTTTTTTCAATAATTTATACCCATTAATTATTCGGACAAATTTATCGGATATTCACTATTTTCTAACCAAGCAATTATTGCATTCGTTTTATCCAATTTGGTAACTTTAGCATTCTTAATCATGCATGTACGCAAACAAATGGATGCACACTTACATATTATTCTATTCTTCAGCATAGAAAGAACCGGCTAATCGGATTCTTGATTATTGCGTCCAAATAATTTTACCATAAGGTTAATCCATGTCAAAACAAACCCATATTACCAAAGAACTTGACCATGCTATTATTCGTTTTGCCGGAGATTCAGGCGATGGGATGCAGCTTACGGGCGGGCGGTTTTCCGAAACAACCGCAATCGTAGGAAATGATTTAAGCACCCTTCCGGATTATCCGGCTGAGATACGCGCTCCCGCCGGTACACTGGCAGGTGTAAGTGCTTTTCAACTTCACTTTGGTTCAATTGATATTCACACACCCGGAGATCGACCCGATGTGTTGGTTGCTATGAATCCAGCTGCATTAAAGGTCCACCTGAATGAACTCATCCCCGGTGGAATTATTATCATCAATGAAAATGCTTTTACAAAGAAAAATCTAAAACTTGCCGGATATGAAACCAATCCGATCGATGACGGTTCTTTAGAAGGAAATTATACGGTGTATCCCGTTGAGATGAGTAAACTTGTTCTCAACGCCTGTGAATCATTAAGCCTCCCGGTTAAAATGGTGGAGCGAACCAAAAATTTATTAGCGCTGGGAATCCTCTTTTGGATGTTCAATAGACCCATTGAGCCTACAATCCAATGGCTTAAAGAAAAATTTTCAAATAAACCGGATATCGTTGAAGCCAATGTACGGGCTTTGAACGCAGGAGTCAATTACGGGTCTACCACTCGAATTTTAACAACACGGTATTTAGTAGGAAAAGCAAAACTTCCGTCAGGGACATACAGAAACATCAATGGAAATTATGCCACTGCTTTAGGATTTATCGCAGCAGCAGAACGTTCCGGCATGAATTTATTTTATGGAGGTTATCCCATTACTCCTGCCAGTGAAATATTGCACACCTTATCGCATTGGAAACATTTTGGAGTCAAAACCTTTCAAGCCGAAGATGAAATTGCGGGCATTGCTTCATCAATTGGTGCAGCTTATGCCGGTAATCTTTCCGTAACAGCGACCTCCGGGCCGGGTATCGCATTAAAAACAGAAGCGATGGGTTTGGCTGTCATGGCTGAGATTCCATTGGTCATTGTAAATGTGATGCGAGGAGGTCCAAGTACCGGACTCCCAACAAAAATGGAACAAACGGATCTGCTTCAAGCTTTATTCGGACGAAATGGAGAAGCACCTATCCCCGTCATTACTGCTTCTACACCCGGGGATTGTTTCTACACATCCTTTGAAGCATGTTATATCGCCGTAAAATATATGACACCTGTCATTGTTTTAACTGACGGTTATCTTGCAAACGGTTCCGAGCCGTGGAAAATTCCTAAAACGGATGAACTCCCACAATTTAAACCCACGTATATCCCTGAAAATAAAAACGGCACTCCGTTTAATCCTGTTAACAGAGACCAAACCACTTTAGCAAAACCTTGGGCTATCCCTGGGACTGCGGGTTTAGAACATCGGATTGGCGGTCTTGAAAAAGATTTTGATACAGGAAATGTCAATTATGATTCTGATAATCATATGAAGATGGTTGAGTTGAGGGCGAAAAGAGTAGAAAAAATCACTGAAGAAATGGATCCCACTTTTGTGTATGGTGATCAACGTGGCGATGTGATCGTCTTAAGTTGGGGAAGTTCATTTGGTGCTTCTCGTTCAGCGGTGTCCACTTTGATCAAAGAAGGGAAATCGGTTTCACATGTTCATCTTCGCTGGATCAATCCTCTACCGAACGATCTGGGTGAAATTCTATCTCGATTTAAACATGTTCTTATTCCGGAAGTCAATTTGGGACAATTATCTCTAATAATTCGTGCCAAGTACTTGATTGACGCAACAGGATTTAATCTGGTTCGAGCAAGACCGTTCAAAGCACAGAATATTATTGATGCAATCAACAAAGAATTGGAAAAGTAAAATGACTGATAAACAGATCAACGAAGTTAAATATACCCGCAAGGATTTTGCGTCCGGTCAAATGGTACGTTGGTGTCCGGGATGTGGGGATTATTCCATTTTATCACAAATCCAAAAGACTCTACCTGAAATTGGTGTGAAAAAAGAAAATGTTGTTTTTATTTCTGGGATTGGTTGTTCAAGTCGATTTCCATATTATATGAGCACCTATGGTTTTCATACCATCCATGGACGAGCTACCGCCATTGCATCCGGTGTGAAGATCGCCAATCCCGATCTTTCTGTTTGGGTTGTGACCGGAGATGGAGATGGATTATCTATTGGCGGAAATCATACCATTCATATTTTGAGACGAAATATCGATGTGAATATTTTGTTGTTCAACAATCGTATTTACGGTTTAACTAAAGGGCAATATTCTCCGACATCTGAAATGGGGAAAATATCTAAATCGACACCAATGGGATCATTAGATCGCCCATTTAATCCGCCGGCACTCGCGCTTGGATCACAAGCAACCTTTGTTGCACGCGCTATTGATGTAGAAGGAAAACATCTTCAAAGCATCATCCGTCGTGCAGAAGAACATCGTGGAACATCTTTTCTAGAGGTCTATCAAAACTGTGTTATTTTTAATGATGGTGCTTATGGTCATCTTACATCAAAAGAGACAAAAGAAGATACTGTTCTTCATCTTGAGCACGGAAAACCCATGTTGTTTGGTAAAGACAAGAGAAAAGGGATTTTCCTCTCAAAAAATACACCAAAAGTCGTAGAGGTTGGAGAACAATGGAGTGAAAGTGATATATTGGTTCATGATGAAAAAGATTGGATTATTGCATCGATTCTA
Source organism: uncultured bacterium (assembly GCA_964645915.1). Taxonomy (GTDB): domain Bacteria; phylum Fidelibacterota; class Marinisomatia; order Marinisomatales; family JACNKV01; genus JACNKV01. The sequence goes on from CAZYDH010000035.1 coordinate 11,864, forward strand.
AGTCACTTTACCTATCGCGAAGATCTACCGACACCGGTCGGTGTACTATACGCTGTTGATGAACCGGTCTATGAAGATATGATGATCGATCAAATCGACCGCGCTATTTCAAAAAACAATAATAGAGATTTAACCTCACTGCTAAATAGTGGAGACACTTGGACGGTTAAATAAAGTTTTCTAATCATTAGAGAGGGGGATTTATGAGCTTTCAATTTAACCCGGATCAGCTCAGAGATAGCATTGTTGAGTTAATTCGGATCACCTCAACTCAGCTACCAAAGGATGTATTACAGGCTATGTCTGATGGACGGGATAGTGAAGAAGACGGAAGCCCGGCACAATCAGTTCTGGATTTTATGATCCGTAATGCCAAGGCAGCTGAACAAAACAGCACTCCCATTTGTCAAGATACGGGAACCAATATACACTACGTGACTATTCCGGTCGGTGTGTCGATGAATCTGGTGCGACAAGTCATTATTGACGCGACCAAAATTGCCACCGAAAAAACGTATCTACGTCCCAATGCTGTGGATTCGGTCACCGGTAAAAACACCGGAGACAATACAGGAACAATGGCTCCGTATATTCACTTTGAAGAATGGGATCAATCTGCCATTAAAATACAATTCGCTTTAAAAGGCGGTGGAAGTGAAAACGTCTCTGCGCAATATAAACTTCCGGACAGCACCTTGAACGCCGGAAGGAACTTAGACGGAGTTTACAAATGTGTGATCGATGCAGTAAATAGTGCCCAAGGATTGGGTTGTGCACCCGGAGTTCTGGGGATTGGGGTTGGCGGAGATCGAGCTTCCGGTATGTTAACCGCAAAAAAACAATTGTTCCGAAATCTGTCGGATACAAATCCAAATGTACAACTGGCTGAATTGGAAGAAAAATTGTACAAAGACCTGAATACACTTGAAATCGGTCCAATGGGATTTGGTGGAAAAACAACAGTGTTAGGAGTAAAAGCAGGAGATGTTCATCGACTGCCAGCTTCTTTCTTTGTTTCGATCGCCTATATGTGTTGGGCAGATCGCCGACACACAATGACATTCACCGAAACGGAGGTGACTTATGATTAACTTACAATTACCCGTATCCGAAGAGCAGATCCGTTCGTTGAAAATCGGCGACGAAGTATCCTTAACCGGAGTGATGGTAACCGGCCGTGATGCTGCTCATGCATGGATGATCGAAGAAAAACCCGAAGAAGTACGAGAATTGCTGAACGGAACCGTTATTTATCATTGCGGTCCGGTCGTTTCACAAAAAGACGATGAATGGACATTTGTTGCAGCAGGGCCAACCACATCCATCCGTGAAGAACCGTATCAGGGGGACGTGATGAAAGAGTACAAGCTTCGTGCAGTCATGGGAAAAGGCGGAATGGGTGAAAAAACACTGGCTGCCCTAAAAGAGCATGGAGGAGTTTACTTACATGCAGTCGGAGGAGCAGCAACTCTTCAGGCACAATCCGTGAAAAAAGTTCGCGATGTGATTAAACTTGAAGAATTCGGAGTCCCGGAAGCAATGTGGGTGATCGAAGTGGAAGACTTCCGTGCAGTTGTTACTATGGATTCACACGGGAACTCGATCCATAAAACGATCAAAGAAAAATCGTCAAAGATCGCTGAGAAATTAATCCATTCTTAAGTAAATAGGATTCCTATTAAAAAAAAAGGGATGGTGAACCATCCCTTTTTTTTTCTGTATTTTAATGTTTATTTTAATAAGATCAGCTTCTGAGTTGTGACTTGATCATTCTGAGTGAGTTGGAGTAAGTACTCTC
>CAZYDH010000036.1:0-12743 GCA_964645915.1 uncultured bacterium
ATGTTAACTTACAATACTAACTCTAATACTGGTCCAGTTTGTGGGGGCAGGGCAACCATCTGGTGCGTCTATGAAGATATCCTTTTCTGTAAAAGAATTAGACAATAAAAAATTTCCTGATAAAACTGTAGTAAATGATATTAAATATGTTGTTACTGATATATACTATATTGATAGAAATCTTAACAAAAAGTATTCTGAAAATTTCACATGGAAAGTTGCTACAAATAAAGATTTACATGAACTTAATCCATATGATGTTGAAGAATTTAGAGCTTATAAAAATTTAATAACATCTATTGAAAACCAATCAGCCAAAGAGGATTATAATTTATAAGCTGATATTGAAATATACCTCTAGAGTATTTTAATTATAGATAAAGGTAAATACATGATATATTATTTCGGAATACATTTTGAGTAAAAAAAGAGATTCAACATTAGGCTGCGGAACATCTATTGAGTTTGAAAGAATACAAATTGTTGCTTAATTTTTTTGTGTGATGGACCGGGGAATACATATCAAAAATTAATATTTTAAAGGATTAGAAACATGTTACGAAAAGTAAGAGGAATTTTGGTAGTGTTTTTAATGGTAGGTTTGTTATCAGCAATAGATTCACCAGACACAACAATGACATTGCCAGAGAATTTAGGTATTGGATTCGGCTTCCTTATCGCCAATCCCCAGGGTGAGTTTGATGAAAATGTAGAAAACTTGGGATTAGGATTTATTTTTAATACCGACTGGTCTTTTAATCACTCTCCCTTCTCTGTCGGAATAGAACTCGGTGGTGCAACCTATGGGAAATTGGAAAGAAACATTCCTTTTAATTATTTTACAGATCTTGTAAATGTGGAAGAAAAAACCACATCTGACATCTTATTAATAAATCTATTTGGTCGATCAGGGTTTATGGCAGGTAAACTTAATATATACACTAAAGCTTTTACCGGTTTCCAACTTTTGAACACAACCACAACAATTCGAAGTGAACAATGGATTACTGACGATGATGAAACAGATGAGATTGCAAGCTCAAACGTTTTTGAAGATTTTACATACAATTATGGTTTAGGTGTTGGATTTCGTTTTCCCATTCTAAAAATTAATAGATTACCGAATGGTGATTCTGGAAAACCTCTACAAATACAAGTTGAACTTAATTGGTCTAAAGGAGGAGAAGCTGAATATCTGAATGCCAGCAAAGAGGGCTCTATTATTTTTTCTGATCCTGAAGACGGTCCGGTGACCACATCATATCATCCTGATAAATCAAAAACTGATTTATTCAAAATTCAGATTGGGATCGGTATCTAGTCAACATTGGATTTCTGATATCAAACCTAATAAAGTAAATATTCGTATCGCGAATGAGGATGATATCAATTTTATCGTTCAGTCAAATCTTTCTATGGCAAAGGAGACTGAAAATAAGACTCTGGACAAACAAATCGTTCAGGCAGGTGTTCGCGTTGTATTTCAAAAAGACAATCACGACCTTTATCTCATTGCAGAAGAAGCCAGATTATCTGTTGGGCAGCTTTTAATTACTAAAGAATGGTCCGATTGGCGAAATGGATATTTTTGGTGGATCCAATCTGTTTATGTTCATCCTGAACACCGTTGCAAAGGCGTATACAAAAACCTTCATAAAACAGTGCGTCAGTTAGCCAAAGAACAAAACGCTTGTGGAATTCGCCTTTACGTTGATTCTGATAATAATATTGCTCAAAAAACATATCGTTCTCTTGGAATGGATCCATCCAATTACATTTTTTTTGAAGAAGACTGGAGTGATTCTTGAAACGTTTGATCATTCTTTGCTTATGGCTATTTAACTCACTTTGTGCAGATATGACTGTGCAGGACTCTATCCGATTTATGATCCACATCGGAGACTCTCTCAATAACCACGCCAAATTTGACTCAGCTATAACGCTATTTAACCAAGCATTTAAAAAAGCTGAAAAGCATCAAGATAGAGAAAGCATGATCTATTCTCATATTCAACTTTCCGAGACATATGGCGATCTCGCAGATTTCACCACCGCAGAAGATCATGCAAATCAGGCGCTCCAATTTTCGATACAATTTCAGTTGGATTCACTGTGGATCGAATCGAAGAAATCTATATTGACACTTCAATTTCAACAAGGAAAATATCAGGATGCGCTCGATATTGCTGAAGAAGTCCTTGATAAAAGAACTCTCCTTTTTGGGGCCAACCATTTTGATGTCGCAATGGATTACAATGATATCGGAGTTCTTTCGTATATGCTTGGTGATTATTCTAATGCAACTGATGCCTATGCCAGAGCATTTGATATCATTCAAGCTGAAGACAAAAATATTAATCTGCGTGCGCAATTATTAAACAATATGGGGGTGGCATTTGCCAGACTTGGGAATTACTTAGATGCTCTTGATCATTATTCGCGATCTTTGGATTTAAAAAAACAATACTTAGATGATGATCATCCGAGCTTCGGCACCAATTTACGAAATATCGGAATGATCTATAGTCGAATTGGCGAATATCACCATGGTTTAGAGTTTTACGAGTTGGCTCTTATAAATTGGAAAAATTACTATGGAGAATCTCATCCAAAAGTTGGGGAGTTGTATCAAGATATTAGTGTTACTCAGATGTATCTAGGTAATTATCATGATGCACTTCAACTGCAGACAGAAAGTTTGGAAATATTAAAAAGGAAATTGGATCCATCTCATCCGAAAATAGCACTAGGTAATTCAAACTTAAGCATGATCTATATGGGATTGAAGATGTATGATGAAGCTGAAAAACACAATTTAGCCTCCATTGAACAGGAGATCAAACAATTCGGAGAGGACTATCCCCATCTTGCGATCAATTATAGTAATCTCGGAACTGTGTATTCAGAAACCGGAAAGTTCGATCTCGCAAAAGAAAATCTGTACAAAGCTCTTTCATTAAGAATATCTCAGTACGGAGAAGATCATTACCGAACGGCTATCATTTATGGAAAAATTGGGTCAATGTACTTCCGTGCTGATGATTATCCATCTGCAAAAGAAAATCAACTTAAGGCATTGGAAATAGCCCAATCATTTTGGGGAGAATATCACCATCGTACCGGAGAGTTTTATATACGCCTTGGGAGACTCTATTCGAAAATAAATGACCATAAGAAAGCGTTGAACTACTATCATAAGAATGTTATTTGCCAATCAATCAATTTTACGGATACGTCTTATTTTGCACATCCTGATCTTATTCCAAGTTCAAAAAATTATCAGTTATTAAATGCCCTATCTCACAAAGCGAATGAAATGGTTGTAGCTTCAGAAGATCCTTCCCTTTCACAACCTGATAAAAAGAAACTCCGTGAAAAAGCTTTAGAGGTTTTTGAACATTCAATTGATCTACTCAATACGATCCGAAAAGGTTTTTATCTAAGTTCGTCAAAATTAGTGCTGAACGAACTCCATAACACGGTTTTTTCTCCGGCAATAAATATTGCATATACTCTTTATAACCAAACCGATAATATTGAATTTCTTCACCGTGCATTTCGATTATCAGAGCAGGAACGAGCCACGGTTTTTTGGGATAATATTCAATCAATAAATGCCCGAGAGTTTAGCGGGATCCCTGACAGTTTGATCCAAAAAGAAAAATCGATCCGCACAGAAATCTCCTTTTTTGAAAATATGGTTTCTAAAACTTTAAATGCTAAAGATGATTCTACCCAAAAGGTTCATCACTCGTGGAAGTCCAAGCTTTTTACCAGTACTGAAGCGTATAAACATCTACTTTCCCAATTAGATACAAATTATCCGGAATATTATTCTCTCAAATTCAATGCACCTTTAGCTGATGTTAAAACGATACAAAATTCCTTAGATAGGAAAACTGCTTTGATTGAATATTCCGTTTCAGATACGATTCTATATATCTTTGTGTTGACAAATAAGAAACTCTCATGTAAAACAGTTTTGATTGATTCATCTTTATCTGATCTGATTCAAACCTATCTGAAATCCGTTATTAAGTTAAATACGTCAGATTTTATTCATTCTGCACGGATGTTATATACTATACTGATCGAACCGATAAAAAGTGACATTCGATTTAAGAAAAAACTGGTTATCATTCCGCATGAAGAGTTATATGAACTTCCATTTGATGCTTTATTAACGAAAGAACATTCCGGTAGAGATATAACCGATTATCCATACTTGATCAGTAAATACGATATCATTCAGCATTATTCAGCAAATTTATTAGTTTATACTCAAAACATCCCGGACAATCGTGCTAGAAATCATTTTATAGGATTTGCTCCTGTTAAGTTTGAAAATATATTTGACAATCTTCCCGGATCGGTTGAAGAAATTCAAACCATTTCATCCTTGTTTAACGATAAGAATAAATCCTCCACTTCTTGTCTTTATCAAGACGCAAATGAACGTATCATAAAATCTTCAGAGCTAAAGGAATATAAATACATCCATTTAGCAACTCATGGTGTTGTGAAATCGGAAAATAATGATCAGTCATACTTTGTGTTTTCACAAGATGATTCTACAAAAAGTTCAGAAGATAATTTGCTCTATGCCAATGAGTGTTATAATCTTGATCTTCAAAGCGATCTGGTTGTGTTAAGCAGCTGTGAAAGTGGTCTTGGAGAAATCGCCAAAGGAGAAGGAATAATGGGATTGAACCGTGGTTTTCAATATTCAGGAACAAAAAATATTGTTTATTCCTTATGGAAAGTCGATGACAAATCTTCACATCAACTCATGTCTGAAATGTATCAACTTATAGTAAGAAACGGAGCACAATCCTCTTCATTACGGAAGGCAAAACTTGCGATGATAAAAAATCCTGCGACCGCTTTTCCAAAAGCATGGGCAGGATATGTGTGGATGGGTGAGTGAACTTAGGTTTATTCTATAATAAATTTGCCAACATAAAGTAGGTTTGAATCCGTTTCAAGTTTCCAGTAATATAGTCCTTTTGATAACGATTTTTCTATTTGAATTCCGTTTGAATCACCCGTGGTAGTTATAACGACATTTTGTTCATTATTGAGGATCGTGATCTTAAGTAGTTCATCTCCTTCATAATTCCACTGAAAACTCAATATTTCGGAGTGTAATGTTTCTCCGATCAAGGGTGATATAATCTCTAATCCCATATCACTGCGGTACGTACTTTCAATATAATGTTCAAACATCGGATCTGTTGTAAACATTTGATTAGATGTTGTATCGATCTGTTTAAAAATAATTAATCCAATAAAAGAGACCATAATAGCCAATGTATAAATAAACGGTCTTACTCCTTGTTTACCAGCCGACATTTCATTCTTTTGTAAAGGAATCTCCATCGGGATCTTATTCATATCCGGGACAGTGCTCATCATTGTATAAACATCCAACACTGCTTCTTTACAATCAAAACATTCTTCTACATGACGAAGAACATCTCCCGGAACTGTATTTAATTCTCCGGATTTAAGTTTTTCAGTATAGTAGGCGATCATCTCTGTATTTAGATGATCTTGTTCAAAATATTTTTTATTCATCATTTTTACCTTTTTGATTCAGATCATATTTTAAATAGTTAAGGGAGATTAAAGTCTCAAAAGTCCTTGAATCATACACACTCATTTTGTGAAATTTATTCATAAGCGTAATTAGCTCATTTATTCTCACTTGAATCCATCGTATCAATGCACCCGGTTTTCTTTCTTTTTCTTCCACCCGATTAAAAACAGAGTTGATCCGTTCAAATATCTGTTTACGAGTAAAAGACAAATTATCCCTTTTTAATATTTTAATATCTTCATCTGATAACTCTGTTGACCATTTCAAAATATTCTCATCGGATATGGGTAGTTTAAAATGAAATTTTAATAGAAGCTCAAGTTTAGGACGTTTATTATGATATAGTGCTAATATAACATTTAATCGGTGGGTCTCTAATTGGAGTATAGATTCCTGCATTAGATCTAATGGTGCATCAGCTGCTAATCTACCAGTTTGTTGTTGGTCGAGTGATATGTATTTTGAATCCATTTTTCTGATGATGTTCGCAATAATATATCTCACTGAAACCATGAAATACGAAGAAAACTCAACTATTTTTTCCGTTTTAGTATAGTTAAACCATATTTTTTGTAATCGCCCTTTCATTAAAACCAGCATCAATTCTTGAATAATGTCTTCATAATTTTCCTGAAAACGGTATGCATACCGTCGTTTAACATAAGAGGAAATCGTTGGAAAATAGATGAGGATAAATGTATTTGGATCTTGATCGATCAAATTTTCTAACGAACAATATTTTTGGATAATCTGTTCAAGGTGTGTTGATTGGTCGAGAAGTATAGTTAAGTCATCTTCTTGTATTCTATGAAAGAGACTGGTTTTAACCTGTTCAATAATAGTCGGAAAAAATATCGTCGGGAAATTTTGTTCAGGATATAATAATCGGATAGTCTTCTGTATTTTTATCTCTAATTCCGGATTGTTTTTCAATATATCACACATAACTCTTTTTGAATTTATACATAATTATTAACGAAATAAGAGAAATATTTCAGAAAATCTCGTTTTTTTGATTTTAAGTGTGATATAACATATAGAAGGGTTGGTAAAACACAATAACAATGAAATATAACTCAGCTTACTTATATCAACGGAGAGGGGCGATTGCTCGTCTCTCTCCGGGGGAAAGTTTTTTTGATCTATAAAATACATTGAAATATAATACACCAGTGGGGAGAGGTTAGCTTGGAGACTTCTCCCCCTTTTTATTTCCACCTTAAGTAATCTTCATTTTCCTTCATTATAAAATCTGTGTAACTTATTTATTATAACCAGACCGTACCGTAATCAATAAGGAGACCGTTATGCCAATTCCTGAAGGAAAAACTTTTTCATTTTCAGATGAATCACAAATCCAACCCGATTTTCTGGAGACATTTGAATTTAATAGTCCGAGTCAATATATCATGACTGAAACGGATGAATTCAGTGCGGTATGCCCCTTTAGTGGATTACCGGATCTTGCCTATGTAAAGATTGAATATTATCCCGAAGGTGGATTATGCATCGAACTTAAAAGTTTGAAATACTATTTCATCAGTTTCAGGGATGTTGGTATTTATCAGGAAGCTGCCACTAAACGAATCTATGATGATCTGAAATCTGCATTGAATACAACTCGAATTAAAGTAACAACCATTTATAATACCCGTGGTGGATTTGATACAACATGCGTAGAAGGAGCATTGTAATATGAAAATAAGATCATTTCTCATTTTAATCTTTATATTTGCTTCTTTCATCACAGCCCAAGACATTACCGCCACAACCTCAGATGGTAAAGAAGTCATTCTTCATTCAAATGGAGCTTGGGAATACGCTCCGGAAAAGATATTTGATATTCCGGTAAGTGGGTCATTTACAATCGGTCCCAAAGATGCCAAAGTTACAATTATCGAGTGGACAGATTTTCAATGACCGTATTGTGCACGATCCGTCAGTTTGATGGACAAAATTGCTGAAAAGTACCCGAATGATGTACAAATCGTCATAAAGAATTATCCACTGAATTCTCATAAACAAGCTTTTAAAGCAGCCTTGTACTGTCTGGCGGCTGACAGACAGGGAAAATATTATGAGATGTATAAAATGATTTTTGAACGATATAAAGAATTGAAGACGAATGAGAATCTTCCGGTAATGTTTGCTAAAGAACTTGGTTTGGATATGGAAAAATTCTATCAGGATGTTCAAGATCCGGCTCTAAAAGATCAGATCAATCTCGAAAAACAACAACTTCGTTCAACAGGCCTCCGTCTTTCGATACCCAAGTTTCTTGTCAACGGAAAAGAATGGAATCGAAAACAATCCCTGGAAAAGATTATCGAAAATATTCTAACAGAGTAAAAAAGATCAGACCTCGAAAAAGCGATCTCACGACTCGCTGACCTCTTGATCCAAACTTAACCTTTCTAAATCATCTCGTTTTTCTTATATTAAAAATCTATTCACTATAAATTTGGTATGTACCAACAACTTTATCAATGTCTAGGACGATCACGGTAGATATCTTTTTCTGTTTCATTAAATCTTCCACCGTTTGAATGGTGTCGGATTGTTGAACGGTAATCGGTACACGGGTCATGTGTTCTATAATATTCAATTTTGACAATGATCCGAACTTGATCAATCCTCGTCGTAAATCACCATCCGTAATCAGGCCCTTTAAGTTCTCAGGTGTTCCGATCAATGCCATCCCTAATTTACCTTCACTCATTTTTACAAGTAATTCTTCATTCGATATATTCTCAGGAACAAAAGGTAGATCGTGAGTGCGCATTACATCACTGACATTGGTCAGAATTTTTCTTCCCAAACTTCCTCCCGGATGAAATCGAGCAAAGGACTCCTTTGCGAAATTCCGCTGTTTCATTAATGCGACTGTTATTGCATCACCAACAACCAATGCGACTGTTGTAGAGGATGTCGGAGCTAAGTTTAACGGACAGGCTTCTTTTTCTACTTTTGTTGAAATAACAAAATCTGCATTATTAGCTAAGGTAGAATCCAGGTCTCCCGTAATACCGATGATCTTGTTGTTATTTTCACGTAAAAACGGGATGATCTGCAATATCTCATCGGTTTCACCTGAATTTGAAATAGCGATCACGATATCCCCTTTTTGGAACATTCCAAGGTCTCCATGATAGGCCTCTCCGGAATGAACAAAAAAGCTTGTCGTCCCGGTACTTGCTAAAGATGCTGCGATCTTTTGTCCTATTAAACCGGATTTTCCCATCCCGGTTACGACCACCCTTCCTTCGGTATTGATTATCTCACGGATCGCCTTTTCAAAATCATTATTGATCGTGTTACTAATTTTTTCTAACTCCCGGATCTCTATTTGAAAAACTTCCCGGGCATTTTCGATTATTCTGGACATAATTTTATATGATGTTAAATAATTTTCTGGTTTCAATAACCATTTCCGTTAGCTCAACCGGTATTGATATTTACGAACAGGGTTAACTTATTACATGGTTAACTATGTAGTCAACATGTATTCACTATTTTCAGACTTTATAAGCTATACAAAGAGTCGAAAGGAAAACGATTAGAAAAGGTTTCGTATCGTATTATCGGTTTTTTATTAATTCAATCTCTTTAATGTAGGCTTTTGCATCTACAGAATGAGTAACAGAATTATTAAGCATTCGGATCGTAAAAACTCCCACAAAAAAAGAATCCACTTCCTGTGCACCAAAATTACTTCTAACACGTGTATTTACACCTCCGGACATTGTGGTGGTGGTTTCGAATGTTAGGTCAGAATCCAAAAATTCCTTTTTACCTACATGCTTATAGCTACTATCTGCAATCACTATAAAATGAGAAAACCCATTCTTCACTGTGACTTTTGCACAACGATAAATAAGATTTTGTCTTACTTCTTCCTGGCTTTGTTGTTGATTCCCTTCAAAAATCACTTGAGAGGTTGTTTCATCTATTTTGTTTTCACTGTAACTGATAGTAGTGGATCTATTTTGAACTGTACAACCAACTAACAGGAAAATGAAAACCAATGTACTAATTTGTTTTATGGTTATATACATAGGTTTAGTCCTCAGTTAAGTAGTCTTAGTATCGATAATTGTCCGGTTTAAATGGACCTTTCTGTGAAATTCCAAGATATTCAGATTGTTTCTTTGTCAATTTTGTCAACGATACGCCTAAATGATCAAGATGGAGTCTGGCCACTTCTTCATCCAGTATTTTCGGAAGTGTATATACACCAATTTCAGGTTTATCTTTTACCAGCGCTATCTGAGCGAGTACTTGATTTGTGAATGAGTTACTCATCACAAACGATGGATGTCCTGTGGCATTCCCAAGATTTACCAAACGTCCTTCTGAAAGCAGAAAGATTTGATGCCCATTATTAAAATCATATCGATCCACCTGTTGTTTGATGGTTGTCCTCTTAGCATCATATGCCTGATTCAGTAACTCCACTTCAATTTCATTATCAAAATGACCGATATTGCAAACGATGGATTGATCTTTCATGTTTCGCATATGCTCCAGTGTGATCACGTCACAATTCCCTGTTGCGGTGACAAATATACTAGCTTCAGGCAATGCTTCTTCCATAGTAACTACTTCAAATCCTTCCATGGCTGCTTGGAGAGCACAGATCGGATCAATTTCAGTGATCAGAACTCTAGCTCCATATCCTCTCATTGATTGTGCAGATCCGCGTCCGACATCACCATATCCGCAGACACAAACAGTTTTTCCGGCGATCATAACATCCGTGGCTCTTTTAATTCCATCCGCCAAAGACTCTCGGCATCCATAGATATTGTCGAATTTTGATTTAGTAACAGAATCGTTCACATTATAAGCTGGGAAGAGTAACGATCCTTTTTGCTCCATCTGTACCAAACGATGAACTCCTGTTGTGGTTTCCTCAGAAACACCAATAAGATTATCGACAACTTTATGCCAGTGAGTAGGGTCTTTTTCCAAAACTTCCCTCAGCAATTTTTCTACAACCTGTTCTTCTCGGACAGTTGTTGTGATCTTCGGCACTTTTCCATGCTCAGCAAAATAATTTTCTAATTCATATCCCTTATGAATAAGTAATGTTGCATCCCCGCCATCATCAACAATCAGATCGCAACCTTCATCCCCCGGGAATGTTAATGCCTGTAAGGTACACCACCAATACTCTTCCAATGTTTCACCCTTCCAGGCAAATACCGGTGTTCCTGTTTCTGCAATCGCAGCAGCAGCATGATCCTGTGTGGAAAAAATATTGCAACTTGCCCATCGAACATCCGCACCAAGTTCTTTAAGCGTTTCGATCAATACAGCTGTTTCGACCGTCATATGAAGCGATCCGGTTACTTTAAAACCACTTAATGGTTTTTCATTCCCATATTTTTTCCGGATTTGCATAAGCCCCGGCATTTCTTTTTCTGCAATATCAATTGCTAAACGACCTGCTGGTGCTAGTTCAATATCTTTTATTTTATACTTTAAATCTTCGGCAATCATAATATGTCCTGTGTTAAATTATTTATGTTGAGAATCAAAAAGGTTTTAATTCTAATATTTTTAGTTTTATCAATATATCTTTTTACTTAATTAAAATAGTTTTTTAATTCATCGACTTTGTCAGTTTTTTCCCAAGTAAAATTATCTTCATTCCTTCCAAAATGTCCATAAGCTGAAGTTGAACGATAAATTGGTCTTTTTAAATTCAAATGATCAATGATTTCCTTTGGTTTTAATGGAAATATCTTTTGCACGAGTTCTGTTAATTCATCATCATTTCGAATTCCGGTATTAAAGGTTTTAACTGACAGGGACGTTGGTTCAGCAACTCCAATAGAATAAGATAATTGCACTTCACATCGGTCTGCTAACTCCGCAGCCACAATATTTTTTGCAATATACCGTGCCATGTATGTGGCAGAGCGATCTACTTTTGAAGGATCTTTCCCGGAGAATGCTCCACCGCCATGGGGTGCGTAACCTCCATAAGTATCTACAATGATCTTCCGTCCGGTTAGTCCTGTATCTGCTTCAGGACCTCCTGTGACGAATCGACCGGTTCCATTCACAATAAAATCCTTTTCATATTTGATCCCAAATTTTTCAAGAACCGGAATAATGACCTTTTTTGTGACTTCAGATTCGATAAAATTACGTTCCTTTTCTTGGGTTGAGAAACGATGTAGCATATCATCGTGCTGTGTAGCGATGACAACCTTTTTTACTGAAATTGGTTTATGGTCTTGATACTCAACTGTTACCTGTGATTTACCATCCGGTCTTAACCATGAAAGACTCCCCTGCTTTCGTTGTTTAGTTAATTGGCGAGTCAATGCATGTGCAATCATAATTGGTAGCGGCATCAATTCCGGAGTTTCTGTACAGGCATATCCAAACATCAAACCCTGATCCCCTGCTCCTTGTTCGTGATCTTTTACTTCATCAACCCCTACGGCGATATCATTGCTTTGAGAGTGAAGCATTGAAAATACTCTGGTTTCATCACTATTCATTCCATAATCGGCGTCGATGTATCCTATTTCTTCCAGCGTTCTTTTTGCAATTTTTTCTACTTCACAAAATCCACGAGTTCTGACCTCTCCTGCAACTGTGATCATTCCCTTTGTAGCCAGTGTTTCACACGCCACATGAGATTCTGGGTCTTGTTCTAATAAATTATCCAATATTGCATCAGAAATCGCATCACAGACTTTGTCCGGATGTCCTTCAGTAACTGATTCCGATGTAAATAAACATTTTCTCATATTAATCTTTCTATTCATTAATTTTATAGTTTAACAATAAAAAAGCCGGTGGCTAAATCCGGCTACATATTGTTTAACCTTTTTAGCTTCAATTCTTTAACGTCGCGGCAATAGGGCTCAAATCTCGACAGGTCAAAATTACGAGTTTCTGAGAATAGGAATCAAAGGATTCTTCCAGGTGTTCTCTTATTAAATTTTAAGCTATGTCATTAAAATATTAATATTTTAATTTTCATACTTGAATATAATTCATTAATTTTCTCGGCTTCATTTGAAGTATTTATTTAAAATTGACTCCGTAGCTCAGTTGGTAGAGCAGTGGCCTTTTAAGCCATTGGCCGAGCGTTCGAGTCGCTCCGGAGTCACTCTATAAACCC
>CAZYDH010000037.1:0-11313 GCA_964645915.1 uncultured bacterium
CAGGGATGTATTTGTATCAACTGAAAACCCACACCACCATTAAGACTAATAAACTCATTCTGTTGAAGTAAAAATACAAAATTATCAAATCATCGTGAGGGGAAGTTATGCGTTATCTAATTTTCGTATTCATTTTGTTCAGTCAAATATCTTTTCCTATGGAGAAAATGGTCATTCGTTTAGATATGCCTACTCCCGCGACGGTTACAGAATTCACCAAACAAAATTACGATATAGCAGCCTATAAACCGGGAGAATATCTCGATCTTGTCGTTACACAAAAACAAGCAGATGATTTATCTTTACAAGGGTACATTTACACGATTGCCCAAACTGAAGATCAGCTAAAAGAAAATTTAGGAGACATCAGAGACTTACCAGGTTACAGAAACTATGAGGAGTTTCTAAACGAATTACAAACTTTAGAATCTACTTATCCCGATTTATGTAAACTGTATGATATCGGTGATACATGGGGAAGCCAATATTTCGATAATGGCAACGAAAATTATCAGAATTTTCAACATGAAATATGGGCTTTGAAATTGTCTGATAATGTTGAAACAGAAGAAGATGAACCATCCGTCTATTATTTGGCGGAGCATCATGCTCGCGAACCGATCAGTCTTGAAGTCGTTATGGCAATATTATATCATCTTATTGATGGTTATGGATCGGATTCAGATATAACATCCCGTGTAAATAATAATCAAATATGGTTTGTTCCACTTGTAAATCCTAATGGTCATAGCATCGTAACAACCCAAACGGATACTTGGTGGAGAAAAAACATTCGAGATAATAACGAAAATGGTTCATTCGATACGTATAACTCCGGGGGATATGGGATTGACGGAGTAGATCTAAACCGTAATTATGGATTTGAATGGGGTCCGGTCGGAACTTCAGATGAATTTGATTCGCCAGTTTATCATGGACCGGAGCCGTGGTCTGAACCCGAGGTGGATGCCGTGCGTGAATTGTTGGAATCACACCAGTTTATTTCAGGTATTACTTATCACAGCTATAGTGAATTGGTTTTATATCCTTTTGGTTATCAGAATGACGCGATTGCTCCAGATCAGGTTGAACTACAAGCATTAGCAATTGCCATGGCCGAAACAATACCCGGCTTAAATGGGGGATACTATACACCCTCTGCAGGATATGACCTTTATCCATGTATGGGAACTACAGATGATTATTCCTATGGAGTTCATGGAACCTTTTCTTATACGATTGAATTAGGAACACAGTTTATTCCTCCTGTAAACGAAATTGATGATATTTGTCAGGATAATATTGAAGCAGCAATGATCTTACTGGATCGGTCAAATACAAAAGTGTTGACCGGACAAATCACCGATGCATCAACCGGAGAACCAATTGTAACAGAGATCTTTATTGACGGTATTGATAATACCGGAATGTTCCGTTATCCTTACAAAAGCGAACCGCTATATGGTCGGTATTATCGGTTTTTACCAAACGAAAATTATTCAGCAAGGTTTACCGCTAATGGATATTTCCCAATCGTAGTAGATAACATTGCGATCAATCCTTTTGATCAAACGATATTGGATGTATCGATGGAACCTGCGCAGGAAATCACATTATCAGGACAAGTTCTGGATGGGGCTTCCGGTTTACCGCTTGAAAATGTATCGGTTGAGTTAGTGAATTCTCAGTATGATCCAGTGGTAACAAATGAAGAGGGTTCTTTTACGATCGAAAATATTTTAGAAAACGTCTATGTGATCCAATTTCAAATTGATGGCTATTCAACTCTTCAACAGGAAATATTTGCAACGGTTGAAAATAATGAATTCATCTTTCATCTGTATCCTAGTGTGGTCGAAAGTTTTGAATCAGGCGATTTCAGTGATGATTGGAGTTTTAACGGGCAAGCAGATTGGCAGGTCGTTAATGTTGCTTTTGATGGAAATTATTCTGCCAGATCAGGCTCCATATCTGATTCACAAATATCAGAAATGACCTTCACATCTGATACGAATTCAAATGAAGGAATGATCTCATTTTATCTCAAAACTTCATCCGAAGCGAGTTATGACTTTTTACTGTTTTATGTTGATGATGTTCTCCTAGGTCAATGGTCTGGGGAAACAGATTGGACTCTAGTATCTTTTCCTGTCACCGTTGGATCTCATATTTATCGCTGGAGTTATGAAAAAGATACATTTGTAAGTGGGGGAGAAGATTGTGCTTGGATTGATTACATCAATTTTCCGTGGTCTAATACTTCTCCGGATATATTCATTAATCCAACATCAATTGATATAGAGTTAGAAACGGATCAAACGGTCTCAAGTATAATTACATTATCCAATATTGGCGGAGGAATTGTTGAATACCAATCATCTGTCTCAGAGTCCTGGATGGATATCAGTTCAATATCCGGAGAGATTCCTCCCTATCAAAGTTCGGATTTGACTTTAACCATTGATGCACAGGGATTGAATTCTGGAAACTATTCAGGGTATATCCATTTACTAACCAATGATCCGGATGAACCCTCTATCTATATCAACGTTTCAGTAACGGTTGTCACGGGATTCATTACTGTAGAAGTGGATGTGAACCAAGGTTGGAATCTCGTCAGTCTTCCGGTTACCACAGATCAAACAGACGTCTTGTCAATATTTCCGAATGCAATTTCGGAAACGTTGTATAAATTTGAGAATGGATATATTCAACAAGATTCTATGAACTTGGGGGAAGGATATTGGCTTCGTTTTAATGAAAGCGAACAGTCTTCAATAAATGGAGATCAGATCAACAGTTTGCCGATATTTGTCTCTGAAGGATGGAATTTAATTGGCGGAATATCTACAGAGGTCTCAAGCTCAATGATTGTTGATCCCGATAGTATCTTAATTCCAAACACTATGTATGGTTTTGATAATTTAGGATATTTAAGTTCAGATTTATTGATTCCGGGTCATGGATACTGGATCAGAGCTTATGAGAACGGTGAAATCATTATTACAGATGGAATTACTTTAGTAGATGAATCTTCCTCAGGATGTTTAAACCTTGATAGGGAGGTTTCTCTTGAGATTGTAGTGGATGGGAATATGATCACCTTGTTATACTCTCATTCTGATCTTAATTGTTGTTTAGAAACTGACTGGAATGGTTGGTTGTCTGATAATACATATTTTGTTGAAATGAACGATATTGGACCACCCTGTGATTGTAACTGCCCTTTTGATTTAAGTGCAACATTTGGACCATTTGATCCAGGGACGTATATTTTAGATTTCTTACCAGACTTATTTGGAAATCCTACATTTGTTATTGAAGGTAGCCAAACCAGAAAAGCACATAGTCGATTAAATAAACTTATTTCCAATGGAGTTGAATTATTATTTGGAGAAACAGAACTATCTGATTTTGATAAATTGCAATACAGTCTTCCTCCAAAACCTCCTGCAGGTGCTTTAGATATCCGATTTAATGAAGATACTCGATTGTGTAATTCTGATGAATGTGTCTTAGAAATACAATCTGACCAACAATCATTTTCCTTTGAGATTGAGATCAACGATAATGAACATTGGGAATTAATACCGTGGAATGAAAAATTATCCAAATGGGGGAATGTTATCACTTTAGATAATCTGGACCAATTCACTGTTGATCATGAAGTCAGTCACTTCATCCTTCGGAAAACTGTATCTCCTGAAATCCCGAATATATTTTCGTTAAATCCCGCTTTTCCAAATCCTTTTAACGCAGAAACAACAATTTCATTTACACTTCCCGATTCAGATATTCCGCTTGTCACATTCCTGGAAATATATGATATTACCGGAAGATTGGTTGAAACCTTATTAAAACAAAAACTTCAATCAGGATATCATGTAATAAACTGGAACGCATCTGAGGTGTCCAGCGGTGTTTATTTCTCGGTCTTACAAAATGGTGCCGATCGATTAGTGACAAAGATGCTACTTTTGAAGTAGACGAAATCTACACTATATTTAAGGATGAATTTGAAACAAACTATATTGAATACAGAAATCATAATAGCTAAAAACAAAACAGAAATATGAAACAAAAATTTATTACTCTTGCATTTATTGTATTTAACGTACTCTGGAGTATTCCGGCAAGCCCTTCTCCTATTGAACTCAAACAATCTGACGGAACTACATTTATCGGATATATCCGAGGGGATGAATGGTGTAATTGGTACGAACAGAAAGATGGATATACTATCAAATTGAATTCTGAATCAGATTGGGTGTATGTGACCGGTGTTGACGTAGACAGAAACTTTATTCTTTCGGATATCCATGCACACGTATCTCATAATAGTCGAATAGTATGGGATAAGCATATTACTCCACCAAGACCAATGGTCAATCCGGAATATGATAAATATTCAATTAATCCGCTTTTCGAAAGTCGAGAACGGTTTCAAGTTCCGCTTTTATTGATAGAATATCCTAACATGACTCATGATTATCCTGTTGCTGATTTTGACAGTTTAATGAATCAGATTGGATATGTTGGACCTCATGGTCCAACCGGAAGTTTTAGAGAATATTATCTCGAAAACTCTTATGATGCTTTTGATCCTGAAGCAACAGTAGCAGGATGGTTTATGGCGGATTCAAATTATCAAGTATATGGACATAATAACGGTTACGGAATGGTGCGTGAACTAATCGCCAATGCTGTAGATGACGCTGAAGAAGCCGGAGTGGATTGGTCTATGTTTGATAATGATGGTGACGGAAGTGTGGATGCCTTGAATGTTATTCATGCCGGCCCGGGAGCAGAAGAAGGGAATGGAAATTATATTTGGTCTCATAAATGGAGTCTAGGTGATTATGCCCGTTATTATGACGGAGTATGGATCAACAGTTATACCTGTAATCCTGAAGAGCAGGGTGGAATGACTCCAACCATGGTCAACATAGGGGTGATTTGCCACGAATTTGGTCATGCGTTAGGATTGCCCGATCTTTATGATATTGATTATTCATCTTCAGGGATTGGTACTTGGGGACTAATGTCTGGGGGTTCCTGGGGCGGAAATGGAAATTCTGCTTGGTACCCATCTCATATGTGCGCGTGGTCGAAAATGAATGTATCCGTTGGCTCTTGGTTAATCCCGGTCACAATAAATGAACCTAGTGTAACAGTTACTATACCCAATGTAGAGATGAATCCAGTTGTTTATAGAATGAATGGAATCCAGGATGAATTACAATATTTTCTGTTTGAAAATCGCCAACAGGTTGGTTTTGATCAAACTTTAAGAAATTCTGGTCTTCTCATTTGGCATATTGATGATAATGTAGACTGTGCCGGGAACGGATGCAATTCAGATGAATGGCATAGGCGTGTTGATCTTGAACAAGCAGATGGACAATATCACCTGAATTATGGAACAAATAATGGAGATATGGCTGATTCATATCCTGGCACTTCAAACAATACCGAATTTTCATTTGTTACTAGCCCCTCTTCACAGTTTTATAATGGTGAAGCTTCAGGAGCTCATGTGCATGATATAGAAGAAAATGACGAGCTTATTACATTAACTTTCCGTAATCTTCCTTCATT
Source organism: uncultured bacterium (assembly GCA_964645915.1). GTDB lineage: Bacteria > Fidelibacterota > Marinisomatia > Marinisomatales > JACNKV01 > JACNKV01. Next base: position 5,599 of record CAZYDH010000037.1, read on the forward strand.
AGCTGTGAATGATGTGGAATTTATTGAAATAGAGGGGGACGGAGATAGTAACCCGAACCCGGGTGAGACAGTTGATGTTTTTGTGACGTTTTTGAATCCTTCCAATGAAACGATTACAAATCTGTCCGCTCAGATAATGAATTATGATTCAGAAAATATTGAATTAATCACCGATTCATTTCTGCTAGAAGATGTCGGTCCGTTTGGAGTTACAAATAATTATGATTCAGAACTTACATTAATATATAGCGATAGCGCTCCCTTAGGAATCTATGAATTGGAATTACATATTACAGGATTATTAGATACAATTACTTTTGAACAAACCCTGTTCGTTGATGTAGATATTTCAATTGATCAAAATGGCTTTCCTTACGTCACCGACTCTCAGATAAAATCATCACCAGCTGTGATCGATATTGATAATGATGGAAGTAAGGAGATTATTTTCGGCACTTATGATGGTAAGATCAATGTAATTAATGATAACGGTAGTGAGTTTGGAGAAAATTGGCCATTTGAAACCGGAAACCAGATATGGGCATCTCCTGCGGTTGCTGATCTGAATGATGATGGAGTATTAGAAATAGTAATCGTTTCTAAAAATCGCAACTTATATATCTTGTCTCCAAATGGTGATGTTCTTCTGGAAGAAAATACAGATCAGTTTCTCATTGGAACACCTGCTATTGGGAATCTTGACGATGATACCGATTTAGAGATCGTTTTTGGTGGAGTCATTACATCTGCAGAATCGAAGTTATTTGCATATAATATGGATGGAACTTCTGTAAATGGTTTTCCTGTTCATCTAGGTGAAAAAGTTTATGCCGGAGTAGCTCTTGCTGATTTTAATGGAAATGGTAAAGATGATATCGTGGTAGGAACAGATGATCATAATATTTATTTAGTTTACGATAATGGTACACTAGCTGAAGGATTTCCATTTACAGCTAATGGAGGATTTAGAAATGCTCCTGCTGTGATGGACGTTAACGGAGATAAATATATCCTTGCAGGCTCTCGTGACCATTGGTTTTACGCACTCAATTCAAGTGGTTATCTATCTTTCCAACTTGAGACCGGAGACGATATAACCTCATCTCCTGCATTTGCTCAATTAGAAAATAGTGTTGGAATATTTTTTACATCTAAAGATGGATTAGTCTATGGAATTGATCAATTAGGAAATCCACTCCCCGGTTGGCCGGTAGAATATGATGGAAACTATGCTTTGTCTCCAGTTATTGCAGATTTGGATAATGATGGATCAGTAGAAGTAATTGTCGTATCAGCTACCGGATATATCTATGCATTTCAGTTAGATGGAAGTTTAGTTTATCCGTTCCCAATTGTTGAGTCATTTATTACTGGAATTCCGGTTGTAACAGACATTGATTTGGACAATGATTTGGAAATATTATGCGGAACCACAACAATGTTATTCGGGTTAGACGTTAAAACAACAGGTTCAACTGACAATTTATGGAATAATTATAGAGGGAACTTACATCGAACCGGATTGTTTATTGCAAATTCTGTTCCAATGGCTGTCGATGAAGAAATGATAACTCCGACAGAGTACACACTAAAACCGGCTTATCCAAATCCGTTTAATCCCGTAACATCCATCTCATTCTTTGTTCCTTATAGTGCAGTCGGAGAAATGTCCTTAAAAATTTACGATCTTACCGGACGTTTGGTAGATACACTCGTAGAAGGAAAAATTCAATCCGGGAATCACACTATTCATTGGAATGCTTCAAAATTTTCCAGTGGAGTGTATCTTGTTAGAATGGAATCAAAGGACTTTCAAAAAACACATAAACTCATTCTATTAAAATAAAGGGGTATCTTTTATGAAAAATAGCATCAAAAAAATATTGACGATAGGATTATTTACAACTATTTCATTAGCGACACAGATGCATGTAGTTGCCGAGGTATTTACTGAAACGTGGTGACCGTACTGTCCTCAAGCTCGGGCCGGGCTTCAACAATTATATAACCAGAATGACTTTGTAATTCCGTTAATCTGGCAAGGGGATTCAGAAAATATAAGTCCCAATTATTCCGCACGTTACTCCATGTATGGAATTAGTGCATTACCAACTGCACAATTTGGTGGTTATCTACAGGATGTAGGTGGCGGAAGTAATATATACACAAGGTACTTATCAAAATATAATCAAATTGTTTCACAAAATAGTCCGTTGGAGATATCTCAAACATCGACAACGATCGGAGATAATTTAGTGGTAACTGCTGATATATCCGTGACAAGTACAATTACGTCAACGAACAATAAAGTGATATTTATTATCACTCGGTATCAAAACAGCGACTATTTCAGCTCGGTGGTATACTATTCTGATGCTTCATTTAATTTGACAACAGTAGGAGAATCACAATCATTTGAAGAAACAATTCCGATCCAATCTGGATGGAATATTGAAGACTTACAAACGGTTGTTATTGTTCAGTCTTGGCAAGACGATCATGTACTTCAAGCCAGTCGAGAATCCATATCCCTCGGAAATATGTTTTCGATCAATGCAGAGTTTACTGAGTTGATTTCTGATGACGATCAAGATGGAGTCATCAATCCGGGTGAAGATATTACTCTTTTACTTTCTGTTGTTAATGAGTCAATAAATATTGAAGCGGATAATATCATTGGAGAATTTTCTATTGAAAATCCAAATATTACGATAGATCAAATAGAGTATACCTTCGGACCGCTTGGTAATAATGGTGCGACTATAACTGAACAAATTTCTTTATCTATAGATGAAAATATATCACTGGGTGATTTTCCGATCAATTTAACTTTATCAACAAGTTACACGGATATTTACGGAAACCCGGGTGAATTTTCATATACATTTCCGCTTCAAATCAATGTAAGTATGTTTCAAGCAGGATGGCCTTTTACTATCGAAGATCAGGTTACCTCATCTCCGGCTGTTTTTGATATCAACCAAAATGGATCTAATGAAGTTATCTTTGGTGATTATAGTGGACTCCTTCACGTATTAGATGCACAAAGACGCGAACTTCCGGGATTTCCCTTTGATCTTGGAAATGATATTTGGGGTTCACCTGCCGTCGCTGACCTTGAGCAGGATGGAGATTTTGAGATAATCGTCGGTTCAAAAAATAAACATTTATTTATTATTAACGCAGATGGATCCGTTCAAGCTGATTACGATTCTCAACAATATATCATGGGAACCCCTGCTATCGGTAATATTGATGATGATCCGGAGTTAGAAGTTGTTTTTAGTGGATATTCCTCTCCTGGAAAACTTTTCGCAATCGATCCCGATGGAACACCCGTTAATGGATTTCCTTTTGAATTAGGACATAAAGTTCAACGCGGAGTTGCTTTAGCTGATTTTAATGGGAACGGTAAAGACGATATTGTGTGTGGAACAGATAGTGAATCCATCGTTCTTATTTACGATGATTTAACAATTGCTGAGGGATTTCCGTTTCAAGCAGATAATGATTTTCGCTGTGCGCCTTCTGTATTAGATTTAGTTGGGGAAAAAATTATTTTCTGTGGATCAAGAGATGATAATTTATATGCGGTAAATGCAGATGGAACTCTTCGGTTTTCCATCCAAACCGGAGGAGATGTTGCGTCTTCACCGGGATTTGTAAATACAAATAATGGTTATGGAGTGTTCTTTGGATCCGACGATGGATATCTTTATGGGGTGGATATCAACGGAGATGCTTTACCGGGATGGCCGGTAAACTTAGGAGATGATGTTGAAGTATCCCCGGCCTTTGCTGATCTTGATGGAGACGGCGTTCCTGAAGTCGTAGCCGGTACAACTTCAGGATTAGTGTACGCTCTGAATATGGATGGAAGTGTTTTTCAACATTTTCCGATTCAATATTCGTTTCCAATTAAAGGTAATCCTACAATAGAAGACTTTGATCAGGACGGAGATTTGGAAATATTTATTGGAAGTACATGGGATCTACTCGCGATTGATATTAAGGATTCCGGTTCTAATGAGAATACATGGAGCCTCCATCGCGGGAATCTACAAAGATCCGGTTTATTCACGGTAAATTCTGTTTCTACGGTACCTGAAGAAAATATCATGATTCCAAAAGATTATGAACTAAAACCCGCGTATCCGAATCCATTTAATCCTGTTACAACGATATCATTTGTTGTTCCTGATCATTCAGTTGGTGAATCATCTCTGCAAATAATCAATCTTACCGGACATATTGTAGAGGTGCTTCTAGAAGGAAACATTCAACCTGGGAACCATAGTATTCGATGGAATGCAGCCGGACACTCAAGTGGTGTATATTTTGCTAGACTCGTTACAAAGGATTATATAAGTACACAAAAACTTGTCTTGTTAAAATAATTCGTTACTTAACGGACAGTTTATTTATTCTTATATGACTGATCAAGAGCAAAAAGTCCATATTATCAGTCTGGGGTGTGCCAAGAATTTGGTGGACTCAGAGATTTTGTTAGGAGGACTGAAAAAAACCAAAGTCAAGATCATTGATGATAATGAAACAGCGGACACGATCATCATCAATACCTGTGGGTTTTTAGATATAGCACGGGAAGAATCGGTTGATACCATTTTACAAGCTGCCGAACTGAAATCAACTGGAAATTTGAAACATCTTGTGGTCATGGGATGTCTATCCGAACGATATCCAACTGAACTGAAAAAGGAAATTCCGGAAGTCGATCGGTTTTTTGGAACAAATGATCATCGCCAAATCGTTTCATTTTTAACCGGAAAAGAATTTGCTAAGGACGACCCACTCTTTAGACGATCACTTTTAACGCCCAATCATTATGCCTATCTGAAAATAGCAGAAGGATGCGATAACGCTTGTTCTTTCTGCAGCATTCCCATCATCAGAGGGAAACAAATAAGTCGCTCGGTTGAAGCGATTCACTCTGAAGCTGAGCGATTGGTTCATAATGGTACAAAAGAGCTGTTAGTCATTGCACAAGATACTACATCGTACGGTTGGGATCTGCAACCAAAACAATCCTTAAGCGATGTGATTCGATCGCTAGATACAATAGGGGACCCGTTAAAGTGGATTAGACTTCATTACGCTCATCCTTCGCACTTATCTCAAGAGATCATTCAATCTATTGCTGAAGCTAAAAAGGTATGTCGATATTTAGATATACCGATACAACACATATCGGACCCGATCCTACAATCAATGAAAAGAGGATTGGGCGAAAAAGGAATACGGAATCGTATTGAACGTCTGAGAGAGGCTATCCCTGATCTTCGGATACGAACAACGATGATCGTTGGATACCCCGGAGAAACAGATGAAGATTTCAAAAAGTTGTGTGATTTCACAAAAGAAACGGAGTTTGACCGACTTGGAATATTTACATATTCTGAGGAAGAAGATACATCTGCCGCTGACTTAGAGGATGATGTTCCAAGAGAAGTTAAGGATGAACGTAAAGCTGTTTTACAAGAGATTCAAATGGAGATCAGTTTAGAAAAGAATTCATCACTGATTGGTAGTACGATGGATGTCCTATTTGATGAAGTAAAAGGTGATCATGCCGTTGGACGCACAGAGTTTGATTCCCCTGAAGTAGACCATCAGGTAATTGTGAAAGATTCTGTAGAACCGGGTGAGTTTTTAAAGGTTGAAATCACAGATGCCAATGAGTTTGAATTGTTTGGT
>CAZYDH010000038.1:0-10172 GCA_964645915.1 uncultured bacterium
CAAGAGAGTTTATCCTATGGTAAAATAAAAGAGGGTAAATTTTTAGTTATTCAATAATGTCTATGCAAAAGACACAACTAACAAGGAGATACGTATGAAAAAAACGCTCATCATTTTAATAATGGGTCTGACTGTTTCTCTGGCACAATCACTCACAATTGCTGAAGCTAGGCTAGAATTAGGTGCTACCGTCACCACTAGTGGTGTAGTTACTACACCAAACTTAGCCAGTTCAGGTGAGAGTGATTTTACCATTCAAGATGAAACTGCAGCCATTGTCATCTATACAAATCAATTTGATGCAGGGTTAGTCCCAGGTGATTTGGTAACCGTTACAGGAGAAATTCTAAATTATAACGGTAAACTTGAGATCGTACCGGGAACAACCGGAGATGTTGTTGTTGAATCTCAAGGAAATGATCTTCCAGCTTTTCAATACATGACACTAACAGGTTTATTGACAGATCCTGAATCATTGGAATCAGAATTGGTTCATGTACAAAATGTTGAAATAGTGGATGGTACTTGGCCGGAACCAGGTAATAATGCCAATCTTACTGTCACGGATGATGGTGTCACAATGCTTACACTCCGTGTAGATCGTCATTCAGATGTAGACGATGGTACTGCTCCTGAAGGATTATTTCATCTTAAAGGGATAATTGGGCAATACGATTATTCCGAACCACAAGATGAAGGATATCAAATTATTCCAAGATATATGACAGACTTGGAAACACCCGATCCTAACATCATTTCGGTGTTCGAAGCTCGTAATTCTGAAGAGGGTGCTATAGTAACTACTCAAGGCTTTATTACAACACCCGTTTGGGGATCTAATCGCATTGATTACGGTTTACAGGATGCTACCGGGGGGATTGCACTATTTTTAAATGGAGAAACAATGGATCTTCAAATGGGAGACTTTATTACGGTTACGGGTGCAATTGAACAATATAACGGTAAAGCAGAAGTTGTTCCTTCGACTGTTGATGATATCTTGGTCGTCAGTCAAGGAAATCCACTCCCTGCAGTTCAAGAACTGACTATAGCTGAGTTTCTTGCTTCACCGGAATTATATGAATCTGAACTTCTCAAGTTTTCAACCGCTACAATTATTGATGGAACGTGGCCATCATCCGGAAATGACGCTAATATAACTATTACTGATGTCAGTGAAGCTGAAGTGACCATGAGAGTCGATAAAGATACAGATGTCGATGAAGGACTTGAACCACAGGGAACCTTTGAATTAACAGGGATTTCCGGTCAATATGATTCAAGTGATCCATTTGATTCCGGTTATCAGATCTTACCTCGGTTTTACTCTGACATTATTGTTCTAGGCGATATTTCTCCGGTATTTACAAATATATCTTTCACTCCTGAAAATCCGACACCGGATGATATTGTTACCGTTACCGCTGAAATAATTGACGATGGAACGGTATCGGCTCAGATTATATATGTGGTTGATGACAGTCCTGATCTTGAAGCGGATATGACGACTGAAGATGGTACAGTATTTACCGGAACCATTCCATCTCAAACAGATGGATCAATCGTCACCTTTTATATCGTTGCAGATGACGGAGTTAATGATTCAGTCATGTCTGAGGAAGTGGTTTATGTTGTTCATGCTCCTGAATCACTAACCTCGATCTATGATATTCAATACACAACCGATCCTTCCGGAGATTCACCCTTAGTGGGACAAACGGTCACAATCGGTGGTATTGTTACTGCAGAATTCTGGGGAGGTTCATCTAACAGGAATTTCTATGTACAGGATGAAGAAGCTCCTTACTGCGGTGTTATAGTCTTTGAATACGGTGGATGGGATAACTTTGAACTTCATAATGCACTGGGTGAGGTCGTGGAATCTTTAGCCGAAGGTGACAGCGTCGTCGTTACCGGTATGGTAGAAGAATATTATGGAAAAACCGAGATTACAGATGTAACCGAAGTAATTGTTTATGGTCCTGCAGGAAGAACGATTAATCCTCTTGAAGTTACAGCAGGTCAAATTATGACCGATGGTCCTGATGCTGAAGCCTATGAAGGTGTTCTCGTCTCTGTAAATAATGTTGTGATTGACAACCCTGATCTTGGTTATGGTGAATGGTCCATTTCCGATGGTACCGGATCCGTTCGAGTTGATGATAACTGGGATTATTTCTTCTGGCCTGAAGCTGAAGCAAATCTTGATGCGGTTGTTGGTGTATTGGATTATGGTTATAGCAATACAAAAATACAACCACGTTTAGCCCGAGATGTAAAAGAATCCGGCGCTGTTCGTATTCAGTATATTCAACAAGTGCTTTATAGCGATTTACTGAAAACCGGATTTGATTCAGAATCAGATTTCTCCTATTTCGATGGTGATACAGTAACCATTGTCGGTATTGTAACCATGCCAACCGGATTAAGTTATGCAGGAGACGGTGTAAAATTCATCTTTGCTGATCCTCACGGTGGTCCATGGAGTGGAATCCTTTCATATGATCCTGACAGTACAGCATTTCCGGTTCTCTATGAAGGAGATCTTATCCAAGCAACTGGATTTATATCTGAATACTCTACAGGCGGTTCAAACATGACCGAACTCTTTATCACTCAACCTGTCGATCTGGTCGATATGGGATTAGCCCTTCCGGAAGAACCCGTTGTTTCAACCGGTGATCTAAGATGGCCAACTGAAGCTGAACAATGGGGAACTGTAATGGTTCAGATCCAAGACGGAGTTGTTACGAATGACGACTTAGCTTATGAAGTCTTTGCGGTTGATGATGGAACCGGTGAAGTCTTGGTTGACGATGATTCTGATAGCGTCGAAGTATATTTCGAAGCTGTCGGTCCACCTCCTGTGGGTACGGTCGTCGAATCCGTTAGAGGTTGGGTCTATCATCACTTTGGTAGCTATGCTGATTCAACAGCCTATAAACTATGTCCGCTTTATAGTTCAGACATCGTTTTTGGTTCTACAAATGTTGATGATGAGACAACACCAAATAAATACCAATTATTAGCTAACTATCCAAATCCATTTAATCCTGAAACACAAATTCAGTTCATTCTTGGAGCAGATAGTCATGTAAAATTGGTCATTTATGACATCATCGGAAGACAGGTCCGTACGCTGACAAATCAAAATTTTGTTGCTGGACCTCATAGTCTCAAATGGGATGGATTGAACAATCAGAATCAACAAGTTGGTTCCGGTGTATACTTATACCGTATTAAAGCCGGAGATTTTGTTGATCAAAGAAAGATGCTTCTGGTTCGATAAATGAAAATGTGATTTGCGGGAGAAAACCTCCCGCAAATCACTCAATTGATCATGAAACTAAGTAAAAAATATCTCATTCTACCGATTGTTCTACTGATTTCCTGCTCGCTGTGGGAATATGATGATCCGTCCATTCCTATTGCTAATAACACGCCGGAAACGTATCTATCCATTATTGCAACGGATACGATCTATGCTGCGCAGGATACAACAGGAGAATGGATTTATTATTTGGATTCGGTTCCTTCAAGTTTGGATAGTGTGGATACACTGACTCAAGCGATCTCAACAATAACCGCCAGTAGACAACATCTATCCTGGTGGGGAGAAGACATAGATGGTGAGATTATCGGTTACTGGTATCGTTGGAATGTAGATACATCTTGGACATTCACCCAAAATGAATCCGAAACATTTTTCGTTCCTATTCGTAAAGAAATGGACGTTTTCTCGTTTCAAGTAAAAGCAATGGATAATGATAGCATCGTTGATTCTACTCCGGCCGAGATCGTTCTTCCAATCCACAACTCGGCACCTGAGATTGAATTCAGGTATCGCAGTAACCCACTCCTTGCGGATATACCCTCTGATACAAGTTTTACTTTTCCTACAAGAACATTCGTGTGGGATGTTCAGGATCTTGACGGTGCAGAAACGATTATTGATTTATTTTATGTTCTCGATGATACATTATCTGAAGAATGGGTTCATTTGGATGCAGCTTCTTATACAAGTATTACCTTAACGAATATTGAACCAGGATTTCATACTTTTTATATTAAAGCTCGTGATATTGCAGGTGCAGAAAGCCGGATCATTCAATTCCCGGATCCATTAAATCAATCTGAACCGGATTATTGGAAGGTTATGCCGGTAAACGGCAATGTATTGATTGTGGACGACTTTGCACAAGACACTCAAAATAATGCGCAAAACTGGTATAAAGAAATGCTGGAAAGCATCCTTGGTACAAACGAGTACTCCGTATGGGAAATCGGAGAGGAACTCCCCTACTCTTCTGTTGATATTGCAGCCAATTTAAACTACTTCGATCGTGTCCTTTGGTACACTGCAAATACAGGAATTGAAACGTACCATGATGCTGCATCAGATATTTTAAACTACATTTTAGGAGGCGGAGACCTTTTTATTAATGCGATTGAATTAAAAAGTCCTTCATATCCTTTCTTCCCTATGGATACTACATTTGTTCTAAACACTACGGGAAGATTGGTATCTGGACGGACATTATTCTTTCAGGATTCAACAGATCTCTATCAAGATATGGATATTGAAACATCTCGGTTAGTTTCAGTTCGCGTAAAAGGTTTTGAACCGGCTCATGGAGACACAATCGATAACACCATGCGATTTACGGCAAATGATCTGTACCGTCTTCAAGAACCGGAAGGAAGTCATGATACCTGGACAGGAACTCCACTTGTTTGTAGCAAGGGAAAATTCCATCAATTAAATTCCTCTATTGTTTCAGGAGATATTGTTATCTTGACTATTCCCCTTCATAACGGGAATGCCCCTACACTCGAGGGGAATGGCTCCGCATCTAAATTTATTGATTATCTATTAAATGACCTTTTTATAGAATGAAGATAAAAACACTAATCATCCTTTTACTCTTCCCTGTCATCATTCTTTGTCAGGAAAAAGGTCGTTTGATCGGAACAATCACCGATACAAAGACCGGAGAACCGTTGATCGGTGTAAATATCATCATTCGCGGAACGTATTATGGAGCAGCTGCAGGACTAAATGGCGAATATATCATTGATAATATCAATCCCGGGGTTTACGATATTGAAGCAACCATGATCGGATACAAAGTTGTACTCCAAACGGCTGTAAATATTCCATCAAATATACCAACGCGATTGAACTTCTTGATGGAAGAAACGGTTCTTACCGTTGGAGAAGAGGTTGTGGTAATCGGTGAAAAACCGCTTTTCGATGCCAATGAGACCTCATCAATGTCCAGGATTAACAGTGATGATATTCTTAATAAATCTGTTTCAAGTGTTGAAGATATTTTATCCGAACAAGTGGGGGTAACTAAACAAGACAACGAAATACATATCCGTGGAGGAAGAATTGATGAAAGCATGTTCGTTGTTGACGGATTATCGATAAAAGATCCTTTATCCGGATATTCCGGGAATTTGTTCGTCAATCCCGATGCGATTGAAGAATTGGAGATTATCACCGGCGGATATAATGCCGAGTATGGTCAGGCAATGTCGGGAGTTGTAAACATTAAATTAAAACGCGGAATGGACAAATATGAAGGCACGTTCAAATATATGAGCGATCATTTCGGTGCGTCCCCTAACGTGCTGGATCAAGGAAATTCCGACCGGATTGAATTCACTTTTGGTGGCCCCGCCCTTTTAGATAAACTGATCAAAATAACAAAAATTAACATTCCTGGCTCTTTCTCCGTCTTCTTGAACGGATACGGTAAATTCTTTGACAGCCACCTTCCCACAGCAATCAAACTACATCCGCATAGAAATTGGGCTCCACTACCCGGTATGTCACAACGATCTGCTGATCAGATCATGTCCGGTCTTGCACCGCGAGAGAATAATGATTGGCATTTTTTATATAAACTATCATGGGATATTGCGACTAAAAAGAAACTGGCGATCTCTTATGATATTTCGCTGAATATTAATCAGGGATATTTTATGTCCCGAGCGTTTTCCTCGACATATTATCCGTATGCATATGAACCCATTCTGGATAATTACAACACAATTACACGGGAATCTCGTCTGTTAAACATCAACTGGACACACACATTAAATACTCGTTCGTTCTATGAAATAACATTCGGACGCTTTTTAACTTTGGAACACAGCTCAGTTAAAGACCTCCATTGGACGGAATATGAAGAACGGTTAGATCTTGATCCGATTCATTATATTATCTATGACGATGATGGAAATACAAGAATCACATTTGGAGATGAGTTCTATGATACCGGATCTGCACCGGAATGGTATGATCTCGTCAGTGATAATTACCGATTGGATATGGACTGGACCCTTCACACCGAAACACGTCACAAACTCAAAACAGGTTTTGAAAACACGGTTTCAAACATTCAGGTATTAGACATTGATGAGCCATGGAACGGCACATCCGGACTTGGATCAAATTATGACATGTACACAGCAAGTAACTTATTCGGAGCATTTTATATCCAAGATCAAATTACTTTTGAAGGAATGACGGCCAATATCGGATTACGATATGATTATTGGTTCCCCGGTAAATATGTAGAGAACGCTATTAACGATCCAAATTCCGTTATTATTACTGATGTTGCCAGAAAGAAATTCTATGACGAAACATTTGAACTTTTCAATTATCGCGGTAAAGGAAGACTCAGTCCGAGGATCGGAATATCCCATCCGGTGACCGATAATGATGTTTTATACTTTTATTATGGTCATTTTTCACAGTTACCCACTTTCCAATATGTCTACGCAAAATTGAATTCAAATGCTCAATCTACTTATCAGATCTTTGGGAATCCGAATTTGAATCCAAAGACAACCGTTCAGTATGAATTGGGAGTTAAACACCGATTCAATCCGGATCAAGTGATTGAAGTGAAAGCTTATTGGAAAGACATGTTCGATTACGAAACCTCGCAGACAATCACGCCGTCTAATCCAAAATATTCGCATTTAAAATTTAATATGTATTTCAATGCGGATTATGCTCGTTCGCGTGGTATAGAGGTCATCCTAAAAAGTCGCCTTTTTGCAAATTGGTATGCAGATATGAACCTTAATTACTCGATTGTAACCGGTAAAAGTGCGTCAGCTTTGGATAACCTGTTGGTTCAAGCCGGTGAATTGGACGAAAAACCATTAGGCGAAAACTTTATGCCATGGGATAAGCCATTACAATTCTTCAGTAATCTTTATTATAACAGTCCATCTGGATGGGGTGTCTCCACTCGGTTTGAATTTTCTTCAAACAGACGATACACACGCGCTGTACCGGGAACAGAGGAATATCCGGATGGCTTAATCGAAGTAAATGGAGAAAATTATTATATTGGTACCTACGAAAATGATAAACCATTTTATTATTTCAGCGACTACTCTCCGAAACTATTTAAACTATTTGGGCTGGATAATATAAAAGGACATTCATTGGTCGATGTAAAACTCTACAAGACTTTTACATATAATCAAAAGAAATTGAAATTATTTGTTGAGTTTGAGAATATATTCGATGAAATGATTCCGAGGAGGATTAACCCTTACACCGGTCAAGGATATAATCCCGGTGAGATCATTCCATATTCAATGATCAATTCTCCCAACCCAAATAAAGATCCTTCGAGAAACAGTCGACCATTCTCCGCTGAATTTGGAATGCAGGTGTATTTCTGATGAGACGCCAAAACATATGGATCCTTGCTTTATTAAGTATTCTTACCACAGTGAATGCACAAAACTTCTTTCCGGTTTTAGGCGGTCAACGTGTCGGTACGTCTGTTTTAACTTTTTTAAATATCGGAGTAAGTGCCCGAGCAGTCGGAATGGGTGAAGCGGTTGTAGCTTTGGAACAAAATGCAGCTTCCATCTACTACAACCCGGGTATTATGGCTCAATTAGGCTCAACTGAAGTTTCAGCTTCTCATATTCAATGGCCGGCAGATATTAAATATGATTTTTTCGCGGTTACAAAAAATATTTATAAACGACATTATCTCGGTGTTACAGCCGGAATTCTTCATATGGAACCCATGCAGGAGACTACCGAATATAATCCGCATGGAACCGGTAATTATTTCGTTTTTCAAAATACGGTTATTGGTCTTACTTACGGTGTAAGAATGACAGACCGATTCAGTTTCGGTATTACAGGAAAATCCGTCAGAGAAAATATGGCGGGTTATATCATGCAAGCATCACTGCTGGATATGGGAACTTTTTATTGGACGGGATATAAATCCCTGCGCTTTTCTGCTTCATTATCTCATTTTGGCAAACAAACAAAACCCGACGGAACGTATCTAAAGAGGATCCTCAATCCCGATACCGGTGAGGAGAATAGCATCCCTACAGAGTTTGAATCCTTCTCCCCTCCAACCATCTTTCGAGTGGGTGCTGCCATGGATATTATCGAAAATGAAATGGGAATCCTTACATCATCCGTTCAGTTAAATCATCCGGTTGATAATTCAGAAAACATATCCGCTGGGATGGAATATGTGTTCAAAAATATCCTTTATCTACGAGGTGGTATCCTTTTAAATGAATCAGAAGAGTCAGAGAAAACCTATTCTCTTGGTATGGGACTGCATATTCCGATCGGTCCGTATCAATTTACCGTGGATTATGCTTATTCTAATTTCCACCATTTAACAGATCCAAACCGGATCACAATAGGTTTTTCTAAATGAACAGTAGTCCTATCACTAACGCATCCATCTATCCGTCTTTATTTAGACAGATCATTTGCAGTCTTTGTCTTGGATTTATCTTTACCTCCTGTGTTGAGAAGATTGCTCTTCCTTCTGATCTAAATGAGGACGATACATTTTCCGCAGGAGATATTAAGTACATACAAGTCAATCCAATTTGGGACGAATTCTATGGTTTCCAAACACCGATTGAGATTTCAATCGGTCGAGACGGATACATTTTCATCGCTGACTCTTCAGACCATAGTATTTTTGTCATAGAACAAGACGGAGACATTCCTACCGGTTTCAGTTCATTAAAGAACCTTTTCGTTAACGGTGATTTGATTGCTCCTATCGATGTGGACATCGATGATAAAATGAATGTTCTTTTCATAGACGGATCTCAGCGTGTCTTTCGTTGGAATCAATTATGGAATCATACCGGGATCAAAGCCATTGCAGCTTCCGGAATCTTCACAAATAGTTTTCACGGGGATTCGCTTGTGGATAGTAATACGAATACTTGGGTTCAATTCGCAAACGATCCGGAATGGACACTATCTGAAACGGTTTGGGATTCAACTAATACTTTAATTGATTCGTTGTTACTTCCTCATATTATTTATGATGGGGCATTAATAAAATACAATTACTCAGACGTCCACTATGAAAACAGTGGTCTTTCCACTTTCTCAGGAATATCCTCTACCGAAGGAACGGCAAATGGTTTTATTGTAACCGATAATTATTTCAATCGTATTTTTAAAATTCTTTGGAAACGCACACATAAAATACAATTAAATACCGGAGAAGTATTTTGGTGTCATGATGGATTATTTGACCGAAATATCCAAGGGTATGGTACAGGAGCAGGAACCGTCAATCAACCCACGGGCGTTGATGTTGATTACGCAGGGAATATATACTATAGCCAAAGTGGTAATTTCTTTGGTGTACATAAAATTCATCAGTCCACGGGCGGTAATTACGTATCCACTTATGAAAGATTTGTTCATGAGATCATGGAAGAGAATTTCTTCTCTAATCCACAGGATATCGCTGTAGATGATAAGCAGATGATGTACATCGCCAATACAAATGAACGGGAAATACAGGTATTTAATTCTGAAGGAGATTTTTTCCGAAAAGTCGGTATTGAAGAAATTATTGTTGATACAACCTTAACTATTATCACCGGAACAGATACAACGGTCGTAGATACATTTTTAACTGTAGAGCTTAAGGAAGAATTACTTAATCCGAGAGCAGTAACAGTCGATGATAGAGGTGTAGTTTATATCGTAGATACACCCACTCAACGAATCATACGGTATCGCCTATCAAACCAATTGGATGAAAATTTAAATCCAATTCAATAATAGTTAATGTCCACTCAATACGGACGATAACTTCCATCATAAATTCTTAATAAGATCA
>CAZYDH010000039.1:0-9902 GCA_964645915.1 uncultured bacterium
CCCACTGGGTGGATTAAATTGATAATTATGAATAGAGCAGTTACTGTATGAAACTGTGGGGTAAGATGCATAATTAGATTTATATGCATTGGCAAAAGCTGCATGTTTTCTTGAGTTATTATTATACATAATTGTGTTTAAGATATCATTAGTATTATTTCCATACTTATAAAAAATACCACCTGTATAATAACCATCATTCCCCGATATTGTACAATTTATAATATCAAGTTCTGGTAGATCAGAAGTATAATCCCCACTTGAATATATTGTACTCCCTTTTTCAGAGGTTCCTGCATAAGTTGACTTATTACCGGTGATTAAACAGTTAGTGAGTTTCACATAAGTTGTTCCATCTTCCTGAATAAAAATTGCTGATCCATTATCAAGACACTGATTCCCTTGGAAGGTAGATCTGTCAATGTAAGCATACATTTGATTGTTCCCAGTAATCCCTTGGTAAGCAATTGCTCCACCATCCCCGTTGGTCGCAGTATTATTTGTAAATACACAATCATCAATATCAAGGTCACATGTTGTATATGTATTTGCCCATGCATAAATTGCACCTCCATCACTGCCAGCAGTGTTATTACTGAATGTACAATCTTCAATTGTTGCATCAATTTTTGTTCCTAAACCAGAACCATGTCCCGAAGCACCAAGATACATTGCTCCACCGCCATAGTAAGTCCCTTGATTTTCATTTGGTAAGGAATTCCCTGAAAATACACAGCTAGTGAAAGTGGGCTCGCATGTGATTAAAGAAGAGCTTGCCGAAGATGAAAGTTCAATACGAACAGCCCCCCCCTTCCCATGTGAGGATTGAGATGTGTTGTTGACAAATTGACAATTATCATAATTTGGTGATATTGTCATTTCAGACCCATCAACATTCCTGGAGAAATAATAATCTACAGCCCCACCGTTGCTAGCTTCATTATTACTGAAAGTGCAGTTAGTAATGTTCGAAGACATCGTGATCCCATGTTTATATATGCTTGTCTCACAAAGCGCACCTCCTAGAGCTGCAGTATTATTGGTAAAATTACAGTTGATGATCGTTAGATTGGCTATTGCATTGTCTATTATAGTTTCATTATACATACCACCACCATAGGATGCATTATTACTTGTAAAGTTACAGTTACTGATTGTTGGGCTACTTATAGTATAAGATCGGTTACATATACCTCCACCCTTATTAGTGTAGTTGTAACTGTAGCCATTTGAATTTCCTTTTGTAATTGTAAATCCATCAATAACAGTTAAAGAACCAACATCATATAGGTAAATGACATGATAAGAATTATCAGAATTATCATCTACAACACCAATATCACCACTCAAAATCGTCTCGTTAGTACCACCAACACCATAATCTGATCTTTGACTTGTTGCTGACTCGGTTCCCGCAAATCCACCATAAACTCCGACACCATTTACCATACGAAAATAAGTCGTTCGAGAACTTTCAGTTGTTGGTTTATATGTACCTGCTGCAACCCATATTTCATCACCTGAAGATGAAGCAGATATAGCACTTTGTAAATCAGTGTAAGCATTTGTCCAAGTTGAACCATCATTACTACCCGTTGCATCAGTATCTACATAATATGTTGTAGCACTTAAACCACTTACTGCTAAAAGTAATATTAAACCTAATATTAACGTTTTCTTCATTTTTTCACTCCCAGTTATATTTTTGAATAATTACTGATTTTTTGCCGATTCCCACATAACTCTCGTCAAGAACGTCTTCATTGTCTCAAAGAAAACACATTGGTCAGCATAACAACTTAGGCTAATAATAACAATTATTATTCAAAATGTCAACTGCACATGACCTCTCATTTGATAGTTTTTGCATATATTTTGCACGATTTACGGAACCTCAATGATGGTTTTTCCGTTTAACCTCTGTAATTTCTATTATGGTAACTCAGCAAAATATTAACAGGACAAAAATATTCTTCCGCTCTTTGTGGATCACCCTCGGAGCCGGTCTTGTTTTACTCATTTATTTATTTATTCTCGCTCAGGACCTCCCTTCTCTTGAGCAACTTGAAAATTATGATCCTGATCTGGTCTCTCGCATCTATTCTAAAGATGGTGAAGTTCTCCATGAATTGTTCTTGCAAAAACGTGTCTTTGTTGAGTTGGATAGCATTCCCGACCATATGAAACATGCTGTGATCGCTTCTGAAGATCGTAGGTTTTACGATCATTGGGGCTTGTCTCTCAGAAGTGTTGCCCGGGCTATCGTTATTAATGTTCTCTCTCTCAGTTATCGACAAGGAT
Source organism: uncultured bacterium (assembly GCA_964645915.1). Taxonomy (GTDB): domain Bacteria; phylum Fidelibacterota; class Marinisomatia; order Marinisomatales; family JACNKV01; genus JACNKV01. Next base: position 2,302 of record CAZYDH010000039.1, read on the forward strand.
TCAGCACGCTCACTCAACAGCTTGCCCGTAATTTGTATAAGTCTATTGGGTTTGAAGACAGCATTCCCCGGAAAATAAAAGAGGTCATAACTGCGATCCAAATTGAAAGAACCTATACAAAGAACGAGATCCTTGAAATGTACATCAATACCGTCCATTTTGGGCATGGAACATACGGTGTGCAGGCTGCATCAAAACGATTTTTCGGAAAAGACATCGGGCAGATCACTCCGGACGAAGCTGCCCTTCTTGTTGGGGTATTACCATCTCCTGCACATTATTCACCGATTCGCCATAAAGAGAAAGCGATCGTTCGCCGGAATGTTGTTCTACGATTAATGCGTGATCAAGAATACCTTACACAAGATGAATATGGTGAATACAGAAGCCGAACATTAGACAGTGTAATGGAACAACCCATTTCCGGAAAAGCACCCTATTTCACGGAATATGTGCGAAGATTTCTTGAAAAAGAAGATGAAGTTCTCGATATCAACATCTATCGTGACGGATTAAAAATTTATACAACTCTCGATTCAAAACTACAATCCATCGCTGAAGAAATGATCATGCGATCCGTGAAAAAGAATCAAGATGTTTTTAATCAGCGCATATTCAATGACGAAGAAGAATTTTCCCGCTTAGGATATTTAGGGATTTTCCCGGAAGACACCGTCAAGCTAATGATGGAAGGAGAATTATCTTTATATAAAGACCTTCGAAAACAATTATTGGTACAAAGTGCTTTCGTTGCGATCGATCCATCAACCGGACAGATTCTCGCAATGGTCGGTGGCAGACCGGATTACCATGATCAGTACAATCGGGTCACTCAGGGCGCGAGACAGCCCGGGTCGGTTTTCAAACCTTTTGTATATACAGCTGTCATCGATAATGGATATCCTGCGACGAAGCAATTATTAAATCAGCCGGTGGTATTGAACGTACAAAATGCCACCGGTGAATGGGTGAAATGGATGCCCCGCAATTATGATGAAAGCACCGGAGGATTAACCACGTTGAGAGAGGGTTTGCGTCGTTCATTAAACCTTATCTCTGTTCGGATGATCCAAGAATTAGTCCCTGCATTGGAAGTGAAGAAAACAGCAAGCAGACTTGGAATAACCACAGATATCCGTGCCGTAGATGCGATTGCGCTTGGGACCTCTGAGGTGTATCCACTTGAGATCACAGCTGCTTATGCAACCTTTGCCAATAAAGGAGTCTATTCGCAACCATACGCCATTACAAAAATTGAAGACCGATATGGAAACACCATTCGGGAATATTATCCGGATCAAGAAGAAGTTCTAAGCCAAGAAACTGCCTATCTTATGACGAACCTTATGCAAACCGTTCTTGACCGCGGAACGGGAGGCAGCGCAAGATGGAAATATCATTTTTATCATCCTGCTGCGGGTAAAACAGGAACCACCCAGGGATTCAGTGATGCATGGTTCGTCGGGTTTTCGCCTCATATCGCTGCCGGTGTTTGGTTTGGAGTTGATGATTACTCCATCAGCTTAGGAAAGGGACAATCCGGAACGTATGCAGCTTTACCAGCCTGGGCTCGCTTCATGCGTGAAGCACATAAATTAAAAAATATATCAAAGAAAGATTTTGTCGTTCCGGACGGAATTATATCTACGGAGATCTGTTCCGTTTCTAAAAATGATCCAACATCATCTTGCCCGGTTGAAACTGAGATTTTTATTTCAGGGACAGAACCTACCAAACTCTGCCCTCTTCATCAGTAATTCTAAATGATCCAAACACGGTTGTTTGGGCTGTTCTCCTCTTTAATTAAAACAGCGTATCCAAAACCTCTTGAGCTTCTCGGCGCACTAAATACGAAGGGTCTCGGTCTCCTTCATCGCCAAGACCTAAAACATTCTGAACAATATTCCGTATCTCATTTTTCTGAATATCATCGCTGAAATGATATCGAATGAACTTCCCAAAACCTCGAATCACTTTCGATCGGATCACTTGATTTGAATGCTGACTCTTCCGGAGAAATGTATTAAATATTTTCTCTTTTTCGTCCTCGCTAAGCTTCGCCGGATCCATACTCTCACAGATTTTACCTAAGGCTCGAACTGCTGTGTCTTCCGTCTCTTTCTTCGGACTCTTGATCTCTTCCAAAATGATTGGGAGAGCGGTTTGTATTTCGGGAGATTTGATCTTTCCAAATGCATAGAGTGCAAATGCCGTGTCTACTGAACTGTGTTTATCGGAGAAGATCTCTAACAATGGGTTGATTGCACTTGGTCCCATTAATCCACAGGTTTGGGCAAATAAAAGTTCAGATCGAATATCCGTATCATGGATTTTTTCAATGATCAAAGGTATAATGACCGGTCCCAGTGATGCCGTTGTTTTCTGAGATAATTCGACTGCAGCTGTTAGCTCTTTTCTGCCAAAGGTGTCCATGTAATACAAAGATGTCAACGCATCAAAGACAATTGAAATATCATCGGAATCAATTCCGGTTTTTACAAATTCAGTGATCTCTTGAATCCCTTCCATAATGATATTTGAATTTGCTGAAGATAATTTCTTTAAGATTTTTTCCATTTTATCCTCCGATTATTGATAAAAAAGTTGATGATCTGCAGGTTGATCGCCTACTTCTACAACAGTTTTTAACATTTGTTTCCCTTTTTCCAAAGATGTCGTACTGGAGCAAAAATACCGTAAAATGGGCTCTCCTTTTTCTATGCGATCACCAATTTTCTTATAAAACTGAATTCCGGCACTTGGGTCAATAGAGTCTGTTGTTCTTTTTCGACCGCATCCCAGTTCAACGGTGGCTAATCCGATTTGATACGTGTCCATCGATTGGATAATCCCGGAACGATCCGATACCAATTCATTCGAAAATTGTGGTACATAACTTTCTGTCTCAAAACACTTTATATCACCACCTTGAGCTTTAACCATTTCAAGGAATTTTTCATAGGCTTTCCCTGAACTAATCAAATCTTTTTGAAGCTGAATAGCTTTATTTTGATCGGAAGCAATCCCTGCTTGGATCAGCAGTTTTGATCCAAGGTGATAGGTTACATCCATTGTATCTTTCGGACCGTTTCCTTTTAAGCATTGATCAGACTCCTGTACTTCGCACCACAGTCCCGCAAAATCTCCCAAAGGTTGATTCATGCTTGAATATATGACATCCGTAGTGACTCCAAAGTTTTCACCAATTTGCTTCAATCGTCTTCCAAGGTTTTTTGCGTCCGTAAGTGTTTTCATAAAGGCCCCATTCCCGACCTTTACATCCAGCACCAATCCTCGAATTCCTTCTGCAATTTTTTTACTCATGATCGATCCGCAAATCAATGGAATGGATTCAACGGTTCCCGTCACATCTCTCAATGCATACATTTTTCTGTCAGCCGGACAGATATCTTTTGTTTGACCGATCATGGCAATTCCAATCGTTTCGGTCAACTCCGCAAATTTTTCCAAAGGGATATCCACTTGAAAACCGGGAATGGTCTCCAGCTTATCTAATGTCCCTCCGGTATGTCCAAGACTGCGCCCGCTGATCATGGGAATTGCTAAACCGGCCGCAGCTAATAACGGACCTAAAACGATTGACACTTTATCACCTACTCCACCGGTACTGTGTTTATCTGCGGAAAATTTATCTAAATTAGAGAAATCCATTCGTTTCCCCGAGTTCAGCATAATATCAACCAAAGAGGAAGTCTCATCATCGTCCATCCCCTGAAAATAGATCGCCATTAATAAAGCTGTCATTTGATAGTCAGGGATCGTTTCTTCGACATATCCCTGAAGAAAATTCTTGAGTTCTGTTTTTGTCAGACAGTAACCTGCCCGCTTCTTTTTTATAATTTCTGTGGGAATCACGTTTTTGTATTGTTGTTATTTTTAATAAGAAAGACCAATAAAGATAAGCAGGGAGTCAATAGCCGGAAAAGATGATTTTTTCATTAGAAAATTGAATATTTCATCACGTTAATCCGTATTTAAAAAAAGATTTGAAGCTCCATAATTCCTTTATAGATTTTGGACGGAATCGAAACAAAAGAAAGGATGAAACCCCATTGCAAGTTTGTAGTTGTCAATTATCGAAACTAACGGCTCACACTGAAGACCTTCAGCTCTTCGATTCTTTACCACCATCCCATATTATCCGCACGATGATCTTAGAGCATGCCCGTATCCATGCATTCTTAGACGACCTCAATGACTTATATAAACAAATAAAACCGATGAATACGTTAGCTGATAATCCACAGATTTCAGAAAAACTTCGATACTTAGTCGATCATCTATTACGTTCTGAGAGACATCACATTCGTGAAGAAAATGTTATCATTCGTAGACTCGACAAATTAAAAGTATTCGTTCCGGGAACTGAAATCCGCAAACAGCATGATACACTTAGAGTTAGGAAGCGAAAATTAGAAAATCTTCTTTATGATATTCTTATAATGGATTTTACATTATTTAAAAAAGAAGCAAAGAAAGCAATCTCAAAAATAACAGATGGTTTAAGAGAACATATCATCCTTGAAGATACAGTCTTATTCTCAACAGCCCTTAAACACATCCCTGAAAAGGAATGGGAGCAAATGAAAATAGAATCTGATTCAATTGGTTATTGCTGTTTTACTCCTCCCTCGACAACATCATTGATCAGATTATAGAAAACTGTAATCTTTTTTATTGATCACACATTCTATTACACTTTAATTACTAAATAATATTGTAGTTATAAACCCGCACTCTTTAAATTAAAGTAGAAATAATACTATAGAGGACACTCTTATTAATCTCTATAGTCACTCCGAGTTCGACAACCTACACTAATTAGCATGGCTTAGAACCGATAGGGTGAAGTTGGAAACGACTTCGCCTCCCAAACTTGGAAAGGAGAACTTTATGAAACACTCACAATCTATATCTTTTATCATCCAATTTGTTCACATAACAACTATGGACAAATTTGAAGGTTCTCTTTTTTATAGAACAGAGATAATAATATGACAAATAAATCCATCACCTATATTGCCGTCTTTGGTGCTCTTTGGGGATTAGTAGAAGCAACGCTTGGGTCCGTTTTGCACTTGGTAAATGCTCCGTTTTCAGGAACAATTTTATCTGCGATTGGAATGATAATTATATTGATTGCAAGAGGGATCAATCCACAGCCCGGAAGCACTTTGATCATGGCATTCATTGCTGCTCTTATCAAAATTATGAGTCTTTCCACAGTGAAGTTGGGCCCATTTATCGGTATCGTTTTAGAGGGGGTGTTGTTGGAGATTGCGCTAACAGTGTTCTCTACCGGTTTTTTGGGGTTCCTCATTTCAGGATTGGTGGTCTCAATTTACCCACTTATTCAAACCTTAACTGTAAAAACTATCCTGTTTGGAGCAGATTTCATTCCGGTCATACTGGAGATGGTTCAAGGATTTTCAGATCGATTTGGTTTTGGTGTAGGTTGGTGGGTTCTCGGATTATATATTGCAATTCACTTTCTATTAGGACTGGGGGGAGCTGTATTTGCATGGTTTATAAAATCACAACTCAATTTAACCAACTAGGATGAAAATTAAATCTATATTTATCTCATCAAGATTTTGGTGTGCCCTCTCCATTTTTGTAACTCTATTTTTTTTAAAAACATATCCCATAGCGATTATGATCTTGATTGGAGGTATCTCCTGGTTTTTTAGTCATGATACAGTCCGTCCGTTAAAACGTCTTCCGTTTTGGGTAACTATTGGTTTATTAGTCGTTCTTGTTCCGATGTTCAGTGGCACACAAGATTCAACGCTTTGGATCTTTAGCTACAGTCACGATCAATTAGTAAAAATGATTATGATGGCGCTTCGGGGTATCGGTGTTTTTCTGTTATTTCAAGTCATGACCGTCAATTTAAACAGCAAACGGGTTGCAACGCTCTTTTCAGGATTAGGCATTCAACAATTCCATTCTATATATGAAATGTCCAACCGAATCATCCCTCACCTTCGCAGCATTTTGTCTGCACGAGGAACTGATTTTCGAACAAAATGGAAAAAAGAGCGGGGGATAAAATTAATTAACAATTTGACCATCCGTATTCTTCAAGATGTTATTCGACTTGCTGAGTCAATGGACACACCTAAGCCTGCAGATATACAAATTACATCATTACAATTGTTACAAAATCTCCAGAAGATCCCATTCCCTTCTTTATTTATTATTATGGGTGATTCTCAATCTGGAAAATCAAAATTGCTGGCTGAATTTGTTGAATCAGCAAGAAAAAATGCACTTCCTGTTGATGGTGTAATCTCAGAAAAACACCGTATCAATTCATTAGAGTGGTATCATAATCTCGTTCGAATTACAACAAATGAACGGCAACAGTTAAACACGATGAACGAGATGCAAACCGATATTCAAGTTGGTCGGTTTTTCTTTTATCCCAAAACGATACAATGGGGTTGTCAGCAAATATTAGAATCAGCAACATCAAAATATTTAATTATAGATGAGTTCGGTATTTTAGAACTCCGTGATGAAGGATTTTCACCCGCTTTAAAAAAGATTGAGGCCAACTTTAATGGTCATCTAATTCTTACGGTTCGTAATCAGTTAGAGCAACATCTTGAGGAATATTTAAAAACTCATCTTCCGAAAATAAACCGATGGAAAAAACAGATAATTCACCTGTAGATCGACAATCTACGAAATGACCTTTATTAATTATTGTTACCGGGTTTTCTTAATACAATGAGTCTGTCCGTTAAAATGTCTATCTCATATTTCATTTCATTTGCAATATATTCAATCGTTTCTTTTCTATATATAAAAACATGAGTAGAATCGTTTCGGTAATTCCATGAATCAAAATCAATCCTATTATTATATAACATGGTCATAATAAGCAAAACCCCGTTTGCTTTTAATAGCGATCTAAGACGTTCAATCTCTATTTTTGGATGATGAAAATGTTCAAATACTTCGCAGCAAACAATATAATCATATACGTTATTCAATAAATCTTGGTTTGGAGCAAAGAATGGGTCGTATTGGACAATATCATAACCCTGTTTCATGAGTATGCTAGAAATAACAGGTCCGGGACCGCTTCCAAAATCTAATCCTTTATGCTCCGGTAAGAATTTCTCAATTACATAATGTGTAATGGGTGAAGTAAAGTTTTGATACCCAATATCATTTACGTCATTGTTGTGCGTTTCGTATCTTGCTTTTTCATCGTCAGCTGTTAAGTAATCTTTTTCATCTTTTACAATTGCTTTGCATGTGGGGCAATCATAATAAAACTTATCTTTTTTATTGATAAGTGCTGAACCACAAAGTGGACAAATCATTTTCTTAGAGTTACTAACCTGCGGTGGCATTGTATCTGGTGTTATGATTCATTTTTCTCTTTCAGTCTTGATATAATTTCCGAAACTTATCGTTTGACCCATTTTTAGCATATGTAAAAATAAATTGCGATTATATTATCAACTTTCAGTTTTATTTTTCGGTAAGCGCTGGGAAAAAGCAAGCTCTTTGTATATTGTAAGGTATGAGCAAAATGAAACGGTTAGTATATGGAAAGTAAGGCA
>CAZYDH010000040.1:0-8564 GCA_964645915.1 uncultured bacterium
GTTAAGCACGCCGCCAGCGTTCGTCCTGAGCCAGGATCAAACTCTCCATTGTATGTTTTAATATGGTTAGCTTGCCGAGTTTGCCCTGGTTAGTCTCTGAGACCCACGCATACCTGAATTTTTAAATAACTTTTGAATTGAGCATAATTAACTCACTCAAAGCCAACAAAATTATCACATCTAATATACCCGTGTCAATAGTAATTCTCAGAATATTTAATTATTTATTATCTGATTAAAATATTAAATAACTGAACGTCTAAATTATCACGTTTCTCGACGACAAATATAAAATGTTAGCGTAATTCTGGTTCGTCAAAATCTAGAAATCGCGATACCGAATACCTTTGTATTTGGTTATTTATATAATCAATTTCAGATTGTTTGTTGATAAGATCAATATCGTGCTTCGTTTTAACAACACTTCCAATATATACACCTACGCCCAAAACAATTGGAGAAATAATATACCGCTTATAATGATTGGTGATATTCAATGTCATCGGGACTCGACCACTTCGAGAAGCTTTTAATCCCTGCTCTGTTGTAATAATTGAAGTTGAGTATGGAATTGTTCCGGAAGGTTGATAGGTGAATACTCCAGTGGTTTGTTTTTCCTCGGAAGCAAATACATATAGAAGTGTTGATGTTGTCAATATACCAATGACTTCTTTCCACTGTTTTAAATAAGATTGCCCCACCCCTGGGATTATTGACATTCCTAGCGCTAAGGATTTGTTTTTCTTCGGTAATGCTTGGGCTGCGTTAATCGATTTAATTACTGGAGCTATCAATTTGGAATAATATCGGTGATTAAAACGTTTATTTGCTTTTTTTAATGATCTACTAGCTTCATCCCATCTTTGCTCATTTAACATTGCATATGCCCTAAATATCAAGAAATATGGGTCATCCGTATCCTCAGTATTTAATAATACAATTTCATTATCTCGATTCATCAAATGGATATATATCGTACGATAGATAGCACTTTTATAAGTAACGGATGTTGTATCATCTCTATTTGTGATCCTTGAGTAGTATTCCAAGGCAAGATCATATTTCTCTAATTCTTCATAGGAGCGCGCAATGTAATAGTAAAGTACAGGTTCAAAAGTTTCATTCGGGTATTTATACAAATATCGAAATAGGTTTAATTGCGCTCGATCATAATACTTATTATCAAATAAAAACTCGCAAAAGGATAGTTGTTCGGTTCTTTGAAAATCTGTATAATCTTTCCACTCCTCTATAATCTCATACTCACTACGAGAGTAGGACTGTCCAGCGACTATCGATAGCCATAGAATTAATAGAATAAAGTACTTCATAACTGGTTTGAATGTACTTCATTTTCCTGGAATAATGAAAAAAAAAGAGGGCTCGATTGAGCCCTCTTTTATAACAATAATCCTAAATTGATTATTTAAGAAGCATTACCTTATTAACCTCTGAGAAGTCTCCGGTTGTCATATGATAGAAATATACACCACTTGGAACCATTTTACCTTCATTGGTCGTTCCATTCCATGTAATGGAATATGCATTGGGTGTATGATAACCACTCACTAAGGTTTTTACTTCCCTGCCTAGCATATCGTAAACAATGATATTTACATTACCGGCATTGGCAATCATATAGTCAATTTTTGTGTCAGGATTGAATGGATTCGGATATCCTTGCCCTAAAGAGAAAGCTTCAGGAGTAGAACTTATTCCACCCTTTGTCAAGACATAACTATCTGAAGCAGGAACATCTACTCTTCCTTCACCAGAAAGTGTAAAGCTACCTTCGGAGTTTTCGAGTGTCCACTCACTACCGTCTTTGATAGAATACTCAATAGATACTGTCTGGTTAGGAGTCATCATTTCAATTACTCCTCCATTTTCAGATAGTTTCGAATCACCTGCAAACCGCACATCAAACGCACCGACAGGTGGTTTAGGCGGAAGACTGTAACTTAGTATAGATTCTTTAGGAACACTTACACCAAAGTTTAATGTCGTACCATTAAAGATGAGTGAATTCGCATCGATCAATGGCTCAACCATTTCACGTACAAGACTCGTTCCGCTTGTTGTTACAGTTCCTGCAGCAGTAGTACGTACCCAATAGCCTTTTCCGGGAATTAATGTACTTGCTTGCTGATATCCTGCATCAAATGCATATAATGTTCCGGGAATAAGGATATTATCCGGATCGTCAAGACTTGATGCGTAAGATCCTCCTGATATCAGGTTCCATCCGGCACTCAATGATATGGGCAGGTTATCAACACAACCACCATCTACTGAGTTTTCACTTACATCACTGAATCGAAGCCAATATCCAACTCCAAGAGTAAGAACATCTGCTTGTTGATATCCCGAATCAAAGTAATAACATGTTCCCTCAATTGAGTTCGGGAATAGCGTTGAATAACTTGCATCTTCAAGACCTACAGGCAAACCAACTAAATTCCATCCTACATTATTACTGAGTGTTACTTCACATCCACCTGGGGGAGGTGGCGGAGAGGTTAATACGAGTTTTCCGGCATAAAGACGATTTTTCCAATCGGCGGGAGATTCTACATCACCGGTTGAAGATCCAAATGGATAGTCCGGCATTTGATATGTAAAATAAACATGGTCATTGGTTGCACCATCCGGTGCTGCATGAGCATAGGTTTCATCCGGTCTATCGTCATCAGAAGAATCGGGATCCGGTGTTGCAAACTGATATGGGCACCACCATGTAGTACCACCATCTATTGATTTCGAAACAAAATTATCAAAAGACCATTCTAAGAAATATCCCCAATCATCACAACCATCATCCGGAGTTCCACTATCATCTGTAACTGTAAACGGACCCGGCTCGATAAGACTGGATACAACATACATCACATCATCACTTTCGCTACTAATCGCTAAACTCGGGAAGAATGTTTGATACCAATAGCTATTGCTAAAGTAGTTGTCCCAATCTCTAAAAGATTCATCAACACTCATAATAAAGGAATAGTTCCATCCCATTGGAGTGTTAACAAATCCAGGACTTTCTAAATGATCTTTATCAATCCAAAAATGCCACCAGCCGATAGATGGAGTAATGGCGGTGTAAATACCATCATCAGAAGCCGGTAGAACTGGAACAATAAAATGTGGATTTCCGTTTGCATCTACTCGCATATCAAAATCATATGGAATGAATAATTCATTCCATGTAATGGTTGTATCAGCACACTCGTCATTATCCGGACCGTAATGATCAGCATAAGCTCCGGTGTTTAGCATATGATCAAATACGTTATCATCGATAAAGAAGTAGTTACTTCCTTCTTGTCCACCATACCATGAGTCACCATAATCGTCTGTCCGTTTGAAAGCCATAGTGTGGTAATTAGCATATTGACTTTGTCCACTCATTGCTCCAGCAAAGTATGTTGAGGCAGCAACATAACCAATACCATCGTTATTAATGTCTATTACTGGAGATGAGGTGTAGCCCCCTTCTTCACTTCCACCTTCCATATCATCAGCATCGATAACTATAACTTCAGGACCATAAGTAATTAAACCATCACTATAATCTTCAGAGTTAAATAAGTAACAATGGTTACGAGTCCAGTCAGCATAAACCACGTTGAAATGATGCTCTCCTGTTACTGCATCATAGGAATAGTCCGGTGAACCGACCCAAAGATCCTTTTCACCTGACCAATTAAGATCGACAGGTTGAGCTTCTGCCCATGAACCTCCATCCCATCCGAATTCATCAAATGAATAATACGGTGTTCCACCATATCCGGTTCCAGTCCCAGTATATTCATTCCAAATTACATAGGGATAATCTCCCATACCTAAAGCACTGGGGTATCTTCCTATTCCCATTCCGGGATTGAGATTTTGATAGGTCGTCCAGTCCACACCATCTTCTGAGAATGCAGCGCCGATCTGTCCGCTCGTACCATTTTCTCCAGCCCATTGTCTGTAACCCATAATAATTCCATTTTCACTAACGGATATTGGACGTGTAGAACCTGCAACCATACCATATCCGTTCATAGATGAATCAACCAAAGAAATCGCATAACTGTTACGATTTTCCGGGTATTGATAAATCGGACCATGAGATTGACCTTCATTGGTGTTCACAGTCGTGGTTGGTTCAACTTTAGGCTGAAATAATTTGCTGTGTTTAACCGGTGCTTGGTGTCTGGGAACCGTTGCACTGAAAACAATTCCTACTCCAAGAGTTAGAACCAGCAGTAAACTCATTACCTTTTTCATGTTTCCTCCATGTTCTTAAGAATAAAATACTTTTTTTATTTTACATCTATTTTCAAATCAGAATGTATGCCGAATTGTACATCGAATTATGATAAATGACAATTCCTATTTTCACTTTCTTGAAAATCTTTTACGAATTATTTAATTAGCTATTCACTTAAAATTGTGATTGTACCGCCAGCGGATGTACGAATCCAATATCCTTGCCCCGGTTGAAGAATTTCCGCTGCATAATAACCACCATTGAACCCATAAATAGTTCCATCTATAATAATCTCATCCGGGTCTTGTATCAAGGCAATATTGATCGGTGCTGTAATTCCGGTAATTAAATTCCAACCTTCTACAAGCGTAAGCGTCAAAGAAGAAATGATCGTTCCTGTAACCAGGTCTGATCCATCATCCGGGAATCGCAGATAGTATCCTGCGCCGGGAGTAAGCGATGTCTCAGAGTTAAATCCTCCACTGTATGAAAACAATGTCCCATTGATCGCATCGGGGAATAACACATTGTAATAAGAGTTTTCGACGTTCAACGGTAGTCCAACAAGATTCCATCCTGAAAGATGATTTATCTGAAGTGTTGTTTCGCCTCCGGTTACAGGATCGTAGTATCCGGACCGTTTCAAATTTCCACGATACATATTCCAATAGCCGGATGTGCTTCCGGTTTGTTTAATATCTATGATTACTAACGTAGCGCTTGTTCCTACTAATATCTCCAAATCACCATCATTGTCCATATCTACAATGGTAGACGATGATTTAAATGGATACTCATATTGGATTGGGAATAACGGGAAATCTTCACCGGTGATATGAAATGCATACAGGAATCCACTGAGAGTTGCAGAAACCACCTCAGGCATTCCATCACCGTCAAGGTCAGCAAATGAAGGAGATGAAATCACACTTCCATCTAATGTCTTAGGCCAACCCGGAAGAGCATTTCCATTCATATCCACTCCGAATAATGTTCCATCTTCGGATCCGAAAAATACCGCAATCCCTTGATCTGTCTGTACAAACCCGGGTGAAGTTGCCATGTCATCATTTGACGGGATAGAAAACAATAGTTCTCCATTTGAATCCACCGCATAAAATGAATCATCTCGTGATCCGGCACAAATGACTTTGGACCCATTAATATTCACAACTGAAGGTGCCGTTCTGAAATCGTTTGTTGCTGAGAATGGAAACCCGGATGCGACTGTTAGGTCATCATAGATAAGATAAATATTTTCACTGTCAGTACCACAAACAATATCGTCTTTTCCATTCCCGTCAAAATCAGCAAGTGCGACCCCACGTTGAACTTTTTCACCAAGTTCATATGGAAATCCATCAACAACCGTTCCATCAGGATTGATTGCAAAGATCTTTCCCGGAGATGAGTACCCACCAATGACGATCTCCAATCCATAATCGCTATCGATATCTCCCACAGCAGGAGTCCCCATTAAATATTGTTCCGTGTAATAATCTACTTCAACATTACAGTTTTCATCCAGCACATATAAATGACGGTTCTTTGATGCCACTATGATCTCTAAACCACCATCTCCATCTACATCTACAACAACCGGTGATCCCCAAATTTGGTTACCCGTATTAAAAGAATCAAGTTCTACTCCTTCTGAAGTTAATACTCTAACCCATCCGGCATAGTCGTTTAAAATAATCTCTTTTTGACCATCACTATTTATGTCAACAACTGCAGGAGAAGACCAGATCTGTTGATCGAGTTGATAGGGAAAACCTTCTTGATTTAAAGTAACCGGAACTTGGAATGAAAGAACTGTTGTATACTCATACTCCTGTCCACCATTTGCAGAAATTGATAACTCAAAATCTACATTTCCCAGGTCAATTTCTTCTGATGTTGAAACAACAAATGGGTCGCTCAGATTTATACTTGCTGATCCTGCGGTAATCACTCCGGAGTATACAGCATTATTATCACTAACAATAATATTGGGATTTGTACTTGAAAGAGTTGCACTGACATTCGTTGCATCAACCCATCCTTCTTCATTCAGTATTGATACTCGAAGCTCAGCTGTTTCACCTGGATTAAAAATGCTATCGCCATCACCTTCAGTCATTGCAAGCGAGTAAGAATCATAAATAATATTTGGAAAAGAAACAGAGCCAATCGCCTGATAGACATCTACCATTCCACTTCCCAATCTCCCTTCGAGATAAGATTCTGTATTAATATCATAAATAAAAGGATCTGCAGATTCAATAATTGCAGTTTCAAGATCTGCATTGTTCATTTCCGGGTAAAATGCTTTCAGCAATCCGATACAACTTGCAGCATTAGGACTTGCCATTGATGAACCATCCCATGCTTCATACCCTGTTCCAATAATCAAACTTGTAATATTCTCTCCGGGGGCAGATAAATCTACGGATTCATGATAGGTTGCCCAGTGACCCCATATTCCGTTGCACCCCATTGCGGCAACTGATATCACATTTGTATAACTGGATGGATAGTGTGATGCATACTCCTCACCATAATTTGGATAATCCAATCCATTCCCGGCAGCCGCAACAATTACCGCACCATAGGTATTATGTGCGGTATTGATTTGAGTTTGTTCGTAACTACTGTATCCACTTCCACCCCAGCTGTTATTAATAATGGTAAATGTTCCTGCAAAATATCCTGCTCTTGCTGCGTAATAAATGCCGGTATATCCATCATTTACATAGGGTTCATTCTGATTCTCTCGAGAGCATTTCACCGAGATGACACTACAGCGAAATCCGGTTGATGCCATTCCGATATTATTGTCGGTCACGGCACTTAAAATACCTGCTACGTGAGTACCATGTGCCCAAGTACTGTTGTTTGGCACTCCAGCTTTTGGCATAGGATCATTGTCATCTGCACCTGAATAACCAGAAGGATCCCAGCCGATCAGGTCGTCTGTATACCCATCTCCATCGTCATCTGAACTATTTGTAAAGGGTGAGGCTGGTTGGAGTGCGTCTCTAAGATTAATTCCATCCCCAGAATAATAATCCATATTATTATCTGAAAGATAAGCGATTACTTCTTCAGCCGTTACATAATCATCATTATTTGAATCAACTGTTGGAAAAATAGTAGATGGTATCTCGCCTTGATTGATCCATATATTATTTTCCAGATCTGGATGCGTATAATCTACACCGGTATCAACACTGGCAAGTAGAACGGTACGATCTCCGGGAATTTGACCATTTGCAATAAAATACTCCCAGGCTTCAATAACTTTTACTGCGGATAAGCTACATTGTTGGCCTGTCATTGGATCATTCGGCACATATGTTGATTTCCGAATATTTTCATATTCCGATGAAAGAATAGATGATACGGACAATATCCCATCTTTTGCGATAGAGACTTGAACCCTATCTTTTTCGGATAGATACACTCGATAAATGCGGTTAAGGTAAATATCCCCATCATGATCTCTTGGATCTGCATTCGGTATCCAAGGTTCGATTTTTATTGCATGATGTTCATCAAGAAATTGCTGAATCGATGGATCATCTACTTTCGGCGGATTATATTGTTGAAGGATCTCTAAAGGCTTGACATTTGGTTTCAGACAAAAAAGGAATGTATCATCGGATTGTTCGGCAACTAACTTTGTAAACATCAATCCTGTTCCAACCAAAATAAGGATAAATTTAGAGAATATTTGATTTGTCCGTCTCATACTTTTTCTTTCGTTAATTAATTCAATACTGTATAAGGATAACTATGAATTTTATTGTGCATACAATATAAATAATTTCATCCTTTACTTGACAGTATTAATTTGAAATTATTTTCATATTGTGCTATAAATCACATGGGAATATTTGAAAATATTCCCATGTGATATTTATTCTCGTAAAGAATGATTTATAATCAGGTTTTGTCTCGAGACAACCCAGATAAAGAAATCCGAATTATTTCAGCATCATTACTTTTTTAATAGAAGAGTAATTACCTGAAGTAAGTTTATAAAAATACACACCACTTGGCACGATTCGATTATTTCTATCTGTTCCGTTCCAATTGATGGAATATTCTGCAGCGGATTGATAGTCGTTTACAAGAGTTTTTATCGGTCTGCCAAGAAGATCATATATTTCGAGTGTTGTTTGACCTGATTGTTTCAAACCGTAAATGATTGTTGTTTCCGGGTTGAATGGGTTTGGATATGCATCTGCTAATCTATATGAATTCGGAATTAATTCTTCATCCACAGCATTACCACCTTGTGGCGTTACTTTCAATTTTAATA
>CAZYDH010000041.1:0-7863 GCA_964645915.1 uncultured bacterium
AACCCCGAACCAACGGATTATGAGTCCGCTGCTCTAACCATTGAGCTATGGGCCCTTTAATACAAATTCTTTTTAAATATCGGGGGTGAAGTTACATAAAGGTCAATTAAAACATCCAACCATATTAATTACAATTTTTAAGATGTTTCTTTGGGTTCAATAGCCGCATACTGTTGCCAAAATCGAACAGATTCAGCCCACTCATCAGATGTATACATTGCTTTTGTCCCGCCGGAAAGTTCCAACTGATTTCGCATCATCGTCACATATCCCATCGGAAAATGATCAACACCTATCGGAATCGCATGTATACTAATCAACTCCCATTCCGTATCACTGCTGTGTTCATCATTTTCTTTTAACACATCATGTCGATATAAGATCAACTCCACTTTTCCTGCAGGGAGTGAATCACCATTCAGTGCGCGGAGCTGAATATAAGGCTCTTCTCCATTCCGTCTTTTCACCACTTCGGCTTTTAATTGTGTGTTTTCATCGATTCTTACAAACGGACAAACAAACCGGTCCGTCAGTTCATGATCGACTGATACTAAAATCACTCCGTCTCGATATCCTTCTTTGAAACATCCTTTTTCCAACTGCGTTTCGGCATATTGGGCAATTTCTTCGAAAGATAACGTTGGGGAATATGTTTTTCCGGATCCTTTTATTTGTCGTCGAACAAACTCGCTGACTGCTACACTTATCTTTTGCATAGGATATATTTATTTCTTTTAATGCAATTTATATTGACTACCGCCAATGAATTCTCTTAGCAGACTTTCGCTGGACAAAATGGATTCATCGTGATATTCTTTGATCTCAGATAATAATGTCTGAATCCGTTTAGCGCGAATATATGCATCTTGTTTTTTGGGATTTCCAGCAAGTGAATTCAAAATATCAGGGAGCTCACGTTCGATATATTTTTTCATGAAAGGCAATTCATAGGGAAGAGCACCATTGATGATGAAATCAACATTGTTTACATAAGGGATGATATGTTTCATTTCACTTCGCCTGACATAATGCCAATGACCTATTGTTCGTACAGGTGTGTATCCTCTGAATTTCATATCACGAACCATACGTCTTAATAGTCTAATATCTGTCCAACGGATGAAGCTTCCTTCATTATCCTGCTGTTGAGAAATTGTTTCAATATAAACTTTGAATTTTTTCTCATCAGGAATATTGCTTGTCATAGGTTCAAATAGTCCATGAAGCGTGTCGATCAAGATCATTTGACCCGGTTTCACGGCGACTTCATTCACATTATCGGTTCGTTTTCCTTTTTCAAAATCATAATGCGGGGTTTTTACTGTTTCTCCTTTTATCAATTGACGAAGATGCTGGTTGATCAAGGCCAAATCCAATGCTTCAGGCATTTCAAAATCATAATCTCCAAACTCATCTTTCGGATGCATTTCCAGATCAAAAAAGTAATGATCAATATTCAGCGGAACTGCTTCGATACCCATGTCTAATAGATGCTGAGTTATCTTGGCTGTTGTGGTCGACTTTCCTGATGATGACGGTCCGGCAACGATCACCAATTTTATTCGATCTTTTTCTTTGGCGATCGCTTGGGCTGCACGATAGGTTTTATCATGAAACGCAGCATCCGTCTTCTGAACGAGATCTGCTAAGCGGTCTTCTTCGACCAGTTGATTTAATTTTTCAACTGTTTCACATTGGGTTGTTAAGTTCCAAACCAGAGTTTCATACATGATCGGATACGGAATATTTGAACTTTTATTAGTGCGTCGGAATTTTTGTTGACGTTCCTTGCGGCGATTCTCTCTGTAAAGAATATAGGCTTTTGCGGTCTTGGCATGCCCCTTTTCGATCAGAACTTTTTCTACCATATCCTGAGTTTCTTCCACTAAAGGAAGATCAGGATGAGGGAAATTGATCTCTAGTTCTCGAGTGACTTGATCAGATAGATCTTGTGCCAAGCCTTTGTCATGACCACCAACTGATGAAGCCGCTTTATAAATTGCGTGTGTAATCTTTTTCTGATCAAATGGAACGATTTGACCATTTCGTTTAATAATGTTTTCAAGCATAATATTCGAGAGTAGTTTAAGAAATCGTGGTTACTTTGCGGTTAGTGTCCATACACCATCCCAGTCTTTTCCGGGAGGATTGTCTTTGAGGAACTCGCAACGTTTTATATAAACAGAAGACGGATTAATTGTCCTCCCCGGAAATTTTTCTTCCAGTTTTTCTGACTCAATGAAAGCACTTTTTGCTTCGTTCCATTTTTGTTCATAATATAGTTTTTGAGCTTTAGAAAATTGTTCAACACACTTCTTAGCGTTTTCATCCAATTCACCTTTTTTGCTCAATAACTCGTATGTTTTCACCGGAGTGTTTCGTCCTTTAACACGTACATAATCTAAAAACCGCCATTCAAATTGATCGGCAACCGCTTTCTGTAATGTTTCCTCTACATGGATATAAATACCATATTGCTTTGCAGAGGATTCTAAACGAGCCCCTAAATTAACAACATCTCCCATCATTGTATAATTCATCCGGATATTTGATCCCATATTTCCCGTTACAACATCACCCGAACTCAATCCGATCCGATGCTGCATATTTTCAACGATCTCGGGCCAGTCTCCTTCTCCCTTCCATTTACTCCGTAAATTATCCAGGGCTTGATCCATTTCCAGAGCCGTTTTGCATGCATGATATTCATGGTTGGGTACCGGAGCGGGTGCTCCCCAAAATGCCACGATCGCATCCCCGATATATTTATCCAGTGTACCTTTATTCCTTAATAATATTTCCGTCATCGTAGAAAGATATTCGTTCATCAGCATCACCATTCTTTCCGGCTTCAATACTTCAGAGAAAGAAGAGAAACTTTGAATATCCGAGAAATAAACAGTATGATGTCCGGTAACACCGCCCAATTCCGGTTCGTTTTTATCCTCAACCATCTGTTCAATCAAATCCGGGGAAATATACGTTCCGAATGTATTTTTTAAGAACCGTTTATCTTTTTCAGAAACCAGAAAATTATAAATAAAGACCGTAATATACGTCCCTCCCGTTGCGATCAAAGGTCGAACTATATCCCACATGACCAGCTCGGAAAGAAACTGACTATAAGCAAAGATCACCCACAGTACAGCGGTAATGATCGGGAACGGCAGAGAGTATAACGTTTTTTGCGGTAGACTATAAATGACTCCCAATAAAACACAAAGAATAATGATCAGAAGAAAGTTGGTATTTGCAGAGGTAGGTTGAACAAAATTATTCTGTAAAATACTGTAAATCAAATTCGCATGGATTTCCACACCTGCGTATGTTTCCTGAACAGGTGTATTTCGTAAATCCATTAATCCCGGTAATGATGCTCCGACAATCGCTATTTTACCTTCCCAATATTCAGGGGGAAGCATGTCAGCATCCATACAATATGCATAAGGAAGATAATAAAAGGTTTTATGTGTCCCCTCAAAATTCACGAACATCCTTCCGCGATCGTCTATCGGAATTTCACGAATGACGGTTCCGAAACCATCTTTTAACCGAAGGATGTGGTTTTCAAAATCATAATCAAACCCATCTTGCGGAATACCGAGAACATCCTTAATAACCGCCATTGATAAGGATAGATATACATGTTCAGCTCCTTCAAAATAAACAGCGGTTGGTGCGCGACGAGTAATTCCATCACTGTCCTGTGGGAAGCGTACACTCCCGGCTCCCTTCCCCGCATTGATGAGTGAAACATGGGTATTACCGATCCGTTCAGCGACCGGAAGGTTCTTTGCTTGATCTTTGGGAAGAAAAATGATGTGATTGGACGGATCGTACCCTTCCGGTTCTTCATCCATTGCATATAAAAAGTTCAACGAATCACTGTTCTCAAACGAAAGCGAATGATAAATATTATCAGCCTTTTTAGTTGATTCAACAAACCAATTTGGATCATGTCTAAACAAATAATCCTGTATTTCATCGGAGGATATCTGTTCATCGGCTGCTTTTTGGATCAAATCATAGGTCGAAGTATTCTCCGGATCAAAAATGATATCGAATAAGAGTGCTTTGGGGTTCCCAGAGGTTACAACATCGGCGAGCTGTCCATGATACGCGTGAGGCCAATCATAATAATTACCGAGCATATCAATCGAGTTTTGCTCAATATCAATGATCACGATGTCTTCAATGGATGACTCTTCAACACCAATCGTTTTTGCTTTCATTCGAGCATCATAAGATCGATACTCATATCCATTCAGCAGAGATGTTAAAAAGAATCCGTCAATCTCAGTGACAACGGCAATGGCGAGTCCAACGGTAAAACCGATCAGGCCACCAATCCCTATCCGCTTAATAAAATCACTCACCGATTACTGCGAGTCCAATTCCTTGTTCCATCGAACGAATTCATCTTGATCATCTGCTTCCTTATCAAATTCAAAGAGATGGTATTTCCCATCGCTTCTGACTTTGACACACCATCCTTCAGCCAATTTAATCCAATCCTTCAGCGTGACTTCAAAAGGGCCTGCTACTTTTGTCGGTGCGTCGATCTTTTCTACCGGACCTAACTTAAAACCGGTTCCGGTATCAAATAGGGTTTTCCGTTTTTCCTTCCGTTCTTCAATGATATTTTTCGCTGCATTTACATCAACACGTCCACTGTAAACCAAAACCGAACTTTCTGCGGTATCTGCTGTTGCGCGATAGGTGGTTCCGCGAATGGCAGCAACCGCCGTTGGGGTACGTACTGATACATTCTTTTTCTCTCCGAAAGCAGCTTTTGCAGAAACCCAAACATTCCCTTTTTTTAGTTCTGCATCAAACTCTTTTTCCATGGGTTTGACATCCGCCTGGGTTAAAATGATCTCTGCGTTTTCACCAATCCGCATTTTACCCCCACCTTTTAAAGAGATCTCACAACGGGATTTTGCAAGTGTTTTGATCTTATCTCCTACAAAAACTGGTTTGTTAGGAAGGGCTCTCTTCCATTCCGTGCTTTCATCAGACTGTATCTGCACCCTTCCAAGCGGAAGAGTGATCTTTCCAAATTCAACCTTCCCGGTTTCAGAGAACAGGAATGGTATATTCCCAAACAAGAATCCTATCAGGATCCACGCCATTACAGACGTTATATTTCTTGAAATGAACTTGTTCATTATTTTATCAGTATCATTTTTCTTGTTTTGTTATACTGCTTACCATTAATCCCTCGGACATTCGCTGAGTATAAATATACACCTGTCGGAGCTTGTTCGCCTCTGCTGGTCAATCCATTCCAAATCATCCGATGAATTCCGCTATTCATCGTTTCGCCAGATGCCAGTCGGGTGATTTCTTCTCCAAGCAAATTATATACCGTGATGGAGACAACAGATTCTTCCGGCAATGATAATCGAATTGAGGTTACCGGGTTAAACGGATTGGGTGTGTTTTGGGCTAACATAAACTGGTCAGGAACGTATCCCATTGTTTTCATTTCCTGATTGACCGCATCCGGATATCCTACCAACAACACAAATGGATGGGCGTGTTCATTTCCGCTTGAAGTGAACTCGTAGTATGTGGATTGTCTTAAATCAACCGTTGATTGATAATCCATATCCACCAACGTAACATCCATTTCTATCGGGATTTCGCTAATATCCAATCCCTGCAATCTGACAATTCCGGGAATGTTCGTTGTAACCCGAATATTCCAAACCGTGATATCCTCACCATCAGGACGGACATCTTTATGATATAGACCCGGAGTAGTATCCCAATCTTTATTGTCGAATGCAAGTGAAATATATTCACCAATCACCGGCGGCTCATGGTAGTCCAAGTTATCTTTTTCACCGGATGCTTCCGGATGAACACCAAATTTATTTAAAGTATCCTCAAAGTTTCCAATTTGTGTAGAAAGACCGGCCACCCATCCCTGAGGATCGACTTCATCCGTGGTGCGTGCACTGCCTCCTTCCATTAAATTTTGTTCAGGATCAAACTCAAGGCTTCCACCACCACCTGACCATATCCAATATCCTTCTCCCGGATTCA
The DNA here is from genome assembly GCA_964645915.1 of uncultured bacterium. Taxonomy (GTDB): domain Bacteria; phylum Fidelibacterota; class Marinisomatia; order Marinisomatales; family JACNKV01; genus JACNKV01. The sequence continues at coordinate 6,052 of CAZYDH010000041.1, forward strand.
TATCTGCTGTTTGATAATATCCACTTCCATTATATTGATACAGTTTATTCTCAACATCACCTTGAATGGTCACACTATTCAGATTTACCGTAAAATGATATGGATTGCCAATCATATTCCAACCGGAGGAAAGTTCAAGAGTATATCCGGATAATTCCGTGGATGCTCCTCCACCTCCGCTAATCGCATAGGACACATCGGTGATCAGCCAATAACTCCTGCCAAGTTGTAATTCATTCGGATGCTCAACATAATCATTTTGGTTAGAATCCCATGTAAATAACCGCCATTTTGTTGGGTCGTACTCTCCGAGCTCATCTCCCAGTATCATATGCGTAGATCGATCATTTAACTGACCGGGGACCGAGATCATCGAATAGGTATTTACTTTGGTATCTCCTATAATCGGCAGAGATGAATACTGTACAGAAATCGATTGAGTTTCTGTTGTGGTATTGTATCCTAGTTCGTCTTCGGCGTAGATGTTAAACATCACACCGGTAAGGGTAATATCTCCGGTGGGTATCACGGCAGTACCCTCTGAAAAACCGACATATTTATATCCTGTACCGCTATTATAACGTAATTCAGAAGTGCTAATCATATTTACAGATGAAATGGATGCGCTGACTGTAACATTATCCGAACCAAATACCGGTGGGTCTGGAGAAAATTGAATATTGGAGATTTCCGGGCCAACATCTGTCCATGCTTCTAAAGTTACAAAGACGGTATCTGTATCCATCATATCACCATATCCGTCATCTCGATATCCATGGATGTATATCGATGCAGATTCAGTTAGTTCGGTCGGAGTAATATTTACATCCACTTGCGTCGAGCCTCCGGCAGAAACGCTCCCCGGACTTGAACCTATGGTGAGCCAACCTTCAGTTTCTGATGTCCATTCAATATCAAAATTCCAGAAGATCCCGAAATTTGCAGAATTCATAATGGTAAAGTATTTACCATACTCTGTTTTTAGAAAATCCAGTTCACTAGCATTTAGTTCCATAACCGATTGAACGGTGACCGTTAGAATATCAGAGACGGTTTCACCGGTTCCATCTTCTGCCGTAACTGTTAACTCTCCAATTCCGGTGTTTTCCGGATAAATAGTAACGTTTAGCATGTTACCGTTCACCGATGGTTCAAACAAAGATGGATTGGAATTGTCTAATGAAAATGTTAGATAATCTCCATTTGTTACAATATCCGGGTCAGTAAAATAATCTCCCAGGTCTATGGAAATAGTTTCGTTCCAATTCTCTTCAACAACAATATCTTGTAGTTCCATTGTGATAGTTGGAGGGTCATTTACCGGATCAACCGTTACTGAGAGGTCATATGTATTACTATGACTGTTTTCAGACTCTCCGTCATCAACATAAACTGGAACACTCAACGAACCATTGTAATCTTGATTCGGTGTAATTGTTGTCCCATCTATGCTATAATTATCTCCATTCAATACCGTGAGTGTGAAATCTTCGGGATAGTTGTTGTCACTGTCATTCACTGTCAAATCAGATAAAGTAATCTCCAGCGGTGTGTCTTCCGGTGTGGTCAATGACGAACCCTCAATAAGAACAGGAGCATCATTTATCGCAGTTACATCAACACTTAGATTATATGTATTACTTTGACTGTTCTCACTCCCACCATCGTCTACATAAACCGGAACCGTTAACACACCATTATAATCCTGATCCGGTGTGATCGTTGTACCGTCCACACCATAATTATCTCCATTCAATACCGTGAGTGTGAAATCTTCGGGATAGTTGTTGTCACTGTCATTCACTGTCAAAT
>CAZYDH010000042.1:0-6292 GCA_964645915.1 uncultured bacterium
AAATTGCAATAAAATAAGTTTCAATCCTTGGTTTAATGGAATTGTCGTTTAGACCTTGAGATTGATGAGGATGTAATATACCTTAATTTGTTTCAATCCTTGGTTTAATGGAATTGTCGTTTAGACCAAGAAAAAGACCATACTACCGCATGGTTATTCCGTTTCAATCCTTGGTTTAATGGAATTGTCGTTTAGACACACACACCCACGTTGCAGGCTCAACTTCTGGTAAAAGTTTCAATCCTTGGTTTAATGGAATTGTCGTTTAGACTAAAATGAAAATTAAAGAATGTAAAATATGTGGATATTGTTTCAATCCTTGGTTTAATGGAATTGTCGTTTAGACTGCAACATTGCTGTAAGAACTTGATTTTAAGCAACATATGTCCTTATAATATTTAATCCAAATTGTTAAATAGCTATTATTATTTAGCGGTATTATCCTTTTTATTATCATTATTTCCGATGTAATATTTCCGCAACTAAAGTTATTTCATCATATGCAGGTTTATCAGCTTCACGCACAAATATTTTTATAACAACAGTCTACGCATCTGATTTTGTATTTTGTTTTCGGAGGAATCTTTTCTTCCCTGATAATCTGCATTATTTTTCGAACTATTTCCAAGGCATTTTCTTTCATTTTCGGCGTAAAAGCAACATCACAAGTCCTTGAACCATCACGGATATACGCCACATACCCGCTATGAACATCTTTACCGTAACTCTTCTCGATTAGCATACCATATAATACTAATTGATATTTATGCGTTCTGAATATTTGTTCCTTATAGCGTGTATATTTATAATCAACCGGTGACAAACTACCATCTTTAAGATGCAATATCTCATCCACTATTCCTCTGATGCCTAACGATGGAATAGCTAAATACACATTCAATTCTTTTTTTATCACGGATATTTTTTTTCGTAAATACTTTTGATTTCGGGATGACCGTTCTTCATGAATCTGGCGCCCCTTCTTTACTTTGAATCTATTGTCTTCATATTGGCTGATTCGCATTACATTTAAAAAATAAGTGAACCGCGGACAGTATAAATATTCCATAACTTCCGACGGAGTAATCATCACTTGGGATTGTGGATCAACGTTACTCATTGACTGCACTCGTTTTTCGTATCAAAAAAACAGGGCTTTAACTTCATCCGTTATCAATTTTTTATCAAATGCTTGTCCAAGCAAAATCACTTTTTTGAAATCCTTCTCACACAGCGGAAAAACATACACAGAATCTTTACTTGGATTAATCAATTCGGTGATCTCTAACCTGAGTTCATCAATACGATTTCTTTCGACTGTACCGAGGAAGACAGATTTTTGTACACGGTATAGTCCTGCCTTTTTTAGAATTTTAATTATATAGCGACGTGTTTTATCACTGACAATATCATAGATAACCCACACCAGTTGTTCGGTTTTTTTCATGTTATTTCTTCTCAATCCATGTATTTGCTAATCGATGCAAGTCAAATTGAACCGTGTCACGGCGTTTTATCTTTCGTTTCCGGTATAGAATCTTTTGGTCTAAATACTCGTTATAATAGGTCATCAGAATTATTTTTCCATCTTTATTGAGGGTCAATCCTTTTTTATATTCATCGAATAATGACTGTTTCACCTTTTTTTTGCTGAATAAATTTATGACTGTTTCTTCGGCAAAAATTCTGTAACCTTCAATAACATCGAACACCATTGATGTTTTGGCATAATGGTCTGTATGAATGAAACCGACATAGGGATCGATTCCTGCAAGAACACAGGCGCGCTCAATAATACCGTACAGCACCCCGTAAGCATAATTGAGAAGACAGTTAAATTCGTCCATTGCAGGATTTCTTGATCTTCCGTTAAATCGGAATCGTTTTGGCAGTAATTGACTCAGTATCTTCCAATAGGATCGTCCGGCGCTACCTTCAACACCCAAGATTGTCCCTCTAATTTTCTCAGGGATTCCGGTTACGTCCTTTAGTTTTTCGATAGCATTTTTAATTTCATCCATTGCGCGGGTAATTTCGGCTGATTGCTTGGTTCTGCGCTCTCTCAGACGATGTAAAAACTCAACCTGATTCTGAAATTTTCGGTTGATAAACTGCTTCCCGATTTCGGCACCTTCTTTAGTTCTAGAGAGTTCCAGCTGTTTATGCCTTATTCGTGCGGTCGACCCTAACTTGTCATGCCATATCCGTCCATACGGTTTACCGGACTTCTCAAGAAAAAGAATATCAATGTTGTTTTCTACCGCTAATTTCACAGCATCGCTTGATAAACTTGCCCCGGTTGTAATCAATACCGACTGTACTTTTTTGGGAGAAACATAATTCTTATTATTCTCAGCCTTTATTTCAAAGATTCCATCCTTTACATGAAGATATGCCCCATACGTGTTTAAAATGAGCTGCATTTAGAAAATAAGTGATGATTCTTCTGGTGGTAACTGTTTTGAAGGATTAAACCCGGTTTCATCGTCATAATATTCAGAAACTCTTTCATTTCGCAGGTGATAAATTCCATTATCGTGATCAGTAGGTAAGCATTTTTTGGGGATATTAATAATATAGTCAGACAATCTTCTTTGTATTTGTTTCAAAGCCACATTTTTTTCAAACCCATTTACCATTTCTTGAGTTTCTTTATATTGAAGCCACAATGTTTGAGCATTCTTATCCAATTCAACAAAAATTGTAGCAGTGTAGTCGTTATCAATCAAATTTAATTCAACTGTTTTGTCACTTCCCTGATATTTCAATTTTTTTATTTTATCAAGCATTGTGATTGAATCAGTTTGAGAACCACCAATTTTAACTTCGTTGAAGTAGTCATTTGCCAGATGATAAAATTCTGATTCCGGGATAATTTCCTTATTCTGTAATACTTTTATAGTTTTCTGTTTTAAGAAGCTCTTGTAGATACCAGCCGGTGTCCATTTGTTGGAATCTTTTAATGAATATAAAATCACTTTACCTTTGATTCCCTCTCTGCACTCACGGTTGCAACGACCACAGGTTTGAAATATACTGTCAAGGGGAGCAAAGTCCCGAATGACTATATCCAAATCAATATCTACACCAGCTTCAACCATTTGCGTCGAAACAACAAGAATTGGTTTCTTACCATCTTTGTTTTTGATTTTCATAATCCGCTTCAATCTATCTTTGGGAATGATATGAGACGACAAATATAACAGATGATGAGTTGTTATTCTCTCAAAACTATGTAACAGATCTTTTGCAGAACGGATGGTGTTCATCACAAACAAAATATTTTTTTGAGTATTTGTATCAACCAAATTTTTCGCTGATTCAATAAAACCTTCCCATACCATTTGTTCTTTTTTAAGATTGGTTACATCCAATTCAATTCGGTTTAGACTACCAAACATTTTCTTTTTTTCAGTAATTAATTCCTTAATCTCTGCATTCTCTTCAGAAAAAATTAAAGGCATTGTCGCAGTTACTAAAATTACGGTTGAGTTTAGTCGCTCTGACATTTCTTTTAACATTACTCTGACTAATTCCCAATATTCGTGGGGAACAGATTGAATTTCATCCAAAATAATGACGGCATTACTCAAACGGTTGAATTTTCTCAAGCTTGAATTTTTGTAAGAAATCAAAGTATACATAAATTGAACAAAAGTCGTAACGATGAGATTGCTTTCCCATCCTTCAATTAAATGCAGCGCTTGATTTGGTGTATATTCTTTTACAACGTGTTCTTCGTCAACTTTCTTATAATTAATATCCGTTAAATGATGGTGTTTCATTAAAATTCCGGAATCATCAGACAATTCCGCATTTTTGCGAATTTCATCAAACACCTGATAATTTTGATCTATTACAGAGGTAAATGGTAAACAATATACAATATGGTTGTATCCAAATTTTTCACATAGCATTAAAGCAGCATAAAGAGATGAAATGGTTTTACCGGAACCGGTTGGAATGTTTATAGAGAGTATTTTTTCGTGTTTATCTAGTTTATCAATATTTTCTTTAACAGACTGAAATGCATCTTCCCTTACACTGTTTATTGAATTGGCTTTTTCATTAGTGAACCCGTTTTTAAAAAGAGTAACATCGTTGCTTTTTAGACCATTGCCTTTATTCGGGCTGTCATCTTTCATTATTGCATCCGTTTTGTCTGCTTGTAGTATAATAGAATACAACAGATTCAAAACAAAATAATGTTCAATTTCAAAACCTCTGTCTTTCCGACGCAGACTTCTTAATTCACCATAATCAAAATTTTTAAATTCCTCGAATTCCAAATCTTTGGCTTGAATCTTACAATTTTCCAAATCTGTATCAGTAATTGTAAGCAATGAACGATAATCATCCAAATTCCCATGATGCTTTCGAACAATGATAAATCCAAAAGCTGGCAAGACCGACCCCACTCCGAATTTTTCTTTTAGGACGAGAAATGTTTTTATAGCTGAAATCAGACCGTGATTACGTTTATTCCTGCTATCATCGGTAGAGGGTTGTTCTGGGTTATTAATATAATCCTGAAAGAAGGAGGTGGCTTTCCCAAAATCGTGATAGAGAGCGGCAACAGAAACCACCTCTCTTAAATCTTCTCTTTTAAAGCAAGGAAAATCAAAATCTAATGTATCAAATAGTTTTAAACCCTTACTTTGAACACCTACTAAATGATCATTTAATAGCCGGTCTGTGTGAGATTTTAGATCAGAAGGGAATAATATGTTCACCTCCGACTCTCAAGACATTACTAATTTTAGCACGGATTGGTTTTCCATCGCTATCAAACAAATACTCACCATAATGTTCTACGATTCTGCTGTTATCACTTCTCATCCTTACTGGTATGTTATTCATAAATATCTTCCTATTTTCAAAGTCAATGATTTCCATATCTCCAATTAACCGTTTAGGAATGATGGAATGAATATGAAGAAATTTACCATTTGATTTAACGGGCTTACTATCAATAATATTAACAAACTGAAAATCAGCAAGATTCCAGGCTAGCCCCAGAGAAGCAGTATAATATGATTCATGATTTTTCAGATTAATAACTAATTGCTGAAATTTTTCTTTATCACTCCAGGCAAACCACACTCTAAATTTCCCATCTTTGATAAACTCCATTGTGGTTTGTTTATGTTGCTCAAAACTATAAAAATGCTTTGGGCTGGTAGTTTTCAAGGTGTTAATTGGAATTACAATTTTTTTTATTGCATCTTGAATACCGACCGCTAACGAATATGAATCTTCTTGAAAGTGTGTCCAATAATGATTTTTATCCAACCCGACGATTGCAGAGATCAATCCCACTAACGCTGTACCGGTAGGAATACTAAAAGTCTGTGGAGACATTGTGGTAAACGGTTTTTTGAATTGAGCATAATCCGCCCAAATATCAAAAACAACATATTTCATATTACCTCCTACAAAGTTAGCAAAACCCAATCTTTCGGAATATCAACATTCAGTCTCTTATCCATGAAATATTCCACAGATTCAATTTTATCAGAAAAATCTGAAAGAGCATCACGCAATGTAGATATATCCAATTTGAAATCCCTGATACTGCGGATTTTCAACTCGTTATCATAATCAGTAAGTTTGATTTTTTTATCCAAATCACCGATAAAGAAATTGGTAGACCTGTAATTCACTTTCACCAAGAATCGTGGCATCTGACCGAATTTGCTTCGACTAATCAAATTTTTAGTTCCATTCCACATTCCTTCAAGCAATAATGCGGTATCATTATCCGTCATTTTTGTATGCTGTGCCGCATTTTGATTGATGATTCCGTGAAATGCGATAAAAGAATAGGGTAGAATGTATTCTTCACGGAAAGTTTTTTGTGTTTTTCCAGCAGTTGAAGTAAAAGCACCCGTTCCTTGAATGTGCTTCATTTCAATTTTGTGTAACGACCTTCCAATCTTAAACTGTGTTGGTCCAGTAAATGTGATTGATGCTTTATCCAATGGAATAACACCACCAAACATTCGGATATCAATACATTTTTCAAGAACAGGATTTAAATCTTTCCCAAAATCATCTGCCCGTTCTTTACCGTCTTGAAGCCCGCCTTTATCTGTATTTTTCTTGCTTGGTAATTCCCGAACAAAAATATCCTTTCCATCTGTTCCATTATAACCTTTGTGTTCAAAAAGATAATCTCTGATGGTTCTTTTTAATCGCACATCGGTTACAAAATTGATGTTGGTTTCTTCATCAATCCTCGGTTTGTTTTCATCCAGTGGATCGCCATTGGGATTTGCATCTGTTACATCGT
>CAZYDH010000043.1:0-5711 GCA_964645915.1 uncultured bacterium
TCAATGTATGGGTGGTTGGATCTTCCCACGGATGATCATATCCTTTTGCCACTCCACCGGTAACCATCACATCGATTCCTTCAACCCGATGTGCCAATTCCATCGCATTTAAACCGTGTATTTGGTCTTCAGGAGTTTCACCTTCTTCCAAACTTAATATTAATGCATCATATTCATCTTCACGATCATAAGGGATTCCAAGATGAGCAAGAAAAATGATAATATCTGCCCCATTTGATTTTGCTTCGTCGATCATTGTATTTGTTGTCTGGATTTCAGGGAGGAAAGACAAACCTTCAGTGTTCCCGGGGAGTGTTTGCTTCGGAATCTCAGTCTGTGTTAACCCGACGATAGCAATGGTAACATCTTCGATTTGTTTATAGATAATCGGTGATAACCACTCAGGCTTATTTCCGGATGATTTCTCAACGATGTTTCCAGACAGGAATGGGAAATTAGCTAATTGTGCTAATTCTGTTAAATTTTCAACTCCTTGGTCAAAATCTTTTAATCCGGGTGTAAGGGCATCGTATTCCATTTTATTCATCCATTCAATGATCTTTTTTCCACCGTCTATTGTTCCAAGCGATGTCCCTTGAAATAGATTCCCAGCATCCATTAAAAGAACAAATTCTCCTGATCTTTCAGCATCTTCTCTTATATTATTAACGTATTCATAAGCACCCGCCCCGCCACTCAGCATCGGACCAAATTCCGGATTCATAAACCAAGCAGGCGTTTGATGGATAGCACCATGGATATCATTTGTAAATATTAAATGGAGTTTTATATCCTCTCCGTAAAGAGTTGATATTGAAATACAAATCGATAAGGATATCGTTTTTATTAAATTATTTATTGGGCTCAATTTTTTCACGGAATTATAACGAATAGGTGATGGAGAAAGTTGAAATTGTATTGAATTCTTTAACGGTGTCCAGAAATTCGGATTCTTCAGAGACGGCTTTAAATAAATCTTCATATCGATATGTTAATCCACCAAAGATGATACCGAAATCAAATGTGGCATTGCCCCATTTGTATGACCCTCCAGTAGTGATCCTGGTGGTTTCAAACTCTTGACCTAACGGTGATTCCGAGTAAATAAATCCAAATCGGAAAGGGATCTTATTTTGAAATATATGCTCAACCCCACCACGAATTTCCCATGTCTCTTGGAAATGGAATGGCACTTCGGCTAATTGTTCATCAACAGGAGAGTATACTTGAGAAGTAAACTTTGACCAATCAGTATAATGAAATTCGAGCATAGATTTTGTGTCAATTGGATTTTTCATATTCACTTCAATACCAAAAGAATATTTATCAGGAAGAATCGTAATCATATATCCTGTTGTATCGAGTTCAAAATAATTCTTGTAGCCAGGGAGTTGTGTTCTTTCATTCACTTCCGGAAGACTCCACAGATTTTGAAAAGTACACTCAACGCCTGTTTGATAAGAAAATCCGAACGTCAACCCATTTTTAGGTTGAACCGAAATTCCTGCAGTATAAACAACAGGTGTTTTATCTAAACTTATTTCACTTTCTCTTATGAATGTAGTATCAGATGCAAGCGCATCATCTTGGCTTAACACATTAACATTATATCTGTCTTTTAGGTTTTTTCCATTAAGCCAATGTCCCCCAACACCAATTTTGACGGCATCAAACGGAGAAAAACTGAAACCCAGATCTGTGGATATGATCTTTCCGGATCGGTTTATTTCGTGATAACCGCGTAACGGATCTCGATTATATGTGCCGGTTGGTAGACTTCCTCTTACTTCCTCTGTATAATCATAAGTAAAGTCCCAAAAGATCGATCGAGCTAATCCGAAATATACATTCTTTGGAAGTGAGAAAATTATTCCTCCGTCTAGATTGGAATACCAATATCGATTTGAAACATATGAATTATTCATGACAACATCATCAAACATATCCATTACCGGATAAGATCGTTTTTCTTCAAATCGTTGTAAGTGTCCATTCAATGTCAAACTGAATAATTGATTTTTTGTATTCAGTAACGCTGGGTTTGTCCATACATTTTCTATACCAACTTGAGTAGAAACACCAACCATCCCCAAAGATAACGAACGAGCAGATCTTGTGCCGGTCTCTTGCGGGAAGATCATCGAAAAATATGATTGAGCATCGAGTCGAGTCTCAATCAATGCAATGATCAATAAAAATAGTGTTATAATCTTTAATAGATCGTGAAATTTAATTTTCATAAATACCTTCATTTATTTTGACGAACTTAAAATGCGTAATCAACTTGGATTCTAACATCCGAATTTTCAACCAACCCATTCAATCCATTCATATTTTTTCTTACATAAGCTTCAGAATCTTCAGGAGCAAAAGCATAGTTTGTGATTGGTAAATTTGTATCTGTTGTCCATTTAACACGTAATGCCCAGTGATCTCCAAGTTTTGAAAATAGTGCTACCCAGAAACGAAATGCATCCGTAGAGGAATCAAAAACACGGAAATCAGTGTCTTCAAAATTCCAGATAAAACCGTTGTAAATCATTGCCTGACTCATGATCTTTAAACGGTCGGTGATATTATGTGTCACTTTAAATCCTAGTGCTTCACTCCCCGTTCCTGCACCTCCAACCAACGCAGGAGCTCTCCCCGTTGTTGGATCGACCGTCAATCTGCGTCGATTGGTAAAATCTACCGAGGAGTTCACATATAACAACTCGACACTATTATATCTGGACAACCTGAGTTGAGCGCGAACAATGGTTTCTCTGGAGAAGAATGTCGATGGATCCATTTCATTATAAGCACCGCGCATTTGCCACTTTTGACGAATATTAAATCGATAATTAAATACCGGTCGATATTGCAATTTGACGACGGTTCTATAATAACGTGCATTGTCTGCGACCCGTGTCCATGTATCAAAATTAGTACTCAGAACAAATTGTCGATGAAATTGATATCTGCTTTCAAAATACACACCTCTCTCAGATTGTGGTTGTGCAGATGCATTATACAAAAAACCAAAAATTGGATCTTCTAAATAAAACGTGTCCTCGAAGATTGTTCCTTTATACCGTTGGTAATTGGAAAATGAACGCTGATAAGGATTGTCAAATTCCAAATCATAATCACGATAGACAACTAGAAATGTTAAGCTGTTAAACTGTAAATATGCGCTCAAAACAAGTGCACGAGGATCCGTTTCAAAATCTCCCGCAATACCGTCTTTATCTAAAATGCCATATTCTCCCTGTAGGGCAAGATTGTTTATAACGGTAGTAAAATCCATCCCGAAAACTCTTCGCATTGCCAGAGCATCTTTCCAGATTGGTGATTTTGCTGATGAAGCATACATCGCTGCAATTTCTGTATCTGCTGAATTTCCAATAGATGTTAAAAATTTTCCTGCATTTTCCGGTGCAATCACTGTTTGTGTAATTTGAGGAGACAGCTCTCGATCATATAAACTTTCATAAGATGAAATCCCGAAGATCATCCCTGGGGATAAGGCTATACGAAGATTTCCACCGAATGTTAATTCGTTTACCTGATCTAAAACCGGAGGAAGCGAATCAACTTTAAAACCAACATTTGTTCTAGGAGATAAAGTGATCAGTGTTGAAAAAGTACTGTCGGAGTTTACAATTGCATCTCGAGAATGCAATGAAACAAAACCAAATCCATTAAATATCCCCGATGACGCTTGCGCTGCAATTCCCTGCAATGCATATTCATGTGATCTTGATAGATCTGGAAAGACACCGACGACCCGACGGCTCCATCCATAACCTGATCTTCTAGGTGAAAAGAAATCTGTACTTTCAAAAACAATCCCTTGCCCCATTGTTGCAGTAAAATTACCGAAAATCAAACGGTTGATCGTAATATTCCCGATGGAAAGATTTCGCAGAGTTAGCGCAATTTTGCCTTTCGGAATATCCAGAGAATCGAACCCATCCATATATCGGTTTTGTTCTCCCATTTGACGATGATAAGCATATCCTACTTTCCAGAAACTTCCACTTGTATAAAGTGCTTTGTGTTGAAGATTCCCGGGGTGATTACTCAATGGCGTTGTCGTTCCAACTTCCTCATCAAACGATGTATTTGATGGAACGGTTTTATACGTCATATTGTACCAAAAATGGGGGGTCTTTGTTAGGTCTTCTTCACCATACGTAAAAAAGTCCGACATATTTTTGTATCCCCAATAGGATAAATTTGTCGCTCCTCTCAGAGCCTTTGGATAATCAATACTTCCTTCTTTTTGTCTATTAAGTACAGCAACAGCATCAACCGGACTGACATTTTGAAGTGACATTAAATCATCGTAGGTGGCTTTATTGATATTAATAGGTTCAGCTAACCTATCCAACCACACTTCGATCAATCCTTCATTTGCACCTTCGGTACTTGTCCAATTTTCCACTTTTCTATATTGATCTTGAAGGCGTGATTTTCCACCTTTTATATCTTGAGTTTCTAAAGCAATAAGTGGTTTTATTGATTGTACGATTGAAGCGTCAAAACCCGGGATATTTGATAATTCATAGATGCTTGTTACCGGTCCTTGGAAAACAACATAATCGTAAAGTTCATATGCTTGATCTAAAGTCAAAGGAAGAGATTTTATCTCTTCAAATGTAGCATAATTTAATTGGATCCTTTGACTAAAAAGTGTCGAAACAACCAGTAATATTAAACTTAATCGTTTCATTTAATATCCATGCTAATTGTGATCTGGTGAGTTAATGATAATACCGGATGAGTCAGCAAGCCATAATCTAATATTGTGTTTTTTATTTTTATACGAAAACCTGCCCCTAATCGATTTGGATTTGAATGTACTCCCGACAAAATTGTTAAACCAGGGGTCAACTCATATTCAAGACCGGCAGAATATTGCGTTTCATGACCTTCCGAACGTCTCAGTGAAAAACTCGTCCATACTATTTGATATGGAGAATAGGCTAATCCTATTTCTATCGATTTCGGTAAGTTGACTAAATTACCTTTCCCAAGTTTCGGGCGATTGAAGTTTTTTATGAACACTCCCATCCAATGCCTTTCACGTAAACTTGCCTGAAAACCAATATCCATTCCGAGTGTTTGACTTCTTCCAAGATCAACACCGTCAGATCCGTCACCACTTACTCCAGCTGATTTTCCATAATTCACACTTAGATATTTTGCGCTCACTCCAAGAGCCAAGGAAGAATTCCTGTCCTTTTGCAGATAGAACCCATAGTGCCCGGATAAAGCTAATTCTTGTGTTAAGAATGTTCCTCCGATAGAAACAGACAGATTTTCAACTGATATTCCACCTGTTCCCTTGTTTCCAAAAGGAACAGCAACCGCCATCATTGAATGTGGAAGATATGATAATCCCGATGATTGTGAGTAAGAAACAGCACCTGAAATATGACCAATCTGACTAAGAGCAGCCGGATTTCTAAATGCTCCAAAAGAATCATTTATGTTTGCAACATTGCTTCCGGCGAGTGCCATAGATTGAACACCATGATAGATTTGCTCTGTTGTAACCTGGGAAAACCCAGTTGCCGAAAAAAGTATTGTAATCCCTAAGAAGGATAGGATCTTTTTCTTGATTTTGAAATTCATACTTTGTCGATTGATATTAATTATTTGTCTCATTGTCCCATCACTCCAATCACAACAGGTGCAGTATCTGTCGTTAATTTTCCGGTTTT
>CAZYDH010000044.1:0-5291 GCA_964645915.1 uncultured bacterium
ATGAAAATAAATGAAACAAAATTTGGATTTACCCTCATTGGGAAAAAACATGTCAAAGAGATCAATTCTGATGTGAGAGTATTTCGACATGAATCGGGTGCTGAATTGATGCATATAGAGAATGACGATAACAATAAAGTATTTACTATCTCATTTCGAACACCGCCATCAAACAGTAATGGAATACCCCATATTCTTGAACACTCCGTTTTATGCGGATCTCGCAAGTTTCCGGTCAAGGAACCTTTTGTAGAATTATTAAAAGGATCTTTGAATACATTTCTCAATGCAATGACATTTTCAGATAAAACGATGTACCCTGTTGCCAGTACAAATGAGAAAGATTTTGTTAATCTGATGGATGTATATCTTGATGCAGTTTTCCATCCGAATATCTATGAACAACCCGAGATATTTATGCAAGAAGGATGGCATCATGAATTGGAAAATCCTGAAGATGACGTTACATACAAGGGAGTCGTTTACAATGAAATGAAGGGGGCGTTTTCAAGTCCCGAACAGATATTGTTTAGAAATATTCAACATTCGTTGTTTCCTGATCATGTGTACGGACACGAATCAGGAGGAGACCCTGATGAAATCACCAATTTAACCTATGATGAATTTCTTTCGTTTCATGAACAATATTATCATCCGTCAAATTCCAAAATAATGATTTACGGTGACGGTGATTTTGTAAGTCGCTTAAAATTTCTTCACGAAAAGTATTTAAATGAGTATTCATTAACCGTTCCGGATTCAAAAATCCCTCTGCTTAAAACATACGAGCCGAAGAAAGATGTTGAAATGTCTTATCCCATCTCTGAGGGAGAAAATGATCAAGATAAAACATATTTAAGCATGAATTATGTTGTAGGAACTTCAAATGATCTTGAACTTGGGATGGCAATGGGGATGCTAGAGTATATCCTTATGGAATCTTCAGCAGCACCATTAAAAAATGCTTTAAATGAATCCCGGCTGGGAAAAGATGTTTTTGGAAGTTATAATAATCAACTACAACAACCTGTATTCAGCGTTATACTAAAAAATTCGAATAAAACTAAAAGAACTGAATTTCAGACATTGGTTAACAACACGCTGAAGAAAATCGTTGAAGAAGGGTTAGATAAAAAACTGATTGAAGCCGCAATCAATTCTACGGAATTTCATTTAAGAGAAGCAGATTTCGGATCTTATCCTAAAGGTTTAGTCTATATTATGCAGGTTGGAGCTTTCTGGAATTATTATGATGACCCGATCCAATCTTTAGAATTTGAGCAACCACTTGAAAAGATCAAAACAGCTCTGACAACATCCTATTTTGAAGATATGATTCAAAAATACTTACTGGACAATCCTCATCAAAATGTGCTTACATTAACTCCGGTGAAAAATTTAGCCGAGGATAAAGTACGAAGGGATGTAGAAATTTTAGCAAATTACAAGGAAACGTTAAAACAAGATGAAGTCCTTTCACTGGTTGAGCAAACCAAACAACTAAAGTTAAAACAGGTCACTCCTGATTCAGAAGAAGCACTGGAGACAATCCCTCGATTAACAATATCAGATCTTAATAAAGAAGCTGAGGTATTACCAATCGAGGTGAACGTTGATAACGGTATAACTGTTTTGAATCATGATATTAACACAAGCGGAATTACGTACCTTAAATTATTTTTTGATACTCGTGTAATATCGCAGGATGATATTCAATATTTACCCTTACTTACATCGCTCATTGGTGAAGTAAGTACTGAGAATTATTCTTATGCTGACCTTTCCAATGAAATAAATATTCATACCGGAGGGATAGGTACTTCTGCTGCGAATATAGTCAAATATAATGATGCATCAACCTATTATCCAAAATTGATCGTAAAAGGAAAATCAGTTCATTCAAAATTGAATAAGATGCTTGAATTAATTGACGAAATGATCCATCATACAACATTTGATGATAAAAACAAGATTCGTGAACTCATTCAAGAATCAAAATCTCGACAAGAAATGTCTATATCTCAAGCCGGTCATACGTTTATGATGTCCCGATTGTTTTCTTATTTAACTCAATCAGGATTTTATAACGAAAAAACAGGTGGATTAGATTATTATAAATTCATTACAGATCTGGAAAAGAATTATGACGATCGATATGAAGATTTAGTTCATAAGTTAAAAGAGATATACGGGAAGGTATTCACCACAAAGAATATGATTGTCAGTATCACGCGATCTAACCAAGAAAGTAATGACTCTGTAAAGGAGATTAATGATTTCCTCACAAAGATTAATTCTACATCGCAAAGCATTGATGAATATGAATTCGATCTAACGACACAGAATGAAGGATTTATGACTCCTGCTAATGTTCAGTATGTTTCTAAAGGGTTTAATTACCGTGAATTAGGTTATGATTACACCGGTTCGATGACGGTATTTTCACGAATCGCAGGTCTCGATTATTTATGGAACCGAATTCGTGTTCAAGGAGGGGCATATGGTGCGTTTTCGATATTTGCTCCTAATGGTAATGTATTTATGGGCACTTATCGAGATCCTAACTTAAAAGAATCATTGGATGCATTTGATCAAATCGCAGAATATTATAAGCAGTTTGAAACAGATGATACTGAAATGACAAAATATATTATCGGTGCTGTATCGCAATTAGATACTCCCTTAACACCCTCAGCAAAAGGAAACTTGGCATCCACTCGATATATCAGTCAAATTAGCTATGAAGATATTCAGCGAAATCGAGAAGAGATATTAAATACGAATCAAAAACAGATAAGAGAAATAGCCGAAATTGTTGAAAAAATGATGAAAGAAGATCGGTACTGTGTAATCGGGAATGAAGAACGGATCAAATCTGACGGTCATTTGTTTGATGAGTTGGTAAAAGTATTTGAATAAATTAGAATTAGAGTAGAGGAAACATATGAAAAAATATAGCGAATTTCATTATGAGCGAATGGATATCGATGAATTGAAGCGATCGTTTGATGATATCATCACCAGATTTGAATCAGCTGATAAGGTAGAAGTACAGAATGACATTATACGAGAAGTGAATGAAATATTTTCCAAGTCGTGGACGTATGGTGCTATGGCTAGTTTGAATTTTGCTCGAAATATAGAAGATAAAAAAGCCAAAGAAGAGAATGAATATTATGACCGCATTAAGCCGGAAATATCTGAACTCAGTTCAAATTTTGTCAAAAAGGTTGTTAAATCAAAATTTAGAAAAGAACTCGAAGCAACATGGGGAAAACAGTATTTTCTGCTAAATGACATGTTTTTGAAATCTTTTGATCCAAAAATCAAAGATTTATTAGTCGAAGAATCTAAAATCATAAATGATTATACAGCTTTATTAGCCGGTGCAAAGATAGAATTCAATGGAGAAACCTACAATTTAACCGGTCTTGCTCCATTTCATACTGACCCGGATCGACAAGTTCGTAAAGCATCAATGAAAGCCAGATATAGCTTTTTTGAGACGATAGCAGATCAATTAGATGAAATGTATGATAAGCTGGTGAAAAACCGTCATAAAAAAGCACTTGAACTTGGGTATGAAAACTTCATTCCTTTAGGTTACTTAAACATGAGTCGAAGTGATTATGATGATAAAGATGTAGCAGAATACCGACGAAAGATAGTGGAATATGTCGTTCCAATCGCAAGAAAATTGCACCAAATGAGGAAAAAAGTTCTGGGTTTGGATACATTGTACATTTACGATGGAATTAATTTTCCTGATGGGAATCCAAAACCGAAGGGAACTCCTGAAGAATTAATCCAATATGCTCAAAAAATGTATCATGAATTATCAACAGAAACGGGAGAATTCTTTGACCGAATGGTAGATGAAGAATTGATGGATTTGTTTAATCGAAAAGGCAAATCAGGCGGAGGTTTCTGTACAAATTTCCCTACGTATGAACGTCCATACATCTTTGCCAATTTTAATGGGACTGATCATGATGTAACCGTCTTAACTCATGAAGCGGGACATGCCTTCCAAAGTTTTCTCAGTCGGAAGCAACCTCTCGTTGAATATCTGTGGCCATCTTATGAAGCTGCTGAGATCCACTCGATGAGTATGGAATTTATCACTTGGGAGTGGATGGAACGATTTTTCAAAGAGGATGTAGATCGATTCAAGTATAAACATATGATGGATGCAATTACATTCTTACCTTATGGTGCGTGTGTTGACCATTTTCAGCATTGGGTGTATGAAAATCCAAATGCATCACCTAAGGAACGAAAAGCACAATGGTCGGAGTTGGAAAAATTATATCTCCCGGATCGAAACAATGATGACTTTGATTTTCTAAATGAAGGTGGTGTTTGGCAGGGACAATCACATATCTACCACATGCCATTTTATTATATCGATTATACGTTAGCGCAAGTATGTGCATTTCAATTTTGGATTCGATTTAATGATGATAAAGAGTCCGCGTGGACGGATTATTTAAATCTTTGTAAAGCAGGAGGGAGTCTTCCGTTTACTGAGCTTGTCAAAAAGGCCGGTTTAGTTTCTCCGTTTGATGGAGATATTTTAAAAGAGATCACGGGTAAAATCGAAGAATGGCTTGACTCTGTTGATGTTGAGTCGTTATAAACGAGAGAGAAGAAAAGAGTTATTCGTCTAGGAATTCATCTGGAGAAATATTTAGATCACGAAAAATGGTATCAGCAATTTCTTTTGCGATCTCATCACCGTTGTAATTTTCTTTTTCCAATGATTCCCAAGCTTCTACTAATAACCTTAAATCGTCTTCATTTGAAAAGAGTTCATCTAATAAGGCTGAAGGCACGTTGAAATCACGTAATCGTTGGTAGATGTTTAAATGGGGTATATCCATATGAAAAATTACGGAATAAAATTTATTTTGACTAATTGTGATGATATAGTTTTTAATGTAAATTTGCCGGCATTTTATATGAGATTATCTTTGATCTCAGTTATTTCATAATTGGCGTTGTACCCAAGCGGTCTAAGGGGACGGTCTGCAAAATCGTTATTCACCGGTTCGAATCCGGTCAACGCCTCTTGCTATTTGAAATCAGTTTTTTGCCCGGGTGGTGAAATTGGTAGACACAAGGGACTTAAAATCCCTCGAGGGATAACCTCGTGCCGGTTCGAGTCCGGCCCCGGGTACTCGTCATAATAGACGACAAAACCCCTGTTTTGCAGGGATTTTTTGTTTTATGATACTTTTTGGTAACAATTTAGGCTGTTGATATTATAATGAATTATACTTAAACTTTAT
>CAZYDH010000045.1:0-4719 GCA_964645915.1 uncultured bacterium
ACACCATCACCTGTTTTCCGAACGATGGTTGCGCTAAATGCATATTTGTCAGCAATAAGACCGGTATTGTAATTCAATGTAGATTTTAAGAATCCACCGGCACCTAATTCTTGCTTGAATTTACCACCTTGGGTAAGAGCAGTCGGGTCAGTAATGATGTTCATTGTACCACCAATAGACGGAGTTGCCAGATTAACAGCACTTAATCCACGCTGCATCTGGATGGAAGATGTTGCATCTCCTACACCATCCCAGTTGGACCAATAAACCCAACCATTTTCCATATCATTTTGAGGAACACCATTGATCATGACCGCAACATTACGTTGGTTGAATCCACGTACGTTTATACGGGCATCACCTGCACCACCACCCTGTTGTGTTGAATAAACACTTGGGGTTGTATTTAATGCCATTGGAATATCTTGTGATCCAAGACGAACTTCCATGTCTGCTTTACTTACATTCGTGTAAGCAACAGGTGTTTTCTCATCTGCGCGGGAGGCCAAGACTTCTAGGGCACTCAGTTTAATTGCTGTCGGTTCAAGAGCAAAAGCCAAAGCTCCTGCAGCTGTCAATGACTGTTCAGCATATCCCATCATGGTCGCTTTAACTACAGCACCTTCAGGGACTCCAACAATAGTAAAGGCACCTTGTGCGTCCGCAGCAGCTCCAAGTGAAGTTCCCTCAACAATGACGTTGGCACCTACGAGAGGATTGCCTGTCTCTGCATCCGTTACCGTACCTGTCACATTCATTTGCGCAAATAGGGCAAAGGGGATTGAAAGAACCAATAGGATTGTAAGGACTTTTTTCATTCGTTTCTCCTTGGTTATGTGTGAATTTCTTGTGTTAAAATAATTTTCCCGATCAACACCAGAAAGACAATGTCCTTTGACTTGTTCGTCTGCTCCTCATCGCTGACGCTACAAGTATTTCTGATGCTTCACCAGAACATACCGCGGAAGTTCGATGTATAAACCTGTTCATAGCAAGGGATTTTTTACAACACTCACCGATGAGCAACGCCTAATTAAATTATGAGATTTTACTTGATATTTACCCCTGTTTCCTATTAAAGTGAGATAGTCAAACGTTCATTGATGCTAAAAGAAAGGAGCACAAAATGAAAAAAGTGTTTTTAGCTGTAATGTGTTCCGTCTTCTTCTTCAGTCATATATTCTTATCCGCGCAAGACGAAGCATTAGGCGGATACTCCATAGGCCTGAATATCGGTATCCCTGTCGTGAAAGGGGCCTATCTCGACGGACAAAGTGGCACAAATCTTGGACTTATTGTAGGCACTCCCCATGGATTACCTCTCGGCCCGTTAAGTCTCGGTGTCGGGGCAGAAGTGTTGCAGTACAATTTCCCAGATGCTGCAAACGGAAATGGATTTAAAGGGTTCGCTTTCCTGGGGACTCTCAATTTTGAATTAAACGATCTGCTCGTATATCCTGCAACACTTCCCGTTGATATCTCTGCACAACTCGGTGGTGGACTATTTGGTGGCGGGGTTGGAGTAACGGTAGGCGGTGCCATTGCAATTCCCTTAGAAAAATTCAACATTGATCTCCCGTTGACGATTAAAAACTACGGGCGTGGGAATGCAATGAATGATGCCGGAACTGATTCAAATATCGAAGGGGAACCAACCGGTTGGATTAACTTCGGAACTCAAATCGCATACAATATTTAATCGTTCTAAATCGTTAATTCGATTTCGTAAATCAATATAATCAAAGAGCCTGACCAAATCATATTAGGGTCAGAATTGGTTTGTTCGGCTCTTTGGTTTGTCTAATAATCTAACTCAAAACTCAATGATAGCCCTCTGTATGTCCACGGTTAACACCCATTAAAGAAACTGTTTTCTCAAACCGAAATAAAGTGTGAATTTCAGGTAACTAATTTTCGGAAAATAATCATGAAACCCGTTGTACTTATTGTTATGGACGGTATTGGTGTAAACCCAAATCCAAAAGGGAATGCAGTTTTCGCTGCTGATACACCCAATTTGGATGCGTTTCGATCTCAATATCCACACACACTTTTAGAAGCGTCCGGAGAGGCTGTTGGTTTACCCAAAGGATTCCAAGGATCAAGCGAGGTCGGTCATCTGAGCATGGGAGCAGGTCGTGTTGTTGAACAAGAATTAAAACGGATTAACGATCAGCTAGAAAGTGGACAATTATTTTCCACAAATTATTGGAAACAACTGATGACCAATTGGACGTCCAACAATTCTCAACTTCATCTATTCGGATTGCTTCAAGATGAAGGTGTACACGCTCATCAGGATCATTTATTCAAATTCATAACTCAGGCACGTAAAGAAAATCCTGAGGGGAAAATTGTGATTCATCCATTTTTGGACGGAAGGGACACCCCTCCACGCAGTACGCTTGAATATCTTTATACACTTCAGAGCAAAATGAACGAAATTGGAAATTGCTCCATCGGAACAATGATGGGACGATATTATGGTATGGACAGGGTTCGAAGCTGGCATCTTACTGATCTTGCTTATCAGTGTATTGTAGATGCTGAAGGAAGACAAGTAAAAAATGTTGAGGAAGCAATTCGACAATCCTATACAAAAGACAAAACACCAACCGGGACAGAGATGTTCGATGAATATATTCTTCCTCATGTAGTTGGTGATTATTCCGGTGTCAAAGATGGAGATTGTATTCTACATACTAACTTCCGCCAAGACCGAGCCATTCAACTATCCATGGCATTTATAGACGATAACTATCCGGGAACCATCAATCGTAAACCATCGGTTACCTTTGTTGGGTTGACTCGATATTATGACGAGTTTGAACCTTTCTTGCTCGGAGAGACAACAGGAGGTTCCTCTTCGTTAGATAAACTGACCGGTGAAGTTATTTCTAATGCAGGATTGAAACAACTTAGACTTGCGGAAACACAAAAATTTCGGCATGTTACCAGCTTCTTCAACGGTAAATCCACGACTCCATTCCCAAGTGAAGATCAAATTGAAGTTCCGAGTCGATTTGATCCATCCAGTTTTGCCGATCACCCTGAAATGGAAGCCTACAATGTTACCAATGAGTTGCTGAAACGGCTGGAGAACAAACCGTATGCATTTATTTTAGTGAATTTTGCCAACGGCGATATGGTGGGACATACCGGAGATTTTCAAGCAGCAAAAATGGCTGTTGAGATCGTTGATGAGTGCGTCGGAACCGTTACAAAAGAAATTTTGAAACTCGGTGGAAAAGTGTTAATCACCGCTGATCATGGAAATTCCGATCAAATGATCGACTATGAGACCGGCCAGCCCAGAACCAGTCATTCACTAAATCCGGTGGAGTTTATTTATGCAGCAGATGATGCAGATGGGAAAATACTTAAATCATCGGGGATATTGTCTGATATCGGTCCGACGATCCTAAAGTTGTTAGACCTTCCTATCCCAAAAGAAATGACAGCTGACGTTCTGTTTTCAGACTGAAATCACTTCTATAATGTAATCACCTTGTCAGCTTTTTGTTGGGCAGCCAGAATATCCGGCATATGACTTTGGATCCCTACTTTTACTTTATCGGTGAGGTTGTAATAATTTAAACATGTCCCACAGATAAAAAGAAGCACACCGCTATCTGAGAGAGTTTTTAGCTCCTCTAGTACCGGAGATCCTTCCGTTGTTAATTTCACACCTTCGGTATAAAAGTTGATTACATCCGGATAATCTCCTGATTCGATCAACAACTTCAAATAACCTTTAATTAATGTATGTTGAAGGTCCTGCTCAGCATTCCCCATTCCGTTTTTCGTGATCTGAATGATAAAAGACTTCTTTGTACTCATTTTGCCTTCTCCGGAGAAATTATATCCTTGACAAGATAAGGAACATACATCAGCCAGAACAATACATAGGCGATCGCGACTACAAACGGTATGTGAAGCGGTGGCGTTGGGAGAAAATCCATGATGGAGCCTACCACCGGAGGTTCCCTTAAATACCAATAGTTTGCTAGATCTCCGATGATATAATTGATCGGAATAATGCACAACATCACGATAAATGAAAATTTAAAAACACCCCAAATGGATGCCGTTGTCGGACGAAGTCTTTCCGTAATGGTCAGATACAAAATGCCCAAAAACAACAATGCGTGTGTGACCATGAACATAATAAAATTAGGGTCAGGCCAACCGAAAGAAAGATCCGGGGTGATCATCGCCATAGATGCACCACCAAATGTCCAAAAATATGCAACGTCAACCAAGAATCCACGTTTCCCTGTAATCAGTAAATAACCAATGATAAAATTGGCCAAGTGGCACATGTGAAGCGGTAACCATATCTGCCATGGTTCTTCTAATCCAAACACCCCATAAAGATGTTTAAAAACACTGTAACCGATCATCGCCCAACCTAAACATGGTGCAAACACATCGTTAATCTTTGGGCTCTTAAGTTTACGTAAAACCATAGGCGGTACGATCGAAACAATCAGTACAACGATCACTGCATAAAGGTGTTCAGCGCCAAACAGTACAAATTTCTCAGGCATTCTTCTCCTCCGTTCACTTCTTGATTGGTTCAAAGACTTGATGCCGTTTTATTTCTCCATCTTTATTTGATTCAAGCCTTGACTGCCCGTAAATTTGCATGTACTTCGTGATGAATTGCAACTATAATGGGCGATTAGCTTCCCGATGACTCGGGACAGGCAACTTCGC
>CAZYDH010000046.1:0-4366 GCA_964645915.1 uncultured bacterium
ATTAAGTCCATAAATTTCATTTAAATAATGGATGATTTCTGCTCTTTCTTTGGCTTTTACTGGAATGTAAAACAGAGATTTCTCATCAGATTTAAACCAATAATACTCACCTCGCTCTGGCACATTGTAAAATTTCCCTTTTTCCCTAATATCAGGTAAAATAAAATTGCGTGAGATTAGAAGTTTTTTACCATCTTCACTGGTTTCTTTGGACCTATGTGAAATGATGTGGACAATCGCACCTTTTAGATCATTATCTTCCTTTAATTTATCTGCTACTTCAAGAACTGATTTCCTGCCTACCTTACCGGGACTGGTTTCTTTTATTTTTTCCGATATCTCATTTAAAACGGTTCTTAATAGTCCTTTGAGTTTGTTCTTATTAAACTTCGGATACTTTTCTTTAAGTTTTGAAATATATGAATTATGCTCACTCTTAGGCTTTGTAGCAATATATCGAATAAGCGGATCAATTTCCTGATACGCATCCTCAATCGACTCGGTCGTGATGTGAAGTGTCTTGATATCATCGTCTTTTACTCCTGTGTTCAGTTTTAATATTTTCTGGATATGACAAGGCACTGCATCTGTGCAAAATCCTTTATCTTGAAGCCAATGATGTGGTGGAACCGGTTCTCCATTGGAATCATCCATCACTTTCTCATACGCCTGTGTGATATAAGAAATACTGTCTCTGCCACGCAGTTTGTTCATTCCTGTGGATGTATCAAAATAAGTGGCAAGCATAATGATTTCTTCTAAAGTAAATCTGTAATGTGCTAAAATCATCACCATATTAAATATGGCAACACTTCTGTCTTCCCTAAAGCCTTCCATCCACAATCTTGTTATCCCATCACACATCTTCGATTTGGCTTTAAGAATTAGAAGTTTCTGATTCATATCTGTCATCGATTCAAGGATTTTCGTATCAACCTGAACCTTACCCTCAATCTTATCTTCAACCTTTTTTGAGAGAATATATTCAAGCAGTTTTGGGTCTTCTTGACGAGTAAAATCAGACAGCGTTTTCGATATCCTATGTGGTCTGTCTTTGGTATTCTCTCCTTTTACAGAAGTAGTTCCAATCACTTTAATTAAATGATTATAGGAAGCCATCGAATCTATCTGAATAGAATCCTCATCATACCGGTCCCGCAGTTCATTTTCTAATGCTTTTACCTGTTGTTCAAACGCTACTCGTAGATTGCTTGTAAGTTCAACTGGCGGAATGGCAAACCATAATTGGCACCCGTTTCCACTCATATTTATTATAGGTCTGACAAATTCATCATCCTCAAAATCATTGGCAATATTCTCACCTACTTGAAGTGCATTATTCATCTCATCCTCTGTGGAAGCCATGCCTTTAGGTCTAAGTGGATCAATATCAATCACAATGGATTGAACAAATACAACATCTTCTTTTCTGCTTGGGATATATCTACCATTTAGTTTGGTAGGAGATATTGGATTAATACCTGTAAATACATTTCCTTTGCCATCATTTTGTTTGCAGAATGATGCAAATTCATCTTCAGAGGATACATATTTGCACGCACCTACTTTGGTTGTATTATCACGATTAAATCCAATGACCCGAAGTTCTGTAATTCCGTTATGTTCGTGGTTTAAAAACCGATACGTATCCCGAACTGTTTTCTCATTCATCATCTACTCCTAACGCATTTAGAAGTGCTGTCTTAATCTCCTGATAAACCTCTGCATTTATCGGTTTGAAATACGCATATTCATTCCCACTTCCAGATTTATATCGTGGAAAATTGAGGTAAATACTCCCATCGTATTTTTTTCGGATGGCAATGTTGTTTAAAAACATTCCATCTTCTAATACGCATGATGCCCATGCTAAAAGTCCTGAGTCTTCACTCATCCTAAATTTGATTTCTGTAATTTTCATTGTTCACTCCAAAATGTCTTGTTTATAATTTTCTGTCTCTTTTTTGCCTGTCTATACAAAACACCCACTTTCTTGTCTATAAAATCAAATATTTGAGCATTTGTTTTACCTGGAAATGGTCTTAAGATTCTGCCGATTCTTTGGATAACTTTGGCTTCGGATTTATTCGGGAATGTGAGATACACTGTGTTTAAATTGGGTAAATCAAGTCCTTCATCGCTGATATTCGCAGAGAATAACAAATCCACATTCCCTGCTTTTGCATCATCTAAAATCTCTTTGCGTTTCTCTTTTGGAGTGTTTCCAATTAAGATTTCACAAACAAGATTGTGTGTTTTCATCTCTTTGCAGAGAAACTCCAAATGCTCAATCCTACCTGATAACACAAGCCCAAGTTCACCCTTTTTGTGTGTTCGTAGAATTGTGTTTAATATGATTTGATTTCTTTTATCGTTTTGGATGAGGTAATTCGTCATTTTATGCCAGTCCAAAATAATTCGGCCTGTTTTGGTCGTCTTTTTGGGTGCAATGTCAAATTCTGTAGGGATTTCGGTGTAAGTTGGCTTGATTAAATATCCTACATCTATAAGACGTGGATAACTGGTTTCATAGACGATATCTCCCATTGTATGAAAGAGTAAATCATTAAGTCCATCTTCTCTAAATGGAGTAGCCGATAAACCCAGACGATATTGTGCAGGAAAATGGTTTATTACTTTTCTAAATGTATTGGCTGGCACATGATGTGCTTCATCCAAAATAACCAGTCCAAATCTGTCTTTTATTTTCTCTAAATCATACGTATTCAGACTTTGGATGGTTGCAACGGTAATCTGACCGATTTCTTTTGTTGATCCATTTAATTTACTCACCTGTTTTACAGATAAATGTGTTTCTAAATTTTCACCCCACTGCTCTAATAAATCGTGTGTATGAACAATAATCAGTGTGGGTTGTTGCAGTCTGTGTATAATTTTAAGAGCAACCACAGTTTTCCCACCACCACAGGGAATCACCACAACACCTTGTTTCTTGCGAATAAATAATGTAGAAGCAGTGAGTTGATAATCCCGCAGTTTAAGGTGAAGATTTGTATCCAGTTCTGTGTCAAAAGACAGCGTTTTATCAATGATTTCAGGATTTTGTAGTCTGTGTAAATATCCCCTTGGAATCGTGATTGAATTACTATCTTCCACAAATTCTTCAATGTGGCGATGTGTATTTCCTGTATAATAATCATATCGAACCCGACTTTTATACTCCGGGTTATCGTAGGTTAAATCCTGCCTGATTTGAAATAATACTTTTTCAGGAACACCTTCTTTTTCAATCGTTATCTTGTTGTCAAGAATGCATTTCATGTGTAAATCTCCTTCTAAAAAAGCAGTTAGCAAGGAGCAAAGAGCAGGGAGAGAACTCCGTGCTAAATGCTCCCTGCTCCACGCTGTGTGGTTTATGACAAAGGGTCGTTATCTAATTTCTCAAGATATTCAAGAACATCAGGCATTTGGTTATCTGTTAACTCAGATACTTTTTTAACCTTAAATGTCTTTAGAAAATCCGACACCACTTCTTTGGATTGCTCTTTTAAAATGCCAATCACATGATCGTGTGAAGTCGCTTTCTTTTCCTGTGGAATATCTGGAACATCACTTTCACCAGCACCGTGAAGAATATGATTTAAATCCAACAGATCCAGTGAATCGATTGCCAATCTATCTTGACTGTTAAGTTTCGTCTCAGGTAAGATAGAATAAGTCGTATTCGTATCACCTGAAGCACCTTTACGAGTGATTTCAAATGACCAGTTATCAATGCCATATTTTTCATCCACTGCAATCACATTCTGAAAGAACCGATTACTTTGTTCAATGATTTTAGGCACCCAAGTCTCACCTTCTAAAACCACAATATTCTGTGCAATTCGAACAGAGGTGCGTTGTGTGTCCGGTGTCTCATCTGTTTTTTGTTCATATCGCTCACCATTCCAGAACACTTCACGAAGAAGCGGTTCTCCCCGAAATACGCCAACGACATTATCTCCATCATCACTAAGTTTTAGAAACAAGTCACCGCCTGTTCCACGCTCAGCCATTCTCTTTTTCAAACCATCATACATTCCCATGTTAATTTCTCCTATTGTTTATGGGTTATTATTTGCCAGCAGTATGCTCACGGATTAACCTATCCCTGATAAACGAAACTGCTGGATGATATTCAAGTTGAGATTTTGAAAGGTCGAACTCTTCTGCTTCATTAAGAAGCCTTCGCATGTGCAGATGGAAGATTGCATCCATTTCCCTAATCATTTTCCACATCCTATCTTGGTTAAAATCATCAGGATACTTCACGGCAATACTGCCAACTGCAGAAACCATGTCAAAATACATTTCCGTCATTGGGTCACCCAAGTTTGGATGGTCATGGTTTTGCATTTTATGTCCT
>CAZYDH010000047.1:0-3988 GCA_964645915.1 uncultured bacterium
GGTGGATATTTCATAAAACCCCCTATATTATCAATTAATAAAAGTGAATCAGTAAATATCGGTCACTAAAGTCTACAAATAATTTAGAATAATTACATTAATTAATTATAAGATTCTGATTTAATCATTATCTTTATTTAACGAAATGTGATTAATTCTGCGATAAAAGGAATGTCTTTATATTCATACTGTTTATCTTTTGTATTAATTTTTATATTGGCAATCGCTAAATATTTGTTTCCCTGCGGATCTCGGGATATATATCGAAATAGTTTTCTCTTTATTGAACCATTCACCGTTTTAAAAAAATTTGCTTCAGCGACGATATATTGAAATGTATAGATTATACTAATTTTAATATCATCATTTTCTGTATATATTTTGAAACACTTTTGTTGTTCTTTGCTTACATCTTCAACTAAAAACATATTAAGTCGAGTGGTTGTATTACAGATATGTAAAACTAATTGATTTTGTGATATTCCGTTAACATCTATTGTACATGTATATGTGAGTTGTACTTCTTTATGAATAATCCGTCCCCAATGTAATTTTCGTACGGGTGACTTGAGTGGAAAAATCGATAACTTTAGATGATCTGCATATCCTTGAGAAGCGCATACTTCCCTTTCTATATTTTGAATTGAAAACCTGCCACTAACATCTTTGCTCATACCATTTGGTTGCCATAGGATTCCATCTGATCGATGAGTTTTTATTTTAAAAACCTTTTGAGTGTTATTTGGAATCCAATTCCAAGGATAGCTCAAGAACAGATTCATATCAGGAGTCTGAAGTTGAATCTCACACATCGATTGTCCATTGGATATGGAACCACCTGGAAATTTGGTAATAAAAGGATTATTTGTTAATGAGAATTCATTAGTTGTAATTGTAAATCCGCTTGAGATGATCTTATCGAACTCCTTCAGATAGACTGAGTATGCTACATTTGCTTCTGTGTAACGATGAAAACGAACGATAGCAAAATAAAGATAAAGATAATCGAGTTCCGGAGTTAGAATGTCAAAATACCACTTCTCCATTTGGAATATAGATTTATTACTGTCAATATTTCCCAAAACTAACTTTCCTCCTATCTTACACCATTTTATCAGAGCGATTACGAATAAAGTGCTTTTAGAAAAATGAAGGTAGTTGGTCGCAAACGACACCTCTCCCAATTGGATATTCATATGGACCCTTACATCGAGGATCTTTCTGTAAAAACGATCCGAATTGAGTTTGATTTCCTGCTTTACAACCGCCACCACACACTGAGGAGTATGTACATTCCAAACACTGAGACGGAACTGACTTGAAGTCAACCAACGTTTTACTTTCAAATCGTCTTCTATAAATATCCCAAATATCGTTTTCGAACACGTTTCCGAGTGGGATATCTGAGATAAAAGGACATGGCTGGACAGTACCGTCTGCTTGAACGGTTAGCACAAAGTTTCCTCCGGAGCATGCATTTCCGGTCAATTTAAAGAATTTACTGATAAAATTAGCATGGTCTGGATTTTTCTCTAAAAGAATCCAATGTTTTATTTTACTCCAGACTTCAGAATCAATGATTAATGGATCGTCAGGAATCTGTGGAATGTATGGATAAAACAATGTATGCACACCTAAATCTTTATGAACAAAATCATAGATCTTTTTACAGTCGTTTACATTTTTTTGATGAACTGCTGTGAATGTGAATACTTTTAATCCTACTGACTTTAAATTTTGAATTCCGGTAATTGTCTCCTGCCAAGATCCTTTAATACCGGTAACTTCATCATGAATATCAGGATCATGAGATATTAATGTAACAATGGGTGAATCCAGACCACTTTCCTTCAGATCACTTGACATACTCGGTGTTGCGTACATTGCATTAGTGTAAAGGGTTATATATGGACTGTTAGACTCATATTTTGCCATTCTGATAGCTTCTAAGATAGAATGATATTGAAGTGGCTCACCTCCTAGTAATTCAATCCTTACTCCTGTGTTTTTTAAAGAATTGAGAATAATTTTTACGGTATCGATTGGCAATTCCATTTGTTCACGGTCAACATAACATATAGCACAATTCAGATTGCAACTTCTGTTTAATTCAATTTTAATTGAATAAAGAAATCCACCTACATATCGTCTACTTATTTTAGAAATGTATGGCCCCAATGATGTATTACGATCAATCCAATCGAAACAGTCTAGCACTTTATAATGAACCGACGAGAATAATCGGTTCTTCAACCGTGGATATCTATCAGTAAAATTAGTTTTAGTGATCTGATTACCGTACATTAACAGACCTTCCGTGATAATGTTTTAAAGTTATACAAATCATATCCTGCCACTTGAGTACGCTATCTCTATCAAAAGTAAGTTGATAAAGTTGATCTAAAGATCTAAGATAGATTTGAAGTTTACAATTACTTTCAGTCGTAACTGATTGAATATCTTTTAGTGAAATATATAACGGTTCACTGTTCTCACTCTTAAAATTAAGATTGTTTTCATCGATAGATATTAATCCATGTTTACACGTCTTGAATTGATTATCCGATTCTATCCATAGAGATCCATGTGAATTCTTAAACGGAAGATGGTTAGAGGTTAGTTTAATGTCCTCATATAATTCATTAATTGTTTTCTCGACAATCTTTTCATCCAAGTGATATTGAATATGATAATTTTGCTTCATTTTATAAACTGTAGAGCAATTTTCACAATGGAACTCTATCCCGGATTTTATTTTGAGTTTATACTCCATTAGACAAACCGGACACCGATACAACACTTTTCGTATATCGTCAGTAAGATTTAGGCTATTACAGAGCCATTGATCATCGTTTGGTAAAATAGCAGATGTTAATACTTTCTCAATTTCTGGTAGATCATGGATATCTTGTATCAGAATAGGTTTTTCAATCGTTAATCGAATTGGACACTTTCTAAACTTTGAAGCCCATCTGGGCCAAGCATGATAATTGCCTTCAATTCGAACCGGTAGAATTGGAATATGTCTAAAGCGATTCAATAAATGAAGAGTCTCCTTTTTAAAACTCTGAGAATTACCGGTCCAAGATCGCTCTCCTTCTGGAAATATTCCTAACACAGATCCCGTGTTAAGCGTCTTAATGATTTGTTTAGCAGATTCCATATCTACTTTAAACCGTTTTCTGGGTATTGAATGAAATTTATTAAATAACCATTTTGATATTGGTTTACGAAATACTTCATGTGTTGTGATGTATGTAATAGAATATGGTAAGGCAGCCGAAATAAAAAACGGATCCAAATAATTACGGTGCATGGATACAACAATAAAGGGTGAAGTTTTGGGAATGTTATGTTGATTGATTACGGTAAAATTAAAATACCATTTAAAGAGGGGTTTAACAAACAACTTTAACAATTGCGGTAATCTGGGGAGGATCAAAGCACTTTGCTTTTTGTATCTATTATAAGAAGCACCGTGACGTTTTATCAAGAAATGTTCCTCAATAAAACCATAAAAGGTTATCAACATAAGAAAGATGGGTAAAATAACAAAGAGTAAGGCTTGATGTCCCCATGTTAAGGCAATTCCTATCCACAATGTGAAATAAAAAAGATAAATTGGATGTCGCCAAATTGCATAGACACCATATTGAATCAGTACTTTTGGTGGTGTTGCTGATACCGGAAGTTCACTGCTAACCTGATGAAAATGATATATAGATTTTATCAACTGAATTATTGATATCAGAATAACACCAATTCCAACATACTTCCAGAACACATTGAGATCAACTGCCGTTTTATATACTTGACTGATATAGATAGCACTATAAACAAGTATTAGCGGAAGAATTAACCAAAAAACAAATATATATATCCCAATGATTAGTTTTTTCATATTTCTTTTACTATGCTAATTATCTGTTTATTTATACCATTCGTAAACTACGTTATCGAGTACATATGATATAACATTAATAATTAT
>CAZYDH010000048.1:0-3890 GCA_964645915.1 uncultured bacterium
TTATGACCGTTGCGATGGTAACATATTTTGCTCTTGGCGGCGGAAAATTTCTGGATACATTTCTTGGAATAGAAAACTATTTAGGACTGCCTTCTGAATTTTGGGCTGCAACATTACTTATCTCCGTTGCAATGATCTATACAGTTGCTTCCGGTCTTTATGGTGTTGTCTGGACTGATGTATTTCAAGGTTTCCTTATTTTTGCTGCTATTTCATATATGGCGATACGGGCCTTTGGAATCACACTTCCTGAGGAATTTACAATATCGCTTCCAATGATGGAAAGTGCTGGTGGTGGATTTCAAAGATTCTCAACTACTTTGAAAGAATGGACAAGTATTGTCCCCTCTTCGACGTTATCTATTGATCAATATTCTCAATATTCCATATATAATCTTTTTGGTGTAGCGATCATGTTCTATCTGATGAAAGTGATTCTCGAAGGATCAGGTGGAACCGGCAATTATATGCTTCAACGATATTTCGCTGCAAAAGATGATAGAGAAGCCGGATTGTTAAGTGCATTCTGGGTATTCTTGTTATCATTCAGATGGATATTTATCGGTGCAATTGCGGTGATCGGTGTGTCATTAGGCGGTAAAATCACGGATCCTGAGTTGGTCCTCCCCGCTGTGGTGGAAACTTTACCTGTTGGTATCAAAGGTTTTCTCGTAGCAGGTCTAATGGCTGCAGGGATGTCAACATTCGATTCAACGGTTAACGCCGGAGCCGCTTATTGGGTAAAAGATATTTATAAACGGTATATTAACCCAAAGGCATCTGAAAAGAAATTGATGTTGCAAAGTTATTTTGCTTCAGTTTTGATCGTAATCCTTGGTCTGGGACTTATGCTGGTCTTTAAAAATATCAATTCCATTTGGGGTTGGATCACGATGAGTATCGGCTCCGGATTACTTATCCCGATGTTGCTACGTTGGTATTGGAGTAGAATGAATGGATGGGGATTTGTTTGGGGTACATTCTCCGGAATGATAGCAGCCATCGTCTTCAAAGCCATCGCACCAGAAGGTGTGACGGAATACGCAATGTTTGCGGTTGCAACATCTGCTTCGCTGATCGGAACTGTTTTTGGAACTTTACTAACTGAACCCATTGACGATAAGTCATTAGCAGCATTTTATCAAAACACTCGACCTTTCGGTACTTGGGGAAGATTTAAATCTCAATTATCCTCTGAAGAGATTTCAGCAATTGATTCTGAAAATCGTAGAGATATCTTCTCAACGTTTCTCGCAGTACCTTGGCAAGTCGTTTTCTTTTTGTTTATGATGAGTATTATTTTTAAAACCTGGATGAATGTTTTTGTCCTTGGAGTGGTTTTAATCATTTTATCTACGATCCTCTATTTTACTTGGTTCAAACACCTCTCAACTGAGGTTAACATCAAGGAGTAATTTGATGAAAAATATATTTATTGGTATCCTTGTTTCCGTTACATCATTATGGGCACAAGATGTCGTTTTCTGGGAACCTGAAATTCCAGTTCCCGGAGGTGATATTACCATTTATTACAATGTTGTTGAAGGGGCTTTACCCAATAACACAAACCCGGTGTACATACATTTGGGATATAATGGATGGCAAAATACAAATGACTATGCTATGACCTCAGCGCCGGATGTTGGTTCGGATTGGAGGCAATATACTTATAGTATACCTCAAATAGCGGAAACAATTGATTTTGTGTTTACGGATCTGGATGGAAACTGGGATAACAATGGTGGAATCGGAATCGATTGGCATATTAGTCTAAATTATTATTGGACACCTTTTTATCCGGGTCCTGAAGATATTGTATCGATCACGCTAAATAATGTTTCTCAGGGTGGTGAAATTTCTTGGACTGTAGATGCAGGAAATGGACATGTTGCCCCTATAGAATCATATTGGCCGGATGGTACTTACTCTGAAAATGGAGAAATATTTTCACCACTTTCATCGATAGGAACCAACACTTTAGGTATTAATATTGGACCTTTTCTTGAAGGCAATCAGATTGTTCGCTCTATCAAATTCAGAATCCGTTGGGATGATGGAAATTGGGATGTAGGTAATAACGGTCAAATTATGTATTATGATATTTACATTGATTATGATTATGAAGCTGGAGATCCTTATGTATTTTTTGTGAGTCCAACCCCTGCTGAAGGTTCTCAAGTGACTGGAAATGTAAATCTTTCTTTAATCGGAGATGCTGAATATATAGAATTTTGGGCAAATGGAGAATATATTGGAGAAGATAACAGTTCACCTTTTGAAACGACATGGACTCCCGGTCCCAATGAATTTGGACACACTTCCATTGTAGCTATTGCTCATGGTTCTAATAATACAGTGAGTTATCTTTTTAGAAATCTTTTTATTCTTTCTAACATTGTTGAAGAACCGGTACCAGCCGGAGTGACTGATGGAGTGAATATTGATGGTAACACCGTAACGATTGCACTCTTTGCTCCCTATAAATATTTCGTTGCAATGAAAGGCAGTTGGAATCAGGATTTCCCTAACGGCGAACTTATGAAATTATCCGGTGATACACTTTGGTGGTATCAAACGGATCTTGTCGATGGAGAACACTTCTATCAATACAATGTAGATGATGAAAAGATCATCGCTGATCCATGGTCAAAAGATGTAACATGGACCGATCCAACCGGACAATGGGAAAGCGGTTTTTATGAGCACGCCAAAACCGTATTTACCGTAGGTGGAGAAGCATACGCATGGAATGACGCAGATTTTACCCGTCCACCGCAATCTGAAGTCATTGTGTATGAACTTCATGTCGGAGATTTCGCCAGTGATGGTGAAATCCATGGGACATTTCAAGATGTAATCGATAAGCTTGAGGAAGGATACTTCACTGATCTTGGAATTAACACAATCGAATTACTGCCTGTGAATGAATTTGAAGGCGGATACTCGTGGGGATATAACCCAACTTTCTATATGGCTCCTGAAAGTAGTTACGGTACACCGGATGAGTTAAGACAATTAGTTGATCTTGCTCACCAGAATGGAATTGCTGTTCTGATGGATGTCGTATTCAATCATATGTGGGGTTCAGCACCATTATTTGTACTTTATCAACCTCTTGATAGTTGGGATTACGAAGATCATAATTATGATCACTGCCCTTATTTCCATAACCAAGAGTCTCAATGGGGATATAAACTTGAACATTGGCACGAAGTAAGCGGACGTCAATATCGTGCATGGAAACACGTTTCCGATGCATTATTAACATGGATCAATGATTATCATATCGATGGTTTTCGTTTCGATCATACAGCCGGAATGGGCTGGGGTGGTGATTCAAATGGGGCTTCATATTATGCCGATATGCTGGATGACATCGACCCCTCTCTGATCTTAATTGCCGAAGAAGATAATCCTTACCAAATAAATGGTTCAGACTTTGACAGCGGATGGAGTTTTTCATACTACCATACAATGTTCGATAATCTGATGGAATTGTCTCTCAACATGTATTCAGTTCAAGGTCAAATTCAGTGGTGGAGTCAAGACCACACATCTCATACCGGTCCTCTGAATTATTTTGAGAGCCATGATGAACCTCGAACTATCTATGAAGCAACACATTATCAAGGATTTAACAGTGCAGAAGCCGGACTGAAATCAAAACTAGGGGCGGCTACTTTGTTAACGGGAGCTGGAACTCCAATGTTATATCATGGTCAGGAATTTGGTCAAAATGGATTTAGCCGTGACCCAAGTGGGTATATCATTCCACAACCTCTTCAATGGGAAAACCTGGATTACAGTTTTGGAAGTGACTTATATAATTACTATAAACGGTTAATTTGGCTACGAAATAACTGGGAAGTCATTCGTGGACCCAATTTAGA
>CAZYDH010000049.1:0-3833 GCA_964645915.1 uncultured bacterium
GGTGTATGTATTCTGCCTATTGGTTCCATATCTGGTGCCTTTTCAATCGCCTAACCATGTATATACGACTTAGCCAAAAGTGTATATCACACTCAAATTGCAGTATATACATATTTTATTATTTTCTTCTAACTTATAGCCATTACTGTAGTTACACCAATAATGACTCTCTTTTTCAATATTGTTATACTGCAAAAACAGCCGTATAAACATATTTGCTAATTTACTCAAAATATTCTTAACGAAAAATGGGGTGTACTTACCCGGTGCTGTATATGTACAGCTCTTTGGAATCCGTTTCGTGGTCTTGGAACCCACCGGATTCAATATCAATATGTCATCGTTATTTGTCAGGTTTATTTTCATTTGTAACTCAAATAAGGAACCGTGATAATTTTCTCGATGTTTTTGTCTGTACGGTGTATTCTCGGCAAAATACACAAAACATCTATGTATACAAAATGGTTACAAACCTACACCTTATACCTGTCAAATAACTATAAGCCAAAAGGCTTGGTAAAGTGTAAGAATAATAAAATGTACAATACAAGATAAATCCTTCTAAGCCTCAACTCAAACAAAAACCACGCCAGAACCCCCAAATAACGCCCAAAACACCCCTTAGAATCGACTCACCATGATTTACCGGCTCTACCTATGGGTTCGGTCTTTACACAGCACTTTTTTATTAATCCCACCAAATAAGAGGAAACCCCATGAACCTATCCATCATCTCGGACAGCAATTTACAGTCAGAATACATCAAACGCTTTACGCTCCAATCAGGAGAAAGAATTACCTCTGCTGATGATGTGATCCTTCACCTTCGACCCTTCTTCACTGATCCTTACAAAGAGCAGTTTGCTGTTATCTTCCTCAACGGAAAAAACGCAGTAATCAAGACCGAGATCCTATTTGAAGGATCGCTAACAACTTCGGCTGTTTATCCTCGTGAACTCATCCGAAAGATTGTTGAATATGGAGCGGCGGCTTGTGTAATTGCGCACAACCATCCGTCAGCTAATCCGAATCCTTCTAAAGACGACATTTCTATCACAAAGAAACTTAAAGACGCCTGCGCTACAATCGATGTTATTATTCACGATCATCTTATCATTGCAGGGACAACGTATACCTCTTTTGCTGATAGAGGACTTATTTAATAGAAAGGAAATACCATGAAAAAAAAGAAAAATACTCAACTCGATTCAAACGGTGAAATGGATCAAGTGTTAATGATCCCTACCACTGAGAAAGGATCCGCTCTTTTCTCCCGTTCTCCAAAGAAAGCGATGGAAGAAATGAAAGAGATTGTTCAAATAATGGCCAATCAATGTACGGGTCCTGCCTTTATCTCTGAGATAAGAGGTAAGCAGTATCCAAAGGTGGAATGGTGGACCACTGTTGGTGCTACACTTGGATTGTTTCCTGTTGTTAAGTATAGCAGGAAAATTGATAGAACCAATGAAACAGTTTACGAAGCCCGTGTAGAAGTGCGACATGGAAATAGTATTGTCGCTGCCGGTGAAGCCCTTTGCAGTTCTCAGGAAAATCAATGGAAAGATGCTCCTGAGTATAGTATCAAATCTATGGCGATCACAAGAGCAACTGGGAAAGCGTATCGTATTCCGCTTAGCTTCTTGGCAGTGATGGCAGGACTGGCTCCCACCAATGCTGAAGAAATTCCGGTTGAAGAAAACACCCTTAACTCTTTCTCTAATCCACCGATGAAAGCCTCGGTGAAGCAGCTGGATTACATCTTCAATCTTTCACAGGATATTTACGGTGATGATGCTTATCGGAGGATTGGTTTACACATCTCCATTACCCTTGGGAAAGAATCCGGCAAAGAACTCACCCGACAGGAAGCATCAGATATTATCGAGCATCTTCTAAACGGTGATGATCTGATCCTTCCTGAAGACGAATAACGCCAAACCGCTGGGCGCTCGGTCATTATAATTATTCTTTGTTTTGGATGCTGTTTTGTGAACACCGGAGTCAAAGTAGATTCCATTTTACTCCCATATGCAGGGAATACTGTGAATTGGCAGAGTCTGACAGAGCAAGCCTACCAGAAGGAACTGTGTACCCGGGTACACAGTCATTACAGTAAATTAAGTAACCGCTTTATTTCTCCCATTATTTTTCTAAGACTGCTCTGTTGATCTTCGCGAATTTCACGACTGATATTCTCTTCCACTTCTTCCAGATATTCCTCCCAGTCAAATATATTTTGTTTAACCGGTGTTGGCTTAACTGATTTAATTGGATTGGGAAAATAATTCCGTAGCTTTTTATTTAATTCTTCCCTTGTCGTTGAAATATCAAATGCAGTATCAAGCAGGTCTGAATAATTTTCAGGTTTTTCTTTAATCTTGTCAATGTGTGGACCCAAAGAACGTAATTTTGTATACGATGGAATTTTTTCAACATCACCTTCCAACAGTTTTGGTTTAACAGATTGAACGATTGTAAAAGCCTGACGCATTTGAGTGGCTGCTTCCCTAGAAAATTGTAATTTTTTCTGACAATAATCCTGAAAAGAATCTACACCAAGGTAGGTCTGCCAATATTTTCTTCCTGTTCCACATTCATCGATCTTTTCTTTAATAGTTGTTAATGATTTTCCTATAGCAATCCAAGACTGGGAAAAGGATTTAATAGATCTTTTCAGTGCTTGATCTAAAACATCGATTTCATCTTTTACTTCCTGAACGACATCTAACCCCCAGTATTCTACAAATTCAGGCACTTCGCTGTATTCTACACCATCTATTAAATGACCGCCCTTAGGAGTGTGTTCATTTGTCTTTACTCCTCTTTTCGGGATAGTTGGATCATTCGGATCGGGATTGAATTCCTCACGGCCCCACTGCTTAAAAAAGAAAGGGATTTTATTTTTTATGCATTTATCTTTGATATTAACAACCCAGTCACATTCCGTTTTTCTGAGACTTTTTAGTGAATTTCCAGATTCACCACCGGCAATTACCCAATGAATACCAGTCAGATCCACTTCACCTAAATCATCAATGAGGGGTTCAACGGACAGAAATCTTACTGTGGCGGGGACATCTCTTAAATCGTCAATTCTGGATAAATACTTTCCGCTTTCAACCGTAACACCTGCCCAAATATTCGGTGTCCAATTCAGGGTAGGAGCTAATTCTTTCAGCCTTTCACTTCGTTTGGTTAAAACTCTGTATTGATGGTGGGAATCATTCATAATTTTAAACACTTTTCTGATGAATTCTTCTGATACATCTTTATTGAATAAATCACTCATACTGCACACAAAAACTACGAGAGGGTTCTTCCAATCATATGGTTTTCTAAGTTCATTTTCCCACTCAACAACATGATTAAATGGTTTGATATATTTAGGTTGTTTTGGATTGCCTAAATGCCGATTGTGCATTGATTTCGCATAACAATTCTTACATCCTCTTGTAATCTGTTCACATCCGACGATTGGATTCCAGGACTGTTCTGCCCATTCTATTTTTGTACCACTTTTTGTCTTTACTATTTTATTCATAATTCATTTCCTCTATTATTTTAACATCGCACTCTCAGGTGCTGATTTATCAAGATTCATTATCATTTCATATAAGATATGTCACAGTTGTTTTCAATAACGGATATTTTGGGAATGGATAAACATTTTCCCCTAAATTAACGAAAGGATTTCCTATGAAAAATACTTATAAAGACCCAATCGAAACCATACATCATTCCATCAGTACAGGAGATTGCGATGCTCTTTCCGATGCATTAGATCAAATTTACAGCACCGGTAGGCGTTCTGCGGAAGCAAAAACTGCCGTCTG
>CAZYDH010000050.1:0-3315 GCA_964645915.1 uncultured bacterium
ATGTTAACTTACAATACTAACTCTAATACTGGTCCAGTTTGTGGGGGCAGGGCAAAACCATTAAATATTTCTAAAGAATCTTGTTCCCAGCCTTCACCCTTTACGGTTATTGCTTCAAATGGAACATTATCAACTCTTTCATATAAGTGCTCCCAATAGGCAGAAGAGAAATCGATAAATTTAATTTCATAATACGTTTTAGAAGACAAACTATGTGTTAAAGTTACGATATGAGATTTATCTTTCTCAAATCGATTCATTAATCCGTCTGGTATATATTTATAACTCGCATCATAGTTTTTATACTCTTTTTCAGCATAAAATAGACTATAAGCTAATTTCAGTTTCGGAGTGGGTTTAAGTGTAAGTTTAAATTGTGAGGTTAATTTACTAAATGGGGCCATTGGTATGATTTCTTGATCTCCAAAAAACATTCCATTTGATTGAAATAACCGTTTCCCGTAAAACTTGTTTGTGGTATTAAAATATCGAACATTGGTATAAAAAGTTAACCAATCACTCAAATAGGGTACCGGTCCACTTAAATGAGCATTGATGTTTTTAATCTGAAACGGATTTAAAGCAATGTTCAGTTTATCTACATACCCATTGTTATCAAGCGAAAATTCGTGTTCTCCCCATTGAGGTATGCCATCCCCTTCACCATAGCTGGGTTCATTTTTTTGTCCATTATTATTACTAAATACAGAGGGAACCATTGATCCATTATCCATTGGGTCTCCGGCAAGTCCATCTGGACCAAGGTCATTATTTAAAGGCTCACCCGCATCAAAAACGCCATTACCATTTTCATCATCATAAGGCTCATTATAATCCCATTTCAAATTTCCATTTAGGTCATTGAACCACTCTGGTTCATTCCATTGACCATCACCGTTCACATCTTCATACGATTGCCATGATGTAAATGGAGAAGATATTGTATATAAATTTGATTTATAAGTATGGAACCCTCCACCATAGATTTCCAACCCACCTTCGAGTTTGTCCTGTCCATCTTTGGTAACGATGTTGACAATCCCTGACATTGCGTTACCATATTCTGCATTAAATGTACCACTGATCACTTGAAGTTCTTGAACAGAGCTATTCTGAATTTCCTGTCCTACACTGCTTCCATCATAAGAATCTGTTGTCGAAATACCATCAACCCAAAAAGATACTTCTCCACTTCTTCCCCCTCGAATATGAAGGCCTCCTCCATTATCTCTTACAATCCCCGCTTGAAGTCCGATTGCGTCTGTGACTTCTGCTACTGGAAGGTTCTCTAGAGTTTTAGCATCTAAAACAGAAGTCATCGATGTTTGGTCAAGCCTGACTGTAGGTTTTTTAGCAACGACAACAACCTCTTCACCTTTGACAGCTTCAACATCTAACGTGAAATTAAGCTGAGTTGTCAAATCAACTGTGACGATTGCTTCGGTCATACGAACTGTTGTATATCCTATCATCATCGCTCTTACGGTATATTCTCCGGGAGGAACATTTAGGATGAAATAATTTCCCTGGACATCAGTTGCAGCACCAAGATTCGTTCCATCAACAATGATATTGCATCCAATGAGAGGAAGTCCGGTTTTTTTATCAACTGCTGATCCGGATATTTTCCCCGATGTTCCGGCGAAAAGACCGGATATTAGGGCAGTGATTAGAATGATTATTTTAATACTTCTCATAGTTTTTTATACAGTTTTCCTGATTTACCTTGAATTTGTTCATCATCGGTTCCAAAAATTACAGATGATTTATTCAAGAAATTATCTAAAATATCTCCCGGGATCGATTTTGATTTATCTGATCCGTTAAACGCTGCAATAATTATTTCTTCTTCCAATGTCCTTGAAAAAATAAATAGATCCTTGTCAGCATAAATAGTTTTGTACTCCCCTCTGCTTAGAGAGGGATATTTATTCCTTAATTGAATTAGTGATTGATAGTACTGTAAGAGATCTTCATCAACAAATACTTCATCTGTTACCCGTGTTCCAGAACAATCTAAATGATCACAAGGATGTGTTTTTTCCGGAAGATACTCAAATTCATTCCAAAGCATGGGTTTTCTACAATCCGGGTCATCAGCTCCCCACATTCCCACTTCGTCACCATAATATATATAAGGAGCTCCCACATACGAATACTGAAATAATAAAATAGTTTTTTGAATATGTTTTTGCTTCGAATTCGGTTTGTTAATTTTAAATTCTTTATTCCACCATGGATTATTCCCATGATCAATCCATCGATCCGGATTAACCACTGCAGACGCAAAACGTTCCATATCATGACTACTCAGACAATTTTGCATTAAATACATTGAATATGGAGGATATTCTTCTCTGACTTCTGATAATAATTGATCCAATTGTTTAGAAGATATTCTTTGGTTTTGGTCGATAAAGAAACGAAACATTGCATCGCCAAATCTATAGTTCATCACTCCGTCAAATCGATCCTCTTCTAACCATGGGGACGCATTAAATTGTTTATTATTCCACCAATCCTCCCACCAAACTTCTCCGGTGATGTAGGCATTTTCATTAATATCTTTTACCCACTTGTTAAATACATTCCAAAAGGATAATTGTATTCGCTCTGCAACATCTAACCTCCATCCGTCAATTCCATCTGATGGATCTCCATCATTATTTGGATCCATCCATCTGGATACAATTGCTTTAAAATGATCTTGAACAGGTTGAATAGGTCCATTATTATTCTGTCGGAAAGCGGGTAAGTCTTCTACATAACCTTTATAACTTAAAGGAGGTTTTCCTTTTGGATTAAATTCTGAAGGTAGATTTCGATAATCATTTAAATGCGAGTGGTCTTCCAATCCATTCCCTTCAATTGAATACCATGTATAATACGGACTGTCCTCACGATTCTCAATCACATCTTGAAATGCCCAAAATGTGATCCCTGCATGGTTAAATACTCCATCAATAATAATATGCATATCTCTTTGATGAACTTGTTCAATAAGGTTCAAAAATAATAAATCGGCTGACGTCCATTTCCAAGTTGTTGGATCATTAGGCTCTTCAGATATCATTATTTCAAGATCTCCAATCGGATCTGGACCGAAATATCTATCTATATGATGATAATATGCTGCACCATATTTATGTGATGAGGGAGAATCGAACACAGGATTCAGATAAATAGCATTAATTCCTAAATCTTGTAAATAGTCTAATTTATCGATAATCCCTTGTAAATCACCGCCATATCTACGTAATTGAAATTGGTATCGAAAATCTTGACCATTCTCCAATTCCCAAGATTGGAACTCAT
>CAZYDH010000051.1:0-2507 GCA_964645915.1 uncultured bacterium
ATAGGAAATCCTTGTGAACAATGTCGTCATACTGATGAATAATTCAAGTTATAAAGGTAAAAATCATGAGATCACTAATAACTATCGTAATGGTGAATGGATTACTTTTTTGTCAGACAGGACAGATCAATGGAACGATCCGTGATG
This sequence comes from uncultured bacterium, assembly GCA_964645915.1. Taxonomy (GTDB): domain Bacteria; phylum Fidelibacterota; class Marinisomatia; order Marinisomatales; family JACNKV01; genus JACNKV01. The sequence continues at coordinate 148 of CAZYDH010000051.1, forward strand.
TAGCTACACAACAACCCTTAATAGGTGCAAATGTGATGGTTATTGACACTGAGTTAGGTGCAGCAACCAACCATCAAGGACGGTTTATAATAGATAATATTCCTACTGGTTCACGTCATGTTCGAATTACGATGATTGGATACGAATCTCAACAATATCTAAATCTTCCAGTGACGATCGCACGTCCGGCAATTATTGAAGTAGAATTGGTCGCAAAACCCATCCAAATTGCTGCTATCGAAGTGACCGGAGAAACATTTACTCGTTCTACCGCAGCTACAATTAGTACGCTACATGTGGATAATGTCGAAATACGAAGCGACCCTGGCGGGGTATATGATATACAGCGTGTTGTACAATCATTACCATCTGTCACAGCTGCAACGGATCAGGAAAATGAGATCATAACTCGAGGAGGATTGCCAGGAGAAAACTTGTTCCTGATGGACGATATTGAGATTCCTAATCCCAATCATTTTGGCTTTGAAGGCGCAGGCGGAGGTCCCGTCAATATGGTCAATACATTATTCACTCGACAGATAGAATTTACTCCGGGTGCATTTTCTGCAAAATATGGAGATAAAGCTTCCAGTGTGATGGATATTGCTCTTCGAGAAGGCTCCAGAAACAGATACGAATTTGATGTGGATATGTCCATGGCAGGGATCGGATATAATGCTGAAGGCCCACTGTTCAATGGGAAAGGATCATTTTTAGTTAGCAGTAAATTAAGTTACTTGGATTTCATTATAAAAAGTACAGGGATGACTGCTATTCCAAGATACAATAGTCATCAACTTAAACTTGTGTATGATATCAAACCCGATCTTCGTTTGATCGTAAATGGTCTTGCGGGGTTTGATGAGATCAATATCGTTGCAGAGAACGATGTTGTTACTTATGGTGCTGAAAGTGTAGACCATGAGGGAAATACGCTTGTAGCCGGAGTTGGTCTCAAAAAATTATTGGGAAGATTAGGCTATGGTTTAACAACGTTTTCTGCTGTTCAAAAATATTCAAACAGTTGGGTGTATAACACAGGGGATCGTGACGATGTTTGGTTTACTCGAGATAATAATATGATAGAGTACACACTAAAATCGAATTGGAATATAAACATGGGTAGTCATTCACTGACTATGGGTGGATCTATAAAAAATTTAGATATGGATTATGATGAATGGGCAGAAGCAGATACGACATTCATTTATGATACAACCAACTGGATTGACGGAGCGTGGTTGGTGGAACATCCAACGGTAACGGATATTACAAATATTCAACCGGAATTTGTTTTTAAGGTGAGTGCTCATGAATGGAAATTTGCCACATATGCACAATGGAAAATGCAAATAGGTAATAGAACCACATTGAACTCCGGTTTGCGAGGAGATTATTTCTTAGCTACTGATGAATTTTTACTATCTCCGAGATTGAACTGTAAAACAAAGTTAAGCCCTGTAACCACAATACATCTGGGCGTCGGAAGACAATATCAATACCCTGATAACTACATGATATTACGATCAGAAAAAAACCGTAAACTGAATGCAAGATATTCCGATCAGATCGTTTTGGGAATTGAAAGATATATTGGAACGGATTTTAGAGCATCAATTGAAACTTACATAAAAAAATACGATAATATTCCGACACATTATTATTGGACCCATCCGATGGAAACATTTCCCGACACCCTTGAGCATGTAAAACATTGGCTTAATGAAGGTGAAGGCAGAAGTTATGGAATCGAGATCTTTTTGCAGAAAAAACTTATAAGAAATTGGCATGGAATTTTTAGTTACGCTTGGAGTCATTCACAGGGGAAAGACGTACGGAGATTATATGGTAGTTCCCAACCTGGAGATCCCCCTATGGAAGGAGATTGGTATGACTGGGATTACGATGTGAGACATCAACTTACGGCGGTGGGTGGATGGAAAAAGAAATTTCATGAAGCGGATTGGTACAAACAACTGAAAAATGAAAAGTGGTATCAAATCACATCCAACATTTTTGGGGTCATTAATCCATTGGCCGATGAAGTGGAAGTTAGTTTTCGATTTGCTTATAACAGCGGCAGACCATATACTCCACGAGAATACTTTCCTGAACTTCGAAATTGGAAGCCAATCGAAACCGATTGGAACTCGTCGCGATATCCGGAATATCATCGTCTGGATATTATGTTTATCCGACGATATATGTTCAATAAAATTAATTTGGTCACCTACTTTGATATTATGAATATTTACAACAAAGATAATATCTGGGATTATCAATATGGTGATAATGGGACCAAAGGTGAAGTATGGCAATATAAAACGATGCCTGTTGGAGGATTTACAATAGAGTTTTGA
>CAZYDH010000052.1:0-2102 GCA_964645915.1 uncultured bacterium
AGGAGAAATGAAAACACACCCAACGTTCCAAATATAACTTTTCTCCATTCCCAATATTCACGTGTTATTAATGCAAAAAAGCGACTCATGATACACCTCCGATCAGACCCATAAATATGTCAGCTACGGATGGGGTTGATATTTTACCAAGTTTTTCAATTTCTGCTCGATCGGGATTTTCTAAAAGAAATATGTTATTCCCAAGAATTGTACTTTTTGTTAGTGGTTTCATTTTCTGTATTTTTTCTTCATCATCTCTTTTTACAGTCAGCAACACAAATCTTTCCAATAAAGCATCCATTGATTCATATAGGATCAATCTTCCATGATTGATAAAAATGACATCGGTAAGAATATGCTCGACTTCTTCCACTTGATGGGTAGAAATAATGACAGATTTTGTCTCATCAAAATAATCCTCAAGAACAGAAGAATAAAGACGTTTGCGAAAGATGATGTCCAGTCCATGCGTTGGTTCATCCAAAATGAGTAATTGTGTTTCTGTGGATAAAACGATTGCGAGATGAAGCTGAGTTTTCATTCCTTTAGATAAATGCTTTATTTTTTTATCAAAGGTAATATCTGTTGTTTTTAACATATCTTCACAACGATCTCGATGGAAGCCTTGGTGTGTGTTTTCTTGAAACTTCAGAACTTGTTTTACCGTCATCCAAGGAGGTAAAACTGCAATGTCATGGATCACACCTGTTTTGTTCATCAGTTGAGGGCGATCAATTTTTGGTTCAGTTCCAAGGATTGAAATTTGTCCTTCATAATCAATTAATCCGGTTAGTGATCTGAGTAGGGTTGTTTTTCCGGCGCCGTTCGGACCAACTAAACCGACGATTCGTCCGCTTGGAATATTTAAGGTGATTCCATCAAGTGCTTTTGTATTACCAAATTGCTTATTGACATTGTTTAATTGGACTAGATCATTCATTCTATTCCTCAAATTGTTTATTAATTATTTCAATGATTTCAGATTTGTTCATATTTAATGATTTTGCACGATCAATGAATGTAGGAGTTTCTTTCTCGATAAAGGATTTTAATGTGAGTTTTTGTAAAGTATTCACCGCACCAACAGTTACGAACAATCCCTGACCACGTTTTTTTTCAATTATCCCTTCATTGATCAAGATCTGGGTTGCTTTTAAAATAGTTTGATGATTAATGCCATAGTCAACCGCTAATTGACGAACAGAAGGGATTGGCTCATTTTCTACAATTGCTTTGGTGAGAATAGCATTGCGGATCAAATCTGCAATTTGCAGATAAATGGGTGTTTTGTCGGAAAAATCTAATTTCATATAATTTTGCTAAGTGATACAGTAGAGTGTAACACTATAGCACTATAGCTTGCAAGGAATATTTTAAAATAAATTGAAGTTATCTTAACACATACTCTTTTTTAAGAGCAGGATAAAGAATGGCTATTAATCCGAGTATACATATTAAGAAAATGCTATTTGGAAGAGCGAAAGAAAGAGATTCCTCTCCATGAGTGAAAAGTTCAAATTGATAAGTAAAAGTTAAGAATTTTGGTATAATATGAGATAATTGTACTATCACCCACAGTGCGAATGGAGTAATAAAAGCGACCTGTAAAATGAGAGCCCAATCCCACACCTTATATATTTTTGGTATGTTTTCGATTTGCTGTTGAGTATGGAAAGGTATTTCAACCATAGACTGTTGAAATAGATCATTAAGATTTACTTGTTTTTGCTTCATTTTATTAAGACCGTTTTTAAAGTTTGTTTTGCTCTATAGATGTGAGATTTTAAAGTATTTAATGGGATATTCATTATTTCTGAAATTTCTGTGTATGATTGGTCGTGAAAATAATACAATGAAATAGCCAGGCGTTGATCTTCCGGTAATGATCCTACTGCTTTACGAACCTGTACATGTGTATCGGTTCTTAAATAATCACTCTCCGGTGTTGATGTCCCTGATAGATGGTCCGGTATTTCATTCATATCGCGATACTTTTTATCTCGTTTAAGATGATTATAACACGTGTTTTTTGTAATTCTATATATCCATGTGGATAGCTTTGCCTCCCCACGAAATTGATCGAATTTTTTATAGATTTTAAT
>CAZYDH010000053.1:0-1976 GCA_964645915.1 uncultured bacterium
ATTATCATATTTTTCATGATCAAATCCTTAATTGGTTTGTTTAAAAAATGCATTGAATTTACGAGTGTTTTCAGGTGCGAACCGAGAAGATTTCTACTTCAATAACACAATCTTCTTTGTATGAATAACGCCTTCAGAAATGAACTGAACAAAATAGATTCCACTAGGGTGTGATTGCGCATTCCAGGTAAAACTAATTTCTCCGGAAATTAGGTTGTCTTCAACAATGATGTCGATGGTTCGACCTGAAATATCACAGATGTAAACTGAGCCGATCACAAAATTATCGGTGAAAATTTGAATAGTCGTAACGGGGTTGAAAGGATTAGGATAATTTTTTATTGCTGTTATAGTTTGAGGGACTAGATTGGTTGTCGAAAGATCGCAATCCCCATCCCAAATACAATCCACCCATTCGGGATGATCGATATAGGGGTTTCGGTTCTGTTGAATTGCGAACACAGCATTGTTTCGATTAATTTCTTTTTGACTCACCGGATCTTCATGATGCCAATCGAGCAACATTGCAACTGCCCACGGTTTTAAATCTGCGCCATCAACCATATCATTTTCATCCCATCCTGCATCTTCAGTGTAATACCGAGTGGACATATAAAAATACGTTCGAGCAAAATCTCCTTTATACCCATCAATAGGTTCAAATACAACTCCGCTATAACCCGCGGTAATGTTCGGCCCAACCCTGCTTCCATTCATCGAAGTCCAAGTGGGATTATTTACTTCACCATACGGATAATTAGACCTTCTCCCATTCACATAACCGTCGGTCGGATAAAGGTGGAAAAGGTCTGTGTTCATCGGATAGTCATCATTTGACCAACTTTTCGGCCAAGAATGTTCCCGGTTATAACAATCATTTTCACTGTTATAATTTCCGCATTGATCGGACACAAAAGTATATTCGTATGGTGGTGTTCCACCTGGGATATCCGAATACGTGTCCCACACTTTCCCATTCGGTTTTTGATCTGTAGATTGAAAATGTGTCCAGAGGGAACTATAACTTTGCGCCTGGTGGTTGTCTATGATCTGATGAAGTGCAAGCCGGAGTTCTTGTCCTTCAAGGTCTTCTGCGGAAGAGTAATATCCTGAAGGGGGTTGGGCTGTTACCAGAGATGCACATAATGTAAAGAGTGATAATTTTTTCATGAATTGCTGATCTAATTATTTTGTTCGTAATTCAAATTGAACTGTAAAAATATCTTCGATGATCTTATCCCCGAGACTTGGAAATATTTTACCTGATTTATACTGTATTCCGTATTCAGTTCGATCGATATCAATGATTCCTTTGGCTGTATAAACATCTTTATTTTTTTGGATTGACAATGGGAAAGAAATATCTTTTGTGACATCTTTGATCGTTAATTCCGATAAAATAATATGACTATGCTCTGAATCCTCTTGGATATGTTTCGAACTTCCCTTTACAATCAATGAAGAAACAGGGAACGATGCTATATCAAAAAAATCCTCATTTTTTAGATGATCTTCCAATTTCTGTCTCCACTTTGGAGATTTCACATCCAGATTTGTGATACTTTTCATATCAAAGATTAGCTTACCGTTTATGATTAGGTTGTTCTGTATGATAACCCATCCGTTTGATAGTTGCAACGTCCCGGTATGTTCACCGGCAACTTTACGACCTGTCCAAGTTATGTGAGAGTTTTCGATATCTATCCAGAGAGTATCGTTTGCGAACAATCCTGTTACGAGCACAAGGGGAATTAATAATTGTTTTAATATAGACATACCTATTTTGATAAACGCTTCCTGTATTGATTTGAGAATATTAATGATTATTAAAGAGAAAAAGAAGAAGAATAATTATAAACACAAATTGTTGATATCAAAATCCTCGCCGAGAAACGGGGGCTTTCAGTAGAGAAACTTGATAGTGGGCCCACAGGGATTCGAACCCCGAACCAACGGATTATGAGTCCGCTGCTCTA
>CAZYDH010000054.1:0-1889 GCA_964645915.1 uncultured bacterium
ATCCTTTTTCCAACCCTTAATTCCGTACCGAAGGTTGATGACATTTTTATATTTCATGTTCAAAAGTATTTTAGAAGCGACCGTACTACGATTTCCGCTGGCACAGTAGAGGAGGATTGGCTGATTTTTATACTTTTCTAATTCTCCCACGCGATTTTGGAATTGTTGTAATGGGATCAATACTGAATTTTCTAAGTGACCACGAGCATACTCACCGGGTGTTCTCACATCAACGATCAATGGTGAAATATCTTGAATGAGTGTAGCTGCCTCTTGAGATGATAGTTCACGATAATTCGCTTCACGAAGCTCAATCACATTGATTATTCCTGCTTTATTTCCCAGAGTAAAATCATATTCACCGGCAACTTTCATTTTAAAAAACTGTTTTTCATCAATCGTTTCAGAAAGAACCGTCTCAAAATTTAATGTTGGAATCCTTAAGGTAAGTTCTGTGTTTGTAGACTCATAATTGAGTAACGCAAATTTGAGGTAATCTCCCCGATACACAGTGAAATGAAGATCTTCATCCGTTGTATCCAGTTTCAATACACGGTATCCATTGACCACTTGACCGGAGATCTGTAATTCAGTTTCTAATGTTGAATCGGCAGTATTTGAACTCGCATCCGTTGTTGTACAGGAGGACATAAATACTCCAAAAATAACCGAACTTAATAGGAGTAATATTCTCATGATAATTCCTTTTCTTTTATTGGATTATTTATCTGATATATACTTTAAAATTAAACTATATAATATTTACGATACTTTAAAAATATCCGATATCGCTTGGACGAAACTTTCTTTGGGTAATGCGCCTTGTGCCATCTGCGGTTTATCATCTGCAGGGACAAATAAGATTGACGGGATACTTCTAATGCCAAACGCCCCAGCAAGTTCTTGTTCCTGCTCGGTATTTACCTTATAAATATTGACTTTTCCTTTATATTCTTCTGCAAGTTCATCCAGGATGGGTGCGACCATTTTACAGGGTTGACACCAGTCTGCATAAAAATCAATAATGCAAGGAAGCTCTCCTTCAAATTTCCATTCTTTGTTCTCTTCAAAATTGAAAACTTTGGATAAAAATGTTTCTTTTGTTAAATGTTCTACCATGATGGTTCTCCTATTCGATTTGTAAGTTGTTTCTAAATAGATACAAAATCATTAAAAACGTTACAAATTTAGTCAAGGATTGACGGTAAATATTTTATAAAAAAGCCAAAATATTTTTGGGTGATAATAATTATGTTTTTTAAATTCTACTAGGACGTAGTATATGATTATTTCAAAAACAACAGGCTATGCAATTCAAGTATTAATATACTTGGCAAACACAAAAGATCAAGAATTGATTTCGGTTAACGAGCTTCACAGAAAATTTGATATCTCCTTTAAATACTTAGGACGGTTGATGACCAAATTACTAAATGTCGGACTTGTCGAATCAGAGAGAGGGAAGTACGGTGGATATCGGCTGATAGATAAACAGAAACCAATTTATTTAATGGATATTATTAAAATTATCGATGGCATTGATAATTTTAATGCGTGTTTGCTCGGGTCAAGTCCTTGCGAAGGAAATGAACAATGCACACTACATCAACATTGGTATAAACCAAAAATGGCGATGGAAAAAATGCTGACTACGGTTAAAATACAAGATTTTTTAAAAGATCCGAAATTCTTACAAGAATTTGAACAAGATGAAAGGGAGACTCTTACATGAGTGAGTTGAAAACAAGAATTAAATATTTATTTACAACCACCAATGGATTAGTATTGGGGAACATGGCTGTTCTTGCAATTATAGTCGCGGTTTTTGGAACCTTATCCGGTCCATTGAAAGAATGGGGTGTCGGTGGTTTTGTCGAAAAATTACTTGG